>NZ_JBANCG010000003.1:0-610555 GCF_037026715.1 Breoghania sp. JC706
CTTTTGTTATAACACCATAGAATGTGAGATATAACAATCACTTAGGCCGCCGAAAGGCGGCCTTTGCTGTTTTCTAGGTGCTTTCCGGCAGCCTCGACGTCGCTCCCGTCATAAGGATCCGCAAAAGTTCGGCGGTCCTGGATCTGACAAGCCATGCGGGTGGTCTCTATTCTTGACAGTTTGATCGATCACTCAGTCACCGCCCGGTTGCGGGCGATGACTTCATCATGGGTGAACTTGCCGCTCGCTGCCGTGGCTTCCTTGAGAACGCTGTCGCAATTGCCAGGCGCGCGCGTCCGGTTGGCCGATCGTAGCGCTGATTTTAATTCATCTGCCGTCAGTTTGACCTGCCACTGAACTTTCATCCAGCCGTAACCGGAGTCCTGTTGGTGTTTACGCCGATCGGCGCATGTTGAGCAAAGAGGTGGCCCCCATTGATTGGACAGTTTGGCGGCTTTGTTAAGCTGTTCCCGGTTTGATGATCATGCCGCCAGCGCCGTCTCCATCCCCCTGTCCGGGGCATGCCCCGGACAGGGGGATGGCGTGATCTGATGATAGGCCTCATCTGGCGTCTGTCCAGCCAGTGCCGAATGGGGCCGTCGCATGTTGTAATAGGTCATCCACCGGTTCAATCCCGCCCGGAGGTCCGATCCCGTTTCGAAGGCGTGGAGATAGACGCATTCGTATTTCACCGATCGCCAGAGCTTTTCGATGAACACATTGTCCATCCATCGGCCCCGGCCGTCCATGCTGATCTGGACCTTGGCGTCCAGAAGGACACCGGTGAACCGGGGGCTGGTAAACTGACTGCCCTGATCCGTGTTGAAAATCTCCGGTTTCCCAAAGCGGGTCAGGGCCTCTTCCAAGGCCTCGATATAGAAGTCCGCCTCCATGGTGTTGGATAGCCGCCAGGACAGGACTTTCCTGGTCGCCCAGTCCATGATCGTCACGAGGTACAGAAAACCCCGCCGCATTGGGATATAGGTGATGTCGGAGCACCAGACATGGTTGGGTCGGGTGATCTCCATGTCCTTCAACAGATAGGGATAGGTGGGATGGTCCGGAGGGGGATCACTGGTCCTCGGCTTCTGGTAAATGGCCGACAGCCCCATCTTCGCCATCAGGCGTGAAACCTGTTTGGGCGAGCGGCTTGTTTGCAGAGCGACGACCCCAAGAATTTAGTACGGCGGCGGCCGTGAGTGCGCCATAGACGACTGCCGCTAGGGCGACGATATGGAACAGAACCGAGAGGCTGGAACCGAACCAGTTAACCGCCGACCAGCCGAGGAAGGCCGCAATGATCATGCGCGCGGTACCTGCCAGGACGGGAAGCAGGACGTGTTTCGCTCCTTGGCTGGCAAAATAAAGCACCAAGCCCAATCCGACGGCGCCGTAAACCGGCGCGACATTCCGCAAATAGGTGGTACCCATCGCCAACACCTGAGGATCATCGCTGAACAGGCCGATCCAAATATGCGGGAAGACCAGGGCGGCGAGGCCGATGAGCTCAGTTACTCCAAAGGCAAGGATGGCTCCGATCCAGGCAATGTGGCGCGCCCGAACTATCTGCCCGGCCCCGATATTGATGCCGACCATGGTCACGACGGCGGTGCCGAGGCCGAAGAGAAGTGGAATCTGAATATAGTCGAGACGTGAGGCGATGCCGTATCCGGCGATGGCATCCGCGCCGAAGTGACCGACAGCGGCCGTCACGAAGATGACCGTAAGATTGACCTGAACCGCGCCGACCGCGGACAGGAAGCCTACGCCAAGGATTTCCTTGAATAGGTGCCCGCGGAGCGGAGTGATCTTGAGTCTCAGGGGACTGCGTGGTGATCGCAGATAGAATATAAAAGTAAGCGTGGCGACTACATAGTAGATGACTACCGCAGCCCCGCCCCCCGCGACACCGAGCCGTGGAAAGGGCCCCCAACCAAAGATCAGCACGGGAGACAAGGGGAGAAGGATCGCAGCGCTCGAGAGGACTACGAGCGCCGGCACGGTTACATTTCCAGCACCACGAAGGGCGGACGATAGCAAAGCCGTGATCCAGATTGGGATGGAGCCCGCGAACACGACACCTGAATAGATGAGCGCTGCCGTCAGCGTTGGCCCCGCTCCACCCATTGACCGATAGAGGATCGGGCTGCAAAGAATGGCTGCTGCCGTGAAGAGGAGCCCCAACGCGCAAGCGAGGACAATCGCATGCCAGACCATTCCATCGGCATCGGCATTGCGGCCGGCCCCGATAGCCCGCGCAACGGCTGAGGAAACGCCCCCGCCGATGCCACCGTTCGCCATCATCTGCATGAGCATCAGGATCGGGAATACCAATGTCACACCGGCGAGCGCATCCGTTCCAAGAAAACTGATGAAATAGGTCTCTGCCACCCCTACGAGCGTTTGGACAACGAGCACTATGATCGTCGGCAAGGCGAGACGAAGCATTGTTGGTATGATCGGCCCTGCGAGAATGCCGGGCAGGGCCCCGCGTACGGGTGTCGGGCCGATTGAGGCGGCCCGGCGGGAGACAGTGGTCATGGGGCTCTATCCTTCACAAGGCCAAATACCGACGAAGTCGTTTCCGAGGGAAGGACTACGACTTTGTGATTTGGTCAGGCCGGTAGCTGAAGCATCTTGCGAAGGCTCTTGTCGAAACCGGATTCAGGGACGAAGCGGCGCAGAATGCTGACTTTACGCGCCAGTTTTCCTGCCGGGTAGCGCAGTTTCGGTTTGGGATCTGTCGCTGCTTTCAGGATGGTTTCAGCAACGACTTCAGGTGCGTCGCCTTGCTTTATCGCTTCCGCCACAACACCGGTCATGCCCGCGCGCGCGGGCTCATAAGTCTCGAGCAATTGATCCGGCTTGACGAGATTTTCATCGAAAGCGGTGCGTGTGTAGGTCGGCTCGACAAGGGTGACGCGAATCCCGAGTGTGCGCAGCTCATGGTCAAGCGACTGGGAGTAACCTTCCACGGCATGTTTGGTTGCTCCATAGAGCGCGAAATAAGGAGCCGGAATGAAGCCATAGACCGAGCTCAGATTTATAATTCTGCCTTTCCCGTGGCGACGCATGACCGGCAACACCGCATTGGTCATACGGATAACGCCAAACACGTTGACGTCGAACAAGGCTCGAGCCTGCGCAAGCGAGGACTCCTCCGCACCGCCGAATAGGCCTACGCCGGCATTGTTGACTAGGAGGTCGATGCGTCCGGCCTCAGCCAGCACCTCCTCGACCAGCTTCGCCACGGACGTCTCATCGGTTACGTCGCAGGTCAACATAGCGACGCTGTCTGGTCCTGTGGACGCCGCGCGGCGGCTGGTCCCAAAGACGTGGTAACCCGCCGTCTGCAGAGCTTTGGCCGCAGCGTATCCGATACCGGAGGATGCTCCCGTCACAAGGGCGATGCCGAGATTGGTCTTTTTCATGGGGCTCACGTCTTTCTCTTGCTGGATTGTGTTTCGAAACAACGACGGCCGGTCGACGGCCACAGAACTCGGTGGATAGAACGAAAAAGATCACTGCCCAGGCGCTGGCACGTCGTTTCGGCGGTGAACGAACACGTCGGGGTCGTTGGAGATCGCGTTGTTTTCTCTATCAACCGGCTCTGGTTCGCGATGAAGTTGATCCTGTCGCCCGCGATCCGGACGTAGCCAGGAGTTCGACCTTGCCATTCTCCGGAGGAAGCAAAGCGATCGGCTGTATTTCCGCCATCAACGGGCGGCGAATGCTCCCGCCCCTAGCTTCGCAACAAGATCAAGCTCAGAAGTAGTCCGCAGATGCGGCGATCGACCCGGCGGGATTGCGAGCGCTCGTTGGCGAACTCATTGTCATTGGCGCAGTCCCTCATTTGCATCGTCCGACGGCGAGCACGCCAGGACACTTTCGGCAGCTGCCTGCAGGAACCGCCGCGACAGCCGTTCGTCGTTTACGGCGCGCGCGAGGAGCACCGCACCGACCATCGTCGAGAGAACAGTCATGGCCTTGCTGCCGGGCTCCTCGCTGTCGACCTCGTCAATCCAGCTGCCGAGCATCTCGAGATATTCCCTGATCCCGGCTTCGAATGACGCCTTCACGTCGGCGCCCTGCCGGGCTGCGTCGGAGCCGAGCGCAACGACCGGGCAACCGTCCATTCTTTCCGCGCAGTGCCCCATGCTGAGATAGAAGGCGACGATTGCGCCCAATGGGTCTTGCGGACTATCCGCGGCTGCAGCCAGCCATCGATGAAGGGCACTCTCCAATGCCCGCCGGGATGCGTGCGCCACCAGATCATTTTTCGATGCGAACTGCTTGTAGAACGCGCCCTGGGTCAGCCCGGCCCCTTCCATCAAGTCCTTGAGGCCAATGCCGTCAAAGCCGCGTTCCCGAAAAAGGCGACTTGCCACGTCGATCACGGCTTGGCGGTTCTCCTCGGCTTTAATGCGGCTCACGCGCATGGCTGATCTCCTTTTGGATTGCGTTCGTAATCTATATAGGCTATATAGAGGTCGAACGCAATCTATTTTGGACGAGGCTTTGGCATGAAAAAGAGACGCGTCGTTGTGCTGGGCGGCCTCCTGATCGCGGTGTCGGGGGCTGCTGCACTCGCCATATTTTCCATTTCCGCAAAGGAAGCGGCCGTGGCAAACGACCCAAGACTTGAGCCGTCGCTCGTCAAGCTGGTAAGCGCAATGCGGGTGACCGGATCCGAACGCAGCTTCACGGGCGTTGTCGGAGCAAGGGTTCAGAGCAATCTCGGCTTTCGTGTTCCTGGCAAGATCATGGAAAGGCTTGTGGATGTCGGACAGGAGGTCAATGCTGACCAGCCGCTGATGCGGATTGATGCGACCGACCTTCGGCTTGCGCTCACGGCGAAGCACAATGCCGTTGTCGCAGCGCGGGCTCAGGTCGTTCAGTTGGAACCTGATGAACGCAGATACGCCAGGTTGCTCCATGACGGCTGGGTTCCCAAACAACGCTGGGAGCAGGCGAAGGCGGCATTGGATACCGCCAAGGCGCAGCTCGCCGCCGCCGAGGCCGATGCGAGGGTCGCCGAGAACGAGGCGACCTACGCCGTCCTGGTGGCTGATGCGGACGGAACGGTGGTCGAGACGCTTGGTGAGCCGGGACAGGTCGTCTCCGCCGGCCAGACGGTGGTGCGGATCGCCCAGGCTGGCCCCCGCGAAGCGGTGGTCGCACTTCCTGAGACGATCCGGCCGGCGATTGGTTCGGTGGCTGAGGCCAGTGTGTATGGGGGAGGTGAGCATCGCTATATGGCGCATCTCCGGCAACTCTCGGACTCTGCCGATCCGCAGACCCGGACCTATGAGGCCCGCTACGTTCTCGACGGCGAGGCCGCGTCGGCTCCACTTGGAGCTACGGTGACCGTTCGGCTTGCCCGCCAGGCCAAACAGCCGGAAGTCCAGGTGCCGCTGGGTGCCGTGCTCGATGACGGCGAGAAGACCGGCGTCTGGGTCTGGAACAGCACCACCTCAACCGTGCACTTTAAACCTGTCAAACTGGTTCGCCTGAGCGGCGAAGCCGCTGTGATCTCTGGGCTGAGTTCGGGTGATCCGGTTGTTTCGCTCGGCGCTCATCTCCTGCAGGAAGGCGCTCGCGTGAGAACTGCGTCTGAAAGCGGCGGTAACTGATGAACCTCAATCTTTCTGCGATCGCAGTTCGAGAACGAGCTGTCACCCTGTTCTTCATCCTCCTGCTGGTGGCAGCTGGAGCTTACGCCTTCATCATGCTTGGACGGGCGGAGGACCCCAATTTCACCATCAAGACGCTGACGATCACGACGGCGTGGCCGGGTGCTACGGCGCGCGAGATGCAAGACCTTGTCGCCGAACCGCTAGAGAAACGGCTTCAGGAGTTGACTTGGTACGACCGGGTGGAGACAACCACACGGCCGGGTTATGCGTATATGACTGTTACGCTGAAGGACAGCACCCCGCCATCGGTCGTGCAAGAGGAGTTCTACCAAGCCCGCAAGAAGCTTGGAGACGAAGCACGTAACTTGCCGTCGGGCGTCTTCGGCCCCTTCGTCAATGACGAATACTCGGACGTCAGCTTCGCCCTTTACGCGCTCAAGGCGGAGGGCATGCCGATGCGTGAGTTGGTCCGGCAGGCAGAGGTGATCCGCCAGGACCTCCTGCACGTACCCGGTGTCAAGAAGATCAACATTCTCGGTGAACGTCCCGAGCAGATATTCGTCGAGTTCTCCTACGCCAGGCTGGCGACCCTCGGCGTGTCTGCGCAGGATATTTTCGCGGCCTTGCAGCGGCAAAACACCGTTACACCAGCCGGCTCGATCGATACCAGGGGACCGAGGGTCTTCATTCGAGTCGACGGCGCTTATGACAGCGTTCAGGCAATCGCCGATACGCCGATTGCTGCTCAGGGGCGGACGCTGAAACTTTCCGACATCGCCGAGGTGCGCCGCGGCTATGAAGACCCTCCCACCTACCTTATCCGCCGTCAGGGCGAGCCCACCATCATGCTCGCTGCAGTGATGCAGGAGGGCTGGGACGGTCTTGCACTTGGTAAGGCGCTGGAGGACAGGACGGCGGCCATTGCACGGACGTTGCCGCTCGGGATGACGCTCGACAAGGTGACCGACCAAGCTGTCAACATCACCTCGGCGGTCGATGAATTCATGATGAAATTCGCGATGGCGCTCGGCGTCGTGCTGCTGATCGCCCTAATTAGCATGGGCTGGCGTGTCGGCATCGTCGTGGCGGCCGCCGTCCCGCTGACGCTTGCAGTCGTGTTCCTCATTATGCTGGAGACCGGCCGGTTCTTCGACCGCATCACGCTCGGCGCTCTCATCCTGGCGCTCGGCCTGCTCGTGGACGACGCCATCATCGCCATTGAGGTGATGGTGGTGAAGATGGAAGAGGGCATGGACCGCATCAAGGCGGCGGCCTATGCGTGGAGCCATACCGCCGCGCCGATGCTGTCGGGTACGCTCGTGACGATCGCCGGCTTCCTGCCGGTGGGGTTCGCACGCTCGACTGCCGGCGAATACGCTGGCAACATCTTCTGGGTGGTGGGCTTCGCCCTCATCGTCTCCTGGCTTGTCGCCGTGATCTTCACGCCCTACCTGGGTGTCAAGATGCTGCCCGCGATCGAGCCGGTTGAGGGTGGTCACCAAGCTATCTACGATACGCCGAACTATCGGCGCCTGCGAAGGCTCATCGTCTTCGCCGTGCGTCACAAGTTCCTGACCTGCGCCATCGTGGGGATCGCCTTCGCGCTCGCTGTCGTCGGCATGAGCGGCGTCAAACAGCAGTTCTTCCCGACATCCGACCGTCCTGAAGTGCTGGTCGAGGTCCGGCTGCCGGAAGGCACCAGCATTGAGACGACCACCGCCACGGTCGAGAAACTCGAACATTGGCTGGAAGGTCAGCCCGAGGCCGAGATCGTCACGAGCTACGTTGGTCAGGGTGCCCCCCGCTTCTTCTTCGCAATGGCGCCGGAACTGCCTGATCCTGCCTTTGCCAAGATTGTCGTCTTGACCCCGGATGCCGAGGCGCGCGAGGCGTTGAAGCACCGGCTCCGGGAGGCGGTAGCACAGGGACTCACGCCTGAAGCTTACGTGCGCGTCGCGCAGCTTGTGTTTGGTCCATATACGCCGTTTCCGGTCGAATTCCGGATCATGGGGCCCGATCCCGAGCAACTCTACGGCATTTCCGAAAGGGCTCTCGACATCATGCGGGGCGTTCCGGACGTGCGCCAAGCCAACCGTGACTGGGGTAATCGCACGCCTGTACTTCGCTTCGTCCCCGATCAGGATCGCCTCAATCTCATTGGTCTCTCACAGGCGGAGGTGAGTCAGCAACTCCAGTTCCTCCTTACCGGTATTCCAGTTACTCAGGTCCGTGAGGACATTCGCAATGTTCCCGTCGTGGCGCGTAGCGCCGGTGGAGAACGGTTGGATCCGACGCGTCTGGCGGATTTCTCCCTTATGAGCCGGGATGGTCGCTCGATTCCGCTCGATCAGATTGGCCATTCTGAAATCCGTCTGGAAGAGCCGATCCTGAAACGCCGCGATCGAACGCCCGTCATCACGATCCGCTCGGATATCAACGAGGCGACCCAGCCGCCGGAGGTTTCCAAGGAGATCATGAAGGCACTTCAGCCGCTGATCGCGTCCCTTCCGGCCGGCTATCGCATCGAAACGGGTGGATCGATCGAGGAGGCCAGCAAGGCTAATACAGCGTTGGCACAGGTTTTCCCGGCCATGATCGCCGCCACGCTGATCGTCATCATGCTTCAGGTGCGGTCCTTCTCAATGATGGCCATGGTGATGTTGACGGCGCCGCTCGGTCTCGTCGGTGTCGTACCGGCGCTACTCATCTTCAACCAACCCTTTGGGTTCAACGCGATCCTGGGTCTGATCGGACTGGCAGGCATCCTGATGCGCAACACGCTCATCCTGACCGAGCAGATCAAGGAGAATCGGGCGGCTGGATTTGACGACTACCACGCCGTCATCGAGGCCACGGTGCAACGCACGAGGCCTGTGATCCTGACCGCACTTGCTGCCGTGCTTGCCTTCATCCCCCTCACGCACTCCGTTTTCTGGGGATCAATGGCCTATACCCTCATTGGTGGTACGGCGGCCGGAACCGTGTTGATTCTGTTGTTCCTTCCGGCACTCTATGCCACGTGGTTCCGGATTAAGCCAACCGTGAATGACATCCATGAGGGCTCGATGAATGAGCCGGAATTGCTGACGGCTGCTGCTGCCGGTCATGTTTCTATCGCCGGAAGAGATGGTTCAACTTCCCGCTCGCTGATGTCGCCCGAAGATCCGAAGCACAAGATGAATGACCCCAACGTTTATCGTTGAAGTCCATGCCGCCAAATTCGGTATGACCTATTCGATCAATCGCAAGGACTGGCATTGCGAACCAATGTCATGAAGAAAGAATAAAACGCTGTGAATTACATGGGATTATCGATGATTTTCGGTGAGAGGAAAGAAAAAACATAGGACGGAAGACCTTGATCACTTTAGGAGTCTTCCTGCAGATGATGTTGATTTGACGCAAGGTTGCTCGTTCCGTGCGCCGCGCTACGGTCCATTAAATGGCCACGCCGCGATTGTTGCGGCCAGATGGTCTCGCGGGAGGAGGAAAGCTCCATGTCCAAGGAGAAAACCGTCCCCGACATAGCTCCACGTGCCGGTCGACTCAATCCCGACAGTTACAGATCTTTAGGTGATCTGGATCGGGCCGGCTGGGCCTGGGAGTGGCTCAAACGTAATCCCGATTTCGCCACGGCCGCCGGTTGGCTTCCTCAGTTGCCGCCGCCAGGTCTTCCCTCCACTACCGAGCGTCGGCTGAAGGCCGCTCAACCTCGAATCCTCTGTATCCAAAATTCGGGGCCGTTCGAACGATGGGGTGTTCTCTTTCTCCACTGGCATTGCTCTGTCGGCTGCGGATGTCTTTTGGCTACCCGACCGCAATCCGTCTGTGCTCATCGTGGAAGCGCGGCCAATTGCACCCGGTCACGCCGACGCCTTCGACATTCGACGCCTTGCGTCAATGGCGACCGTGTTGTGTTGTGGCGGATTCGAGCACGTGCTTTTCAGCGATGGCTTGCGCCATCTCCAACTGATGGTAACGGCAGGCAGTGTTCTCGACGGCCCTGTGTGCTTCCGCTACTTGCTGTCGGGGCGCCAACAGATGGAGGCAAAGGTCCTGGCGCTGCAGCGGTTGTGTGGGCTTTGCCGCCTCGGCCGTCTACCGCGTGGCCTCTTTCCGCCGGAGCAGCGGGCTAGGCGGTGGGCAATGATGCTGCGCGCCTGGGACGGAGAAATGGCGGGCGCGAGCCGGCGGCAGATGGCGGCCACGATTTTCGGGGAGACAGCGGCGCAGGAGCTCTGGGAGTCCGGTTATCGCTCCCGCATGCAACGGCTTGTTCGCGAGGCAGAGCAGATGGTCAGCGGCGGCTACCTGGGACTTCTGGAGCGGTCAACGGAGGGAAAGGGAGGCTTCTGACGGGTGAAGGGTTGGAGCCGGCAAGAGAATTCCGACTCCCCCGCAGCCAGTGAGGAGACTTTCATGTTCCAGTTCGTTCGTCTGGCCGCCGTCATCGGCATTGTATTTTTCGCCTGCCTGTCCTTCTGGCCCGCGCTCGACGCAGAGCATTCCGGCCCGGTCAATGTGATCGACGCCGACACAATCGAAGTGGGCGGTGAGAAGCACCGCTTCTACGGCATTGATGCTGTAGAGATCGACCAGCGTTGCCGTCGTTGTGATAGCGCGGAATGGCCTTGCGGCAGAGAGGCTGCTGCTGCGCTCACCAAATTCCTGGAAGGCCGAAAAGTCAATTGCGAAGTCTGGCAGGGAACGACGCGCGATGCCCATGGCCGGTTCGTGTCTGTTTGCTACGCCGATGCCGACGATATCAATAGCTGGGTAGCGAAGAACGGCTGGGCGGTTGTCGATCGCGAAGCCAATCGTCTCTATAACTACACAAGCGACGAGGGCTCGGCCCGGTTTCTGCGTCGCGGCATCTGGGACGGAACCTTCGATCCATCTGCCGAATGGCGGCGTCAGCAGCAGGTGGGAAGGCGGCCGTGAATACTCTGTTTCCCCCGTCGGCCGGCGCATCCCCTATCAGGCTGCGAACGTTTTCGGTCAGCGCCAGCGTCCAATCCGTCGTCCTTGCGCTGATAGCCGCCTAAGGTGAAATCAGCCCGATGCTCGACGTCACATCTTCGCTGTTGGCGCCGAACCGGAACCTGAGCCATGAGATGCGTTCTCCTACGCTCAATTGGTTGCGGTCGCGCGCGCCTTCGCAACCTGGAGGAAGCGGCGGGGGCCTGAGAGGGAGAGGGAAGCGGGTGTCTTCGTGACGAGCTTGGTTGGGGAAAGACGGCTTTCTCCGGCTCGTCACGGAGAACCGACATGGCAAACCCCAGAAAAATCTCCCTCTCCCAGTCCCGGGACATTTCGTTCGACAAACTGGTGCTGTCGAGCCGCAACGTCCGGCGGGTGCGGGCTGGCGTATCGATCGAGGAACTGGCCGAGGACATCGTCCGGCGCACGCTGTTGCAATCCCTGAGCGTGCGGGCGGTGATCGGCGAGGACGGTCAGCCCACCGACAAATATGAGGTGCAGGCCGGCGGACGCCGCTACCGGGCGCTGGAGCTGCTGGTCAAGCAGAAGCGGCTGGCGAAGAATGCCCCGATCCCCTGCGTCGTGCGGGAGGACGGTATTCTGGAGGAGGATTCGCTGGCCGAAAACTGCCAGCGCGTATCGCTCCACCCGTTGGATCAATTCCGCGCCTTCCAGTCGCTCAAGGAGCAGGGCCTCGGCGAGGAAGAGATCGCCGCCCGCTTCTTTGTGACGCCGCAGATCGTCCGGCAGCGGCTGAAGCTGGCCAGCGTGTCGCCTAGGCTGCTGGAAGTCTATGCCGATGACGAGATGTCGTTGGAACAGCTCATGAGCTTCACGATTTCCGACGACCATGCCCGGCAGGAACAGGTCTGGGAGACCGTGCAGCGCGGCTACAACAAGGAGCCTTATTACATCCGCAAGCTGCTGACCGAGAACACGGTGCTGGCCTCAGACAAGCGCGCTCGCTTCGTCGGGCTCGCCGCCTATGAGGAAGCCGGCGGCATCGTGCTGCGCGACCTGTTCTCGCAGAATGACGAAGGCTGGCTGCAGGATGTGGCGTTGCTGGAGCAGCTTGTCACCGAGAAGCTCGTGGCCGAGGCCGAGTTGATCAAGGCCGAAGGCTGGAAGTGGATCGAGGTCGCTCCGGACTTCCCCTATGGTCACACCGCCGGCCTGCGTCGCGTCATGGGCGAAATGGAGCCGTTGTCCGACGAAGAGCATGCCCGCCGCGAAGCCCTGCGGTCGGAGTTCGAAGAAATCGAGCAGCGCTATTTCCAGGAAAGCGACGAGGATCTGCCCGAGGAGATCGACCGGCGTCTCGCCGAGATCGAGGCGGAGCTCGACGCCTTCGAGGAGCGGCCGGTCCGCTACGACCCCGAAGAGGTGGCGCGCGGCGGCTCCTTCGTCTCCATCGACAGCGACGGCCGGCTGAAGGTCGAGCGCGGCTATGTCCGGCCCGAGGATGAGGCGCCGGTCGCGGACGACGGGGGTGATGCTGGCGAAGCAAGAGGCAATGTCGATGCAGCATCACCAAATTCCGTCGAAGGCGCGCATTTCGCATCCAGTCAGAATCCGACGAACACGAGTTCCTCCGACGCCGACGCGGATGGTGAGGAAGACGGCCTGAAGCCGTTGTCCGAGCGCCTGGTCATGGAACTGACAGCGCACCGGACGCTCGCCCTGCGCGATGCATTGGCGGGCGATCCAGACATCGCCTTCCTCGCCGCGCTCCATGCCCTCGTGCTTCAGACCTTCTGGCGTTATCCGACCGTGAGTTGCCTGGAGATTCGCGCCGAAAGCCCGACGCCGACCGTTCAGGGGCCGGGACTGAAGGAATGCCCGTCGGCGAAGGCCATCGACGAGCGGCACGCGAATTGGGAGAAGCAGCTTCCTGACGAGCCGGAGCTGCTCTGGGAGTTCCTTTGCGATTTCGACCATGACAGCCGCATGGCGCTCTTCGCCCATTGCGTTTCGCTCACCGTCAACGCGATGCATGAGTCATGGAACCGGACCCAGGGACGCCGGCGTCACGCCGACCAGGTCGCCTGCGCGGTTTCACTCGACATGACTGCCGCCGGGTGGAAGCCGATGGCGGAGAACTACCTCAATCGCGTGCCGAAGGCCCGTATCCTCGAGGCGGTCACCGAGGCCAAGGGCGCCGGTATGGCGGAACTGATCGAAGGGCTGAAGAAGTCCGACATGGCCGAGCAGGCCGAGCGGCTTCTGGCCGATACCGGCTGGCTGCCCGAGCCGCTGCGCACGCCCGGCGTCGAGACAGCTTCGCATGCCGGTGAAGGCGCTGGGGCCGAGCCGGACGATCAGGCCCAGGGAGGGCCGGCTGCCGATCTGCCGGAGTTCCTCACCGCCGCTGAGTGATCGCTCCGGCTGTTCCCGTCCATCCCATCCACATGAAGCCCGGCCCCGCGCGGCGTCAGCCCGCGCAAGTCGAAAGACTGGCCGGGCTTCGCTTTTTCTGGAGACGTCACGTGCAACGCGAACGCATGATTTTCCGTAACGAACGCCCCGTCCACACGCCCTGGGGCGTCGCCGATTACGCCCGCGAATACGCCGAGGGCATCGTCTTCTACAGCACGCCGTCCCATGGCGGCTTCAAGCTTTCCGCCGAACGCCTGGCGCAGATGCATACCGCCCTGCGTGAAAAGGACGGGTGGTTCGAAGAGGATTGCGCCTGGGCCAAGGTCGCATTTGCTTTTCCCGAATGGTTCACCGATGCGCAGCACGAGGCCGCGATCCGGACACTGAAGGATTGGTGCCCGGATGAATATGAGGCGGTCACCGGCGAAGCCCTCGCCCCCGGCGAATCCCACATCAAGGACCAGCGCCTTTTCCACGAATGCCATGCGCAAGACTGGGTGGTGATCAGCGCCATCAGGTCGGACCAGCATCCCGGCATGGTCGAGTGCATCGCCACAATAGGCGGCCGATGCGGGCAATGGGGCAAGCCCGATTCCGCTGAGCGGCGCTATCTTGTGTCCAATCAGGAATACGACCAGCGCGGCAAATTCGGCTTCGTCATCGATCCCGATCGCCACGCACTCTGCGACGGCCCCTCAAACTTCCTCTCAGGGAGGGCGGCGTCATGATCCCCGACCACATCCGCGCCAATTTCCAGACCCTCATGCACGCCGCCGAGAACGGCGACCTGGCGCTGATGGAGTGCGCGGACGCCGAAACCGGCGCGCCGCGTTACGTCATATGCGCCGTCGGCCGCAACGGCGGCGAATACCTCTTCACGCCCTTCGGCCATCTGGCGGAGGGGAATCCCTACGAGGCTTACCACCGGCCAGAGTGAGAGCAGACCGGGAGGAGGGTGGGCCGGGAGCGGGCAAGAGAGAGCCTGCCCCGGCCTATTCCTGAAACCTCAATCCCGGAGCAATCTCATGAATCTGATGACGCCAGCGGCGGCGGTGACGGCCGCCGCACCCATCCGTACGCCCGAAGAAGAGGCCGCCTGCATCCTCAAGGCGGCGGAGCGCATTCTCACCGGTCTCGAACGCGGCATTTTCATTGAGGCCTGCGTCCTGCGGCAGGCGATGGAGAAGGCGTTCGGCGGTTCCGACGCCGAGGGCTTCTGGACCTGGAAAGCCGCATACGAAGCTTGCGAAGCCGCGCAGGTGCTGTTCCTCCGCAAATATGGTTGCGCCATGCGCGAGAAGGCGGGCTCACCCGTGGCGATGTTCGCCATGCTTTCCCGCATCGCCGGGCTTCTTCCCACCCACACCCGCCGCACGCAGGAGTCCGAGGAGTTCCAGCAGTTCAGCACCCCTATGCCGCTTGCCTATGTGGCCAGCATCGCGGCGGGCCTCACCGGCGATGATGCGGTGCTGGAGCCATCGGCCGGCACCGGGTTGCTCGCCGTCTTCGCCGAGATCATGAGCGCGCGGCTGGCGCTCAATGAGATCGCCGAGACGCGGGCCGCGCTTCTGCGGCGGCTGTTCCCGGACAGCCTGGTCAGCACCCATGATGCCGCCAGCATCGATGACCGGCTGGCGGACGATATCGCGCCGTCGGTCGTGCTGATGAACCCGCCTTTCTCGGCGGCGCTCCACGTGCAGGGGCGCGTCTCCGACGCGGACTTCCATCACGTGCGCTCGGCGTTGGCGCGCCTGCCCGAGGGCGGTCGCCTGGTCGCCATCACCGGGCACAATTTCCCCGTCGATAAGCTGAACGGCGCGGTGCGTTTCACCTGCGTTGTGGACGGCTCCGTCTATTACAAGCACGGGACCACCTTCGACACGCGCCTCACCGTCATCGACAAGTCGCTTGAATCGGCTTCGTCGCCGGTATTGCCGCGCGCGGAGAACGCCGCCGACTTGCTCGCCCGTGTCATCGAACATGTGCCGCCTCGCTTGGAGGTGTACGGTGAGATCGGGCTCGGTACAGCGGCGAAGCCCGCGGTTGTGCGCAAGGTCGCGCCAATCGCGCGCAGGCCGCAGCCCGTCATTTCTACGGCGCCCGATGCCGTCGAGCTCACCTATGAGCCCATCGAATGGAAGCCGGCCGAGGGCGCCGACCTGACCGACGCGCTCTACGAGGGCTACGCCTTGCAATCGATCCATATCCCAGGCGCCAAGCCGCATCCTACGAAGCTGGTGCAGTCGGCGGCTATGGCCTCGGTGGCGCCGCCGCACCCTTCCTATCGGCCGCATCTTCCGGTGAATATAATAAAGAGTAGCGTTCTCTCCGACGCTCAGCTTGAGAGCGTTATCTACGCCGGCGATGTGCATTCCGGGCATCTCGTGGGATCGTGGACGGTCGATGAGACCTTCGACAATATCCATGCCGCTACGGAAGGCGCCGAGAATGCCGTGCGTTTCCGCCGCGGCTGGTTCCTGGGCGACGGCACCGGCTGCGGCAAGGGCCGGCAGGTCGCGGGCATCATCCTCGACAACTGGATCAAGGGCCGCCGGAAAGCGCTGTGGATCTCGAAATCTGACAAGCTGATCGAGGACGCGCAGCGCGACTGGTCGGCGCTCGGCATGGAGCGCTTGCTGGTTCAGCCGCTGTCGCGTTTCAAGCAGGGAACGCCGATCCGGCTGACCGAAGGCATCCTCTTCGTCACATACGCCACCCTGCGTTCCGCCGAACGCGAAGGCAAAGCCTCGCGTCTTCAGCAGATCATTGAATGGCTGGGGGCTGACGCCGGCTCCCACGCCTGCGCGGGGGCAGGCTCGGCCGGGGAGAGCTTCGATGGCGTGATCGTCTTCGACGAAGCCCATGCGTTAGCGAACGCCGCCGGCGGCAAGGGCGAGCGCGGTGAGCAGCTCCCCTCGCAGCAGGGCCGCGCTGGGCTGCGCCTGCAGCGGGCGCTGCCGGACGCCCGCGTGGTCTACGTCTCCGCCACCGGCGCCACCGATGTGCGCAACCTCGCCTATGCCGAACGGCTCGGCCTGTGGGGCGGTGAGGATTTCCCGTTCGCCAATCGAGCCGAGTTCGTGCAGGCGGTCGAGGCCGGCGGGGTCGCGGCCATGGAGGTGATGAGCCGCGATATGAAGGCCCTCGGGCTCTACACGGCGCGTTCCCTTTCCTACGAGGGAGTCGAGGTCGACATCGGCGAGCACGATCTTAGCCCCGCGCAGGTCGCCATCTATGACGCCTATGCCGAAGCGTTCCAAGTGATACACCAGAACCTCAACGCCGCGCTCGAAGCGTCGAACATCACCGGATCGACCGGCACGCTCAACGGCCAGGCCAAATCCGCCGCCCGCTCGGCCTTCGAGTCGGCCAAGCAGCGGTTTTTCTCGCATCTCCTGACGGCCATGAAGTGCACGACGCTGATCAAAAGCGTCGAGGCGGATATGGAAGCCGGCCATGCTGCCGTGATCCAGCTCGTGTCCACCGGCGAGGCGGTGATGGAGCGCAAGCTCGCGGAAATCCCTGCCGAGGAATGGAGCGACCTGTCGGTCGATCTATCTCCTCGCGAGATCGTCGGCTCCTACCTGAGCCATGCCTTTCCCACCCAACTCTTCGAGCCCTATACCGACGAGGACGGCAATCTGCATTCCCACCCTGTCTTCGACGAATCCGGCAACCCGGTGCAATGCCGGGAGGCGGTCGCCGCGCGCGACCGCTTGATCGAGCAACTCGCTATGCTCGATCCGGTGCCCGGCGCGCTCGATCAGATTGTGCAGCATTTCGGAACGGATAAGGTCGCCGAGGTGACCGGCCGCTCGCGTCGGATCGTGCGCAACGGCGATCGCCTGTGCGTCGAGAACCGTCCGCCCTCGGCCAATCTCGGCGAGACGCAGGCGTTCATGGACGATGAGAAGCGCATCCTGGTCTTCTCCGACGCCGGCGGCACGGGCCGTTCGTACCATGCCGACCGGGGCGCGAAGAACCAGCGCCTGCGCGTCCACTACCTGCTCGAAGCCGGCTGGAAGGCCGACACCGCCATCCAGGGCCTCGGCCGCTCCAACCGCACCAATCAGGCGCAGCCGCCGCTGTTCCGCCCCATCGCCACGGACGTGAAGGCCGAGAAGCGCTTCCTCTCCACCATCGCGCGGCGGCTCGACACGTTGGGCGCAATCACCCGCGGGCAGCGTCAGACCGGCGGTCAGGGCCTGTTCCGAGCCGAGGACAACCTCGAAGGCGATCAGGCGCGGGCGGCGCTCAGGCAATTCTACATGCTGCTGGTGCAGGGCGGCATCGAGGGCTGCTCGCTCCAGCGGTTCGAGGAAGCCACGGGGTTGTCGCTCACCTTCGAGGGCGGGACACTGAAGGAGGACCTGCCGCCGATCACGACCTTCCTCAACCGCCTGCTGGCGCTACCCATCGCCCTGCAGAACACCGTGTTCACGGCCTTCGAAGAGCTTTTGAACGCTCGGATCGAAGCAGCCATTGCAGCGGGCATCCATGATGTCGGGCTGGAGACGATCCGCGCCGAAAGCCTGATCGTCACCGACCGGCGTACCGTCTGGCAGCATGACAGCGGAGCCGAGACGCGGCTGTTCACCGTCCAGCGGAAAGATCGCAATCAGCCGCTTTCCGTCGATGAAGCCTTAACGATCCGCGATGGCAAGCTCCTGGTCAATGAGCGCTCGGGCCGGGCTTCTGCCAAAACCTCCGCGCCGAGCCTGATGCACGACGATGGTAGCGTGGAACGCCGCGTGCGGCTGATCCGCCCCATGCAGCGCGACACGATGAGCGTCGATGACTTCGCCGCCACGCACTGGAAGGAGGCGGAGAGGGAAGAGTTTATCGCCGCATGGGAAAAGGAGATCGCCGGAATCCCGGAATTCTCGACGAGCACGTTCCACCTCGTCACCGGCCTCCTGCTGCCGATCTGGCGGCGTCTTCCGGAGACCAACGCCCGCGTCTATCGCCTCCAAACCGATGACGGCGAGCGCATCATCGGCCGCATGCTGTCGCCCGTCGAGGCGGAAGCGGTTTGCCGCAATCTCGGCATCGATGCGCCGCAGATGTCGGCGGCGGATGCCTGGGGCCTCGTCAACGACGGCAAGGTCACGGTGCATCTCGTCGACGGTCTCAGCCTGCGCCGCGTGCGGGTGATGAACGAACACCGCATCGAACTCACCGGCTTCACCTCCGGCATGGTCGATGCCTTGAAAGCGCGCGGTCTGTTCAGTGAGATCATCTCCTGGAAGCTGCGGCTGTTCGTGCCCGTGGGCGAATCCGGCAAGGCGATTTTCGAGAGTCTCACCGACCGTTGGCCGCTCACCGAAATCGTGGATCGGGGGTGACATATGTCCCGCGCCGCCGATCTGGCGCGCCGTCTCGGTGAACAGGCCGAGGCGGTGTGCCGCTATTACTTGCCGAACGGTCGCCGCCAGGGCCGATACTGGATCTGCGGCGATGTCATGGGAACGCCGGGGCGGAGTCTTTATGTCCGCCTTTCCGGCGAACGTGCCGGGAAGTTTTGCGATGCCGCTGATGGAACGCATGGCGATCTTCTTGACCTCATCGCCCTCAATCATGGCCTCGGCTTCCGTGCCGCGCTCGATGAAGCGCGGGGATTCCTAAGCCTCCCGGTTCCGCCGATCCGCCAGGTCGCCCCGCCCGCGCCGACGAACTCTTCCGAAGCGGCGCGGCGGCTCTTCGCCGCGTCGAAGCCCATCCGGGGCACGCTGGCGGACCGCTATCTCCAAAGCCGTGGCATCATTCTGCCTACGGACGTTTCCGTCCTGCGCTTTCATCCGCACTGCTTTCATCGCGGGCCGCAAGGCCGCGAGACATGGCCGGCGCTCATCGCCGCCGTCACCGATCTCGATGGCGCCATCACCGGTGCGCATCGCACCTGGCTTGATCCTGGCGGCGGCAAGGCGCCTCTCGATCAGCCCCGCCGCGCCATGGGGCATCTCGCCGGAAACGCGGTCCGGCTCGGCGTTGCCTCCGACGTCCTGACGGCGGCGGAAGGCATCGAAACGGCGCTGGCGCTCAAGACCGTGATGCCCGCCATGCCGATCGTCGCCGCACTCTCCGCCGCACACCTCGCTGCCCTGATCCTGCCGGCCGGGCTGCGCCGTCTCTATGTCGCCCGCGACAATGACAAGGCCGGACGTTTCGCACTGGAACGATTGCACGCCCGCTCCACAGCCGGCGACATCGACATCCGCGCGCTCGCCCCGAGGACGGAGGATTTCAACGCCGATCTCCTGACGCTCGGTTCAAACCGGCTCAGGGCGTGGCTCGCCGAGCTGCTCGCCCCGGACGATGTTCAGCGCTTCCTTGTCGCGGGCGGGCGGACACGATGCGTGTGAAGGTCGTCAGGGTCGGATGGCGATGGGCGAGCATTGGGCCGGCCTCCCGGTTCGGAAGGGGCCGCGCCACGGCCTTTCCAAGAAAGGGATCTGCCAGCGCCGGTCGGCTTTGCAACGGCCTGACGGCCGTCCTCCACTTCGTTGTGGCCCGGCGGGTGCAAAGCCGCCCCTTGGCGCTGGCGGGCGATCCCCGGAAAGGCCGCGACGGACGCGGCCTCGGAACCGGGAGACAGCCCCATGCTGCACAACCTCTTCACCGACGACGCGATCGAACCTCATCACGCGGCATCGCCAACCGCCCATGTCCTCGACGAAATGGCGCTTCACGGCACCCGTCCCGGCCCGGACGATCCGGAGCGCCTGACCATGCCCGAAGCCGACCGTGCCGAGCAGGAGATCGAGGCCGCCGCAGCCGCCCTCATTGCCCTCATGGCCGATACGGCGCTGAATGACGATCTCGATGACGTCCTCTGGGGCTTCGCCAATCTCTTCCACCGCCGCGTCGGCTGGCTCGACCGCTTGCTCGACGACAACGAGATGACGCAGCGGCGCTTGGCAAGCGAGCAGGACGGCTCGGAGGTCAAATCGGTCGAACTCGAGCGCCTGACTGCCCGCGGCGAGGCATTGCTCGACCGCCGCGCCGCCTTCGAGAACCTCCGCGACCTTGCCGCCACTCAATTCGAATCCGCGACCGGTTCCGCCTGGCGGCCCCGCACTGGCTCGATGACGAACCGGCGGACGATGACAGCGGCCATGATCGACAGCCGCGACTTCATCGCCGCCAAGCGGCGGGCCGAGACCGAACCGCTGCTGCCCACCGGTCCGCGCATCGCGTTCACCGGCGGCGTCGACTGCAATGATCACGCCCGCATCTGGGATGCCCTCGACAAGGCCCGCGCCAAGCATCCCGATATGGTGCTCATCCATGGCGGATCGCCGAAAGGCGCCGAAAAGATCGCCGCCTGCTGGGCTGGCAATCGCGGCGTGGCGCAGATCGTCTTCAAGCCTGATTGGACCCGCCATCAGAACGCAGCCCCCTTCAAGCGCAACGACCAAATGCTCGAAGCGCTCCCCATCGGCGTCATTGCCTTCCCCGGCTCGGGAATCTCGCAGAACCTCGCCGACAAGGCGCGGAAGATGGGGATCGCGGTATGGCGGTTCGACAAGGGCGAGGGTGGCGCGTGACGCGCCGCCCCATTTCTCATGCAAGTTTTTGTCCTTTGAATGCCCGCGCCGACAGGTCTGCTCCTGAGGGCCGAAACCAGCTCAGTTGCTCCGCAACCCTTCTTCCGGCGACCAAGTTCTATGTCCGACTATTCGCCGTGGCGGTGGGCTGCCCAGCAATGCCAGACCATCCCGATATAGAGCGTAGGCGTATCCAGATTCGGGCGAAACATCGCTCCCTTCGTCTCGATCCACGGCGAAACCGGCGTGTTCGATACGTGGAAGTTCGAGGACTGCTGGCGTGTTCTCTCGCCCGCTGCGGATGATGGCGCTTAGAGAGTTGAGAAACCGTTCAGCAGACTTTTCCTCCATGACGAACCATCCCGCAAAGCCATAGCCGCTTCGTCGTAGCAAGCGCCGTCGCCGGAAATGCTGCCACCATCTCGGATCATGCCAGAGGTCGTCCGGCCAGTGGGGATAGTCGTGGAATGGCCGGAGGGGTTCCGCGCTGGCGAGAAAAGTTCGACCCGCGTATGGAATTGCCAGGAAGCTCAGCGGTGAAGCGACATCGGGGCGCTCCCCTCCAGCGCGAACCCAATCGATCCAAGCCACAACGCTCGGCGCATCCACAAGAGAGAAATTGGCGCGATGCGTCGCGAGCGCGAGCGAGGTCGGCGTCGACTCCGGGCTCGAGCCTGGGGGCGGTTCCGTAGGAGGCGACCGCTTGCCACGCGGCTTGGAAATGCGCGTCTCGGCAGCATGCAGAAAGGCGCCCGCTGACCCTGGTCTTGAGCCGAACGCAATCGAGTAGCCGTGAATGACCTTGCCGTGGGGTGATTCTGCCGCCAGATGGGGCTTCACCTGCTTGCTGTACTTGCGCTTTGCCTGTCCGGTGATGGTCGCGGCCGAGACGTTGGCGGCGAACGATCCACGCGCTTCCGCCAGCACTACACCGCGATCCGTAACTGCACCATCTCCGTAGATGAAGTCGGCATGCGGGGCGAGTGCACTCGAAAGACAGGCAGCGTTGTCGCGCCATGTATAGCCGAGCGCATTCATGAGCAAATCGGTGACGCCAGCGCCGACGCGCCCGGCGAAGGCAGTACGTTCCGCATCGGCCAGCGAATTAATGTGCTGTGTGAGCGCGAATGCGGCGCCGTCTTCAATCAGCCATTCCACTTCAGTCAGGGCGCTGTCTCCCCACCGCGACAGCATTTCCGGCGGTGCATCCCGCAGCGTTGCTGTTCTTGCGATCGATGCCGCAAGAGCCGTCGGGCCGAAGGTCAGGGTCTTGCACATGCCGGGGGCATTGAAGCCCACGGAAATTGGGCTTGGGTTATTCCGATGGCGCGTGTGTCCCGTGATGCCGACCGATTTTTCGGATCGCCAGACCGCAGCGGAGGTCAAGACATCGCTCATGAGATGCTTCCGGCCGACAGCTTGCCCCGTCCGCTCCGCGTCTGTCGCAGCACCTTCATGATGCATCGTCTGCCGAAGGTAGGATCAATGCGAGTTCGCCCTCGATATCGATGCCATATTGATAGGCAAGCGCGGCGACATGGGTGCCAAATGTCGCCCGCAGTTCACCAAGAGCGACGAAAAATGGCGGGCTGCCTTCTTCGTCGCCGAAACGCCCTCTGCCATACCAGGGCGGCAGGTTGCGGAAATCCGGATGCGGCTCCTCGAGGAACTTTCGACAGGCGGCGCGCATAGCCCGGACGGAACCGGCGGCACGAGCGGTTTCAGGCAGTGCCTGCAATGTCTGTGTCAGCAGCTCGCGCATCTGCAGCACAGAAGCAGTCACTTGTGAGACGACTTCGAGATGGTGTGGGACGAAGAGAACGCGCCGGTCTTCCAGCGCGGTCAGCAACCCCCGGATAATCTCTCGTTCGTCAGCGGGAGGCGTCCACTGAACGCCAAAAAATGGCAGCGAGAACCCGGTTAATCGATGGGCCAGCGATTTCGCCGCTATCTTTCCCTTCTTCGTGATGTCATCCGATTTGCTCACGCCCAGGCCCCCAATTGTTCGACGGTTCTACAATAACCCAAGATTGAATCTACCATCGTTTGTGAAATTTGCGGCACATCAAACCAGCCGAGGGCATCAGAGAAACCTTTGTCGCGGCAACCGTAATCGGGTGAGAAGGGTGCCGGAAGATGTGGCGCCCGCGCGGGGACAAGCCCCGCGCGCCGGGCTCTCGTGAACCGAACCGCCTTCGGCGTTTCGGCCTTCGGCTTCGATCCCTGGCGCGAACGCCCGCTCCGCGGGCGGGTGGCGGTCCAACGACAGGCCAAGACGCGGCCCGCCGGACGCGATGGTGACGAGGCCTGGAGGGGAGAATGCGGCGTTGGCCATGGCTCCCGAGTGCAGGTTGGAATGCCATCCTTCCTGTATCTCCGGCTGCGATGGGCGTGCGTATGCGGTTGAAGAGGGGCGCGCACGCAGGCGGTCGGATTGGTCTCGCTGCCTGCGGCTACAGTGGCGCAGCGGCGCTAGTTTCATCGGTGCAGCAATGCCATCAACGGCGTGCAGTGGGAGCTTTGGACATGCCCGGGGCGCGGTCGAAGGCTGAAGAGTTGGCGGTTTTCGTGTCGTTGTAACCCCGGCCAATCCATCGTCCGATGCGGTGAACTGGCGGCGCGTAAGGCCATGGCGCTCCTTCGCCGGCTGTTCATCGAGGCAGTCACCATCCCTGCATGTCTCTCATCGCGTAAATCCCGCGCCGGTCCGTTCAACCCGCCGGCCGGGAAAATTTCCCCTGCCGCGAAAAGTGCTCCGCTGACGCTGCGCCCCTTCGGGTGACGGCGAAGCCGTCAACTTTTCCCGGCATTCCTCGCGCCCGCTTCGCTCCAAATTTTCCCTCCCGGCGGGTCCTCCACTTCGTTCCGGCCCTTCGCTCACGCTGCGGGTGAACCGGCCCGCCTATGCGGTCTTTCCGCTGGAGCCATCGCAGGGATGGTCCCTGCGACGAACAGCGAAAGGATCATCACCATGGCCATCACCCTCGGCGCGTTCACCAAGCAGAACGACGGCAGCTTCACCGGGACCCTCAAGACCCTCAACGTCACCGCCAACCTCGTCATCGTCCCCGTGGACAAGATGTCCGAAAACGCCCCCGACTATCGCGTCTATGCCGGCAACGGCCAGCGCTACGAGGTCGGCGCCGGCTGGAGCCAGGTCGCCAAGTCGAGCGGCGAGACCTACCTGAACCTCAAGATCGCCGCGCCGGAATTCGGCCCCAACTGGGTGCGCGCCCGTCTCGTCAAGCTGGAGACGCCGATGGAGGACGGCACCTCGCACCTCGCCCTGTGGGAGCCGCGCGAGCGCTGATCCCGCCCACTCCCGAAGATCCCGCCGGAGCGCATCCGGCGGGGCTTATCTTCATGCATTCCGCCGCGTTGGACCGCCGCAATCCAAACGGTGTCGGCGCTGGTCGCGCCGACGGGCTTTCCGTCTCGATCTTCCCATTCTGCCATCCGGCGCGACGAGCCTGTAAAGGATCGCGGGCACCCTCCAAAATACTCCGTTCCGCTGGCGCTCCACTCCGCATTTTGGCTCCTCCCGCGCCCGCTTCGCGGCGGCTTCGCCGTCCTTGACAGGCTCTATCCGGATGACCGGGGACCCCGTTCTCGACGGGAGAACGGCTCAATCAAGGAGGTTCCCATGTCCATCCAGATCAATTTCACCCACGACATCCGCGTTAAGTATCGCGGCCATTTCTACGCTGAGGACGAGCTGCGCGAGAGCATCTGGCTCGTCAATATGGAGCTGCGCAACGGCCTGCCGCAGCGCGAGCGCATCGAGGCCAAGCGGCAGATCGCGGAAATGGAAGCAGCGCTCAAGGCGCTTGTGACGGCCGAGAGAGCGGGGCGTTGAGCCCCGCTTTTCGCGGCGTTTTCGAGCCGGACGCCGCTTTCCTGTTCCTCATTGCCGAAGGGGGATCGTTTTCGGCACCCCCCGTTTTCCGATCCTGAGCAAGCGCGCTCCCCGCCGACATCCTTCGCCCATTCGCGTCGAACTTCGCCGAAAGGAGGCAAAGGATGATCGATCACACATCGAGAGCGGCCGAAGCCCGCAAAGGCTCGCCGTTCCTCTCCACGCGGGAGGCCGCATTCTATCTCGGCCTCTCCTTCCGCACCCTTGAAAAGATGCGCCTGACAGGCAACGGCCCGCGCTTCCGCAAGCATGGCCGCTTTGTCCGCTACCACATCGCCGACCTCGATTCCTGGTCGGAAGGACGGCGGCATTCCTCCACATCTGATGAGGGAGAACGCGGATGAAAAGGCCCGCTTTTCTTCCTCTCGCCGCCACGCTCGCGGGCATCGCGCTCGTCGGCTTCTCCGCCATCGCGCATCCCCAGCCACACGTTGTCTGGAACGCTTCCGCCAGCGTGGCCGTAGGTCTTTATCGCGTCATCTCCGGCGCGCCAGAACGCGGCGACTTCGTCCTCGTCCGCCTCCCGAAGTCCATCGAAAAGCTGGCCGCTATTCGCGGCTATCTGCCCGCCGGCGTGCCGCTCATCAAGCGCATTGCCGCCGTCGCCGGCGATGATGTTTGCGCCTTCGACGGGGCCATCATCGTCAATGGCGAAATCGTTGCCCGCCAGCGCAAGGTGGATCTGGCAGGACGTTCTCTGCCGCGCTGGAATGAATGCCGGGAACTTGTCCAGGGCGAATTCTTCCTCTTGGGCGACGCCCCGGACTCCTTCGACAGCCGCTATTTCGGGCCGGTGACGAGCGCCCGCGTGATCGGGAGGCTCGCCGCGCTATGGATCGACTGAGCCCCCTTATCTTCGCGGCGGCTGTTATCGTCACGCCCGCCGAGGCCGCCGCTGTCGACCAGTTTCAGGGGCACATTGTCGAAGCGTCGCAGCGTTTCGGCATTCCCGTCAGATGGATCGAGGTGGTCATCATGGCCGAGAGCAGCGGCGACCCGAAGGCCGTCTCACCCAAGGGCGCCATGGGCCTGATGCAGCTCATGCCGGAGACCTGGACCGAGTTGCGCGATCAGCATGATCTCGGCGCAGATCCCTTCGATCCGCGCATCAATATTCTCGCCGGCACCGCCTATCTCAAGGCCATGCAGGACCGCTTCGGCTATCCGGCGCTGTTCGCCGCCTACAACGCCGGACCGGGCCGCTACGAGGCCCATCTGCGGACCGGAAAGCCGCTTCCCGCCGAGACCCGCGACTATGTCGCGCGCATCACAGAGATGCTCGCGGGTGCGGCCCTTCTCGCTTCGGACGGAACGAATTTACTGCCAACCGACACGCAGAATCCCGATCAAATCGCCTCCGGGCATCGGCTCTTTTTTTCGCTCTCGCCTACGAGAAACGAGGCCGCAAGTCACGAAAATTCTATCCCGAATGGCGAGCTTTTCGTGCCGCTTTCAACGCGAAAATCGGATGAAAAATGAGGCGAGAAATGCGTCGCCGGAGTCCATTTCCCATACGTTTCTCGCTGCTTCGTTCGCCCGGCGGCAAGGTTTCGCCACTGCCGGGCTTTCTCGCTATCGGTCGATGTGATCGCAGATGATCGTGGATGGTCGCAGACAGACTGATGGGAGCCGCGTAAGGCAAGATGAAGCTCCGGCACCATCCGCGTTGTCGCGGATCGTAAGCCTTTGTCTGCACATCGGTTTTTCCGTAGGCGGATGGTGCTATGCACCTCCGCGGTGGTGCCATGGGAGCCGCAACGCCCCGGATTTCCTGGGGTCGATTGGCACCAACTTTCAGAGGCTCGTTTCGTCGCCATTTTATTGGGGCCTATGAGGAGCAGACAGTGTTCGACGACGACGATTTCAAACCCAAGCTCGGCAAGATCCGCTCGCGCGGCTCGAAGGGCGGCCGCAAGTTCCTGCATCAAGTTTTGGCTGCATCGAACCTTGCGCGTGGCGGGGCGGGCGGCGCACGTAAGTCACGCTTCACCGGCAGTCGCATCGGGCGCGGCGCAGGCGTCGGGCGCGTACTGGCGAACCGAGACCGTTACGCCGCCTTCCGCCAGCGCCGCGTCATCATCAAATCCCGCATCGTCAAGCTGGCCGGGAAGGGGATGGACGGGGCACGGGCGCATCTGCGCTATATCCAGCGGGACGGTGTGACCCGCGAGGGGGAACCGGGCGAGCTTTACGGCACCGAGCAGGACCGGGCGGACGGAAAAGCCTTCCTGGAGCGCTCGGAGGGCGACCGCCATCAGTTCCGCTTCATCGTCTCGGCCGAGGACGGCGCGGAATACGACGACCTCAAGCCGCTCGCCCGCCGCCTGATGACCCGCATGGAGGAAGATCTCGGTACCAAGCTCGATTGGGTGGCGGTCGATCATTACAACACCGGTCATCCGCACACGCATATCCTGGTGCGTGGTCGGGACGACCGCGGCAAGGATCTCATCATCGCCCGTGATTACATCACCACCGGCATGCGCGAGCGCGCAGCCGAGATCGTCAGCCTGGATTTCGGGCCGTGGTCGGATTTCGAGATCGAGGGCCGATTGCACCGCGAGGTCGAGCAGGAGCGCCTGACCAGTATCGATCGCCGCCTCATCCGCGACATGGACGATATTGATCTCATCGCCGCGACCGACCGCGACGCCTTCCAGCAGAGTCTGCGCGTGGGCCGGCTGCAGAAGCTGAAGCGGCTGGGCCTGGCCGAGGAACTTCGCCCCGGCCAATGGCGGCTGGAAGTGGGGCTGGAGGATACGCTCCGCCGCATGGGCGAGCGCGGCGACATCATCAAGACCATGCACCGCGAAATAGCCGGGCAAAACATCGCCCGCAGCCCCGGCGATTACGTGATCCTCGACCCAGGAGACCCGACCGCGAACCCCATCGTCGGGCGCGTGGTGGCGCGCGGGCTATCCGACGAACTCAAAGACCGCCACTATCTGATCGTCGACGGGGTGGATGGGCGGACCCATTACGTCGACATCGGCACGGGCGAGGCGACCGAGCCGACACCGGACGGCAGCATCGTGCGCGTGACACCGAAGAACATCGAGCCTCGGCGAGTGGACCGAACTGTCGCCGAGGTCGCCGCTGCCAACGACGGGCACTACACCATCGACCTGCACCTCGAGCACGATCCCCGCGCCACCGAGGAATACGCCGAGACCCATGTGCGGCGGCTCGAGGCCATCCGCCGCGCCACCGGTGGCGTTGCCCGCGAGCCCAACGGTACCTGGATCATCGAGCCCGATCATCTCAACCGAGTGGTGGAATACGAGCGGAGCCTGGCTCGCGCCGCGCCGATCATCGTCGAGAAGCTGTCCCATCTCACGCTCGACCAGCAGGTGGGCGCCGGCGGCGCCACCTGGCTCGACCGCGACCTCGTCTCGGATCATCCCGAGCCCAGCCGCGACTCCGGTTTCGGCCGGGAGGTACGTGAGGCCCAGGCGCGCCGCCGGCAATGGCTGATCGCCGAGGGCCTCGCTCATGAGGAACAGGATCGGATCGTCTATCGCGCCAACATGCTGGCGACCCTGCGTCGGCGCGAGCTTACCCGTGTTGCCGGTCAGCTCTCCAACCAGCTCGGGCTTTCCTATGTCGAGACCCGCTCAGGCGAGCCGGTGGAAGGGACGCTTCGCCGCTCTGTTGAACTCGCCAGCGGCAAATACGCCCTCGTCGAGAACAGCCGCGAATTCACCCTCGTGCCCTGGCGGCCTGTCCTTGAACGCCACATCGGCAAGCAGGTCTCCGGCGTCATGCGCGGCGACGACATCTCCTGGACCATCGGGCGGCAGCGCAGCGGGCCGAGCATCTCGTGAGATCTAGCCAGTCATTTGGGCTGCTTCGCTATGCCATCAACGATCTCAACCATCTGCCAACCACGGGCAGTCAAGGTCTCCTTATGCTGAGTGATGTCCTGGTCGTCGCCGAGCACGAAACGCGGCACGGCAAGGCAAACCAGATGGCTCGGGCGAGTCATGGCAACATATGTCTGCAACAGTCGGGTCCTGTCGCGTTTGCCAGCGCCCGTTCCATTGACGTTGTTCCCGAGAAGCCAAGGTAGCATGCGCGCAGATGAGTGGTCGTGCCAGTGAGTGCTGAGGATCAATGTTGCCAAATGGGTCTGGCCCTTCACTGAGTGAATTGACCCGAGCCGGATATCGACATGTCGACTTCCTTCCTCAACGCGGTAGACGTTCGGGCTGGTGTCGCTTGCGGAAATTGGGGCACCGCCGCCCGGCGCAGCAGGATCCGCCGACCATGCGAGAAAGGTGCCTGCGTTATCTTCAAAAACGTCCTCGTTACAAAGCGCTCGGCATATGCCGAGAATGTCGCCCTGCATACTGTCCCAACACTCCTGGGTCAGCGGTAGTCGGTCGATGATAAGCGCTTTGACCAAGCGGCGGTATGCTGCAAGTACGGTGCTATTGGCGACCAATGCGTCCGTGATCGTACGGTGCGTCCGTGCCTTCCGCTTGAGCTGTCCGGCATCTCCGATGCGGCCCGCGAGGCGAATAAGGCCCGATGCAAGCCTCTCTACCGCAGGCGCAAGGTCGCTCTCATTACGCACGGCGGCCCGAGCTGCACGTATGTATTGGACGAGGGAACTTGGATGGGGCTCCTTTCGGGAAATCTCGGCCGTGTAGCCGCTCCAATAATGCGGCACCGACTTGGGGAAGTGCTGATGCCCCGGTGTCACCTCTGATGCGCCCTGGTGAACAGCTCCCACGGCCGTGACGGGTCCCTTTGCCAAGTCGGCATCGTCAAAGGTCGCCAGGACATGCTTGCCGTAGGCATTGAGCACCCCAGCCGTGCCGGCGTCGGGAAAGACAAAGATGGTATGCCTGCATGCAGTCGGCGTCCCGCCGATTGCCTTTGGCCCAGCACCGCAAAGGCCGGTCGGACTGACTGGCATCACCGCAAATGGTGACGCCAGCACTGCGATTTCCGGGCCGAAGCGGTAGCTGTTGGGGATGCTCAGGTTGCGTGCGGCATCTGAATCAGGGAACGAGTCGCTCTCATCGGGCTCGGCTTCAGCGTCGTCGAAGATCGCCTGATTGGGATCGCCGACCCGCTGCACGACGATATCAGCCGACGTGCGGGGAAAGATGGCGTGCAACATTGCGCCCTGGAGCTCGAAGGTGTCCTGCATTTCGTCGAGAACGACGAGCGGGAACCGCCGCCTCAACCATGAGGCCACGTCAGGACAATCCTCCAGAAGCGCCCGCGCCCACACGAACATCTCATCGTAGCAGAAGTATCCCGCTTTCGCGGCGGTCTCGATGGCATGCTTCGCTAGACCAAAGCTCGGTGCCGTTGAGCCGGCCGGAAACGGCTTTCCGCCAAGATCGAAGGTCAAATCGCGCGCACAAATACGCAAACGATCGAAGCCGCTGTACTTCTGTGCCAGAAAGTTTTGTACCTTCCAGTAGTCCGAGTTAGAAAGGGTGCCGCGCCGATAAGCGGTGGTGACATCGTTATCGATGGTCGGCGAAGGATAACCGTTTGAATCGAGCCATGGCAGCGCCAAGAAACGGTTTACAAAGCCATGTATGGTATCGATGAAGTGCGGGTAGCCGAGCAATCTCTGACCAACGATGGTGCTGCCAAGCCGGCTCTGGATTTCCTCTCGTGCGACATTTGTGTGTGAGAGGACACAGATGCCTTTGGAGCGATGAGGCCACTTGCGCGCCAAAATGGCGAGCTTCGCGACGATCAGAGTTGTCTTGCCGCTTCCCGGGCAGGCGGATACGTCCAGGGTCGTGCGGGACCGAAGAAAAACACGGCGCGGCTCATCCAGCGCGTCCAGACCCATCAAGGCGCGAACCCACTCGATATCCTCCTCAGTGATCTCGGGAATCAGTGGCGAAGCGTCAGGCATTCCCGGCAGCCTCCTGTGGAGCCGGTGGCAGAGGTGGCGTTGCGCCACCCCTCACATGCACGATCGCCTCGACGATGTAGCGGGGGAGCTTAGCTTCAAATGCGGCCCTGTCGAATGCCGGGGTATCTCCCTGCTTGGATAGCATCTCAGCCAAATACTGTGCTGCTATGGCCTTGGAAGCACCGCCAGAATGGAAGATCTGATAGACCCGCGTGCCCAGTACCGTGTGGTCGCCATTGGCCGCGGTCTCAATTTCCTCGAAGGCAGCTCGGGCGGCCGCTTCGACATCAGCGCGTTGCTTCTTCTCCTCATTGAGCGGGTCATCGTTTAAAGCGAGGGACGCAGCCACGTAGACGTCCGCCGCAAGGCCGCAGAACGCGAGATCGTATTCCAGCGTCCAATAGTCGGCGACAAAGGTCTTTACTGATTGACCGTCAGCGGATTGCAGACGAGCGCGCCACTCTTGCAGCGCCTGTTCCTGAGTCTTACCATTCCCACCGAAGTCGCGCAGCGCTTTCCATCGGCGCTTAGAACTGGACCACTTCTCGTCATCGTCGCCGGAGACCAAGCCAAGGATGGTCGGGGCGCAGTCCGGCATGACATCCATGTCCGCTAGGCAAGCTACGGGAATGGACAGTACCGGCGCCTCATTAGACCGACGCTGAAAGATGCTGCTAAACCGCCTGAGTCCCCTGCCGCCGACATTGACGATGGAGATACCGTGTTCGGTGAGGTCAGTGCCTAGCAACTTAGCCAGGACAGGGAGAAGAATAGCCTCTGCGTCACCCTCCACGACAATGACACCATGGGCGAAAAACAGGTTGGCCTTCGTCACGTCGAGGAAGCGCTCTAAGAAGCGGTAGTCACCCTTGTCGAGCCTCGTATGGCCTTCCGTAAGAGGGAAGGCGCGGCCCCCATGCATGATCACGATGTTCTGGAGCGGGATCTTCGATGCAAGATTTGGACTATGGGTCGAGAGGATGACTTGGACGGGGTGCTGCGAGTCCTTAACCCTGCCTGCGGCAGCTTGCGTCAGAAATTCCATGAGCCGAAGCTGACGCTGTGGATGGAGGTGCGCTTCGGGTTCTTCGATCAGCAAGAGCGGCAGCCCTTCCGGCTCCCGGGCGAGAAGCAGGAGTTCGCAGGCCATGTACAGGAGATTGTTGGAGCCAAGTCCGTACCGTCCTCGCGGGCTTCCTGTCGTCGCTTCGAGCAGTCCCAGTTCCAGGCGTTCCAGAATCTGTCGGAGGCGCGCTTTGTCTGTTCCGCCCTCCATGAGATCGATCTTGCCGCGAAGGCTGTCTCCGGTGAGCGACAGCGAGGAGAGATACTGGGTGTTGATCGCTTTCTCGGCGCTGCCGATTCCCTTGTGCTTCTTCACGCTGTGGCGCAGGTAGTCCGACAGCCCAAGGAGACTCAGTTCGCCAACCGCAGCGGCATCTGCGGGTAAAGCGTCAACATCGAAGGAATCACCCAGTCCAATTTCTGGCACATTGGCGAGGATCTGGGACAGTCGGGAGCCTCGGCCTGGCGACATCTCCCGCTCGGCATCACGCAGCGGCCGGAGATAGGCACTCGCCAGCAGTTCACGAACGGAGGCTTCCAAAGCGGGTCCGGCACCGTCGATGCCGCTGCGAACTGAAACGTCGATCCATCGCCGGACACCCGGCGTGTCGCTGAGCCTCTTGGCCACCCAGTTTACCAAGAGGAAGACTTGCCCGCTTTCATAGGAGAGATACTCGGCGAAGGCGCCCTTTTCATCATCGTCGAGCCCGCTGATCTTACAGCGGATGAGTATGTCGGCTGCCTGAGTACCTGAAGGATCTATATGAAAATCCTCCGGTTGGACGCGGATGAATTCCTGGTCGCGAGTCAGTAAGGCATATCGAATAGCATCGACTATTGCCGATTTTCCGCTGTCATTCCGTCCTACTAGTGCTGTTACACCGTCGTTGAACACAATTTTAATTTTAGAATCACCGTCTCCAAATTGGCGAAAATTACGAATGACAAGCTCGGAGAGGTGCATGTTACTTCGACCTATTCAGGAAAAGCTGCGAAGTCCGTAGAGAGAAGTATCAAAGGGTATATAAAGGCTATAACAGATTTCGTCCCTTCGAGCGAAGCTCGTTCCGTGTGCCTCAAGCAGCGGAACGACGCCCATGAGCCCCACCAAGCTTCTGATCGGTCAGATCGCCTTTGTGTTCGCCATTGTCATTCTCGGCGTATGGGCGGCGACGCAGTGGTGTGCGGACATGCTGGGCTATCAGGCGCAGCTCGGCAGCCCCTGTTTCGTGCTGTTCGGCTGGCCGGTCTACGAGCCGTGGAAGCTGTTTCCGTGGTGGTACCACTACGAGGCCTATGCGCCGGAGGTATTCGACAAGGCCGGGATGCTGGCGGCGGGCAGCGGCTTCATGGGCTGTGCGGCGGCGATTATCGGCTCACTGTGGCGCGCGCGGCAGAGCCGGCTCGTCACCACTTACGGGTCGTCGCGCTGGGCCGTGAAGGGGGAGATCGAGAAAGCGGGACTGTTTCGTCCAGTGGGCGTGTTCCTCGGCCGGCTGAAGGACCAATACCTGCGCCATGACGGGCCGGAGCATGTCATGGCCTTCGCGCCGACGCGCTCGGGCAAGGGCGTCGGCCTCGTCGTCCCGACCCTTCTCACCTGGACCGGCTCTGCCGTCATCCACGACATCAAGGGCGAGAACTGGCAGCTTACCGCCGGTTGGCGCTCGAAGTTCTCGCATTGCCTCTTGTTCAACCCGACCGATCCGAGATCGGCGCGCTACAATCCGCTGCTGGAAGTGCGCAAGGGGCCGGACGAGGTGCGCGACGTCCAGAACATCGCCGATATCCTGGTCGATCCCGAGGGTGCGCTCGAGCGCCGGAACCATTGGGAAAAGACCAGTCACGCCTTGCTGGTCGGCGCCATCCTGCACGTGCTATATGCCGAGGAGGAGAAGACGCTGGCGCGCGTCGCCACCTTCCTGTCCGATCCGCGCCGGTCCTTCGCGGCAACGCTGCGGCGAATGATGGCGACCAACCATCTCGGCACGCCAGAAAACCCGAAAGTCCACCCCGTCGTGGCCTCGGCCGCGCGCGAGGTGCTGAACAAGTCGGAGAACGAGCGCTCGGGCGTACTCTCCACCGCAATGTCCTTCCTCGGCCTCTATCGCGACCCTACCGTCGCGGCGACAACCTCAGCCTGCGACTGGCGCATTGCCGATCTCATGGATGCCGAACATCCGGTCTCGCTCTATCTGGTCATTCCGCCGTCCGACATTTCCCGCACCAAGCCGCTGGTGCGATTGGTCCTGAACCAGATTGGCCGGCGGCTGACCGAACGACTTGAGGGTGATCCGAAGAAGACCCGCAGGCATCAGCTCATAATGATGCTCGACGAGTTTCCGGCGCTGGGGCGGCTCGACTTCTTCGAGACCGCGCTCGCCTTCATGGCCGGCTACGGCATCCGCGCCTATCTGATCGCACAGAGCCTCAATCAGATTTCCAAGGCGTATGGCGAGAACAATGCCATTCTCGACAACTGCCATGTTCGCATCGCCTTTTCGTCAAACGATGAGCGGACGGCGAAGCGCATCTCCGATGCCCTCGGCACAGCGACCGAACTGCGCGCCCAGCGCAACTATGCCGGCCACCGGCTGGCGCCGTGGCTGAGCCACGTCATGGTCAGCCGGCAGGAGACGGCGCGTCCGCTGCTTACGCCCGGCGAGGTGATGCAATTGCCGTCCGCGGACGAACTCGTACTGGTGTCCGGCCTGCCGCCGATTCGGGCGAAGAAGCTCCGCTATTACGAAGATCGCAATTTCACGCAGCGTGTTCTGTCGGCCCCACATCTTTCCGAAGATGGCTACGAGGATAAACCGGCACCGCGCGCCGACGACTGGAGCGGCCAAGTGCGCGATACCGACGACCGCCTGATGCCTTCCGACGAGGACGGTACCAGGCGCGGTTCCCTTGGCGAGGAAGGCGGGCTTCAGCAGCAGCGCCACCCGGGCTTGGCGGAGGAAGAGACCGCGAAGCCCGTCGACCCCGGGCAGCCGGATCTGCCGGGGCTCGATGTGGACGAGTCGGATGTCGTCGCCGACAAGCGCGCCCTGAATCGGCTGTCGAAACCGGCGCGCGTCTATGGCGTCAACGAAGCGCTGGGGCCGGAGAAAGATATCCTCGAAGGATTCTGATCCCGCGCAAGCATCCGCATGTGATCGCATTCCATCGTACATAAAGGCCGTAAGAGATTCCGGCGGATCCGGCGATCCTTGTCCTGACTTTTTCAAGACTGTCAGGGCAACACTGCATGAAGCCGCGCCACAACATCTACATCGACGAGGAGACGAGCGCCGAGTTGGAAGCGCTGGCGGCCAAGCCCGGCGCCTCCAAGTCGGCCATCATCACCGACGCGATCCGCCATTACATCCGTCACCGCGGTGCCCATGCGCTCGATGAGGCGTTGAGGATCCGCCTCGACCGGCTGACACGCGAGAACAACCTCATCCGGCGCGACATCGATGTCCTGACCGAGAGCCTCGCCTTCTTCGTGCGGCTCTATCTCACCTTCAACGCGCACACGCCGATCCCGGACAAGGCGACGCAGGCGGTCGCGCAGGAGCGTTACCAGAAATTCGTCGAGCAGGTCGGCCGCCAGATCGCCGGCGGCAAGCGCTCGCTCGGCCCTAGGGACGAGGAGGAAAACCCATGAGCACGACTGCCGAGGAACGCCGCCGCGCCATGCTGAAGACGGCGATGGGGCCGACGATTAACGAGGCCCTTGGCGATGCCGCCGTGATCGAGGTGATGGTCAACCCCGACGGCAGGCTCTGGATCGACCGTCTCGGCGAGGGACGCAGCGATGCCGGCCTGCGTGTTCACCCCTCCGAAACCGAGCGGATCATCCGCCTGGTCGCTTCCCATGTCCGCGCCGTGGTGCATGCGGACAATCCAATTGTCAGCGCCGAACTGCCATCGGGAGAGCGCTTCGAGGGCGTGCTGCCCCCGGTCGCATTGGCGCCGTGCTTCGCCATCCGCAAGCCCGCCGCGAAGATCTTCACCCTAGCCGACTACGTCCGTGCCCAGATCATGGTCCCGATCCAGGCCGAAGCCCTCAGGCAGGCGGTGCGGGAGCGGAAAAACATCCTGGTCGCCGGCGGCACCTCCTCGGGCAAGACCACACTCGCCAATGCGCTGCTGGCCGAGATCGCGAATTGCGACGAACGGGTCATCCTCATCGAGGATACGCGCGAGCTGCAATGCGCGGCGGCGGACTGTGTCGCGCTGCGCACACGGCAGGGCGTCGTCTCCCTGGCCGATCTCGTCCGCTCGACGATGCGCCTGCGCCCCGACCGGATCATCGTCGGCGAAGTTCGGGGCGCCGAAGCGCTCGACATGCTCAAGGCGTGGAACACCGGTCATCCCGGCGGCATCGCCACCGTGCATGCCAATTCCGCCCACGCCGCCCTCTACCGGATCGAGCAGCTCGTCCAGGAGAGTGTCACCGTCATCCCGCGTCGCCTGATCGCGGAGGCGATCGATCTCGTGGTGTTCATCGCCGGGCGCGGCTCATCCCGCCGCATCGAGACCATCGCCGAAGTCACCGGCCTCGACGCCAACGGCGATTACGCGGTGACCACGCTTTCCATGCCCCAACTGCAATCGCTCTCATGAAAGGACATCGCATGCGCAAAAAGCTCCGATTTCTGTCGGCTACCGCCCTCACGTTTCTGCTCACGGCCCCGGCCTATGCGGCGGGCTCCGGCATGCCGTGGGAAGAACCGCTCCAGCGCATCCTGGAATCGGTTCAGGGGCCGGTGGCCAAGATCGTCGCGGTGATCATCATCATAATCACCGGCCTGACGCTGGCCTTCGGCGAGACCTCGGGCGGCTTCCGGCGGCTGATCCAGATCGTCTTCGGCCTCAGCATCGCCTTCGCGGCGTCGAGCTTCTTCCTCTCCTTCTTCTCCTTCGGCGGCGGGGCGCTCGTCTGATGGATGCTGCTCGCCACATCGAGGGCTTCGAAATCCCGGTCCATCGCGCGCTGACCGAGCCGATCCTGCTCGGCGGCGCGCCGCGCGCGGTCGCCATCCTCAACGGCACGCTCGCGGCCGCCATCGGCCTCGGTCTCCAGCAGTGGATCGCCGGGCTCGGCCTGTTCGTCGCCGGGCACACCTTGGCGGTGTTTGCGGCCCGGCGCGATCCGGACTTCCTGCCGGTGCTCGCCCGCCACCTGCGTCAAAGGGGGTGGTGGCGATGCTGAATCTGGCCGAATATCGCAATGGGGCCGACCGGCTTGCCGATCTGCTGCCCTGGGCGGCGCTGATCGAGCCCGGCATAGTCCTCAACAAGGACGGCAGTTTCCAGCGCAGCTTCCGCTTTCGCGGCCCCGATCTCGAAAGCGCGACGGAGGCCGAACTGGTCGGGCTCTGCGCACGGGCCAACAATGCGCTGAAGCGCCTTGGCTCCGGCTGGGCGCTCTTCTTCGAGGCGGAGCGGCTTGAGGCGCAGGATTACCCGCGGTCCAATTTTCCGGACGCGGCTTCGTGGATCGTCGACGAGGAACGCCGCGCCGCCTTCGAGGAAGGCAGGCAAGGCCGTCACTTCGAGAGCCGCTATCACCTTACTCTTCTATGTATGCCGCCGCCCGACGCGCAGGCCCGCACCGAGAATGCGCTGCTGGATTCCGGCCGGAAGGGGGAAGGGGACGGCGGCGCCCGGAACTGGCGGCAGGAGCTGGCCCGGTTCCGGGACGAGACCGAGCGGGTTCTGGACTTGCTTAGCGGCTTCCTGCCCGAGATCCGCGCGCTCGACGATGCCGAGACGCTGACCTTTCTGCACGGGGTCATTTCGACGAAGCGCCATCTCGTCGCCGTGCCCGAAACGCCGATGTATCTCGACGGCGTGCTGGTCGACACGCCGCTGACCGGCGGCCTGGAGCCGATGCTCGGCGACTGGCATTTGCGGACGCTGACGATCCTCGGCTTTCCGAACGCGACCCGCCCCGGCATCCTCGATGCACTGAACCATCAGGATTTTGCCTATCGCTGGGGCACACGCTTCTTGCCCCTCGACAAGACCGTGGCGACGAAGGTGCTCACGCGGCTGCGCCGGCAGTGGTTCGCCAAACGCAAGTCGATCACCGCCATCCTGCGCGAGGTGCTGACCAACGAGCCTGCCGCACTGGTCGACAGCGACGCCGACAACAAGGCGCTCGATGCCGACGCCGCATTGCAGGCGCTCGGCAGTGATCATGTCGGTTTCGGTTATTTGACGACGAGCATCACCGTCTGGGACGAGGACCGGGAGGCAGCGGAGGAAAAGGCCCGCGCCGTCGAGCGCATCGTCAACGGCCTCGGCTTCACCTGCACTCGGGAAACGGTGAATGCCGTCGAAGCCTGGCTCGGTTCACTGCCGGGCCATGTCTACGCCAATGTCCGGCAGCCGCTCGTCCACACCCTGAACCTCGCCCATCTCATGCCGCTCTCGGCGGTGTGGGCCGGACCGGCGCACAACGCCCATCTCGCCAAGGTCACTCAGACAGAATGTCCGCCGCTACTCTATGCGGAAACCAGCGGCTCCACACCGTTCCGCCTCTCCACCCATGTGGGCGATGTGGGCCACATGCTGATCGTGGGTCCGACCGGCGCAGGCAAGTCGGTGCTCTTGTCGCTGATCGCACTGCAATTCCGGCGCTATGCCGGCTCTCAGGTCTACATCTTCGACAAGGGCAATTCGGCGCGCGCCGCCGTGCTCGCCATGGGTGGGGAGCATCATGCGCTCGGGGCCGCCGCTGATGACATCACGAACGCGCTCGCCTTCCAGCCGCTCCGCGACATCGACGATCCGGCGACGCGAAGCTGGGCGGCGGAATGGATCGGCGCGCTGCTCGCCCATGAGAATGTCACCGTTACCCCGGAAGTGAAGGAGGCCGTTTGGTCGGCGCTGGGCAACCTCGCCACCGCGCCGGCTGAGGAGCGCACGCTCACCGGCCTGTCCGTCCTCGTCCAGGCGAACGCACTGAAAGCGGCGCTCCAGACCTATACGCTCGACGGCCCCTTCGGCCGGCTGCTCGACGCCGCCGACGATCGGCTGGCGCTGTCCAACGTCCAGTGCTTCGAGACCGAGGAGCTGATGCATGAGGCCGGCGTCGTCCTGCCGGTGCTGACCTACCTCTTCCGCCGTCTGGAGGAGAGGTTCGACGGGCGTCCCACGCTGCTCATTCTCGACGAGGCCTGGGTCTATCTCGACAATCCGCTCTTCGCCGCCCGCATCCGCGAATGGCTGAAGGTCCTGCGCAAGAAGAGCGTGTCGGTGATCTTCGCGACGCAGTCGCTGGCGGACGTGGCCGACAGCTCCATCGCGCCCGCCATCATCGAGTCCTGCCCGCAGCGCATTTTTCTTCCCAACGACCGGGCCATCGAACCCCAGGCACGGGCGGCTTATGAGCGCTTCGGCCTCAACGAGCGGCAGATCGAACTGATCGCGCGGGCAACGCCAAAACGGCACTACTACCTGCAATCGCGCCGCGGCAACCGGCTGTTCGAGCTGGGCCTCGGCCCCGTGGCGCTGGCGCTCTGTGGCGCCTCCGATCCAGCCTCCCAGACCCTCATCGATACGATCCTGGACGAGCATGGCCGGGAGGCCTTCGCAGTCGAATTCCTGAAGGCGCGCGGCCTCGATTGGGCCGCTGACATCATCGGCCAGTTCTCTCCCCAAACACAGGAGCCAACACCATGAAACGCATGCCTCTCGCGGCGCTTGTCGCCGCATCTCTCGCTATCGGCCTGCCGCAGGCGGGCCATGCTGCCTGGCCGGTCTTCGATGCCACCAACTACGGTCAGAATGTCCTGCAGGCGGCGCGCGCCCTGGAGCAGATCAACAACCAGATCCAGCAGATCCAGAACCAGGCGGTCATGTTGCAGAACATGGCAAAGAACCTTCAGCGGCTGGACTTCTCCTCGCTCGGACAACTCCAGGGGGCGCTGAACCGCATCGACGGGCTGATGATGCAGGCCGACGGCCTCAGCTTCGACCTCAGCCAACTCGAAGGTCAGTGGCGGCAGCAATACCCCGATAGCTACGATGCTTCTATTGGTGTGAACGACATGGCGAACGCCGCGCGCGAGCGCTGGCAGAATGCCATGAACGCTTTCCGCCAAACCATGCGGGTGCAATCGCAGATCGTCGAGAATGTGCGCGCCGACGAAGGGCTGCTCACCGATCTCGTCAATCGAAGCCAGGGCGCCGTCGGGGCGCTGCAGGCGCAGCAGGCCGCCAACCAGCTCATTGCCCTCTCGGCCAAGCAGCAGATGCAGATCCAGACGCTGATGGCCGCCCATTACCGCGCCGAGGCCGAAGACGCCGCGCGCAAGGCGCAATCGGAAGAAGCGGCGCGCGAGACCACGCGCAGGTTCCTCGGGTCCGGCTCCGCCTATTCCGGGAACTGACGGGCGGGGAGGCGACGCGCGATGAATGATCTCGGCATTATCGACCGGTTCATGGAGACCTTCGGCCGCTATATCGACAGCGGCTTCGGGCTCCTATCGGGTGACGTCGCCTTCCTAACCACCATCCTGATCGGCATCGACATCACGCTGGCGGGCCTGTTCTGGGCGCTGGGTGGCGAGGACAACATCATCGGGCGCCTCATCCGGAAGGTGCTCTATGTAGGCGTCTTCGCGCTGATCCTCAACAACTTCCAGAACCTTGCCGAGATCATCTACAGATCCTTCTCCGGTCTCGGCATACAGGCCGCGCCCGGCACGCTCGCCGCCGACGATCTGCTCAAACCCGGCAAGATTGCCGCAACCGGCTATGAGGCGGCGTATCCGCTCATCGATCAGGTCGGCAATCTCGTCGGCTTCCCGGAAATCTTCGGCAACGCGCTCACTGTCTTCGTTCTCCTGCTGGCCTGGTTCCTCGTCCTCATCGCCTTCTTCATCCTGGCGATCCAGCTCTTCATCACGGTGCTCGAGTTCAAACTGACGACGCTCGCCGGCTTCGTCCTGGTGCCCTTCGCGCTCTGGAACAAGACGTCGTTCCTCGCCGAACGGGTTCTCGGCAACGTGATTTCCTCCGGCATCAAGGTGATGGTCCTCGCCGTCATCGTCGGCATCGGCTCGACACTGTTCGCCTCCTTCGCGGGCGGTCTTCAGGGTCAGGAACCGGACCTTGCCGCCGCCATGTCGCAGGTGCTGGGCGCCCTTGCGCTGCTCGGTCTCGGCATCTTCGGCCCCGGCATCGCTTCCGGCCTTGTTTCCGGCGCGCCACAGCTCGGCGCCGGTGCCGCCCTCGGTGCAACGGGCGCTGCAGTGGGCGCGACCATGCTCGCCGGTGGCGCGGCGCTTGCCGGCGCGCGCATGGCCGCTGGCGGCGGTCTTTCCGCCATCCGTGCGGGCACGGCGATGGGGGCTGCGGCATCCTCCGCCTACCAACTGGGGCAGGCGACCTCGGGTGCATCCGGCATGTCAGGCGTCGCGGCCGGTGTCGGTGGCATGACGCGCGCTGCCGGCGGAGCCGCCACAAACGCCGCACGCCAAGTCGCGGGTCGCGCCACCTCCTCTCTGAAAGAAAGCGCCGATGCCGGACGCCGTGGCGCCTGGACTGCCACCGGCGGCACGCCGACCGCCGCCATGTCGGAAGCAGCTGCCGCATCGGCGAGCGCCCCCGCCAACGCCGCGCCTGATTGGGCAAATCGCCTGCGCTCCGAGCAGACGGCGCGCGCCCATCGGCACACCGCCACCCAAGCCATCAAGGACGGTGACCGACCCGGCAACGGCGCCAATCCCTCCCTCAATGACAAGGACGACTGACCCATGTTCTTCCGACGACCGATTCAGCGATACGGCACGACGCCAGAGCCCGTCACTCCCTATCAGAAGGCCGCCCAGCTCTGGGACGAGCGCATCGGCTCCGCCCGCGTCCAGGCGAGAAACTGGCGGCTCATGGCCTTCGGCTGCTTGGCGCTTTCTGTCGGTCTTTCCGGCGGATTGCTCTGGCAGTCGCTGCAAAGCCGTGTCACGCCCTATGTGGTCGAGGTCGACAAGTTCGGCGAAACCCGCGCCGTCGCGCCGGCGATCCAGAATTACCAGCCGGCCGACGCCCAGATCGCCTGGCACCTCGCCCGCTTCATCACCAACGTCCGTTCGGTTTCCACCGATCCGGTGCTGGTGCGCCAGAACTGGCTTTCCGCATACGATTTCGCCACCGACCGCGCGGCGCTGTTCCTGAACGATCACGCCAAGAAGAATGATCCCTTTAGCGCGATCGGCACCCGCAGCGTCTCGGTCCAGGTGACGAGCGTGGTACGGGCCTCCGACGCCTCCTTCCAGGTCAAGTGGACCGAGCAGGTCTTCGAGCGCGGCAGCCTCGCCCGAACCGAACGCTGGACCGCGATCCTGACGGTCGTGATCCAGACCCCGCGTACCGCCGAGCAGCTCCGCAAGAACCCCCTCGGCGTCTTCGTCAACGCCATCGACTGGTCGCGCGAACTCGACGCCGCCGCGCCTTCATTGTCCAAGGAGTCCGTAGAATGAGAAGTCTGTTGGTCATATCCGTTTCGGCGCTGGCCTTGTCCGCCTGCGCCACAAAGCCTTTGCCGCCGGCGATCAGCTACGACTCCGACGACTTCAAGCCGGCCGTCATCGAAAGGGAACCGGCCGAGCCGGTGAAGATCGTCGAAGTGCCGAAGGTTCTGCCATTGCCGGGCCAGCTTCAGCCAGAGCCCGGCGAGGTGACCGAGGACAAGCGCCCGCCGACCCAGCGGGTCGAGGACGCCAATAAGGCGGCGACGCAGGAGCCGACGAAATACGGCTATGTCAACGCCATCCAGGTCTATCCCTATACGGAAGGGGCGCTCTATCGCCTTTATGCGGCGCCCGAGCGGGTGAGCGACATCGCCCTGCAGCCGGGCGAGAAACTCACTTCCGTCTCTGCCGGCGATACGGTGCGCTGGGTGATCGGCGACACCGTGAGCGGCACGGGCGACAGCGAGCGCACTCATGTGCTGGTCAAGCCCTTCGCGCCGGGCCTCAAGACCAATCTCGTCATCACCACCGACCGCCGCGCCTATCACCTGCAACTGGAGAGCACCGAGAAGACCGCCATGGCCGCGATCTCCTGGACCTATCCGTCCGATCAGCTTCTTGCCCTGCGCCGGCAGAACGCGGCCGCCGAGGCGGCCTTGCCGGTGGCTTCCAATGTCGCGCTCGAGAACATCCGCTTCCGGTACGCCATCACCGGCGACAACCCGCCCTGGAAACCGCTGCGCGCCTTCGACGACGGCCACAAGGTCTATATCGAGTTCCCCCGCCGCATCGACCAGGGCGAAGCGCCGCCGCTTTTCGTCGTCGGCGCCGACGGTGGCAGCGACCTCGTCAACTACCGCATGCGCGGCAACTACTACATCGTCGACCGCCTCTTCGCCGCCGCCGAGCTACGCCTCGGCGCCAAGCCGCAGCAGGTGGTGCGGATCTCCCGAACCGACGGGACACCACGGCGCACCGCGCTGTTTTCGCGCACGGGCCGGTAGGGGGGAGGGGCTATGACGGATACCGCCGCACCCACGCCAAAACCTTCCGGTTCGTCCAAGCGCGATCCCGGCAAGCTGGACCTGCGCGCTGCGCCGCGCCGTGTCGTGCGTTTCAGACGCGGTCTTGTCATCGGCGTGGCCGCGCTCGGCTCTGGCGCCATCCTCGGGGTGACCATGATAGCGCTGCAAGGCCCGGCCCTTCGCATTCAGGACCAGGCCGAGGAGCTCTACAACACCGAACGCAAACCGACCCCGGACGGCCTTGCCGCGCTGCCCGGCGATTACAGCCAGGTTAAGCCGGAAATGCCGCAACTCGGTCCGCCGCTGCCGGGCGATCTCGGCCGGCCGATCCTTGAACGCCAGCGGCAGCTTGGGATTGCGCAGGGAGGATCGGAATTGTCCGCCGAGGAGCAGCGCCTCGCCCAACAGGCCATTCAGGCGAAGGAGGCCGGCGTCTTCTTCCGTATCGAGAACCGGCCGCGGCAGGACGCGCCGGCAGTGACGGGCCAGTCCCAGCAAATGGCAGCGACGGAGACCGGTTCGCCCGATGCCAACCGCCTGGCGCTCGACCCGGAGCGCGACCAGAACAACCAGCAGCGCAAACTGGATTTTCTGAATCAGCGCGACGGCGGCGGCATCTACAATCCCCATGCTCTGCAGACGCCGGTCTCGCCCTATCAGGTGATGGCCGGCAGTGTGATCGCCGCGAGCCTGATCACCGGCATCAATTCCGACCTGCCGGGCCTCGTCGTCGCCCAGGTGACCGAGAACGTCTACGACACGGTGACCGGCCGCACGCTGCTCATCCCGCAGGGTTCGCGCCTGATCGGCACCTATGACAGCGTGATTGCCTTCGGCCAGTCCCGTGCGCTGCTTGTCTGGCAGCGCATCATCCTGCCCGACGGCTCCTCGATCGAGATCGACAATCTGCCCGCCACCGACACCGCCGGCTATGCCGGGCTCGAGGACGAGGTTGACTACCACACCTGGCGGCTCATCAAGGGCATCGCGCTCGCCACCCTGCTCGGCGTCGGCACGGAAACGAGCCTGGGCAGCGACGAGAGCGACCTGGTCCGGGCCATTCGCGAGTCCACTCAGCAGAACGTCAACCGGGCCGGCCAGCGCATCACCGAGAAGAACCTGAACATCCAGCCAACCATCACCGTCCGTCCCGGCTGGCCGCTCAGGATCGTCGTCCACAGGGACATCGTGTTGCGCCCCTACCAGGGCTGAAAGGACCGATCATGGCCAATTTGAAACTCGGAAAACTGCCCGACCGCACGCCGGCGAAGATCACCATCACCGTCGGCGCCGACCTCAATCAGGCGCTCCGGGACTATGCCGCCCTCTATCGCGCCACCTACGGTGAGGCCGAATCCGTCGCCGAGCTCATTCCCTTCATGCTGGAGGTCTTCCTCGACAGCGACCGCGCCTTCGCCAAGGCGCGCAAGGATGGGTTGCCGGAAACGGACACCGACAGACCGGCCCGCCGCGCCCGCTCGGCCCGCGCAGGCGATACCGAAGCGGCGTCGCCCGCTGTCTCATCCCCATCGCAGTTCGAGGAGTGACCCATGCAAATCGGCAGCTTCACTTTGTCCAATGACGGCGGCTGGACCGGTTCAATCCGCACGCTCACCATCGACGCCAAGGTTCGGCTCGTCCCCAATGACGACCGTACCCACGACAACGCCCCGGCATTCCGCGTCCTCGTCGGCAACGCCCGCATCGGTGACGCCTGGGATGCCCGGACGACGGGCGATCACCCGAAATACTATCTCCGCGTCCGTCTCGACGACCCGAGCCTTTCGGAGCCCTTCACCGCCGCCTTGTTCCCCTCCGAGGAGGGGGATCGGGCGCAACTCGTCTGGAACAGGCGGCGCGACGGATGAGTCGCTCTGATTTGCTCGATTCCGAAATCGTGCGCAAAAGACCTCAGATGGCGATGGCTTTCGCGAGCCCCCTGCGAAGGGCAGTCATACAAACGCTAGGATAAAGCAGCACGTTTCAATCCTGGATCATCTTGTGTGGTATGCATAAAAAATGCATTATAATTCGGCCACGATGCGGGCGATAAGCGCCTTGAGTTCGTCTGAGTGCGCAATGGCCGACACGATCTGGTCTTGGGCCTTTGCCGGAGGACGCTCGGTGTCTTCGATGAAAGCGGTGATGCGAGAAAACAGAGGTTTTCTAGGCCTCTGCCCGCCTTCTATGCGTGAAATGTTGAATTGCTTGGTGCCAAGGCGGTTGGCGAGCTCCGCCTGAGTCAGCCCAGCCTTCTGCCGCGCCCGCCTCAAACGCTTAGGATAATCGCCGCTGTTCCATTCGCTTGCACTCATAAAGAAAGCATATAATATGCGTAAATGCATTTGGCGAGATGAAATGTGTGAGCAGAGAGTGGAACACATCGCTCAGTACAGGCTGTTGGCATTGTCCCATCCTGATGAGGAGGTCATGCCGGGTATAAGGTTTGGCCGGGAGGACGAATTGCTCACGCCTGCGTATTGGGCCATGCGTTGCGTCACCGCAGACCCCACCGACATAGATTTCGTAAACCACCATGGCACCCTTGAGGAAGAAGTTGGGTTCTGCCTGCTGGGCGGCTTCGGTGTGACATTTGAGGTTGCCACCGCATTCTTCGAACGCTTGCGGATCAATGGCGTCTTCGAACCGGGCATTATCGTTTCAGAAACCGATCTCTTCGCTATGCTCGACGAACCTGCGGCGATCTGTGGGCGGCCCCACCGCTACCGGTTTCCAATGCAGCGGGCCCGCCGGGTTCACCGCGCAATGGCGGGTCTTGCGACGATGGAGTTCGATGAAGCCGACCCAATCAGGTTTCGGGACCAGATTCAGGGTTTAGAGGGTGTAGGACCAAAGACTGCCAGTTGGATTGCGCGGAATTGGCTGGACACCGATTCAATCGCGATTCTAGATATTCATGTTCTACGGGCAGGGTGGCTGCTCAATCTGTTTGATAGGGATTGCCGTCTGCCACGCGATTACGTTGATTTGGAGGAAAAATTTCTGAATTTTGCCAAAAACTTGCGTGTTCGAGCGTCGGTGCTCGATAGTGTTATGTGGTATGATATGCGCACTTTCGGATCGAATTTGGCGCGAGAGACACTGGCGGCGTGAGCAGCGCAACGAAAAGGCCTGGATGAAACTGTAGAGGCGAAACGATGGGCGGAAGCGGATCGAGTGGTGGATGGACGCCGTCGGGCTCAACAGGCAGCGGACCCGACCCGTGTGATCTGCGGTTCCAGACTGATCTTTTCGGGCCGGTGGCTTCGGTTGTCCAAGGACTCAGCGTGGGCGACCGCCTGTCGGTCCAGCTCATAACGCAAGGTCAATCTCAGAGCGTCGCCGCATTGACGCAATCGACGGGAGCGGTTGCGGGTACGATTACCGGAGCGCGCCAACTCGGCGCCCTGATCAATTGTCTTGCACAACATGCGTATGAAGCGGAGGTGACGGCGATTTCGGGATCGCGGGTGACCGTCGTCGTCGAGCGAGTCTAACGGTGATCGTTGCCGGGGGCTACTACCGCGAGATCTGCGTATCGCCACAGCACGACGAGTTATTTGGCTCCGGGGGACGTGCCGCGTTTGCCATCGCTTCCGCGGGCACCGACGTCGATTGGCATTACTATTGCCCCGAGCCCCAGCAACAGATCGTTCCGGTCGCTCTATCAAACCCGCACCTACGGCATCATCCTCATGCATCCGACATTCTGGTGTCCTTCACCTATTTCCATCCATTGTCGGAGCCTGAATATCGGCCGAGCGACCTGCCCAAATTCGACGACATCGTTGTGAAAGGGGCGAGCATTCTACGCTTCGGTTTCATGGAGGGTGACGCCATAGTCCATGGTGACAAGGTGGTGTTCGATCCTCAAAGTCCGAAGAAGCCGGTGTCTTTCAAAGCTAACGGGTCGACAGCGAAGTCCCTGGCAATCGTTTTAAACGCACAAGAAGTGCGGGTACTTGGTAAAGACGAGGACGAGTCAGAAGCCGTCCGAAATATTCAGCAATCGGAAGATGCTGCTGTTGTCCTCGTTAAGTCCGGCCCGCAAGGATGCAGGGTCTATGTCGATGGTGCGCTTCGAGGGACGGTACCGCCGTATCGCACTGATCGCGTATACAAGATTGGGTCCGGCGACATCTTCAGCGCCGCTTTTGCATTTCATTGGGGAGAGCAAGGGATGGCTCCCGACCAAGCAGCCGATGCGGCTTCCCGCTGCGTCGCGCGCTACTGCAGCAGCCGAGCGCCAAATGTCCGTCTTGACGACGAGACGAAGGGATTGGAGCCGATTGCGGTGAAAGATGAGAAGGCCAAGGTCTACATCGCCGGGCCGTTTTTCACCATGGCCGAGTTGTGGCTCGTGGAACAGGCGTGCCGCTCTCTCAATAGTCTCGGCGTCTCATTTTTCTCGCCATACCACGAGGCTGGACTTCTCCGTGACTATACGGACGACCAAGTGCATCAGAAGGAGATCGAACGGGTTGTCGAGACGGACCTCAAGGGTCTCAGCGAGTGTAAAGCGGTCTTCGCCATTCTTGATGGATGCGATCCCGGCACTGTCTTCGAGATCGGTTGGGCAGTGCGGCACAACATCCCTGTTATTGTGCTGTCGCAGAATCCGAAGCCGGCCGATCAGACTATGATTCGTGGCTCGAAGAACTGTTTGATCACTGACGATTTTGCGAGCGCGATCTATCGTGTCGCTTGGGCAGCCTGGTCGGCATGAGAGCGCTTCTTTTTTCGGGTGGCGTGGAGTCCACCTGCCTTGCGGTGATGACGAGACCCGATCTTGCTGTAACCATCGACTATGGGCAGGTCTGTGCGCCGGGCGAAATCCGTGCCGCCAAACACATTGCGTCTTTGATCGGCATGTCTCACAGAGTCATAGAAGTCTCGCTTGGCCATTTGGGATCCGGCGAGATGACCGGCGTTCCATCTGCCGCCGCAGGCCGGGTTCCCGAGCATTGGCCGTTCCGCAATCAGATGCTCCTCACCGTCGCAGCTATGGCGCTGGCGAACTGTGACTTACGGGAATTGATCATCGGGACGGTGCTCACGGATCGAGTGCACAATGACGGTACCCCCGATTTCTTGAGCGCCATGGAGCGTCTCCTCCAGACTCAGCTTGTTGATTTCAGGCTGAGCGCGCCGGCGTCGACCATCACGACCGATGATTTGGTCCGTAAATCAGGCGTGGATCGGAACGTACTGGGTTGGACATTTTCATGCCACCGAGCCGAAGTCGCCTGTGGCGCATGCCGAGGTTGCAACAAATCCTTGGAGCTGTTTACTCGTCTCGATCGTGAGGATGGTGCCGCATTTGCTACGAAAGACCTTGGCTGAATCTGAAGCGTCTTCGCGAACAGTCCTAGGTTGACGTTCCTATGCTTATGACTCTCGCTTCCTCTATTGGCGCCTCGCCAACGTCGGTAGGGGGCGCGAGCTTGCCAGAGCCCATCAGCCCCGCCCTGTTCCCATCCGACGAAGGCGACCGGGCGCAACTCGTATGGAACCACAGGCGCGATGGATGAGCGGCTTCGATGTGCTCGAGTTCGAAATTGTTCGCAAAAGGTCCGCATCGTTCATCGCAGTCGCACCCACCCCAGTCTGCAACAGGTCATTTCGAAATGATCCGTTTTTAATGGTTGTAAGCCATCGAAACTCGATAAATGGAAAGTCTGCATTGCGTTCGTTTTGATGGTATGTAAATTTGATGGTTATGAGCCATCAAAGAACACCAAGGCTGAAGCCCTTCCTGGAGCGGGTCCCCCCCGGCTTCTTCGTTGATGCAGCATGGCTGAAGCGCTTCGGGATCGATCCCAAGTCGATCCACGACTATGCCGAGAGGGGCTGGCTGGAGCGGGTGGTGCGCGGGGTCTACCGCCGCCCGCTGCCCCATGCCGATCAGGCAGGGCGCCCGCTTGTCCGACAGGAGACCGACTGGCAACTCCCGCTGCTGTCGATCCAATGGATCATGGAACATGACGTCCATCTGGGTGGCTTGAGCGCGCTCGGCTTCCATGGGCTCGCCCACTATCTGTCGCTTGGCGGCGGGGAGCGTGTCTATCTCTATGGCGAAGTTCCCTCCTGGCTGGCCCGCCTTCCGGGCAAGGCACAGTTCGTCGTTCGCTCGCGCGTCTTGTTCGGTGACGACCTTGCCGGCGTCGAGAATGCCGAGCACCAATTCGAGAGCGCGCCGGGGGTGGAGGCGGGACATGGCCCGACCGTGAGCCCCTGGCGCTGGCCGCTCAAGGTTTCGTCACCCGAGCGCGCCATCCTCGAAGCGCTCGACGAACTGCCAACCCACGCGACCTTCGACAATCTGGACATGATCTTTCAGGGTCTGACGAACTTGCGTCCCAAGCGCCTGATGACCCTGCTGCGCGCTTGCCGAAGCATCAAGGTCAAGCGCCTGTTTTTCGTGTTCGCCGACCGGCATGCCCATGCCTGGGTGAAGCATCTGGACAAGAGCGCCATCGATCTCGGATCCGGCCCGCGCGCGCTGGTGAAGGGCGGAAAACTGCACCCGGCCTACCGGATCTATGTGCCTGAGGCGCTTCTGCCTGCGGACATGGACGAGGACGTGAGCCATGCGTGAACGCTATGTCGAGCAGGTCCGCTTGCTGATGCGCCTCCTGCCGGCCATTGCGGCCGAGGAGGTCTTTGCGCTCAAAGGCGGCTCGGCCATCAATCTCTTCTACCGGGACATGCCGCGCCTGTCTGTCGATATCGATCTGACCTATGTGCCGATCGAGGATCGCGCCGTCTCTCTTCAGCATATCGATGCCACGCTCGACCGGATCATCGACTCATTCGGTCGCAGCAACAGGGATGTGCGGCTCCAGCGCATCGCCGGCGGCGGGAACTTGGAAACCCGCATCATGGCCTCGCGCGGTGCGGCGAGTGTGAAGATCGAGACCTCGCCTGTCATGCGCGGAACGGTGCTGTCGCCGGTGCCGATGAGGGTTTCGGACGCGGTGGAGGAGGCCTTTGGGTTCGCCGAGATGCCGGTGCTCGCCTTCGAGGACCTCTTTGCCGGCAAGCTGCATGCCGCCCTCGACCGCCAGCATCCGCGCGATCTCTACGATGTCCATCTGCTCTATGAGAATGAGGGGCTGACGGACGATTTGTTCCGGGTCTTCTTGGCCTATGTCTGCGCGTCAGGCCGTCCGCCGCATGAACTGCTGGCGCCACCGGCTATCCCGATAGAAGAACTGTACACGGAGGAATTCGTTGGGATGACGCGGGAAGAGATCGCGCTGTCCGATCTCGAAGCGGCGCGGACGCGCCTGATCGCAGATGTCCGAAGCCGTCTGACCGACAACACAGCGGCATTCCTGATGTCGCTTCATAACGCCGAACCGAATTTCGCTCTCATCGACCTGCCTCAGGCGGAACAGCTCCCCGCCGTCCAGTGGAAGCTTCTCAACCTGCGCAGGCTCAAGGCGGAAAACCCGGCCAAGCATGCCGAGCAGGGAGAAATGCTGAAGGCGCTGTTTGCCTAGAGGGGGCGTGGGCGAAGACCAGGGTATATAACGGCCATAAGAATTCGGCTGCTTTTGCGCGATCCTTATCCGGTATGCATCAATACCGGAAAGGTTCGGCCCATGAAGGAAAAGGAGGACCAGGCGACCGCGGTCATACCGCCCCCGGCGAACGATAACGGGCCAGAGCAAAGGGCGGGGGAAGAAGCGGAGCGGCACCTGGACACCATCGCGCGGGCCATCGGCCGCCATATTGCCCGCGAGCACATCAGGGCCTGGGAGCAGGAGCAGCGGAAGCGGGCAGCCAACGAAAACCGGCCAAAGGAAGAGGGGCGGGAACCGGACGGGTGAAATCCGCCCTTGAGAGAAAGGAAAGTCTTATGACCCGCGTCGCGCTATACGCCCGCTATTCCTCGGACAATCAGAGCGTTTCCTCCATCGAGGATCAGTTCCGCATTTGCCGGGAGCAGGCGGCGCGGGAGAAGTGGAAAGTGGTAGGGGCCTACAAGGACGCCGCCATTTCGGGCGCGAGCGTCACTCTGCGGCCGGGCATTCAGGCGCTCTTGCAGGACGCGCAGGCGGGCAAGTTCGAAGCCGTGCTGGCGGAGGCGCTGGACCGCATCAGCCGCGACCAGGCCGATGTCGCCATTCTCTACAAGCATTTCAAGTTTGCCGGAGTGACTCTCGTCACGCTTGCCGAGGGCGAGATCTCCGAGCTGCATGTCGGTCTCAAGGGCACCATGAACGCCCTGTTCCTGAAAGACCTCGCCGCCAAGACCCATCGCGGCCTGCGCGGTCGCGTCGAGAAGGGAAAGGCGGGCGGCGGCCTCTGCTACGGCTATGACGTCGTGAAGCGGCTCAACGGCGACGGCGAGCAGGTGCGCGGCGAACGGAAGATCAACGAGGCCGAGGCCGAGATCGTCCGCCGCATCTTTCGCGAATTCGCCGCCGGCAAGAGCCCCAAGGCTATCGCCGCCGATCTCAACCGCGATGGCATTCCCGGCCCAAACGGCAAGGCCTGGGGTGACACCACCATTCGCGGCCATGTCTGCCGGGGCACCGGCATCGTCAACAACGAGCTCTATGCCGGTGTGCTGGTCTGGAACCGGCTGCGTTACATCAAGAACCCGGCGACGGGAAAGCGCGTTTCGCGCGTCAATCCGGAGTCCGAATGGATCAGGACCGAGGTGCCGGACCTGCGCATCGTGGACGAAGATCTATGGCAGGCGGCGCGGCAGAGGCAGGAGGAAATCGCCAAGCAGTTCGAGAATGTCACCAAAGGCGTGCGCGCCTACCGTGCGAAACACGTCAACGAGCTGCGCCGTCCGGCCTTTCTGTTCTCGGGCCTGCTCAAATGCGGCTGCTGCGGCGGCAATTACGGCATCATCACCCGTGACCGCTATGGCTGTCTCAATCGTTATCGGCGGGGTACCTGCGACAACGGGCATACCATCCGTCGCGATGACATCGAGCAGCGCATTCTCTCCGGCCTAACTGAACGGCTGGTTTCGGCCGAGCGGGTCGCCAAGGCCGTGCGCGCCTATGCTGAAGCGCTCAACAGTCAGAACCGTGAACGCCGGGCGCAGGCGGAGCTTGACCGCAAGGCGCTGGAGAAGATTGAACGCGGCATCGTCGGCATCATGGCAGCGATCGAGGACGGCATGTATCAGCCGGCCATGAAGGATCGGATGGAAGAGCTGGAACGCCAGAAGGCGGATGTCCTGGCGCGCACAGAACAGGCGCCCGAGGATGTCCCGGACATTCACCCCAACATCGCCGAAATCTACAAGGCCAAGGTGACACAGTTGAGCGAGGCTCTGGCCGATCCCGAACTGCGCGATCAGGCCGCCGAGGCGTTCCGCGCGCTGGTCGACGAAGTGATGCTTGAGCCCGGCGACAAGCGCGGCGAGGTCAACGCCACCTTACGCGGTGAGGTGATGAACATCCTTGACATCGCTTCCGGGCGTAAAACCCGAAACAGATCCCAAGTTATAACAAAAGACGTTGCGTGCCCCCGCAACCAAATTATAAAAAAAGCCCCCAAGCAGAAATGCATGGGGGCTTCTTGCGTTAAACAATCCAGAAAAAAACCAAAATGTCCGCCTAGGCAGAGCCAGCTTCCTCCGCCGCGAGCCGAAGAAGCACATTGGCCCCCGCGGCCGCATGCTCAGGCGTGCACCATTCCTTCTCGCTGTGCGAGATCCCGTCCCGGCACGGCACAAAGATAAGCGCTGTAGGGCAAAGGCTGTGAAGGGAAAGCGCGTCGTGGGCGGTGAGCGTCGGCAATTCGCGGGCTCCGAGACCGAGTTCGTCGGCAATCGCCAGCACCTTCTGTCGCAGCGCGGGCGAAAATTCAAAGGCCTCGCGAAAATGGCGATGCTCAAGCTGCACCGTGAGGCCCGTTTCCGTCGCTATCTTTGAGGCCGCCTCCTCAATGCGTGTCATGATCCGTCGCCGCCCCTCTTCTTCCATGTGCACCACAGCATAGGCAAGTTCGGTGCGGTGCGGGATGTTCACCCGATTGTTTGGCCAATTGCTGATGGTGGAGGCGCTGACCATGCCGCCGGGCTCTTCCGCAGCACCGATCTCATCTATGGCGAGGATCAGCTTCGCAGCTCCGGCGAGCGCGTTGCGCCGCGCGGTCATCGGTGTCGTCTGTGTATGTCCGTTTTCACCTTTCACGGTTACATAGCCCGAACACATGAAAGAGGTGCGGCTGACGGCGGCGATCTGTTCGCCGGCGCGCTCCAGTTCCGGCCCTTGCTCAATATGGAGTTCCAGATACCTATGGACGGCCCTGCCGCCGGCCGCTACGGGCCCCGCCTGGCCCGTGCGGACAAGTTCCTGCGCGAGCACGGTGCCAGCTGGATCCGTGCGCGAGAGCGCTTCTTCGATGGGGAGTGTTCCGGCGAAAACGGCCGAACCCATGACGCCGGGCTGGAAACGGGCCCCTTCCTCGTTGGTCCAGTCAACGATCTCGATCGGATGGCGCGTGGCGATGCCGCCGGCGTTGAGGGCTCGCACGACCGCCAGCCCCGCCAACACGCCCAGAACACCGTCGAACTTCCCGCCCGGCATCTGCGTGTCGAGATGGCTGCCGATCATGACCGGAGCCAGTGTCGGATCGGTACCCTCGCGCCGGGCGAAAATGTTCCCGATGGCATCGGTTGTCACCGAGAGACCCGCCTCCTTGGCCCAAAAGCGGAAGAGCGCGCGCGCCTCGCGGTCCGCGTCGCCAAGCGCCGGACGGCAGGAGCCTCCGCCGTCGGTCCCGCCGATCGCCCCTATGGTCATCAGGTCCGACCACAGGCGTTCGGCATCGATATCGGGAAGGGGCGTCATGCTGGGATCCTCCAGGCAGGTCCGGACCGTTGGTCTAAGACGGGGCGGTGGGGACAGGATGGACAGGGCAAAAGGCGGGTGTGCGCAATGGCGCGCGATCACGGGAGCGGAATGAGCAGGCCTTCCAGATCGAGGTCGTCTTCCTGAAGCAGGACTTCCGGCGCGCTGGATTTCATGAAGTCGATGACGTGGGAAATGTCGTCCAGGTGCTTGCGCAGCAAAGCGTGCGCCCGGTCGCCGTCGTTGGATTTCAAAGCGTCGTAAAGGGCCCTGTGTTCCACCTCGATCTCCTGCGTCAGGCCGGTCTTGTCGAAGGCGCGGTAGCGCACGCGATCCAGTTGGCCGGTGGCGTTGTGAACGATCTGCCAGATGTCGGGAAAGCCCGCGACACGGCACATCAGCCGATGGAAATCGGTGTCGACCTGCAGCGCGCGGTCGTAGTCGCCGCGCCGGTTGGCATCCGCTTGCAGATAGAGCAGCAGCTCGAAATCCCGGTCGTAGTCCGGCGTATAGGCACGTGCGGCCAGCCGCACGATTCGGAACTCGATGCTGGATCGCACGAGGTGGCCCTGCAGCACGCCGCGCAACGATATCTTGCTCACGTAAGTGCCGCCGCCGGGGACGACGGTGAGCAGTCCCTCCTGGGCCAGCCGCAGCACCGCCTCTCTCAGCGGGGTGCGCGAGATGTCGAGTTGCGCACAGAGTTCCTTCTCCGCAAGAGTGGAGTCCGGCGGGAGTTTCATGGTGATCACGGCCTCGCGCAGGAAGTCGTAGGCGAGTTCGGCCTTCGGCTTGCCGCGTGCGGCGGTTGCGAACGTCCCCGTCATGTGTGGGTTCAGCGCTCCTTTCAGCATGGGCTCCTCACGGCAGATCCGACAGGACGGCGCCTAGAACATCCAGGAAATGGTCCGCATTCTCACGGGAGAACGGCAGCGGCGGGCGGATCTTGAGGATGTTGCCGGCCGGTCCGGAGGCGCTGATCAGAACCCCGCGTCGTCGCATCTCGTTGACGACATCGGAGGCGAGTGCACCGTCGGGCTCCCTGGTCGTCCGGTCCTTGACGAAATCCAGCGCGACGAAAAGCCCGCGGCCGCGCACGTCACCGATGCGCTCGTCGTTCTTCTGCAGAGCCCGCATTCCGGCAAGCATCGCCTCGCCCGACCGCTTCGCGTTGTCGATCAACTGCTCGTCCTCGATCACGGACAGCACCGCCGAGGCAGCTGCGATCGAAACGTGGTTCGCTCCGAACGTATTAAAATACCGGATCTTGCGGCCAAAATCCTCCTGGATGTCCGGCTTCATCACCGCTGCCGCGATGGGCATGCCGTTGCCCATCGGTTTGCCCATGACGGCGATGTCGGGAACGATGCCATGGCGCATGAAACCCCACATGCCGTCGCCGAGCCGTCCGAATCCGGGCTGCACCTCGTCGGCGATATAGAGTGCGCCGGCCGCACGCACGGCCGCTCGCGTCTCTTTCAGAAAGCCGGCCGGATCGCTGAAGATGCCGTCGGTGGAGAAGATGCTGTCGGCGATGAAGGCAGCCGGTTTGATGCCGCGCCGGGTGAGGAACGCGATTGCCGCGCGCACGTCGCGTGCCATCGCCGCGCCGATATCCGGCTCGCTCGAACGATAGCTGTCCGGGGCGGGTACGGTCACCACGTGCTGGCCGAGCGGCATGTTCTCACCGAGGGAAGGCGAGATCTCCGCGGCCGCGCGCGTCACGCCGTGATAGGCGTTCTCGGTGACGATGATGCCGGTGCCGCCGGTGGCAAAGCAGGCGATGCGCAGCGCCAGATCGACCGCTTCGCTGCCCGTGCAGGTGTACATGACGCGCGAAAGCTCGGCCGGGAACGTTGCGAGCAGCCGCTCCGAATAGTCCAGCAGCGCCGCGTCGAGATAGCGCGTGTGCGTGTTGAGCACGGTCGCCTGGCGGGCGATCGCCTCCGTCACACGCGGATTGCAATGGCCGACGCTGGGCACGTTGTTGTAGGCGTCCAGATAGGCCTTGCCGTCATGGTCGTAGAGCCACACGCCTTCGCCGCGCACTAGATGGAGGGGCTCCTTATAGAAAAGCCGATAGGACGGGCCGAGCAGCGCCTGGCGCCGTTCGACAAGGGCGCGTTCATGCTCGGGAAGGCTGGCAGCCGTCGCGGCGTCGAAACCGTTGATCATGGCCGATTGAGACTTGGTCATCATGGAGCTCATTCGAATATGGCGGCGCAGCGTGCGGTGAAGGCGGCTTGACCGAAATCGCGCATGCGGTTCAGGCTTCGGCGCACCAGACCGTGCTTGCGCAGAAGCCGCTCGGCCTGATCGGGGAAGAGGCTTGCCCGCCACGACGGGATGGCAAGCCGCATCACCAGTCGCGCCAGCATGCAGGGATAGAGGCTCTCGATCTCGGGCCGCGTCAGGGATGCGACGCCGGCGTACCCGTCGAACATATCGAACACCGCATCCACCGGCTCGCTCTCGTTATCGAGAATGTAGGTGGCGGCAACCGCCACGTCGAAGGCGCGCGGCGCGTGCACCATGTCGCCGAAATCGATGATTCCGCTCACCCGGTTCATGTCGGCGGGATCGATCAGGATGTTTTCGGAATTGAAGTCGTTGTGGATCACCTGTGCCGGCAACAGGGAAAGGCGCGGCAGGACCTGTTCTTCGAAAAGGTCCAAACAGTCTGCCAGCAGGGCCCGCTCGTCGCCGTCATCGAAACAGCCAAAGACCGCCCGCAATTCCGGCGAGTGGGTCATGTCCCATGTGATCTTGTGAGCGCTTGAGGGATGCTCGAAACTCGCCAGTGCCTGCTGCATCCGCGCAATCATGAGGCCGATATTGCGCCGCTGGGCTGCGGAGTGCCGGGCGGTGCTCAGTGCCTGGCCGGCCAGGAACGTCACCACCCGCACGGCCCGCGTGCCGCCATCGGGGGCGGGAATGCGGATATCGGGCGCGCCGTTCAGCGCAGGCACGATGCGCTGGACCGGAATGCCGGGATCGACCCGGGCCACGTGCAGCAGCGCTTGCGAATGCATGCTGGTCGTCGCGGGCAGTTCGCCCGGGTTCAGCACCTTCACCAGCACGGTCCGACCATCTTCGAGCGTTAGACGGTGGTTGGAGTCCTTTTCGCCCCACAGCCATTCCGCCTTGCCATGCAGCCCGAAATGCTCGCGGGCGAGTTCCTCGATCCCGGCGTCTGAGAGGACCGGCGAGGCTGTCTGCAATTCGGCTCCGAGGCCGGCGGAGGGAGAGGAAGGACTAATGCTTGCATCCATTGCGTTGAGAGCCTTGGCCCGTCGTCTTGGGTGTGGATTTCCGGGCCGGAGGCGGCTGCCGCCATCCTCCGGCCATCGAGGTTAAGTGTTCCGCTTTCAGGTGCGCAGCTTTACAGCCTGGCGCATCGTGCCGGAATACGATGCGCTCTACATTTCGCGCGGTTCGCCGATCCGGGGCTCCGGATGGGTCGCCTGATAGGCCGCGGCCATGGACAACAGTCGGGCGTCATGAAAACTCGGTCCGACGAACTGCAACCCGATGGGCAATCCATCCGCGTCGAAGCCGCAAGGCACCGTCGTGGCGGGCTGGCCGGTCAGGTTGAAGGGGTAGGTGAAGGGCGACCAGTCGGACCAGTCTCGCCCCTCGCCCCCGCCGGGAAAGTCCACGCCCGCCTCGAAGGCGGTCAGCGGCATGGTGGGCAAAACCAGAGCGTCGTAGCGCTGGAAGAACAGCTCCATGTGCACCGTCAGTTCGGCGCGCGCCTGACGCGCTGCGAGGTAGTCGAGCGCCGAATAGCTCGCCCCTTCCGCGCAGATCTTCAGAAGGCCGGGATCCATTTTCGCCTTCTGCTCATCGCTCGGATTGAACGCGGCAAGGGCCTTGGCCTGGGCGGCGTACCAGAGTGTCAGCAGCGTTTCCTGCGGGCAGGCAAAGCCCGGATCGACCTCTTCGATGGTGGCGCCCATGTCCGCCAGCCGCTTCACGGCGCGATCCACGGCTCTTGCGACCTCAGCGTCGACCTCGGCGTAGCCGAGCGTCCGGCTATAGGCGAGCTTCATGCCCTTCACGCCCGCACCTTCGCGGACCACCTTGCGCCAGTCCGGCACGGGGGAGGGGCAGTGGCCGTAGAGCGCGCGTGGCGACCAGCCGGTGGTGGCGTTGAGGAAGAGGGCTGCATCCTCCACCGTGCGCGTCAGAGGTCCGCGGTGCGCGAGTTCGAACAATGCGGAAGGCGCGTCGGCGGGGATCCAGCCGAAGGTCGGCTTGATGCCGAAGACGCCGCAGAATGCGGCCGGGATGCGGATCGAGCCGGCACCGTCGGAACCCTCGTGCAGCACACCCATGTTGAGCGCGGCGGCGACCGCCGCCCCACCCGAAGAGCCGCCGGATGCGCGGCCCGTGTGCCAGGGGTTGAGCGTGTTGCCGGTGGCGGGCCCGTGGGTCAGGCCCTTCCAGCCGAATTCCGGCGAGGTGGTGGTGCCGAGGATGGTCGCTCCTGCCGCCCGCAACCGTTCGACGATCTCGATCTCGCGGGTTGAAGGCTCCGTGCCGCCCAGGATGGAGCCGCGCCGCCAGGGAATGCCCTTGACGGCGGTCAGCTCCTTGATGGTGGTCGGCGCACCGTCGATCGGGCTCAGCGGTTCGCCCTTGCGCCAGCGCTCTTCAGAGGCCTTGGCCTCCGCGAGTGCCGCATCCGCCACCACATAGGCGAAGGCGTTGACGCTCGGGTTGAAGCGCTCGATGCGGTCGAGCGCAGTCCGGGTCGCCTCCACGGGGGAAGCCTCGCCGGAGGCAAAAAGCTCGGAAAGCTCGGCCGCCGACATCTCGCCGAGGTCGGTCTTGGTTCGTGTTGCAACACTCATGTTAGCTGTCTCCTCACCTTCAGTTCGCCGTGAGGTTGTCGAGTGCGCGGCCAACGGCTGCGAACATTTCGTCGATCTGTTCGCCGGTGATGATGAGCGGCGGGCAGAAGCAGATGGCTTCACCGATATTGCGGGTGATGACGCCTTCCGCCTCGCAGGCGAGCTGGAGAGCGGCGGCGGCGTCGCCGGGCTTGCCGTTGGCCAGCGGCTTCATTTCCAGCGCGCCGATCAGGCCGATGCCGCGCGAGGAATGCGCGAGCGGATGCTCGGCGAGTTTCGCAAGGCCGGAGAGGAACTTCTCTTCCAGCGCGGCGGCGTTGGCGACGAGCCCGCGCTCGATGATGATCTTGACATTGGCAAGGCCGACGGCCGTGGCGACCGGGTGGCCCGACGCGGTGAAGCCGTGGCCGAAGGAGCCGATGCGCTCCGATTCATCGGCGATCGGCTGGTAGAACTTGTCGTTCATCAGGATCGCGGAAAGCGGCAGGTAGGAAGAGGAAATCTGCTTGGAGAGGACCAGCACGTCCGGTTCGATGTTGAGGCGCTCGCAGGCGAACATGGTGCCGATACGTCCGAAGCCGCAGATCACCTCGTCGGCGACCAGCAGGATGTCGTTTTTCTTCAGGATCTTCTGTACGCCTTCCCAGTAGCCGGCGGGCGGAACCAGCACGCCGCCCGCGCCCATCACCGGCTCGCCCCAGAAGGCGGCGATGGTGTCGGCGCCCTCGCGCTCGATCAGATCCTCCAGATCCTTGAGCAGGCGGGCGGTGAACTGTTCCTCCGTCTCGCCGTCCTTGCCGTAATGGACATAGGAGGGGCAGGAGGTGTGGATCATGCGGTCGAGCGGCAGGTCGAAGCTTTCATGGTTGCGGGTGATGCCGGTGATCGAGCCCGCGGCAATCGTCACGCCATGATAGCCCTTCTCGCGACCGATGATCTTCTTCTTGTCCTTCTTGCCCAGCGCGTTCGAGCGATACCACACCATCTTGCAGGCAAGATCGTTGGCCTCCGACCCGGAGGAGGTGAAGTGCACCTTCGACATCGGCACCGGAGCCAGCTTGATCAGCAGTTCGGCCAGATCCACGGAGGGGCCGTGGGTCTTGTAGGCGAAGGTGTGGTAATAGGGCAGCTTCTCCATCTGCTGCTTGGCCACCTCGGCAAGGCTTTTCTCGCCGAAGCCGAGGGCAACCGACCACAGACCCGCCAGCGCCTCGATGTAGCGTTTGCCATTGTTGTCGGTGACGTAGATGCCTTCGCCGGATTCGATCACAAGACCGCCCTCGCGCTCGTATTTGCGCAGGTTCACGTTCTGGTGCATCTGGTAGGCGACGTCGCGGGCTTCCACAGAGTTCGGCATGACGGTCATGAATTTCTCTCCGCTTATTGGTTCGGCCTTGCGGCCGCAGACTTGTGTCAGGTTCAGGCAGATGTTGCGGCGGCCATGCGGGCTTCGGTCGCGCGTCCGGGAATGGCCTCGATGAGGTTGCGCGTATAGGCGTGCTGCGGGTTCTCGAAGATGGCCTTGGCGCTGCCCATCTCCACCGCCTCGCCCTTGCGCATGACGAGCACCCGGTCGCAGATGTTGGCCGCGACCCTGAGGTCGTGGGTGATGAAGACGAGCGACAGGTTGAGCGTCCGCTTCAGGTCCGCCAGCAGATCGAGCACCTGCGCCTGGATGGAGACATCGAGTGCCGAGACGGCCTCGTCCGCGACGATGATCTCAGGTTTCAGGGCAAGGGCACGGGCAATGCCGATGCGCTGGCGCTGGCCACCGGAGAATTCGTGCGGGAAACGATCCGCCGCCTTGCCGTCGAGGCCCACCAGCTCCAGCAGTCGTTCCGCTTCCTTGTGGGCGGAGGCCCGGTCCGTGCCGAAGGCGATGGGGCCAGAGGCGATGATGCGCCCCACCTTTTCGCGCGGGTTGAGCGAGGAATAGGGGTCCTGGAACACCATCTGGATGCGCTGACGCATGGCGCGCAGTGCCTCTCCCTTGAGCGTGGCGATATCCTCGCCATCAAGCAGAATGTGGCCGCTATTGGGATCCTGCAAGCGCACGAGGCAGCGCCCGACGGAGGATTTGCCTGATCCGCTTTCGCCAACGATCCCAAGCGTCTCGCCGCGCTCCAGCGAGAAGGAAACCTCCTTGACCGCATGGATCTGGCGCTGCTTGCCAAACAGGCCGCTGCCCAGGAAATAGGTCTTGGAGAGTTTTTCTACCTGCAGCAGGGGGCCGGTTTCGTGGCTTTCCAGCGTCGTCCGCGGTTCGGCCGTGCCGGTCGGAATGGCGGCGATGAGCTTGCGTGTGTAGGAATGGCCGGGCGACAGCAGCACCTCGTCCGCCGTTCCCTGTTCCACCACCTGTCCGTGCTGCATGACGGTCACCTGATCGGCGATTTCCGCCACCACGCCGAAATCGTGGGTGATGAACATCACGGCCATGTTGTGGGTGGCCTGCAGCCGGCGGATGAGCTCAAGAATCTGCGCCTGGGTGGTCACGTCGAGGGCTGTGGTCGGCTCGTCCGCAATCAGCACTTCCGGCTCCAGCGCCAGCGCCATGGCGATCATCACGCGCTGTCGCTGGCCGCCGGAAAGCTGAAACGGATAAGAACTTGCCGCCCGCGCCGGATCGGGCAGGCCAACCTCTTCAAGCAGTTCCAGCGCCCGCTGCCTGCGCTCCCAGGGCGTGAGCAGGCCATGTGCCTCGAACACCTCCTCGATCTGGGCGGAGACTTTCATCAGCGGATTGAGCGCCGTCATGGGCTCCTGGAAGATCATCGCCACGCGCCGTCCGCGGATGTCGTAGAGCGCATCTGCCGACAGATCGAGCAGGTTCTCCCCGTCCAGCAGAATGCGCCCCTGAGCGACGCGCACTGTCTCAGGCAGCAGGCCCATGAGCGCATTGGCGGACATCGACTTGCCCGAGCCGCTTTCGCCCACGATGCAGACGATCTCGCGCGGGTGGATGTCGATGCTGACGCGGTCGACGGCGAAGGCCCGGTCGGCACCTTCCGGCAGGGCGATGCTGAGCTTTTCGATACGCACGATGGGCGTGCCATCGGGACGTTTGAGACTGCCCGGATGGATCACCGGTCTTTCGCGGGAGGTGGTGTTCATGCCTACTTCCCCTTCCGGCTGAGGCGTGGATTGAGTGCGTCGTTCAGCCCTTCGCCGACCAGATTAAGTGCCAGAACGGTGAGCAGGATCGCAAGGCCGGGGAAGAAGCTGACCCACCAGGCCTGACGGATCACCGTGCGCCCGGCGCCGATGATGTAGCCCCAGGACATGACGTTGGCATCGCCCAGTCCCATGAAGGAAAGCGCACTTTCCACCAGGATCGCGGCCGCCACCATCATGGAGGCAAGCACGATGATCGGCGACAGCGTGTTGGGCAGGATCTGGCTCCAGATGATGGTTAAAGGCTTCTGCCCCGACAGCACTGCGGCATCGACGAAGTCGCGCGACTTGAGCGCCATCACCTCGCCGCGCAGCAGGCGTGCGACCGGTGGCCAGGACACGATGGCGATGGCAACCACGATGGAGGTGATGGAGGGCTGGAAGATCGCGACCAGCACGACGGCGAGCGCGAAGCTCGGCACGCTCTGGAAGAGTTCGGTGAAGCGCATAAGGACGTCATCGACGATGCCGCCGAAATATCCCGCTAGCGCCCCGATCGGTATGCCGATGAGAAGCGACACCACGGTGGAGACAAGCCCCACCAGCAGCGACACGTAGGCGCCATGGGCGAGGCCCGACGCGAGGTCCCGGCCCATCGTGTCGGTACCCAGGAAGTAGGTGGCGTTCTCGAACGGCGGCAAGAAGGGCCGCTGCACCATCGCCCAGGGCGATTTGGGGAAGAGGAATGGTGCCGCCACGGCGAGCAGGACGATCAGAAACAGGATCACGAGCCCGGCGACGGCGCCGCGATGTTTGGAGAAGCGTTTCCAGAAATCGGTCATGACGTCACCCGGATGCGCGGATCGACGAAGCGGTAGAGCACGTCCGTGATCAGGTTGAAGAAGAGGACCATCGCGGCGGAGACGATGAACACGCCGAGAAGCAGGTTGTAGTCGCGCTGCGAGAGGGCCTCGAACATGAGCCTGCCGATGCCGGGCCAGGCGAAGACGGTCTCGATCAGCACGGCGCCGCCCACCAGCTGGCCCGCCTGCAGGCCGGCCAGCGTGACCACCGGCAGCAACGCGTTGCGCAGCACATGCCGGCGCTGGATGACCCGCGGCCGCAGGCCCTTCGCCTTGGCCGTCTTGACGAAATCCATCTGCGAGACTTCCAGCATGGAAGCACGGGTCATGCGCACGTAGATGGCCATGAAGAAGAGCCCGAGCGTTGTGGCGGGGAGCACCAGGTGGCGGGCGATATCGAGCGCACGTGCAAAGCCCGCATAGCCGGCGCCCACGGTCTCGTAGCCGAAGCCGGGCAGCCAGCCGAGCTCGATGGAAAACAGCAGCACCGCCATCAGTGCCAGCCAGAAGAGCGGGGTCGCGTAGAAGATCAGGGCGAAAAGCGAAATCAGCGTGTCGGAGAGGCGGCCCTGACGCGCGGCTGCCATGGCACCGGCGAGGACACCGAGACCGAGCGAGATGGCGAAGGCGGTCAGCGACAGCAGCAGAGTGGCCGGCAGTCGTTCCATGATCAGGTCGAGGACGGGAAGCTGCTGGCGATAGGAATAGCCGAGGTCGAGCCGCACCACGTGGGAGACATAGATCCCCAGCTGGACGTAGAGCGGCTTGTCGAGGCCGAAGCGTTCGCGCAGCTGTTCCAGGAACTGCGGATCGGCATCGCCCGCTTCGCCTGCCATGACGGCGGCCGGATCGCCCGGTGCGGCATGGATGAGGAAGAAGTTCGAAACGGTAATAACGAGCAGGATGAAAACGGCACGCACCAGCCTGCCGGCGAGGAAACGGGTCATCTCGATCTCCGGATCACAGAGTCTGACGGAGGGAGAAGAGCGGGCGCGTGCCCGCTCTTCGTTGCGTCACTTCTTGATCCAGGCGTCGCGCAAGGAGTTCGGCAGGCCGGATGCGGTCGAGATCAGGTTTTCCACGTTGCACCGGTAGGTCGTGGGGAAACCCAGCTCCAGCAGCCATGCCACGGGCACATCCTCGCGCAGCTTGACCTGCACCTTGTCGTAAAGCTCCTGGCGTTTGGCTGCCGGGAAGGCAACGGCCGCCTCGTCGAAGAGCTTGTCGACCTCGGGGTTGGAATAGCCCTCGACATTGTTGAAGGGATTGCCCTTGGCGATCTGCGAGGACTTGTAGTTGCGGTCCACGCCGATGGCCGGGTCGCCGTTCTGGTAGAGGTAGGTGAAGGCGATGTCGTAGTCCCACTGCGACGTCTTCTGGTTCCAGCCGGCGACGTCGGTGGATTCGATCTCGACGGGAATGCCCACCTCGGCGAGGTTCTGCTTCACGGCCTCGGCCCAGCGCTGCCAGGTTTCGCCATAGGGCAGCGGCAGCAGTTTCAGCGGCTTGCCGTCATAGCCCATCTCCTTCAGCAGCGCCTTCGCCTTTGCCGGGTCATGCGGGTAGCTGGGCCCGACATCGTCATAGAAGGGCAGCTTGGACGAGATCGGTCCCGTGGCGACCTTGCCGTAGCCGTTCCACAGCACGTCCTTGGCGAAGTTGCGGTCGAGCGCAAACATCACCGCCTGGCGGAACTTCACGTTGTCCATGGGGGGCTTGCGGTTGTTGAGCCACAGCCAGGACAGCGGCGCGAAGTATTCCCAGCCCTTTTCCGTGGTGCAGGTGTTGTCGAGCTTGGACAGACGCGGAATGTCGAAATTCTCGACCGAGCCGCCCGGCAGCACGCTCACCTGGCCGGTTTCATAAGCCACCGCGCGCGAAGCCGCGTCCGGGATGACGTGATAGTAGAGCTCGTCGATATAAGGCTTGCCGGGGAGATAGTAGTCCTCGTTCTTCACCAGCTTGATGTAGCTGCCGCGCTTCCACTCGGCGAACTTGTAGGGGCCGGTGCCGATGGGCTTTTCGTTGGCCGGATTGGTCTGGTAGTCCGTGCCCTCGTAGATGTGCTTGGGCACGATGGGCATGGTGTAGAAGGCGAAGCCGCGGATGAAGGCCTCAAACGGCTCCTTCAGCGTGAAGACCACCGTGTGATCGTCAGGCGCTTCCACCTTGGCCACATGACTCATCAGGTTGCGATGGCGCGGTTGCAGCTTCATCAGGAAGTCTTCGACGGAGAACATCACGTCAGCCGATGTCATCGGCTTGCCGTCATGCCACTTCACGCCGTCCTGGAGGTGGAACGTGTAGGTCAGGCCGTCTTCAGAAATGTCCCAGGACTTTGCCAGCGAGGGCATCGGCTTTAGGTTTTCGTCGTAGCGCAGCAGGCTCTCGTAGATGTTGCCGCCCACCAGCAGCGCCGGGCCGTTGGTGGTGATGCCGATCATGACGCTGGGCGGTTCGGGCTGGACGATCAGGTCCAGTTTGCCGCCGCTCACGGGGTCCGCCAGGGCTGCGGAAACCGTGAGAGCAAGGGCGAATGGTATCGATAGCAGTCGTCGCATGCACTGTCCCTCGTGGCTCGGTAGGTGATTGTCATTGACGGCTGTTCTTGCTGACAGCTCGCGATATATCGATATATCGGTTACAGCTTGACGCCGGCTGTCCCGACCTGTCAAGCATGATGGGAAGATGAATCTGCCCACCAAATCATCTCGCCTAAAAAACGATCACTGTGACCAGAGAAAACCATCCGGCTGCCAAGCGAATGACCACAAAGACACCTCCGGCGACGGCTTCGTCACCTCTGAGCAAGGCGCCCTCGCGGCCCGTCGTTGCCCTGCTCAGCACGCATCTCGACATGGATTTCATGCGCGGACCGCTCCAGAAAAAGCTGCCCGAGGCCGAGATCCGCAAGTGGCCCGACGAGGATGTGAGCGATGCCGATTTCGCCGTGTGCTGGCGTCCGCCGCATGGGGTGATGGCTGGCATGCCGCGGCTGCGCCTGCTCCACAGCATCGCCGCCGGCGTCGACAACATCCTGGCCGACCCGGAGCTTCCCGACCTGCCGGTCTGTCGTGTGGTCGACGAGAATCATGCCCGCGGAATGGCGGAATACGTGCTGTGGTCGGTGCTCTACTTCCACCGGCGTTTCGATTCCGTTCTGCGCCGGCAGGCGGAGGGCGTCTGGGCGCCGCCGCGACAGCGTGCGGCCGGGGAGGTCACCGTCGGGATCATGGGCTGGGGCAATCTGGGGCGGTCCGTTGGCGGCGCCCTGCGTGCCTTCGGCTACAACGTTCGTGGCTGGGCGCGCACGCCGCGCGAGGTGCCGGACATTGAGTTCTTTGCCGGCGTGAGCGAGCGGGAGGCTTTCCTGAGGGGCACCGATATCCTGATCTGTCTGCTGCCGCTGACCGATGAGACCAACGGCATTCTCAATGCCGGGCTCTTCGCCAGCCTGCCGGAAGGCGCTGCCCTGGTGAATATCGGCCGCGGAGAGCAGCTGAACGAGGCGGATCTCCTGGCCGCTCTCGATGCGGGGCATCTGCGCGGGGCGGTGCTCGATGTGTTTGCGCAGGAGCCGCTTCCGCCGGAAAGCCCGCTTTGGGCTCACCCGCGGGTGGTCGTCACCCCGCACATCGCCTCCACAGCGGACCCCCGCACCATCGCCGATCAGATCAGTACCAACATTCGCCGCATCCTTGCCGGCGAGGCTCTCGTGAACGAGGTGGATCGCCGCCGCGGTTACTGATCGCGGGAACGACTGCCGACACTGCAAGCAGAATGCAAAACGGTTCGGCCCAGAAGGCTGGGCCGTTTTTTTGTTTTGGACCGGCCGCCGACGGACGGTGGCTGCAAGATCCGCAATCGTCAAACGGGCGTTGAAGCTATCCGTCCGCGTCCCCCCTGTCGCTCCCGTGGACCTGTCGCCCTCCCCCTCCTCGCAGGAAAGTTCTTGCGTCCCGGTCGCGATTTGAAACATAATAAGTGGAATAGAATTCCGCATAATGGAATTAACTCGGGAGGAAACATGAAGCCCTTGGCAATCGCGGCGCTTGCCGCGTTCATCGCATGCCCAACGCTGGCGCAGGCGGAAACGACGCTGATTCTTGGTGAGGCCGGTCCCAATCGCGGGGCCCGGGCCGAGGCGTTGAACTGGTTCGTCGACAAGACGACCGAGCTGTCCGGCGGCGATCTGAAGTTCGATGTCCAGTGGGGCGGGGCGCTGTTTGGGGCCGGTGCGGCGCTGAACGGTGTTGCCGACGGGGTCGCCGATCTCGGCACCGTCATCTCCGTCTATTTCCCGCAGGAAATGGTGGCCTACGGCATCGCCGACCTTCCGCTCAAGAACGACGATGCCTGGGCGGGCATGAAGGCGACCGACGAACTGATGCGCACCAACGAGGCGATCAAGGCGAACCTCGCGGACAAAAATCTCGTCTATATCGGGACGTTCACCACGTCCGCCGTTCACATCGGCTGCAAGGGCACGGCGATCCGGACCGCCACGGATATCAAGGGCCTCAAGGTGCGTGGCGTCGGTGCCTATGGCGATGCCTTCAAGGACCTCGGTGCGAACATCGTGCCGATGTCGGTCTATGACGCCTATCAGGGCCTCGACACGGGTCTTCTCGACTGCTCGCAGGGCTACAGCTATGCGACCGTCGCGCTGAAGCAGCACGAAGTCCTCACCAGCTACACGCTGCTGAACTGGGGGCAGGTGGGCGCGCTCGGTATCCTGATGAACAAGGATGTGTTCGACAGCCTGTCGGCGGAAAACCAGAAGGCGCTCATGACCGCCGGTGCCGGCCTTTCCGACGAGTTGGGTCGTCTCATCACGGCCGACAACGAGAAGGCCATCGAGACCATGCGGGCAGCTGGGGTCGAGATCATCGAACTTCCCGACGTGCAGCGCGAGATACTGATCAAGGCGGGCGAGAAATACGTCAATGCCTGGGTGGCGCGTGCGGATGCGGCCGGCCTCGACGGAGCGGGGCTCCTGAAGGAATACAAGGGCCTGCTCGCCAAGTACGAGGCCGAGCGCGACGAGAAGGGTTATCCCTGGACGCGCTAGCGGAATGGGGGCCGTTTCGCGGCGGCTCCCTCATTTCCCATCGGGCGTTCCTCTTGCCGCATGCGCCGCGAGCCCTCGCCGCGCCCGGCAAGCGGGCGCCGTCACTCTCCTGAACATCGGGCGGATGTCGTCGGCTCCTCAAGGGCCGGAACGGATCGACACGATCGCATCTGCCCGCCCGACCGCACCGAAGGTGTCGCCATGCTGCGCCGGATCGAGCTTCTGCTTGTCGATCTCTCCATTTTCTCAGTGCTTGCTCTCGGCGTGCTGATTACCGCCAACGTGCTGATGCGGGCCCTGTTCAATACGGGCCTGCCCGATTCAACCGTCATCGTCGCGGAGCTGATGGTGGCGGCCGTCGTCCTGCCGCTCGCCGCCACCACGGCCAAGCGCGCCCACATCGCCGTGGAGTTCATCTCCAACCAGCTGCCGCCCCGCGTCGCGGACGGGCTTGTCGTGTTCGGCTCGCTCTTCGGCCTGCTGGCGCTGGCGCCGCTGATCTGGGCGGGCTGGCGCGAAGCGATAGACGCCTTCGAGAAGGGCGCCTTCTTCTTCGGCGAACTGCATCTGCCGAAATGGCCGGGCCGGGCGATCTTCGTGATCGGCATGTCGTTCTGCTGGCTGCGGCTTCTCGTGATGGTCGTGCAGGACATCCGGACCATCGCCACCGGCGGCATCCTGCCGGTCAACGACACGGAGGAGGAAGTCTGATGGACGGAACCACCGTCGGGCTCATCGCCTTCGTCGCGCTGATCGTGCTTCTGGGATTGCGCGTTCCCATCGCCTTTGCGCTTGCCGGTGTCGCGACACTCGGCACCTTCGCCATCTTCGCCTTTCGCACCGGCGTGTTCATGCCGGAGCGCGCGATCCGGCCGACCACGAGCCTGGTCTTCTCCAACAGCTTCGATCTGATCCACAGCTATGACCTGTCCATGATCCCGCTCTTCGTGGCGCTCGGGCACCTTGCCTACAGGGCCGAGATCACCACCAAGATCTACCATGCGGCGCGGGTCTGGCTGGCGGCGATCCCGGGCGGGGTGGCAATGGCGTCGGTCGTCGGCTGCGGCGGTTTTTCCGCCATCACCGGCTCCTCCATCGCCTGCGCCTCGACCATGGGTCAGATCTGTGCGCCGGAAATGCTGCGCATGGGGTACGACAAGCGCCTGGCGACGGCGTCTGTCGCTGCTGGCGGAACGCTGGGAAGTCTCATTCCGCCCTCCGTACTCTTCATCATCTACGGTATCTTCACCGAGACCTCGATCTCCTCGCTGTTCCTGGCCGGCATCCTTCCGGGTTTCATCTCCCTCCTCGGCTTCGTTCTCGTCATCTGGATCTGGGTCAAGCGCGATCCTTCCGCCGCGCCGGTCAAGGACGGGGTGGTCTCCATGCGCGAGCGCTGGCATGCCGCGCTGGAAGCCTGGCCGGCGGTGCTGCTCTTCGTCATCATCGTGGGGGGGATCTACGGCGGCTTCTTCACCGCGACGGAGGCCGCGGCGGTGTGCGTCTCGGTCACGCTCGTCATCGGTTTCGCCCAGCGCCGGCTTGGCGTGCGCTCGGTGATCGAGGCGCTGCGCAAGACGGCGATCCAGACCACGTCCATCTTCATCATCGCGGCGAGCGCCAAGATCTTCGTCGCCTTCGTCGCACTGTCGGGCGTTGCCGGCGACATCGTCGGCGCGGTCCAGGCGATGGAGCTGAACGTGGTCATGCTGATGATCGCCATCGCGGCGATCTACCTGCTCCTCGGCATGTTCCTCGATCCGATCGGCATCATGGTGCTGACCCTGCCATTGCTGGTGCCGCTGGTGGAGGGCTACGGGCTGGATCTGATCTGGTTCGGCGTTGTGGTGATCAAGCTTTTGGAAATCGGGCTGATCACGCCGCCGGTCGGTCTCAACGTGTTCATCATCGGCTCCGTCGTCGGGCGCGAGGTCCCCATCGATCGCATCTTTGCGGGTATCGTGCGGTTCCTGGCCATCGACTTCATCGTTCTCGCGCTGATCATGGCCTTCCCGATCCTGTCGCTTCTGATCCCGAATTCGATGTGAGCCATCCATGAGCCAGCAACCCGACACCACAGACCGGCGCTTCGCCACGACCCTCGCCCGGGGGCTGATGGTCCTGCGTGCCTTCCGCGCGTCAGACGACGGTCTGGGAAACGCGGAGATCGCCGAACGAACCGGGATCCCCAAGAGCACGGTCTCGCGCCTGACCTTCACCCTGCAGACGCTGGGATACCTGACCCATGCGCGCCGGCACGACCGCTACCGCCCCGGGCCGGCGCTTCTGGCGCTCGGCAACGTGGCGCAGGCGTCCATTTCCTTCGTCGATCTGGCCGGGCCGATCATGCAGCGGCTGGCCGACGAGACGGGAACGCTTTCGCTTCTTCTCGTCCGCGATGAGATCAAGCTGCTGATCGTCAAGACCTGGCGCCCCAGGGGCGTGTCGTCGCTGTGGCTGGAAGTCGGCCACCGCATCCCGCTGCACGGCTCCTCCTCCGGCCATGCCCTGCTTGCTGCAATGCCGGACGACCTGTTCGAGCGGACGGTCGCCAACGCGGCGGGTGACCGCGGGCTGACGCCGGAACGGGCGGCCGAGGTGCGGCGCGAGTCCTACGACCAGCTCGTGGCGCGCGGCTTCTCCATCACCGCGCCCAGCGACTATTTCGCATCCAGCATCCATGCGGTTTCCAAGCCCTTCTTCAGCCGCGATCTCGCCGAGCCGGTGATCTTCACCAACGGTGCCTTGCCGCAGGATCTGAGCGTGGAACGCATGGAAAGGGAGGTCGGGCCGAAGCTGAACGAAGCCGTGAAGGAGCTTGAGCGGATGATGGGGCAACCGCCGTCGACCACGGTACGAAGCAATTGGTAGTCCTCCTGAGGGAGGGCCTGGGAAACGGGAAGACAGAGCCGAATGACGGACGTTGTACGATATGAACGCGATGGGGCAGTGGCGGTGATCACCGTTGCCAATCCCCCGGTGAACGCGCTTGGCCGGGCGGTCCGGCAGGGGCTGTGGTCGGCGATCGACCGCTTCGCCGAAGACGATGCGCAGATCGCGCTGATCGTGGGAGACGGCAAGCTGTTCATCGGCGGTGCCGACATCTCCGAATTCGGCAAGCCTCCGCTGGAACCCTTTCTGCCCGACGTCTGCACGCATATCGAGCGCGCGCCGAAGCCCGTGGTCGCGGCCATTCACGGCCCGGCGCTCGGCGGAGGATGCGAGGTCGCCCTGGGCGCGCATTACCGGCTGGCGATTGCCGGCGCCCGGTTCGGCTTTCCCGAGGTCAAGCTCGGGCTGATCCCCGGCGCCGGCGGCTCGCAGCGGCTGCCGCGCCTCGTCGGCGTTGCCGCATCGCTTGAGATTATTCCCGCGGGCGATCCGATCTCGGCGGAAAAGGCTCTGGAAATCGGGCTCGTCGACCGTGTCGCGGACGGAGGTCCGCGTTCCGCCGGCCTTGATTATGCCCGCGAGCTTCTGGCGCAGAACGCGCCGGTGCGCCGGGTCGGCGAGATGCCGCATCCCGCTGCCGACGAAGCGGCCTTTGCCGATGCGCGCGCGCAATGGACCCGGAAGGCCCGCGGCGAGATCGCGCCGCTAAAGGCCATCGACGCGGTTGAGTTGGCGACGCGCCTCGATCTTGATGAAGGCGTGGCACAAGAGCGCCGGCTGTTTCTGGAGCTGATGGAAACGCCGCAGCGCGCGGGCCTGATTCATGCCTTCTTCAACGACCGCAAGGTGTCCCGTCTGCCTGAGATCAAGGACGTTGCTCCGCGCTCCTTTGCGAAGGTGGGCATCATCGGCGGTGGCACCATGGGCGCCGGCATCGCGACCTCGTGCCTGCTCGCTGGTCTGACCGTCACGCTGGTGGAGCGCGACGAGGCGGCCGCCGACAAGGCCCGCGCGACGATCACCGGCAATCTGGATGTGGCGGTCAAGCGCGGCAAGCTTTCGCCGGAAAAACTCAGCCCCACGCTCGATGCTCTTTCGACAGTGACCGACTACGCGGCGCTTGCCGATGCGGATCTCGCGATCGAGGCGGTGTTTGAGGACATGGCCGTCAAGCGCGAGGTCTTCGGTCGGCTCGATGCGGTGATGAAGGCGGGCGCGGTGCTCGCCACCAACACCTCCTATCTTGACGTGAACGAGATCGCGGCGGCGACATCGCGCCCCGCCGACGTGATCGGGCTGCACTTCTTCTCGCCCGCCCACGTCATGAAGCTGCTGGAGGTCGTAGTCGCGGACGCAACGGCGCCGGACGTGACGGCGACCGCCTTTGCGCTTGCCCGGCGGCTCGGCAAGGTCGCGGTCCGCGCCGGCGTTTGCGACGGCTTCATCGGAAACCGGATCCTCTTCACCTATCGCGGTGCGGCCGACCGGATGATCCTGCAAGGCGCCTCGCCCTGGCAGATCGATGAGGCGATCAAGGCCTTCGGGCTGCCTATGGGGCCCTTCGAGATGGCGGATCTTGCCGGGCTCGACATCGGCTACATGACGCGCCAGCGCAAGGCCGCGACCCGCGATCCGCGCGATGTCGTGCCCACCTGGGCGGACGAGATGTACCACCGGGGCTGGCTCGGTCGGAAAACCGGCAAGGGCTTTTACCTCCACGAGGGCGGCAAGGCCGTTCCCAACAAGGATATCGAACCGCTGTTGGAGGCGGCGCGCGAGGGCCACGTGCAGCGCACCTTCGATGCGGCCGAGATCCAGCGCTTCTACATGGCCGCGATGGTGAACGAGGCGGCGAAGGTGGTCGAGGAGGGCATCGCGCAGCGCCCGCTCGATGTCGATGTGACGCTGCTCTACGGCTACGGCTTCCCGCGCTGGCGCGGTGGGCCGCTGCACTGGGCCGACAGCGAAGGCCTGCCGGCCCTCGTTTCCGACATGGAGACCTGGGCTGAGGCCGACCCGTATTTCTGGCAGGTCTCGCCGTTGCTGAAGCGGCTCGTGGCCGAGGGCCGCACCTTCGCCAGTCTCAACGAGGAGGAGGGGAAATGACGCGCGCCGTTATCGTTTCAACCGCACGCACCGCGATCGGCAAGGCCGCGCGCGGTGCTTTCAACCGGACCCACGGTGTCACGATGGCGGGCCACGTCGCCCGCCACGCGGTGGAGCGCAGCGCCATCGATCCGACGCTCATCGAGGATTCGATCTGGGGAACGGGCTATCCGGAACACGTGACCGGCGGCAATCTGGGGCGGCAGGTCGTGGTGCGGGCCGGGCTTCCGGTGTCAGTCGCCGGCACCACGGTCAACCGTTTCTGCGCGTCAGGACTGCAGGCCATCGCCATGGGCGGGCAGATGATCGCCGGCGAAGGGGCACGTGCGGTGCTGGTCGGCGGCGTGGAGAGCATTTCGCTGAACCAGCCGACTCCGCGCCATTCCCGCGAGGGCTGGATCGAGGCGAACAAGCCCGATCTCTACATGACCATGATCGATACGGCCGACCGGGTAGCCGCGCGCTACAACGTCAGCCGCGAGGCGCAGGACGAACTTTCGCTCGCCTCCCAGAAGCGCACCGCCGCGGCCCAGGCCGCGGGCGTTTTCGACAATGAGATCGTGCCGATCGACGTGGAAAAGGCCGTGACCGACAAGGCGACCGGCGAGACCTCGCTTCAGGCCGTCACGATCGCGCAGGACGAATGCAACCGTCCGTCCACCACGCTGGAGGGACTCGCGGGACTCCAGCCGGTGATGGGGGCAGACCGGTTTGTCACGGCGGGCAACGCCTCGCAGCTCTCCGACGGCGCGGCTGCGCTCGTCATGATGGACGAGGCGGAGGCGGCGAAGGCGAACATTGCGCCGCTTGGCCGCTATCTCGGCTTCGCGGCCGCCGGCTGCGAGCCGGACGAGATGGGCATCGGACCGGTCTTCGCCGTTCCGCGCCTGCTCGAACGTCACGGACTGACGATCGACGACATCGACCTGTGGGAGCTGAACGAAGCCTTCGCCAGCCAGGTCATCTATTGCCGTGACCGGCTCGGCATCGACGATCAGAAGCTGAACGTCAACGGCGGCTCCATCTCCATCGGCCACCCGTTCGGCATGACCGGTGCGCGCATGACGGGCCATCTCTTGCTGGAGGGGCGCCGCCGCAAGGCCAAGTACGGCGTCGTGACCATGTGCGTGGGCGGCGGGCAGGGTGCCGCCGGCCTTTTCGAAATTTTCGGAGACTGACGATGAACCTCAATTTCACCGCAGAGCAGGCGGCCTTTCGCGATGAGGTCCGCGCGTTTCTGGACGCCGAACTGCCCGCCCGCCTCGCCAACAAGGTGGCGCAGGGCAAGCGCCTTGCGAAGGCCGACTACGAGGAATGGCACGCGATCCTGAACGCGCGCGGCTGGCTTGGTGTCAACTGGCCGAAGGAATATGGCGGCACGGGCTGGGATGCCGTGGAACGCCATATCTTCGAAGAGGAGACCACGCGAGCCCATGCGCCCCGCATCCTGCCCTTCGGCCTCGCCATGCTCGGGCCCGTGCTGATGAAATTCGGCAATGAGGCGCAGAAGGCGCACTACCTGCCGCGTATTCTCAACGGCGACGACTGGTGGTGCCAGGGCTATTCGGAGCCGGGCGCCGGGTCCGATCTGGCGAACGTCCAGACCACGGCCGTGCGCGATGGCGACCACTACGTGGTCAACGGACAGAAGACCTGGACGACGCTCGGCCAGTACGCCAACAAGATCTTCTGTCTGGTGCGCACGTCCAAGGCCGGCAAGCCGCAGGAAGGCATCAGCCTTCTGCTGGTGGACATGGACACGCCGGGCGTGGAGGTTCGTCCGATCGTGCTGATCGACGGCGAGCCGGAGGTGAACGAGGTCTGGTTCAGCAATGTCCGCGTGCCGGCGGAAAATCTGGTCGGCGAGGAGAACAAGGGCTGGACCTACGCGAAGTACCTGCTCACCCACGAGCGCACGAATATCGCCGGTGTCGGTTTCGCGCGCGCCGGGCTCTCGGCCCTGAAGCGCATCGCCGGCGAGCAGATGGACGGCGGGCGTCCGCTGATCGACAACCCCTTCTTCGCTGCGAAGGTGGCGCAGGTCGAGATCGACCTGATGGCCATGGCCACGACGAACCTGCGCACGATCGCGGCCGCGCAATCCGGCCAGGCGCCGGGGGCGGAAAGCTCGATGCTGAAGATCAAGGGCACCGTCATCCGCCAGCAGATCAACGCGCTCGCCCGGCAGGCCGTCGGGCCCTACGCCGCGCCGTTCGTTTCCGAAGCGCTCGATGAGGGGGCGAATGTCGAGCCCGTCGGCCCGGCCTACGCCATGCCGGCGACGCAGGCCTATTTCAACAACCGCAAACTGTCGATCTATGGCGGCTCCAACGAAGTGCAGCGCCAGATCATTTCCAAGGCGATCCTGGAGCTCTGAGATGGATTTCAAACTGACTGAAGAGCGGCAGATGCTGCAGGACGGCATGCGGCGCTTGCTTGCAGACACGGTCACCCACGAAGGCATGATCGCGGCAAGTGAAACGCCGGCAGGCTATGATCCTGCGCTCTGGCAAGCGCTCACAGAAATGGGCGTGCCCGGCGCGATGTTTGCTGAAGAAGCCGGTGGCTTCGGCGGCATGGGCTTCGACATCATGGTCGTGAGCGAGGAACTGGGGCGGGCAGGTGCCGTGGTGCCGCTCATCGAGAGCGCCATCCTCGCCGGCGGCATTCTCGCGGATGCCGGCCGTTCGGCCGAGGTCGAGGAAATCATCGCCGGGCGGTGCTTCGCCTTCGCGCACGGCGAGCCGGCGTCGCGCTACGATCTTGCCCACGTCGAAACGCGGGCCGAGAAGACCGCCGACGGCTGGCGGCTCGCCGGTGCCAAGGCTGTTGTCCATCATGCGCCGGCCGCCGACATGTTGGTGGTTTCCGCCCGCACGTCGGGCGATGTCGACGACGAGGACGGCATATCCCTGTTCCTCGTGCCTGCCGATACGGCGGAGATGCGCGATTACCCGCTCTACGGCGGCGGCCGCGCGGCGGAAATCCGTCTTGACTGCACCGTCGCGTCGGACGCTCTCCTGGGAGAGGAAGGCAAGGCCTTCGCCCTGATCGAGCGGGCCAACGCGCGGGGCTGCGCCGCGCAATGCGCCGAGGCGCTGGGCCTGATGGAGACGATCAAGACGCTGACGGTCGATTACCTGCGCCAGCGCCGCCAGTTCGGCCAGCCTATCGGCAAGTTCCAGGCGTTGCAGCATCGCATGGCCGATGTCCTGATCGAGATCGAGCAGGCCAGAAGCGCGGTCATCAACCTGTGCGGGCATCTGGAGGCGTCGAGGGCAGAGCGCGAGCTGCAGGTCTGCGCCGCGAAGAACCTGATCGGCCGTGCCGGCAAGCTCGTGGCGGAGGAAGCCATTCAGATGCACGGCGGTATTGGCATGACGCAGGAATACGCGCTGGGGCATTTCGCCAAGCGGCTCACGATGACGGACCATCGCTTCGGCGATACCGACTATCACCTTGAGCGTTTCATCCGGCTGAGCGCCCGATGACCGAGATCATACGCGACGAGACCGGAACCCAGCGTACTCTGGGTTATGTCCTGGAAATCGGCCATGCGGATGGCGGCGCGCGCTGTCATCTCGACGTGGGCGAGGAGCACGCGAACCGCCACGGCGTGCTCCATGGCGGGATTGCGACCGCCATCCTCGACAACGCCATGGGTGCGACGTCGTCGCTCAGCGTGGATCCGCGTGGCAGGGAACCGTTCATGACGATCACCATGTCGACCCAGTTTCTGGCGCCTGCCTTAACCGGCAAGCGGGTGACCGCGCGAGGCCGCATCACCGGCGGCGGCCGTTCGCTTCTGTTTGTGGAAGGCGAACTGGTGGATGAGGATGACCGTCTGATCGCGACCGCCACGGGCGTCTTCAAACGCGCCCGCCGTGGTCAGGACGGTGTGGCATGAGATGCCCGGCCTTTTCCTGCCGGGCTCTCGCAACCGATCGAAGTCTTCGGATGTGGCCGAAGCGGCGCAGGATGCGTCGGGGAGGAAATCAATGACATTCACCCGTATCCACCAGCTTGCGGAACAGCACCTGGCGATTCGTCCCGATGCGCCCGCGATCAAGGATTGCGACGGCACCGTCTACAGCTGGGCGCGATACTGCGCGCTGATCGACGAGGCGGAAGCGTTGCTGCGCGCCAATGGCGCGGTTTCCGGCGAGCGCGTGCTCGTGGTGGGCGAAAACTGTCTTGCAATGCCGGTGCTGATGCTGGCCTGCTCGAGGATCGGCGCCTGGGCCGTGCCGGTCAACGCGCGCATGTCGGCGGGCGAGATCGCGCGCATTTCATCCCATGCCAACCCGGTCCTGACGCTCTTTACCTCGAACGTCTCCGCCGAGGCGCGCGCGCATGCAGGCGAGGCGGCGGCGATCGAGACGGGGTTCGGCGCATTGCAGATGTCGCAAGGCGTCAGCGATCCGGAGGTTGGCGGCGGGGCGGACACTGCCCCCGCCATCCTGCTCTATACGACCGGCACCACGGGTGATCCGAAGGGGGTCATGCTCAGCCACGGCAACCTTCTTTTTGCAGCGCGGATTTCCGCTGAATTGCGCGATCTCTGCCCGCGCGATCACGTCTACGGCGCCCTGCCGCTGACCCATGTGTTCGGCGTCGCCTCCATGCTGATGGCGTCCGCTCATGCCGGGGCGATGGTGGAGCTTGCCACGCGCTTTTCGCCGGTCAAACTGTTCGAGGCCCTGCGAAACGGCGCAACGGTTATGCCGGCGGTGCCGCAGATGCACGCCCTCCTCATGGCCCATGCGGAGGCGCAAGGACTGACGAAACTGGGCTCCACGACGCTGCGCTACGTCTCGTCGGGCGCCGCGCCGCTTGATCCGACCTGGAAACGCAAGGCCGAGGCCTTCTACGACCTGCCGCTGCAGAACGGCTACGGCATGACGGAAAGCACGGCCGGCATCAGCGGTACGCGCAACAGGATCGGCGATCCGGATATCAGCGTCGGCCCGCCGCTGCCGGGGGTGGAAGTGAAGCTCGATACGACCGGCGGAGAGGATCCGGGCGTCGGCGAAGTCCTGACGCGCGGCCCGCATGTTATGCTGGGGTATTTCCGCAATCCGGCCGCGACAGCGTCCGTGATGACGCCGGACGGCTTCCTGCGCACGGGCGATCTGGGGCGGTTTGACGACGAGGGCCGCCTGCACATCGTGGGGCGGGCGAAGGAGCTGATCATCCGCTCCGGCTTCAATGTCTATCCGCCGGAAGTCGAGGCGGCGCTCAACGACCATCCCGCCGTCATCCAGTCCGCCGTCGTCGGCCGGGCGGTCGATGGCGACGAGATGGTGCTGGCCTTCGTGCAGACCAACCCGGCCAGCGATGTCACGGAAGAGGATCTGCGCGCCTTCGCCGCCGAGCGGTTGACCGGCTACAAGCGTCCCTCGCGGATCTTCATCGTGCAGGCCCTGCCGGCGGCCGCCACCGGCAAGATCCTGAAGCACCAGCTTCTCGACCGTTTCGAGGATATCGTCGGTACGCAGGCGCTGGAGCTTCCCGGGCACGGTTCATGACCTGACCGCTTCGGCACTTCCTGAGGCTCAACGCAAAGGAACCCCCGGTCAGACGCGGCCGGGGGTTCCTTTGTTTGCGGTGCAGGTCAGTTGGGAACCGATTTCTCCAAAGGCCATCTTGTCCCTTTCGTTCGGCTTGGGCATTGTCTCACCATGTCGCGTTGCGAGGTTTGCGCCGAAAGGCCCTCGAATGGCGCGAAACCTGCATGCCGGCGCGTCGTCCGGTCTCCTCCAACAGAGCTCTTCTTCCATGATCGAAACTCCCTATCTGCTGTTCCTGGGCGATGCGCCCGATCCCCTTGCTGCGAAGGTTGCCCAGGGCATCAGGGACTGGCGCCCCGACCACGCGCTCGGGCAATTGCGGCTCGATGGCTGCAAGGCCGACATGCGCTTGCCGGACATGACGATCGCGGAGGCGGTGGCCGCCGGGGTGAAGACGCTGGTCATCGGTGTGGCGAACCGCGGCGGGGTGATCTCGCCCTCGTGGAAGTCGGTGCTTCTCGAGGCGCTCGACGCCGGTCTCGACATCGCTTCCGGGCTGCACAATCTTCTGCGCGACGAGGCTGATCTGGCGGAGAAGGCCAAAGCGCTCGGCCGCACGCTGCATGACGTGCGCGTGCCTTCCGTGCGCTACCCGATCGCCAACGGCAAGAAGCGGACCGGCAAGCGCGTTCTCGCGGTCGGGACGGACTGCTCGGTCGGCAAGATGTACACCGGACTGTGCATCGAAAAGGCGATGCACGCGCGCGGCCGCAAGGCGACCTTCCGCGCCACCGGCCAGACCGGCATCCTGATCACCGGCGACGGCGTGCCGCTCGATGCGGTGGTGGCGGACTTCATGGCCGGCTCGATCGAATACCTGACGCCGGACAACGAGCCCGACCACTGGGATGTCATCGAGGGACAGGGCAGCCTCTTCCATGCCTCCTATTCCGGCGTGACGATGGCGCTCATCCACGGCGGCCAGCCGGATGCGCTGGTTCTGTGCCACGAGCCGAACCGGCCGCACATGCGGGGTCTGCCGGAATACAAGCTGCCGAGCCTGGAGGATGTTCGCGACGTGGCGCTGCGTCTTGCGCGTGTCGTCAATCCGGCGTGTCAGGTGGTTGGCGTCTCGCTCAACACCTCCGCACTGTCCGATGATGCCGCACTCGCCCTGTGCAATGCCACCGAGGCGCGGCTCGGCCTGCCCACTGTCGACCCGTTCCGCCACGGTGCGGATCGGCTCGCCGAAGCGCTCGAAACTATTTGAAGCCACGGGGTGCTCCGGAACGCGGTTGGTGAAATGCGCTCGGATTGAAACCATCCGAGCGAAAGGAATATGGTTGAACAACCGGTTCCAGCCAGCCGATTCCGGCGCGATTTTCTGCCGCCTGCCAGGCTTGTCCGGGCGGCGTGCGCCAATGGCAGGCGGGACGTCTGCCCGCCTGCCTCGCGGAGCGCGATCGTCCTCCGCCTTCTCTTGATCCTTGAGGTTCCTGAATGCGTACGGTCTATGTGAATGGCAACTATGTGCCGGAAGACGAAGCCACCATTTCGGTCTTCGACCGCGGTTTCCTCTTCGCCGATGCCATCTATGAGGTGACGTCCGTCCTCGACGGAAAGCTCATCGATTTTTCCGGCCACATGGCACGGCTGCATCGCTCGCTCAGTGAACTCCGTATGTCCCTGCCTATGAAGGATGCGGACATGCTCGCCATTCACCGCGAACTGGTGAGCCGCAACGCCATCACGGAGGGGCTCGTCTACCTGCAGATTTCGCGCGGCGCCGCCGACCGCGACTTCCTCTTTCCCGGACCCGACGTGCCGCCGACCGTCGTCCTGTTCACGCAGGAAAAGAAGGTCGTCGACAGTCCGCTTGCAAGCCGTGGCCAGAAGATCATCACCGTGGACGATCTGCGCTGGCGGCGGTGCGACATCAAGACCGTGCAACTTCTTTGGGCCTCGCTGGTGAAGAATGAGGCCAAGGCGAAGGGCGCGGACGATGCCTGGATGGTGCGCGAGGGTCTGGTGACCGAAGGCTCGTCCAACAATGCCTATATCGTGACAGGCGACGGCACGATCGTGACACGCGACATCTCCAACGACATCCTGTCGGGGATCACGCGCACGGCCGTTTTGAAATGCGCGGAAGAGATCGGCGTCAAGGTCGAGGAGAGGGCCTTCACCGTGGCCGAGGCCAAGGCCGCCAGCGAGGCGTTCTCGACATCCGCGACCGGGTTCGTCAATCCGGTCGTGCAGATCGACGGTACGCCGGTCGGAGACGGCAAACCCGGGCCGGTCGCCAGGCGTTTGCGCGAGATCTACATCGAAACGGGCCGCGCCGCCGCCATCTGAGCGGCGCAGGCCGCATTTCGGCGGCGCGGGCCTTGCCGCGTCCTACAGATAGTCCAGCAGGCTGAGGCTGGAGAGCTTGCCGACCGCGGCATAGCTTGCCTCAAGTTGCGTCTCGTATTGTGCCACCGCAACGGCGACGCTTGCGAGATCGGCTGAGCGCGTGTCGTCGATCGATGTCTCGGTCAGAGCTATGAAATTTTCCTGCTCTGTTTGCGCGTTCTCCAGTGCAGAGGCCGACAGGCTGAGCCCGCTCTGGATAGCGATCACCGCATCCTGGGCGTCGACCAGCATTTCGGAAATGGCTGTCAGGTCGTCGCTTGTCAGTTCGTCCGCGTCGGCGATGTAGGACAGCGCGCGGATCGTCTGTTCGAAGGCGTCGTTATCGGCCGTGACACCGTAGGCGACCTTGCGATCCGATCCGACCTGCACGGTGATGATCGTGTCGTCGCCGGTGTAGTAGCTGGTGTCGGCCGTATCGAGATCGGATCCGCCGGTGTAGCTGTCGAGATCGACCGGTGCTTCCTGGGTGTTGCTGCCGGCGAAGAGATAGCGCCCTTCGTACTGCGTGTTGAGGAGCGACTCCACTTCCTCCAGAAGGCTCGCGGCGAGATCCTGCAGGGTATCGATGTCGGAGGTGTCGACGGAGGCTGCGGACACCTCGGTGCGGGCCTGGGTCAGGGCATCGACGATGCTTCCGGTCGCCGAGTACATCACCTCGACGCGGTTGGTCGCCTGTTCGGCGGCCGAGGAATAGGAGTTGGCGCGCGCCAGCGACACCTCAAGATCGACCAGCTTTCCCGCATCCGTGCCGAGCCCGCCGTAATCGGACGAGATGAGCCCGGAGGCTTCCTGCGTCTGCTTCTCCGCGAGCTTTGCCTGGGTGGTCAGGGCGTAGTTCAGCAGTGAGTTCGACAGGGCGAAGGTGGCGACACGCATGACCATTCTGCGTCTCCTTACGAAACCGCCGCGAGCAGCGCTTCGTACATTTCCTGGATCGTGCTGAGGAGCTGTGCGGACGCGGAATAGAGCGTCTCGAGTTCCGATATCCGCTCCGTTTCTTCATCGACGTTGACGCCGTAGAGCGAGGAAATGCTGTCCGAAACGGTCTCCAGCGCCGTGGTCGCGGTATCGAGCTTCGAATTGGCGCTGGTTGCCTGGGAGACCACGTTCGTGAGGATGTCGCTGGCGTAATCGGCAAACGTCGTGGTGGTCGCGCCAAGGTTGCCGGCGGCAGAGAAATCGGTGTCCCCCTGAACGACATCGAGCAGCGCCTGCGCGGTTTCCGCCTCGTCGCTCGTTCCGAGAATGCCAGTCGGAGTGGCGAGGATGGTGTCGCTGACCGCAATGTCGGAGGCGTCGGTGCCGGTGAGAAGATCCGGGCTGATGGCATTCAGTTCCTCGATCAGGCTGCTCGCCATTTCGTCGAGCGTGTCCTGGACGGCCGGCAGTGTCTCGTCGCGCAATGTCAGTAGCGCGCCGATCGTGCCGTTGCTGATGTCTTCGGTGATGTCCGAGCCATCGACGCTGACGCCGGAAAGACCGGAGGACGTGCCGTCGTAGCTCCTGTCCGATGTAACGATGCTGGAGGTGTCGAATTCCAGATAGTGGGCGGAGTTGCCGACGAGGACCTGGCCGGACGTGGTGTAGACCTTCATCGTGCCGTCGTCGGAGATGAAGCTGGTAACGCCGAGCTGCTCGGACAGCGTCACCAGGGCCTGGTTGCGCTGGTCTTCGAGATCGGCTGTCGACACGCCACGGGCGGAGGCCGCGAGGATCTGGTCGTTCAGGTCGGCGATCGTTGCAATGGCGTCGTTTGCCGTCGATACGGCATCGCCGATCGCGCTGTCGGCGTCCTCTCGCAAATCCTGCACGCTGGCGGACGTGCTGCGCAGCTGCGTGGCGAGGACGTCGAGTGCCGAGACCGCTGTCGCCGCGAGAGTGGTGCTCTCCGGGGTGTTGACCAGATCCGAAAGCGCCGTTTCCAGCGCGGCGACCTGGTTGGCGAGCGACGTGCCGGTTTCGTCGCTGTTGGACGTGGTTCCCAGTGCCGTCTGAAGCTGGTCGAGGTAGTCGGCCGTCGCCGTGGCCGCGGCCGCATCGGACGTGGCGTCGGCCAGATCGGAAATGAGAAGCTGGGAGACCTTCGACGTCAGCCCCGTGACCTCGACGCCGGTGCCGACGCCGGAGGTCGTGGCGGTGGAGACCGTCGCCTGTTTGCGCGTGTAGCCTTCGGTGTCCGCATTGGCGATGTTGGCAGCGGTTATGGCCAACTGCGACTGCGTTGCCGAAAGCGACCCGGTGGCGATGCTGCTTGCGACGTTCAGCGACATGTCTGCCTCTTCTCAGGCCCGGTTGAGCGTTCGGGTCGTTTCAGACTTCCACACCCGGACGCAGCGAGACCGGCCGGGCTGTATAGGACGGGCGCTCGTAACGCGCATTGCCGCCATAGGCGGACGGCCGCGTCGTCTCCTGCCGGATCGCCCGCATAATGGTTTCCACCCGGTGCCGACTTGCCGCGATGGCCTTTTCCAGACGCGTGCCGTTCTCGTAGAGGGCGGCATTCAGGGTACGGCCGCGCTCGAGCAGGGCGGAGGCGAGTTCCGGCGTGGCGGAAGAGACCATCGCCTGCTGCAGTCGCACGTTGCTGAACAGTGAGCGGAATTCGTCGGCCAGTTCGTGCTTGCGCTTGACCATGTCGCCGAGCGGTATCGGCATACCTTCCGCCAGGTGGCGGTTTTCCTGATCCATCAGTGCGAGCAGCGCATCGGCGAGCGAGATCATGTTTGTGATTGCCGTATCCACATCCTCCCGCGAGGGAGCGGGCGTTTCGGCAGGAGACGGGGGTTCGGAACCGCTCATCGGTCTTTCCTTCAGCGACGGGGATTGGCGGTCATGGCAGCCGTGCGGGCATAGGATCCGGCGGCGGCGGTAGCCGCGTGCAGGCGCCGGATATCCGTGCCGACTTCGGCCTTGCGTGCCTCGAGTGCCGGACGGAGGTCGGCCAGCGATTGACGCAGGACGAGAAGGGCGAGCCGACCCCCCGATCGCTCCTTGCCGTTGCGGATGGCATCGAGTTCAACCATTCGCTGGCGCAGGGATTCAAGCAGGGGGTCGCGCTCGCTCTTGATCATGATCAGCGCACCGCGCTCATCAGCGTGTCGAACATGTCGGCCGCCGTGGACATGATCTGCGAAGCGGCGGAATAGGCCTGCTGGGCCGACAGCATGCGGCTGAATTCCTCACTGGTATCGGTCGTGCTCGATTCCAGGTAGCCGCCGTTGATGGTGCCGGCGCTGCCCGTGCCGGCCTGCTGGATGATGCTGGTGCCCGAGGAATTCGTGGAGGCATAGACGCCGCCGCTCATCTCCTTCAGTCCGTTTTCGTTGCCGAAGGTGGCCACGGGGATCTTGTAGATCGTGCGGCTTTCGCCGTTGGTGTAGCTGGCGACGACAGAACCATCGTCTGCGATTTCGATGCCGGAGAGCGAGCCGTAGGCGAGGCCGTCCTGGCTGATGGAGTCGATCGTGATGCTCGGGTCGCTGGAATCGGAGGAGAGCTGGGTCAGCCCGTCAGACTTGCCTGCCGTGCCGAGGTTCAGCGTGATGGTGCTGTCGGCCGCTCCCGTCGACCAGTCCGAGACGGTGATCGTCGCTGGATCGGGGTTGGTGGAGGCAAGAGAGCCGTCCTCGTTGAAGGTGATTTCGATCGCCGTGGTGGAGGTGTCGCCGCCATCGACGCCGGTCGACGAGATCGTCGGGTCGGAGAAAGACATCTCCCAGGTGTTCTCGGCGGTCTTCTCCCAGGTCACCTCCATCGTGGAGCTTGTGCCCAGTGAATCGTAGATCTCCACGGTGGTGGTGAAGGTGTCTCCCACCTCGGCGTCGGCCGGCAGGTTCGCCTGCATGTCGATCTCGGTCGTGGCGCCGACGGAACTCTGGTAGGCATCGGTGTCGATCGCCACGAGCGAGCTTTCGCTCGTGCCGCCGATGATGTTGCCGTCCTCGTCGGTCTCCCAACCCATGAGGTAGTAGTCGCCGTTGACGAGGTACCCTTCGTTGTCGATCTCGAATTCGCCGTTGCGGGTGTAGTAGGACGAACCGCTGCCGTCGGTCGTGGTGGACACCACGAAATAGCCTTCGCCGTCGATCGCGAGATCCGTGTCGGAGGACGTCGCGGTCAGCAGACCTTGCGCGGAATTGTTCGACCGCGTGGAGCTGGTCACGCCACCGCTCGAACTCGCACCGGAACTTGCCACCAGGCTCTCGAACGAGGTCGAGTTGGCCTTGTAGGCAGTGGTTCCGGAATTGGCGAGGTTGTCGGCGATGTTGGAAAGCGCCTGGCTCTGGGCGTAGAGCGAAGAGACCGCCGAATTCAATGCACCTGCAATACTCACGGCCTGCTCCTTAGGACTGGATACTGAGGATGTTGTCGACCTGGATTTCGGCATCGCCGATCTGGAGAACGGTTTCTCCGGACGAGGAATCGATGCCTGTGACGATCCCGGTCACAGTGGTCGTGCCGTCGATGGCTTCGCCGTCGGCGTCTGTGGCACTGACCGAGATCGTGTAGGTGCCGCCGTCGGCGAGCTGGGTGCCGTCGGTCGTGGTTCCGTCCCAGGTGAAGGTGTGGGAGCCGCTGTCTGTCTCGCCGTCACCGGTCCATACGGTGTTGCCGTCGGAATCCGTGATCGTGATCGTCGTGCTCTCGGCGGCTGAATCGAGCGTGTAGCCCCAGGTAGCCGAGCCATCCTGCAGCGTCGTGGTGTTGCCGTAGGCCTCCACCGTGGTGCCCAGATAGCCGAGCCCGGATCCGGAGATCATGCTGCTGACAGAATCGACCAGCGTGCTCAGCTGGTCGCTGATCGAGTTCTGGGTGTCGTAGCTCGCATAGGAGACCATCCGATCGAGGTACGTATCGGTATCGGTCGGATCGAGCGGGTTCTGGCTCTGAAGCTGTTCGAGCATAAGCTCGAGAAAATCTTCACTTGATAGGCCAAGTGTCGAAGAGCTCGATGAGGAACTCGCCGTTGTGGTCGTCGCGCTGTAGCTGTTGACCGTCGAAATAGTCATTTCCGCACCGCCGATATTCGCTGTGACGAATTGGCGGGCGCTCGATCTTTTCGTGCGAGAGATCGGGCCGCCCGTTCTGTTTAAGAAACGGACGGCGAGCGGAGATCAGGCGAAGTAATTTTTAGAAATTACAAGGAAAATATTGCCGATGAAAAGATTTTACCTAGGCAAAAAATGTCATGTCTTTCACCGTGGGGGCGGACCCGGGGGGCCGAAGGGGCCATTCTCGATGATCCGGCCAACGGCGCGGCGGTCTTCCCGGCTGAGTTTCTGAAGTGCTTCCGAGGCGTTGCGAAGGGTCCACGTGTCGAGGTCGGCGCGCGCACCCGTCATGTCGCCGACGGCAGCGTCAAAAGCCTGCTTGTCGAATTCGGGCGCCTCAAGCGCCTCGATCATTTTTTCCCGGGCCTGGCGGGCACCCGACTCCATCTCCTGGAAATGCGGACGCGCGTTCTCGATCAGGGCATGGATCTGCGCATAGCCGTCCGCTGACAGCCGTTCCTTCATGACGCGGTCGATGCCTGCAAGCGGTTCGGGAGGTGGCGGCGGCCGGTAGAAGCTGCGGCTGGAAATCCACCCCGCGAGAAACAGGTTCAACGCGACAGAAACGAAAAGCAGGTTTGCAAGTAAAACGACGAGGCGTCGTCTTGTCATGATCAGTGTTCCGCCTCGGTTCAGGTGCGGTCGAGATAGGAGAACAGGGATGCCATCACATTGTAGGACGACGAATCAACGCCTTGTTCATTGAAGATGTAGCCGGCACCGAGGCCAGCTGCAAAACATATGGCAAGGGTCGCGACGGGCCTCACGAGGCTGCCGGATCCAAAAATGGGAGACAGCAACTCGCGATACCATCTCGCGGGCGCCTGGATCGATGAACGGGATGCGGCGGCAATGACCGGGGCCGCCCCGGGCGCACTCGGCGGCGCCGAGCGCGGTGCAGCAGAGTGCAGACCGGCGGGATTGACAGCAGCCGCAGGCGCGTTCGTCTCGGTCATCGCACGGGCGACGATCCGCCCGGCGAGGCCTGCCGGCGCCTTGACCGCGGGGGTGGCGGCGAACAGGCCGTCCAGGGCCTTCGCCTCTTCCAGAAGCCGGCGCGCTTCAGCGCTCTCCGTCAGGAGGGCCCGGGCCGCCGTGGCCACATCCTCCGGCCAGGTCGCGATCCGGGAACCGTCCTGGTCAAGCCGGTTTTCGAATTCCTCGAGATTCATGGGTTCCCTTGCACCAGCGCCAAATGAGCAGACAGAGCCTTTGTATCTGATAGATACAAACTACATCTCGGGCGAAAGTTAGTCCATGTCAGGGCAATAGCGACCATCGGAGCCAATTCGCATGAGCGAGCGTCGACGCTCGCCACATGCGTTCGGGCGCTCGATGGTCGGGAATCTCGAATGAGCCGCTTCTTATTCCGCCGCTTCTGCCGGCGTTCCACGCGGCAGCAGGGTCGTCATCGTCGCCCAGGCGTCGCGCAACTCGATCAGTCCCTCGCCGAGCCGGTGAAAACGCTCTGCCGCGTCGGGCTTTCCCACAGTCTGCGTCAGAGCCCGGATCACGCTGGAGTAGGTGTCCAGGAGTTGCCGCGCGATGTTGCCGCCCGCGTCCAAGTCGAGGGCCTGACGAAGCCCGCGCAGGATGCTCACCGCCCGGAGCATCTGCACCTGGGCTTCCTCGTAGTACTTATTCTCGGTCGCATCCGCTGCCCGTTGTGCGGCATTGATCGCCTCGTCATAGAGAAGGACGACAGCGGTGACGGGGGGGACGGTCGTCGTTGCCTTGCGGTAGGCCGAGATGGCCTGGTTCATCATGACGCTCATGGTCAGTCGTTCCCGAGATTAAGGATGGCTTCGATGTAATCGAGAGAAGATTCGGCTTCCTCGATCGCGGCCTGATAGGCGGCATAGCGCTCGGTCAGCATTTCCTCGTAAGTCTCCGCACGGTCGCGGATGTCGTCGGCCTTTTCCTCCAGATCCTCATTGGTCTCTGTCAGGCCTTCGATCAGGTCGGTGAGGGTACTGTCGTCCTCGTCGGCCACCGTGTCGGTGGTAACGAACAGGTTTTCCGCGATTCCGGAGGTGAAGGTAAGGTCCACGGTCTGGGATTCGTCTCCGGTGAAGACGAACGTGATGCCCTCGTATTCGGTGCCTTCCGCGCCGATGATGCGTGCGCCGTCCACGGTGAAGAGCGTGGTGTCGCCATTCACCGAGACCTCCGTGACATCTCCGTCCTCGCCCACCGTGATGTCGAGGGTGAGTTCGGAGGGCATGCTCGTATTGCGGCGCAGAAGCGAAATGTCGCTGGATGAACTGCTCATCTGGAAGGTGAGCAGGGACTCCACCATGTCCAGGTCGTCGAGCAGCGCACTGTTGAGCGTCGACTCGTCGTATTCCAGATAGTTGTTCTCGTCGTAGGACAGCCCGAGAAACGCCATCGATTCGCTGTCGATGATCGTCGACAGATCGTCGGCAATCGAGGAATTGGTGGAGCGCAGCGTCCCGTCCGCAAAGAGCGTCGCGTCGTCGGAAGCAGTGCCGGCGGAACTCACCTCCTGCTGGGTCAAGGCCCATTCGCGATAGGCGTTGTAGGCGTCCACCAGCGCGATGATCGCCTCCTTGATGGTGCTCACGTCGGATGAGACTTCCACCGAAATCGAAGCGTCTTCGCCGGTCTCCTGGTAGAGATTGAAGGTCACGCCATCGAGCACGTCGTCGATCGTGTTGCTGGAGCGTGTGATGGTGATGCCGTCGAGCGTGATGATGGCGTCCTGAGCGGCCTGGATCTCGTTGGCGTAGTCGCCGTTTTCGTCGGTGATGCCGAGCGCCTGGGCTATGTCGGTGCCATCGCCCGCCGTCATGACGATTTCCTGGCCCGTCTCCGTTCCCGAGAGGATGAGCTGATAGGTGTCGTCGGACACCTTGAGCACCGTGGCCTGCACGCCGGTCGTCTCGGATTGGTCGTTGATCGTGGAGGCGATCTCCGCGAGGGTCATGTCCTCGGTAATGTCGAACTCGACCGCTTCGCCGTCCTCCAGCCCGATCGTCAGGCTGCCTTCGAGGCCGAGTTCCTCGGTGCTCGATTCGTATTCCGAACTCGCAAGTTTCTCGACCTTGGCGAGTTGCAGGATCTGGAGATCGTAGGTGCCGACGTTCGTGTCGTCGTCCACGGTCACCACGACGGCGGACTCCGCGTCCACGTCGCCGACCGCGGTCAGATAGGCCTCGCGGTCCGCGAAGACGTCGTCATCGTCAAGGGTCGAACCCGTGGAGCCGCGCAGCGCCGTAGCCGCGTCGTTGATGTCCTGCAGGAGATCCTGCATTTCCTCGTAGGCGGCGATCTTCGTCTCGTTTTCGGTGATCTTGACGTCGATCGCGTCGGCCGGTGCGGTCTTGGCGGCGACCGCGACCTCGATCAGCGCGTCCCAATCGATGTCGGCAGCATCCGAAGAATAGGAATAGGTCGAACTCGAGACCGTCGTCGTGGTCGTCGAGGTTGTGCTGGAAACATCGCTCATGGCCGGGACCTCGCGTTATGCGAACCGGACCGCGCGGCAACGCATGGCCGCGCGGTCGGGGCTTTGTCTGGAGCGGCCGGGTCTTCCGGGACAGCGACGGTTTCGGGGCTGTCGGTATGTCCGTGGAAGACCCGGCCTCTTCTGCTTACTGCAGAAGCGACAGCAGGTTCTGCGGCATCTGGTTGGCCTGGGCGGCGGCGGCGACCGCGGCCTGGACCTTCACCGAAGACGCGGACAGAGACGCCTGCTCGGAGGCGATGTCGACATCGCTGATGGCCGATTCCGCGGCTTCCAGGTTTTCGATCGAGGTGTCGATCTGGGCGGAGCGGAATTCGAACCGGGACATGGTCGCACCCATCTCGGCACGGGCGTTGGAGACCGTATCGATCGCGGTGTCGAGGAGGGAAAGGGCCTCTTCGGCGCCGGCCTGGGTGGAGACGTCGAGATCGGCGATGCCCAGATCCGTCGACGTCAACGACTGGATGGTCAGCGTGATCGTGTCGGAGGCGTCGGAGCCGACGACGATGTCGGAACCGGTCGTGTCGGCGTCCGTCGCGGTCCCGGTGGCCGAAGCGGTGGCTGTGGTCAGGCCCAGATCGGAGAGGGCGAAGTCATCGGTGCCGTCAAGGCTGCCGGTGAGGTTGTCGATGGTGACCGTCGCCTTTTCGCCCGACGTGCGGCTGGTGAAGGTCAGTGCTCCGGTATCGGCGTCGAGGCTTGCGGTGACGTCGTAGTTGCCGTCCTCGATCAGCGCCGCATTGATGGAGCTGACAAGTTCGGAGGCCGAATAGCCGACATCCTCTCCTGTGTCGTTGGAAAGTGTCACGGTCGTGCCGTTGACGTCGAAGGAGACTTCCTGGCCGTCGGAGAGCGTCAGCGCATCGCTTGCCGAGTACGTTTCGGTGCCGTCGCTGTCGGTATCGGTGAGGCCGAGAGTCGTCAGATCCGCGGAAGTCAAGGTGGTGTTGCTGCCGCCGGCCGCGACGTTGTCTATCGTGATGTCGGAACCGTCGACGGCGGTCAGGGTCAGGCCCGAGCTGTCGACACTTGCCGTTACGCCCGTGGTTGTGCTCTGGGCATTGATCGCGTCGACGATCTCATCGGCCGAGATGGAGGTGCCCGTTGCCGTGAGGGATATGGTCGTGCCGTTGACGTCGAAGCTCAGGGTGTCGCCGGCGGTCGTGGCGATTGTGGAGGACGAGGTGAGCGAGCTTGTCGCCGTGGTGGCGCCAGACAGCGTCGAGGTGACTTCGGCCGCCGTCTTGACCGTGTCGTCGGAGAAGTCGGAGGTTCCGTCGAGCAGGGACTGGCCGTTGTAGCGGGTGGAGGTCGAGATGCCGTCGATTTCGTCCACGAGCTGGTCGAATTCCGCCTCGATGTAGGTGCGCTCCGTGTCCGTCACCGTGCCGGAGGCCGACTGTGAAGCCAGCGTCTTCATGCGCTCCAGGATGTCGGAGATGTTCGCGGCGCCGCCGTCGGCCGTCTGCAGGATCGAGATGCCGTGCGAGGCGTTGGTGGAGGCCTGCTCCAGAGCCGAGACGTCGGAGGAGATCTTGGTGGAGATCGCCAGGCCCGCGGCGTCGTCGGACGCCTTGGTGATGCGCGAACCGGAGGCGAGCTTTGCCAGCGATTCCGACTGGTCGGAGGAGTTGATGTTCAGGTAGCGGACCGCGGTATTTGCGGCGGTATTCGTCGAAATGACGGGCATGGTGTTCTCCTGATTTCTTCAAGATCAGCGCCCGCTGCCAGGCGCGACACTGACGCGCTTTCCTGCGCGCATGCCTCTACAACGGTGGCACAGGCGAAAATCAGGCGATTTGTTCTTCGATGTGCTGACTTTTTTCGTTAGCGGAACGTAAATCAAGAGTTAATCATTAGTAAACAGCGAGAGGACATCTCTCCCGCTGTTGCGCAGGATATGCTTGAGTTTCTGCCGTCCGCGCTTGAGGAGCGACTCCACCGCGAAGATCGTCGTGTTCATGACCTCCGCGATCTCCGCATTGCTCAACGCTTCGGTGTAGGAAAGAACCAGGGCGACGCGCTGCTGTTCCGGGAGGCGCTCCATGGCGACGGCGAGCTGCTCGGTTGCCTCGTCGCGCAGCAGGCTCTGCATCTGGTCGCAATGGTCGTCCGCCACCTCCGGCAGCACGTCCATCGCCTCAACTTTCGGCTTGCGCAGCATGTCGATGCAGCGATTGGTGACGACACGGTACAGCCAGGTCGAGAACTTCGCCTTGCCCGGCTGCCATTCGCCGCGACGTGTCCAGACCTGAAGAAAGGCGTCCTGAACGACATCCTCCGCGTCGGCAGGCGAGCGCAGGATGCGCAAGGCGACGGCATACCCTCTGTCGACGTGACGCTCCACGAGCAGCCTGAAGGCCGCTTCGTCGCCAGAGCCGATGAGGCGCAGCAGCTCATCATCGCTTGCCGCCTGCATATCGCGTTCCGTTTTCTTCGCCCGATCATGGGCGACCGGCTTGTCCATCTCTATGGCCGGACATTCGGCCAGTTCAGAGGTTGCCGTCGCGAAGGCCATATTCAGGATCTCCCCGCCTGCCGCAGTCTCCACCGACACTTCAGTGGAGTTCATCTCTGAAACGGGCGCAGGATAGAAATCAGGCTGTAAAAATTCGGTATCGGAAGATTTTTATTGAAAATATATTAGGAATAATCTGCCTATTGCTAGGAAAAAATTGCCTATCTATAATATATGCAAGAATACGAGAAAGTATATTTCTGATTTCTCCTAGAATTTTGTATTGACCGTAGCGACGGGGCGCACGGCAAATTTCGCCTGCCGCACGCCTGACCCCGGGCGAAAATAAACGAAAAATAATCTGCGGCCACCCCTCAGAGGGGATTTGCAGGATCTTGCGAGGGGAGCTGAAAAAGCCGCCTGTAGCGTTTTGGCGTCAGGCCGGTGCGACGCTTGAAGGCGCGTTCGAAGGCCGTCTGGTCGGAATAGCCGAGCTCGAAGGCGATTTCCGCGAGCGTGTGGGAGGACGCGGCCAGAGCCTGTCGTGCCACGCGGAAGCGGCAGTCCTCCAGAAGGGCGGAAAAGCGCGTTCCCTCCGAAAAAAGGCGGCGGTGAAGGCTGCGTCGGGAAAGGCCGAGGTCCCGCGATATCGTCTCCTGATCGGCGGCGCCGGTCCCCAGACCCGCATAGATCGCCATGCGCGTGCGTTCGGTGAGCGAGGTCGTACGGGTCGTGTCGGCGAGACGGCGCGTGAGATTCTCGAGGCATCTGCGGTGAAGGCCGCCGTCATGGCGCGTCATCGGGGCATTGAGGACGCTTTCGGGAAAACTTAGGGCGTTGGTTTCCGCCTCGAAGACGCAGAGGCAGCCCGTTGCCTCGCCCCAGGCGGAGAGCGTGCGGGCGGTTGCATGCTCAAAGCAGACGAGATCAGGCGTCCAGTCCGGGCCGGCACCGCGGCGGATGAGTTCCCGCAATACGGAGAGCGTGAATTCCGCATCCTGCCGGCGTGGCCATATGTCGGGATTGAGGATGCGGTAGCTGAGCGTCGCCATGCCGTCTTCGACCTCAAGCTGCATCTCGGTTTCCGACTGCACGAAGCGGATGAAGCGCACGAAGGTCCGCAGCGCCGCGCCAACCGTCGGCGCGCTGACCAGCGCCTCGCCGAGATCGCCAAGGTCCGCGAAATCGAAATGGCGGCCCGACTGCCAGCCGATCCCGGGCTGGGCCAGGGCTGAGGCACCGTCCTCGTAGATCGCGACGAAGGAGGACAGGGGGATCTCGGTTCGCCGGTTTTGCCACGCGCAAACCGGCACTCCGCTGCGGCGGCCGAAATCAGCGGGTTCGAGGCCCCGCTCGTCCAGCAGGCTCTGCAATCCGCTCAACGCGCCTGAGACGATGGTCGCTCCCCCCGGCATGGCGTCTTCCCTATCGGGCTGCTTCCGCAACGGCTACACTGCCGTGTCGCTGCTGCGGGAAGTGGCATGGCGAAATACAGAGCAAAGCAAAACTTAACGTAGCGCGCAATCTGCCGCCGCGCGTTTTTGTCCCTGCGTCAAATTGGCCGAAAATGTCGAGAAGCCGCCTGCGCATCTGCCCTTAGATGGCGGATGGAGAAAGAACTCCGGCCCGAAACCGTGAAAACACGGGCGGCACCGGAGGAGGGAACAGGCTTTGACGACTTTCCACGAGGTGGCCGTCGTCGGTGGAGGCCCCGCCGGCGCGTTCGCGGCCTGGCAGCTTGCGCGCGCCGGTATCGGCGTGGCGCTGATTGATCCGCAGGGCACGGATATCGCTGCCGGCCAGCCGGAGCACCGGGCTCAGACGCGGCTCGAAGGGCTTGGCGATCGCGTGGCGCATCTGCTGGCCGCGAAGGGGCTTGGCCGGGTGCTGGAGGCGGCGACGGCCCCTGTCCGGCGCTCGTTGCGCTGGGCAGGTCTCGCCCAAAGCGCCAATCGCGAAAGGCTGGTGGACCGGCATCTGTTCGACGCCCTTCTGCGGCACGAAGCGGTTGCGGCCGGAGCGGTCTTCCATCGCGACCGGCTGGCGGGCACATCGGTCCTTGCGGTTCGCGAAGGCGTGCGGCTCTCGCTTGCCAGCGGCAAACAAGTTTGCGCCCGGCTGATGATCGATGCGCGCGGCCGGCAGGCCCGTGCCGGGCGGCGGCTGATGGGGCCGCAGACCCTATCCATCGCCGGCTTCGTGACGGGCGGCCGCCCCACGCTGAACGATGCGGTCGGTTCCGACGAGGCGACCGCTCATGTGGAGGCGACGCCCCAGGGGTGGGTTTGGGACGTCACGCATCCCCGTCTCGGCCGGTGGGTCCAGATTTCCATCGATGCGGGAGATCTCCAAGGTGCCGGGCAGGCCGGGCTTGCGGAGCGTTTCCGGCGCTTTCATTCCCAGGAACAGTTCGAAGGCCGATACGAAGCCGGCCGATACGAGGGCTGCGTCATCGACGGGCCGCTGCGGGCGCGAAACTGCGGGCTCGTCCTGTCCGCAGGCAGCCTGACGCCGCCGGTCATCCCCATCGGGGACGCCGCCGTCGCAATCGATCCGCTGTCCGGTCACGGCCAGTTCTGGGCGCTTTCCTCCGCACTTTCCGCGCTGCCGATTGTGGCGCAGTTGCTTGACGACAGGCAGGACGAAAGCGGGCTTGCCCGGCGTTTCTTCGAGGACCGCGTGGTCGGCACCTTCTGGCGGCAGGCGCGCGTGGGGCGCGATTTCTATCGCCTCGAGCGGGACCTCGCGGAGCATCCGTACTGGGCCGCGCGCGCCGGCTGGCCGGATGCCGAGCCGTCCCATCCGCAGGTAGCTGCCGCCCGGCTGGAGCGCCGCGTCGTCGTGGAGTCCGGCCGGCTTTGCGAGCGCGAGGTGCTGGTGACGCCGATGGATCCCGACGGTGTCGCCTTCGTCGCGGGCATCGCGGTCGGCGATCTGGTGCGCGCCGGCAGCGCGGGGGAGGGCGTGACCCTTCGCCCCGAGGCCGCGCGCGCGCCGCAGCCCGTCATCGGCTGGCTGGAGAGCCGGGGGCTCAGCCCCGCGTCCAACGAGATAACCACAAGCACAAGAAGCACCACCACGAGGGAAACCGCATGATGAAACGACTTCGAGCCGGCCTGCCGGCCGGTGCCGTGGGGTTGATGCTGATGATGCCGGGCGCCGCCCTGGCTCAGGCGGATGCTCCCGATCCCGCAACCCTTCTCGCCGATACCTGTGGTGCCTGCCATGCGGCGGATGCCTCCGGCGCGCTTTCGCGCATCAACGGCCAGCGCAAGACGCCGGAAGGCTGGCTGATGACCATCGTGCGCATGCGCCTCTTCCACGGCATGGTCATCGATCCCGCCACGCAGGCGACGCTGGTGCACTATCTCGCCGATACGCAAGGGCTCGCACCCTCGGAAGCCGAGGACTTCCGCTACATTCTGGAGCGCGAGCCGGCGGTGGTGGAAAAGGTCGAGGCGCCGCTTGCGGAGATGTGCGCGCGCTGTCATTCGGCCGCCCGCATCGGCCTGCAACGGCGCACGCGGGAGGAATGGAACCTCCACATCGATTTCCATGTCGGGCAATGGCCGACGCTGGAATACCAGGCGCTGGCTCGCGACCGCGACTGGCTGAAGATCGCACGCGAAGAGGTCGTGCCGCTGCTGGCGGAAAAATACCCCTTCAAGGCGGATGCCTGGGACGCCTGGAAGGATGCGGCAAAGCCCAAAGCCACGGGCGGCTGGGTCTTCACCACGCGCCTGCCGGAAAAGGGTGAGGCCTATGGCAAGCTGGAGGTTTCCGGTTCCGCGCAGCCCTTTACCGTCTCCGGCACACTGAAGACGGCGGAGGGTGAGGAAATGCCGGTTTCCGGCAAGCTCAACGTCTACACGGGCTACGAATGGCGCGCGAACCTCACCATCGGCGATACGGTCTATCGTCAGGTGCTGGCGATCTCGCCGGACGGCACGACACTCACCGGCCGGCAGTTCCTGCATGACGAGGACAGCCTCGGCGGGGCGTTCAAGGCGGTGAAGGTCGGCAGCGGCGCGCTCATCGCAGGCACGGTTCCCTCCACATTGCCTGCGGGATCCGAGGCGCGCGTCCAGATCGTCGGGGCGGGGCTTGAAAGCGCATCGCTTTCCGGCGCGCTGGAGGCCTCGGGTGGTACGGCCAACGATTACGGCGTGGCGCTCGATGTGGCGCCGGCCGCCGACACGGATGGCGCGGTCAGCGTGGCCGCGGGCGATGCCGGGCTCGAAGGCGTACTTTCCGTCTACAGCCACATCGATAGCCTGAAGGTCGAACCCGCCTTCGCCATTTCCCGCGTCGGCGGGGACGGCGGATCGGCGCCTCGGGTCAAGGCGCGGTTTGCGGCCATCGGCTTCTGGAACGGACCGGACGGAAAGCCCGGCACGGAGGATGACGTTCGCATCGGCGAAGTGCCGGCGTCTTGGTCGGTCGCGCCCTTCAACGAGGAAGCAGAAAAGCTTGAGGACGTGAAATACGCCGGCGACATGAATGCCGATCTCGGCATCTTCACGCCGTCTGTCGCCGGCCCCAACCCGGAGCGACCGTTTTCCACCAACAACGCGGGCAATCTGGAAGTGCTGGCGACGAGCGGCGAGGTGTCCGGCGAGGGACAGCTCATCGTCACCGTCCAGCGCTGGAACGATCCGCCGATCCACTGAGGGAGCGAGCCATGGGATATCTCCACTATCAGCCGCAGAACGCGCATCGCGTGGCGGTCGACGGGCGCAACCTGCTGTTCCACGTGCCCACCACCTCGCTGTTCGAGATCGACCGGCTCGATCATGACGTGCTCGATCTCTTTGCCGACCGGGTGCGGATCAGCGAGCAGGACGTGCGCGACCGCTTCGAGGGTCGTGTCGATCCCGCAACCCTGACGGAGCGCATCCGTGCGCTTCTCGATCTCGATATCGTCACCGACGGAGGGCCGGCGAAGGCCGAACGACCGCCGATCCATATCGAGAACTTCCCGCTCACCACGGTGGTGCTCAACGTCAACACCGGCTGCAATCTCTCCTGCACCTATTGCTACAAGGAGGATCTCGATACGCCCTCGAAGGGCCGACGGATGGCGTTGGAGACGGCGAAGGCCTCGATCGAGATGCTGCTGAAGGAAAGCCCCTACCGCGACAGCTACAACGTGGTGTTCTTCGGCGGCGAGCCGCTTTCCAATCTCCCGCTTATCCGCGAGGTGGTCGAATTTGCGGAGCGGAGCTTCGGGGAGCTTGGCAAACGGGTCGATTTCACGCTGACGACCAACGCGACGTTGCTTACCGAGGAAATCGTCGACTGGCTCAACGCCCACCGCTTCGGCCTCACCGTCTCCATGGACGGGCCGAAGGCGCTGCACGACAAGAACCGCAAGACGGTCGGCGGCAAGGGCACCTATGACGTGGTGGCGGCCAAGTCCCGCATGCTGTTGGAGCGCTATACCTCGCGTCCCGTCGGCGGCAGGGTGACGCTCACCCACGGCGTGACGGCGGTCTGTGAGATCTGGGACCACCTGAAGAACGACATCGGCTTTCACGAGGTCGGCTTCTCGCCGGTGACCTCCGGGCCGATCGCGCCGTTCAACCTGACGGGCGATGAACTCGTCACCGTCTTCGACGAAATGAAGCGGCTCGGCCGGCACTACCGCGACGAGGCGCTCCAGGGCCGCAACATCGGCTTTTCCAACATGCACCAGCTCATGAGCGATCTCTACGAGGGCCGTTCCAAGGCGCTGCCCTGCGGGGCGGGGCTCGGTATGCTGGCGGTCGATCACGAGGGCGGGCTCAATCTCTGCCACCGCTTCACCGGCTCCGACATGGAGACCTACGGCACGGTCGAAAGCGGCATCGAGAAGGAAAGGCTCGCCCGTTTCATCGAGGACAGGGCCGACCGCACGGAAAAGGGCTGCGCCACCTGCCGTATCCGCAACATCTGCGCGGGCGGCTGCTACCACGAGAGCTATGCCCATTATTCCGATCCGATGAAACCGACCTACCACTACTGCGACCTGATGCGCGACTGGGTCGATTTCGGCATCGAAGTCTACGGCGATCTCATCGCGAAGGCCCCCGCCTTCTTCACCGATCACATCATGCCCCGGAGGGCCTACGGCAAATGAGACACCTGAAGCCGCTCAACCAGAAGGCCGAACGCGTCGTGAGCGCGGTCGCGCAAGACAACATGGACGAGGTCCGCGCCATGCAGACCATCGTCGCCGGTTGCGCCTCGACGCTCGATCCGGGCTGGGAGGTCGATCCCTTCGGCGGGGTCGCGGCGCTGTGCCAGCCGATGGAGGCCGATCTCTACGGCTGCTCCGATCCGTGCTGGTGGCCGGCGCAGGTGCCCGACACCATCAACTCCTACAAGGACTGGAACGGCGATGCCGATAACGCGGCCAAGGACTGGCGCTCGCTCGGCACTGTCTTTCCCTCCGACAGCGAAACCTGAAGCGACGGCCGTCGCCACCTACAGGAGCAAACGCATGCGAAAGCGCATTGTAACCTTCGGGGCAAGGTTCGGGCTGGCCGGCCTTCTCGCCCTCGCCGGGGGGCTTGCCGCGTCCGCCAAGGACATGATCGTCACCATGGCCAAGCCCGATCAGCTTTACGTGATCGACGCGAAGGCCCGCACGGTCGACAAGGCCTGCACGCTCGACTTCAACATCATCCCCGGCGTCATCGCCATGTCGCCGGACAATACGATCGCCTACGTGCTCGGCAACCGCTGGGAGGATGTCTTCGGCATCGATCTTTCAACCTGCGAGACCGTGTTCTCCGCCCACCAGTCGGACGGGGAGGTGCGCCGAAAGTCGATCGCCTCGCTCGCCGTCTCCAAGGACGGAAAGCATGTCTTTACGGTGCGCAACCCGGTGAAGCTGCTGGCCGACCGCTATCAGGTGATGGAACCGGAATTCGCGGTCTACGATACGTCGTCGGGGCTCAATGCCGAGCCGGTGAAGACATCTCCCGCCCCTCGCCGCATGACGGTGATGGCTACGGGGGAGGACGGAACCGTCTATGCGGCGGGCCGCGAGATCTACGCGATCGACCCGGACACGGGCGAATTCACGATCAAGATCGCCAACAGGTCGTGGGACCGGCCGACCTATTCGGGACCTGACGTGCTGGCCTTCTGGCCGATCGGCACGCAGGCGAACGAGTTCCTGTTGCTCTATTCCGCAGCGAAGTTCACTGACGCCACCAAGTCGGAAATGGCCGATTTCGTCTGGGGTTACGAGAGCGTGGACCTTGCGACGGGCAAGAGCGAGATCGAGGATTTCGCGTCGTTTGAGGTGATCATGTTCTCCGCCGTGCGCGATCCCAACGACAAGTCGAAGCTCTACGGCGTCTACACGCAGCTCTCCAAGTACGACGTGGCGAAAAAGGAGCTGATCAAGCGGGTGGACCTGCCGCATACCTACTACTGCGTGAACATCTCGTCCGACGGCAAGGAAATCTATGTCGGCGGCACCAACGACGACATCGGCGTCTACGACGCGGAAACGCTGGAACGCCTCGGCGAAATCCGCCTGCCCTCGGGCGGTGACATGGCCGCCGGCACCATGCACGTGGTCAGGATGGGGAGTTAGGGGGGCGCTTCACGACTGCGAACTCAGCTGCGGGACCTGCCGCCGGCACGATCCGTCCCCCTCCCCCTTGAGGGGAGGGGTTAGGGGTGGGGGTAGGCGACTTGCTCCGAACCTGCCGCCTTACCCCCACCCGAACGCCCGAAGCGGTCGTTCGACCTCCCCTCAAGGGGGAGGTGAGCCGTGGGGCTGACTTCGTTTCTGCATCAGCATGCACGGAAGGCGCCGCGACGCTCGGAGCGAGCGCCTTGCGTCCCCCTCCCCCTTGAGGGGAGGGGCCAGGGGTGGGGGTAGGCGGCTCGCTCCGAACCTGCCATCCTTCAAACACAAACCGACGAGGCCGAATGACGAACGCCATCCCCGCCACGTCCGAACCCGATGCCGCCGCGGCCCGAGGGTCGCGGCTTTCGCTTGGGCGCCGTCTGCTTGGCCGCCTTTTCGGGGCCCGCGAGGCGACGTGGCTGGCGCCGCTTCTTGCGCCCTATCGCTTGCCGCTCGGTGCGCTGCTCGCGCTGTCGCTTATCTCCGCCGGTGCCGCGCTTGTTCCGCCATGGCTGACGAAACTTGTCATCGATCACGGGTTGATGGCGGGCGACAAGGCCGCGCTCGTCTTCTATGTCGGCCTGATGTTTGCCGTGGGTCTGGGCGCGCTGGCGCTGGGTGCCGTCAATTCGCTCGTGCATCTGCGGTTCTCGGTCCGGCTTCTCGCCGATCTGAGGCGGGCGGCGGTGGCCCGCATCCTCGCCCAGTCCCCGCGCTGGCAGGCGCGGCAGAAGATCGGCGAGCTGATGAGTCGGCTCGACGGCGATGCCGGCGAAGTCCAGCAATTTGCCTTCGCGGCGCTTGTCACCGGAGCGGGAAGCCTGCTGCGGCTGGCCGGCGGGCTCGTCATGCTGTTCGTGCTCGCCCCGAAGCTTGCCATGCTGGCCTTGGCACTCGCCCCGATCGAACTCGTGTTCTTCGCCAAGGCCCGGCCGATCACGCACGCGCGTGCCCGCGACGTGCGCGCCGCGCGCGGCGTTCTTGCTGCCGGACTTGCCGAAACCATTACCGGGCTCGGCGCGCTCAGGGCGCTCGATGCCACGCGCTCCGCCGCAGCCATGATCGAGGAACGCCAGCAAGGGCTGGTGCGTGCGCTGATGAGCGCGCAGATGTGGGGGGAGGCGACCCGCGCCGTGCCGATGGTGCTGACCGCGATCGTGCGCGGGGCGGTGTTTCTCGTCGGCGGGCTCGCCGTCATCGACGGCACCATGCCGCTCGGTTCGCTGATTGCATTCACCGCCTATCTCGGCTTTCTGATCGGGCCGATGCAGTCGCTGATCTCGCTGTGGCACGGCCAGGCGCGGATGAAGGCGGCGCTCGACAGGCTCGACGAGATCATGAGCGCAGCGCCCGATGTGCGGGATCCGGCCCGCCCGCTTCCGCTTCCCGCAGGCGGGGGCGCGATCCGGATCGAGGCGGTCGCCTGTGGCCCCGCCGCCTCGCCGATCCTGGCCGGGGTCGATCTCGACATCGAGGCCGGGGCCAAGGTGCGCCTCGATGGACCCTCGGGCATTGGCAAATCGTCGCTGTTGTCGCTTCTGCAACGCCATGATGACCCCTTCGGTGGTAGAATCTGCCTCGACGGCATTTGCCTGCGCGACTTGAGCCTCCAGGATCTGCGCTCCGCCGTCGTGCTGGTGCCGCAAAAGGGTCACGTCTTCTCCGGAACGCTCGCGCAGAACCTGCGCCTGGGTCTCCCGGAAGCGAGCGAGGAGGCCATGATGGACACGTTGCGGCTGGTCGAACTGGAAGAGCGGTTCTTCGATCCCGAAGGTCTGTCGGGCGGAGACGGGGGCGCTGCCCGCGGCCTCGATACGCCGCTGGGAGAAGGCGGGCTCGATCTCTCGGGCGGCGAACGCCAGCGGGTGTGCCTTGCCCGTGCGTTGCTCCGGCCTTTCCGCGTTCTCATTCTCGACGAGAGCCTGTCGGAAGTGGATGGCGAACGTGTCGGCCGCATCATGGCGCGCATCGACGCGCGCTTTGCTGGCAGGACGCGCATCGTCGTCACCCATGGGGAGCCCTCGCGATACGGCGCCTTCGACGAGGTCGTCGATCTCGCCGCCTTCGCGACGGCGAAAGGAGGTGCGTCATGATCCGGGTCGCTCTTCTTGACGGCGCGCTGCCGTCCGCCTTTCCCGATCTTGCCGCCCAGCGGCGCTTTGCGAAGGCCGATGGGGCGATGTCGGCGTCCGTCCACGCGCTGGCCATGGCGACGACCATCCACCGGCACGCGCCGCATGTGAACTTCGTCAACGGGATCATCTTCCCCGGGCGGCTGGTGACGTCGGTCGCCGTCCTGTGCGATGCACTGGAGTGGATCGGGCAGGACCCGCCGGAGATCGTCCATTGCTCCTTCGGGCTCGTGCGTGCCTCGCTGGAACTGGAAATGCGGGTCCGCGCGCTGGAAAAGGCCGGCTCGCTGATCGTCGCCTCGGCGCCCGCGCGCGGCGAGCCGGTCTATCCGGCCACCCTTGAGGGCGTGGTCTCCGTGCAGGGCGATGCACGCTGCAAGCCGGAGGACGTGGCGCGGCTCGACCTGCCGGGTGCGATATTCGGGGCCTGCGTCCTCTCGCCCGAGGCGCCGGACATTCGCGGCGCAAGCATCGCGGCGGCTCATGTCTGCGGCATGCTTGCCGCCGACTGGGCGGGCGGAGCGGCGGAAACCCTGCGTGTCTTCGCGCATCGGACCCGCTATCACGGATGCGAGCGGCGGATCGGGCAGGCGGTCCCGACGGGGTCTCGCTGGAAAACGGGTGGCCGGCCGGGCGTTCCGCAGGCATGATCTGCCAGCGGCGCCTCGCGGTGCCGCGCGTATCAGGCAGAAGGAACGGCGCGCGCATGACGAACGGCAATGAGGGCGACATCCGGATCGGCATCGGCGGCTGGACCTACGAGCCGTGGCGCGGTGTGTTCTATCCCGAAAAGCTCGCTCAGAAGCGCGAACTCGAATATGCCGCGCAGCATCTCACCTCCATCGAGATCAACGGCACCTATTACGGCAGCCAGAAGCCGGCGAGCTTCATCAAGTGGCGCGAGGAAACGCCGGAGAACTTCGTCTTCTCCGCCAAGGCGCCGCGTTTCGCCACCAACCGGCGGGTGCTGGCCGAGGCCGCGCCGTCGATCGAGAAGTTCTTTTCAAGCGGGATCATGGAGCTTGGCGACAAGCTCGGCCCCATCAACTGGCAGTTCATGAAGACCAAGAAGTTCGACGCGGACGACTTCGAGGCCTTCCTGAAGCTGCTGCCGAAAACGGTCGAGGGGCGCGAGATCCGGCATGTGGTGGAAGTGCGCCACGACAGCTTCTGCGCACCCGATTTCGTGGCGCTGGTGCGCGACTACGGCGTTGGCGTGGTGGTCGCGGCGGATTCGGAATTTCCTCAGATCGCCGATATCACCGCCCCGTTCGTCTATGCCCGGCTGATGGGCACACGCGAGGAGCATGAGGCGGGCTACGCACCGAGTGATCTCGATGCGTGGGCGAAGCGCGCCGGGACATGGGCAAGAGGCGAGGTGCCGGAGGGGCTTGCGACGTTCGCGGAGCCCGTGCCGAGCGCGCCTCGTGATGTCTATCTCTATGTGATTTCCGGCCACAAGGTGGCAAACCCGGCCGCCGCGATGGAACTGATCCGGCGAATGGGGTGAGGCGGACGCAGGAGAGGCGCCGCTATCCCCTCGTTGCTTCCGCCAGATCGTTCCATACCTGCTGATCCGTCAGCTTGCCGTCCTCCACCGTGAACCGGTCGATGAAGCGGATGCCGGAAAAGGGCGTGCCGTCGGGCCATTCGCCCGCAAGCGTGCCCCGGCAATAGACCGTCACGCCGCTTTCGCCGAAGGCCTCCTCGAAGTCCTCGTAGGTCTTGGTCACGAAGCGGTAGCGCGACTTTGCCCACTCCACGAGCTCCTGCGGCCGCGAGAATGTCGCCCCGCCCGGGAAGGTCATGCGGAAGCCGTCCGCCAGATGCGCGCTTGCGCCCTCAAGATCGCGGCTCTCCATCTTCGCCAGGTAATCGCGCACGATATCGACCGGTGCTGGCAGCGGGGCGCCGGGCGTGCGGGCAACGCGACCGCGCATGTAGCTTGCCGGCTTCACCTCCTCGATGGCGACGGTGATCCCGTTAAGCGGAGCCGCGATCGTGGCGCGGACCGCATCGGTCAGCCGCGTGGCAAGGCGGCGGCGGGTGTCGTCGTCATAACCCTCGATCAGTGTCATCCGGATAATCGGCATGCGGTGCGCTCCATTTTCGCGGGGTTCCGGCAGGTCGTGCGTGTTTTTACGTCGGGTCGCGCGGAATTATCTTGACATAATGGTATAAACATAATCCATTAGATCACGAAACGGCAGCGGGGTTCGAGGGTGTCGGGCATGCGGCAATCGGATGACGGGACGGAGACCGGCGGCGCGGATCGTCAGCCGGCGGGCAAGGGTCGCTCGGTCGGCCTGCTCTCCACCCAGTCGCGCGTGCCGCTCTACCACCAGATCTTCCTCATCCTGCGCAATCGCATCTACGGCGGCGAGATCATGCCCGGCAATCTGGTGCCGGGCGAGCAGGAGCTGGCGGCCGAGTTCGAGGTGTCGCGGATCACCGCCAAGCGCGCGCTCAACGAGCTGGCGGATGCCGGGCTGGTGGTGCGCGAGCGTGGACGCGGAACGCGGGTCATCCATCGCCCGCCGGTGCCCGCCGTCGCGTCTTCCATCGAAGGCTGGCTTGAGAACATCACGCTGATGGGAACCGCCACGGAAGCGCGGGTTCTCGAATTCGATCACGTCCATGCCAACGAGGACGTGGCGCACGCGCTGGAGATCGAGGCCGGTTCCGACGTGCAGCGCGCGGTGCGCGTGCGTACGCTCGACGGTGAGCCGATGTCCTATCTGATCACATACGTGCCCGGCGATATCGGCCGGCAGTTCGATCGCGATGATCTCGACCGGTCTCCGCTGCTCAGACTTCTGGAAATGGCGGGCATCGAGGTGGCCTCCGCGCGCCAGCAGATTTCCGCCATCGTCGCCGATACGGCCGTGGCCAACGCTCTTTCCATTCAGGCCGGTTCGCCGTTGCTGGAGGTTCTGCGCGTGGTGCGCGACGCCTCCGGGCGGCCGGTCGAATACCTCCGGGTTCTCTACCGCCCGGACGTCTACCGCTTCGACATGTCCATGCGCCGCGTGCGCGAAAAAGAAGGCATGCGCTGGGCGACAACCACACCGTCTCCGGTCCCGGCCGGCGACGCATAAAAATCATAGGGAACACCGGGAGACATCGGGCCATCAAGGTCGCATTTCGGGAGGTCAGCATGACTGACAGCAAGGGTAAGCGTAACGGCGGCCTCGGTCGTCGCGAATTTCTGGCGACCGGCGCGGCGGCGCTCGGTCTCGGCGTTACGGGCTTTCCGGCGGTGCTGCGCGCGCAGCCGGCATCGGTCAAGGTGGGGCTGATCCACCCCGTTTCGGGCTTCATCGCGTTTTCCGGCACCCAGTGCCGCGCGGGCGCCGAGATGGCGATCGCCGACATCAATGCCGCCGGCGGCATCAAGTCGCTTGGCGGCGCGAAGCTGGAGGCCATGCTCGGCGACAGCCAGGGCAAGCCGGAAGTCGGTGCCTCGGAAGTCTCCAAGATGGTCGAGGGCGGGGTGCACGGCATCGTTGCCGGCTATTCCTCGGCGATCTCTCTTGCCACCTCGCAGGAAGCGGCCAAGTCGATGACGCCGCATATCGTCGACGTCGGCGTGTCCGACCAGATCGTCGATCGTGGTCTCAAGAACACGTTCCGCTTCGCGCCGGGCTACGGCACCATCGCCAAGTTCGCGGTCGACAACCTCGCCGGCATCAACCAGATGTCCGACGACAAGGCCAAGACGGCGATGATCATCCACGAGGAGTCGCTGTTCGGTACCGGCACCGCCAACCTTCTGCAGAAGAAGCTGCCGGAGATCGGCATCGAGGTGCTCGATGTCATCAAGCACGCCAATCCGACGCGCGACTTCACCAACATCGTGCTGCAGATCAAGTCCAAGAAGCCGGACCTGATCATCCCGGCCAACTACTACAACGAATACGTGCTGCTTGCCCGCACCATGCGCCAGCAGCAGGTCAAGGCGAAGGGCATCTATTCGGTGCTCGGCGGCGCGGCCTCCAACTACAAGTTCGTCAACGAGTTCCCCGAAGCCGCGCAGGGCATCATGGATTGCAACCACTGGTTCAATCCGAAGTCCGAGATCGCGCTCCAGCGCAAGGCGGCGGCGGAAGCCAAGGGGCTCGTCTACACCTACGAGGTGTTCCTCGCCTACAATGCCGTCGTGGCGCTGGCCGACGGGTTCGAGCGTGCCGGCTCAACCGAGCATGACGCCGTCAACGAGGCGCTCGCCGCCTCAACGCTCGACATGTCCTACATGCCCTACGGTCCGACCAAGATGATCAACGGTCAGAACGTCGGCGCCCGGCCGGTCAATACCCAGGTTCTCGACGGCAAGATCGAGGTGATCTTCCCGCAGGCGTTCGCGTCGGCGAAACCCGTCTTCCCGATGAACTCGTAAAGCCCGGCGGACGCGGGACAACGGACCCAACAAAGAAGACGTGGTCCCCATTCACCTGAAGCCGGACGGCGGAATGCCGCCGTCCGGCGCCTTTTCCCAATTCATCGTGAGTGCCATGCCTGACCTGGCGATCATCATTCCTTCGGTCCTCAACGGACTGACCACGGGCGCGCTCTATGCGCTGGTGGCGCTCGGGCTCACCCTGATCTACGGGGTGCTGCACATCATCAACTTCGCCCACGGGGCGTTGCTGATGCTCGGGCTTTACGCGGTCTACTATCTCAACACGCGTTTCGGCATCGATCCGTACGTCTGCCTGCTGATCGTTCCGCCCGTCATGTTCGCGCTCGGCTATGTCTTGCAGCGTGGCATCATCGGGCGAGCGAGCCACGGCCGCGACGAAAACATCCTGCTCGTCACGCTCGGGCTCTCCATCGTGATCGAGAACCTCGCGCTGTTCTTCTTCAAGTCCGACACGCGCATCATCGACACGCCTTATTCCTTCGAGGTCATTCAGATCCTCGGCGCCTTCGTTCCGGAACCGAAGGTCTTCGCCTTCCTCGGCGCCTTCGTCACGGCGGGGCTTCTTTGGGCGCTGATGACGTTTACCGATCTCGGCCGCGCCATCCGTGCGCTCGCCAAGGAACGCAAGGGCGCGACGCTCGTCGGCATCAATGCCGATCACGTCTACGCCATGAGCTTCGGCCTCGGCATCGCCTGCCTCGGCGTAGCCGCCTGTCTGTTGCTGCCGAGCTACTATGTCAGCCCGCAGGTCGGGCAGGGCTTCGTCCTGATCGCCTTCACCATCGTGGTGCTCGGCGGCATGGGCTCCTTCGTGGGCGCCCTCATCGGCGGGCTCTTCATCGGCGTCGTGGAGGCGCTGAGCGGCCTGTTCCTGGGCGAAAGCCTCGGGCAGATCGGCATCTTCGCGATCTTCATCCTCGTGCTCATCTTCCGCCCGACCGGGCTTCTCGGACACAAGGTGTGACGGCGATGCGAACCCTCATCATTCTCGCCGCCGTCTTTGCCGCGCTCGCTCTGGTGCCGCTTTTCGTCGTCTCCGACGTCTGGCTCAACATCGCGATCATGGTGCTTTATTCCGCGCTACTCGGTCAGGCCTGGAACATGCTCGGCGGCTATGGCGGCCAGTTCTCCTTCGGCCACGCCGCCTTCTTCGGGACGGGTGCCTACACGGTCGCGGTCCTTCAGGTGCAGTACGGCATCAACCCGTGGGTCGGGCTCTTTGCGGGTGGACTGGCCGCGGTCGTTGTCGCGGCGATCATCGGCTATTCCACGTTTCGCTACGGCCTCAAGGGCTCCTACTTTGCGCTGGTGACGCTGGCCTTCGCGGAGGTGCTGCGCATCCTGTCGAATTCGGTGCCCATCACGGGCGCGGGCGTCGGCCTGCTGATCCCGCTCCAGGTCGCCCCGTCCAATCTGCAGTTCGCCGACAAGGGAAGCTATTACTGGCTCGTCTGGGCGATGGCGCTCGCGGCCTTTCTGGTCGCCTGGTGGATCGGCAACTCCCGCTTCGGCGCGCAGCTGATGGCGGTACGCGACAACGAGGACGCGGCCCGTGCGCTCGGCGTGCGCGCCTATTCCGTCAAGCTGCGCGCGATCATGCTGTCGGGCTTCTTCTCCGGCCTCGGCGGCGTCTTCTACGCGCAATATTTCCTCTACCTCGATCCGCACATCGCCTATGGCGCGTCGGTCTCCATCGAAAGCCTGCTGGTGCCGATCATCGGCGGCATCGGCACGCTGTTCGGCCCGCTGCTTGGCGCCATCGTGCTGCATGCGATCTCCGAATTCTCGCGCGATCTCATCGGCGATATCCCCGGCATCAGCCTGGTTCTCTACGGCACGCTCCTCGTCGTCATGGTGCTGTTCCTGCCGCGCGGGCTCGCCGGATTGTTGATCCGCCGCAAGGCCGCGCCGCAAACCCCGAAAAAGACGGAGGCCGAACATGCCTGAGGCGATGCTCGAGGTCTCCGGGATCTGCAAGACCTTCGGCGGCGTGCGCGCCTCGCGCAACGTGTCGCTGTCGGTGCCGGAAGGCAAAATCACCTCGCTGATCGGCCCGAACGGCGCCGGCAAGACCACGCTGTTCGCCCAGATCACCGGCTTCCTCAAGCCCGATTCCGGCTCCATCCGGTTCCTGGGCGAGGACATCACCGGCGCCTCGCCCGAGGATATCGCGCAAGCCGGCATGATCCGCACCTTTCAGGTGGTGAAGCCGTTCGCCGGCCAGACTGTGCGCGACAACATCGCGGTCGGCGCGCATCTTCGCATCCGCTCCCGCCGCGACGCGCTCGCCAAGGCGGAGGAAGTGGCGAGCGAGGTCGGCCTCGGCGACCGACTCGATCAGGACGCCTCCTCGCTCACGGTCGCCGGTCGCAAGCGGCTGGAGGTGGCCCGCGCGCTTGCCACCGAGCCAAAGCTGATCCTCTTCGACGAGGTGCTGGCCGGTCTCAACCCGTCCGAAATCCGCGATGTCATTCCCGTCATCCGGGCGGTGAAGGATCGCGGCATCACCATTCTCCTGATCGAGCACGTCATGCAGGCCGTGATGAGCCTTTCCGAATACACCTGGGTGCTCAATCAGGGCGGGCTGATCGCCGAAGGCGAGCCTCGGTCCGTGGTCTCGGACCCTCACGTGATCGAGGCCTATCTCGGCAAGGGCATGGCGCAGCGCATCGCCGCCCGGGAGAAGACCGATGCCTGACAAGCTTCTCGAAATATCGGGCCTTCGCGGCGGCTATGGCGCGGTGGAGGTCCTGCGCGGCGTAGACCTGGACATCGCCAAGGGCGAGATCGTGGCGCTGCTCGGCTCCAATGGCGTCGGCAAGACCACGCTTTCCTCCATCCTCACTGGCCTCGTGCCCTGCTGGGACGGCACGATCCGCTTCAAGGGACGCGAGATCCAGAAACTGTCGCCGCGCGCGATCATCGACATGGGGCTCATACATGTTCCTGAAGGCCGGCACATCTTCCCCAACCTGAGCGTTCGCGAAAACCTGGAACTCGGCTCCTACCGGCGCGGCCGGGCCAACCGGGCGAAGAACATGGAGCATGTCGTCTCCGTCTTCCCGCGTCTGTCGGAACGCTTCGATCAGAAGGCCGGCACGCTGTCGGGCGGCGAGCAGCAGATGCTGGCCATCGGCCGCGGCATGATGGCGGAGCCGGAGCTTCTCATTCTGGATGAGCCGTCCATCGGCCTCTCGCCGCTGCTGGTGGAGGAGATGTTCGAGCTGATCACCACGCTCAACGGGGAGGGGCTGACCATTCTCCTCGTCGAACAGAACGTGCTGCAATCCATGGAGATCGCGAGCCGCGCCTTCGTCATCGAAAACGGATTGATCACGCTTTCCGGTACGCCGGCGGAGCTGATGGACGATCCGGAGCTGCAGCGCTCCTATCTGGGGCTTGTGTGATGGCCAAGAAACCAGCAACGACGCTCGCCCAGAAGATCATCGCGCGCGCGGCCGGACGGGAAGCCGTCGCGCCCGGCGAGGTGGTCACGGTCAATGTCGATCTGGCGATGATCCACGATTCCGGCGGCCCGCGCCGGGTGGAACCGATCCTGCAGGATCTCGGCGTCGGCCTGTGGGATGCCGGCAAGGTCGTGCTGATCTCCGATCATTTCGTCCCCGGCGATACGGACGAGGGCGCGCGCATTCTTGAGCTCACCCGCCAGTGGGCGCAAAAGCGCAAGGTCGCCTTCCATGACGGCCTCGGCATCTGCCACGTGGTGTTGCCGGAAAGCGGGCGGCTGAGGCCCGGCATGCTGGTGGTGGGTGGCGACAGTCATTCGCCGACCGGCGGGGCCTTCGGCGCCTACATGTTCGGCATCGGCGCGACCGAGATGGCGGGCGTTCTGGCGACCGGCGAGATCTGGCTGAAGGTGCCGGAAACGATCCTCGTGGAATGGCGCAATCGCCTTCAGCCGGGCGTTCTCGCCAAGGACATCATGCTGGCGCTGTGCGGAAAGCTCGGCATGGACGGCGGGCAGTATCAGGCCGTGCAATATGCCGGCGAGGCGATCCGCGCGCTTTCCATGCAGGAGCGGATGACGCTGTCGAACATGGCCGCCGAACTCGGTGCGCAGGCCGGTCTCATCGAGCCCGACGAGACGACGGCCGCTTTCCTCGCATCGGTCGGCGGGGATGCGGGCGACTGGCAAGGGCTGAAAACCGATCCGGGCGCGGAGCTTCTCGCCCATCACGTTTTTGACGCGGCAAAGCTTGAGCCGCAGGCGGCCGCGCCCCATTCGCCGGCCAACGCCGCGCCCGTCACCGAGATTTCCGAAACGCCCATCGAGGTCGCCTATATCGGCGCCTGCACCGGGGCGAAGTACGAGGACCTGAAAGGTGCGGCCGCGATCCTCAAGGGGCGAAAGCTCGCCCCGGGCGTCGCGCTCTCCGTCGCGCCCGCCTCGCGCATGGATCAGGACCGCGCGGAAGCGGAAGGCATCATGGCCGTCTTCGAGGCGGCGGGCGCGAAGATCCTGCCCAACGCCTGCGGCATCTGCGCGGGCTACGGCACCGAACGCCTCGGCGAGGACGTCGTCGCGATTTCGTCGACCGCGCGCAACTTCAAGGGTCGTATGGGGGCTGCGTCCTCCAAGGTCTGGCTCGGCTCGCCGCTCACCGTCGCGGCCTCGGCCATCGTCGGGCGCATCGCAGATCCGCGACCTTTCCTCGATGAAGGAGCGGAAGCATGAGCGGGCGCGTCTTTCTCTTCGGCAACGACATCGACACCGACCAGCTGGCGCCCGGCGAATACATGAAGGGCGGCATCGAGGCGATCGCCGCCCATTGCCTGGAAGGCATCCGGCCGGAGTTTGCGAAGACAGTGAAGCCCGGCGACGTGGTCGTGGCGGGCACGAATTTCGGCATGGGCTCCTCGCGCGAGCAGGCGGCCGAAGCGCTGAAGCGGCTCGGCGTCGCCGGTGTCGTCGCCCGTTCCTTTGCCGGCATCTTCTATCGCAACGCCATCAATCTCGGCCTGCCCGTCATGATCGCGGAAGATCTGTCGGGCGTGGAGGATGGTGCGGTGGCCGATCTCGACATCGAGGCCGGAGAACTCCGGCTTTCCGGAAAAGCGGTTCCGCTGGAGCCCTTGCCCGAAAATCTGAAGGCCATGCTCGCCGATGGCGGGCTCGTGCCGCACCTGAAGAAGCGCTTCGCAGCGACAGCCTGATCGCGGCGCCGATCGCGCGTGAAATCCGGGCCGGGAGAACCGGCTCTAATAGTGGAAGACGATCGGCCGTTCCTCTCCGCGGACCGATCCAACAGGAGGCAGGCTCATGAGCCTCAAACGTCGGCTGAGCGAGGAGAAAATCCTGCTCGCCCCCGGGGTCTACGACGCCCTGACCGGTCTGATCGCCGAACAGGCGGGGGCGGAAGCGGTCTATCTCTCCGGCGCGTCGATCGCCTACACCCGCTTCGGCCGTTCCGATATCGGGCTCGTCTCGATGGCGGAGGTCGCCGACACGATCGCGGCCGTGCGCGACCGGATTTCCGTGCCGCTCGTCGTCGATGCAGACAACGGCTTCGGCAACGCGCTCAACGTCCAGCGCACGGTGCGTGTCTTCGAGCGCATGGGCGCCAACGCGCTGCAGCTTGAGGACCAGACGCTTCCCAAGCGTTGCGGTCATCTGGACGGCAAGTCGGTGATCCCGGTCGCCGAGATGGCTGGCAAGATCCGTGCGGCGTGCGATGCGCGCGCCTCGGAGGAAACGCTGATCATCGGTCGCACCGACGCCATCGCGGTGGAAGGCTTCGAAGCCGCTGTCGAGCGCGCCGAGGCTTATGTTGAGGCCGGTGCCGACATGCTGTTCATCGAGGCGCCGCAGTCGATGGCCGAGATCGAGGAGATCCTGAAGCGCTTCAAGGGTCGCGTGCCGCTGATGGCCAACATGGTGGAGGGCGGCAAGACACCGATCGTCAACGCCGCGGATCTGGAACGGCTCGGCTTCTCCTTCGTGATCTTTCCCGGCGGGATCGTCAGGGCGCTGGCCGTCACCGCGCGCGACTACTACGCCAACCTGGTCGCAAACGGCTCCAACGAGAAATTCCGCGACCGGATGTTCGATTTCGCCGGTCTGAACGAGGTCATCGGCACGGCCGACCTGCTCGCCACCGGCAGGCGCTACGACGGAGAGGGCGCGCAATGAGTATCGATCCCGTTACCCTTGCCATCCTCAAGGGCCGGCTGGAGCAGATCGCCGACGAGATGGACGCGACGCTGTTCCGCTCCGCCTTCAACCCGATCATCGCGGAAGCGCACGATGCCTCTCACGGCATCTATGACGCGGCGACCGGCGAGACGCTGGTGCAGGGCAAGTCCGGCCTGCCGATCTTCGTCGGTGTGATGGCGTTTGCCGTCAAGGCCGTCATCGACAAGGCCGCGAAGCAGGGCGGCGTCCACGAGGGCGACGTCTGGATCTTCAACGATCCGTACGAGGGCGGCACGCACCTGTCCGACTTCCGGCTCGTGAAGCCGGTCTTCCGCGATGGCAAGCTCTTCTGCTTCCTTGCCTCCGTCGGTCACTGGCACGACGTCGGCGGCAACGTGCCGGGCAACTACAACCCGGCGGCGACCGAGTGCTTCCAGGAAGGCATGCTGATCCCGCCGGTCAAGCTCTATGACCGGGGCGAGTTCCGGCAGGACGTGGTCGATATCCTGTCGGCCAACTCCCGCCTGCCGCTGTCGCTCTACGGCGATCTGAACGGCCAGATCAACGCGCTGAACCTCGGCGAGAAGCGCATGGCCGATCTTCTCGACGAATACACAGATGCCACCGTCGCGGAATGCCTGGTGGAACTGAAGGCCCGCGCCGCGCAGATGATGCGGGCGCAGATCGCCAGCCTTCCCACCGGCACCGTGTCGGCCGAGGACTTCCTCGACAATGACGGCAATTCCGACGCGCCGCTGAAGATCGCGCTCGATCTCACCATCGACGGGGAGCGCATGGTGATGGACTTCTCGCGCTCCTCGCCGGCCTGCATGGGGCCGGTGAACATCTCGCGTGCCACCACCATCGCCGCCTGCTACGTCGCGCTGAAGCACGTCTTCGGCGACGTGCCGGCCAATGCCGGCGTGCTGGAGCCGGTCGATTTCGTCATCGACGAAGGTTCGCTTCTGTCCGTCAAGGCCCCCAAGCCGGTGGGTGGCTACACCGAGACGATCATGCGGCTTATCGATGTGGTCTTCGAGGCGATCGCGCAGCTTGCGCCGCAAGACGCCATGGCGCCGGCCTACGGCACCATCAACGCGCTTTCGCTCGCCGGTCACCGCGAGGACGGCCGGCGTTGGGTGATGTTCTCCTTCTTCGGCGGCGGCCACGGCGCGCACGGGGCGGGCGACGGTCTCAACCACGGCAACGCGCCGATCTCCACCGCGACCATCCCGCCGCTGGAAATTCTGGAAGCCGCCTATCCGGTGCGTTTTACGCAATGGTCGCTGAGGCCGGATTCAGGCGGCGCCGGGCAATATCGCGGCGGGCTCGGCGCCACGTACGAGATCGAGCTTCTGGAAAAGCACGCCGACGTGTTCCTGTTCGGCGAGCGCGGCAAGTTCGCGCCTCCCGGCATCCTTGGCGGCGGGCCGGGTGCGAAGAATGCCTTCCATTATCAGCAGAGCGACGGCGAACACGTCCCGCCGATGGTCTCGAAAATCGTCGGTATCGGCATCGATCGCGGCCAGCGGGTGCGCCTCGACAGCCCCGGCGGCGGCGGCTACGGCGATGCCCATGACCGGGACCCGCAAGCCGTGGCCCGCGATGTTCGCCTCGGCTTCGTCTCGCGCGACCGGGCTGAAGCCGACTATGCCGTCGTGCTGACGGCCGACGGCTCGGTCGATCTCGCTGCCACCCAGTCCCTGCGTACCCAGGAGGCTGCCCAATGAGCGGTCCCTCTTATGTGATCGGCGTCGATGTCGGCGGCACGTTCACCGATGTGTTCATTCTGGACGAGACCACCGGCGAGGTGGTGATCACCAAGATCCCGTCCACCCGCGGCGACCAGTCGAAGGGCTTCGTGGAAGGCATCGGCCGCAAGGTCGACGATTTCTCCGCCATCTCCACCGTCGTTCACGGCACCACGGTCGGCACCAACGCGCTTCTTGAGCGCAAAGGGGCCCGCACCGGCATCATCACCACGGAAGGCTTCCGCGACGTTCTGGAAATGCGCCGCCGCGACCGGCCGACGACGTGGGGCCTCAAGGGCGCGTTCACGCCGGTGGTGGAGCGTCCAGACCGCGTGGAGGTGTCGGAACGCGTCCTTGCCGACGGATCGGTGCTTCAGGTCGTGGACGAGGACCATGTGAAGGCGCAGGCGAAAGCACTGGCCGACGCCGGCTGCGAGGCGGTCTGCGTCTTCTTCATCAACGGCTATGCGAACAACGACAACGAGCGCCGGGCGGTCGAAGCCGTGCGGTCGGTCTGGCCGAATTCTTATGTCACGGCGGCAACGGAAATCCTGCCCGAGATCCGCGAGTTCGAGCGGCTGTCGACGGCGACCCTCAACGCCTATCTGCAGCCCGTCGTCTCCTCCTATCTCGACCGGCTGGAGAAGGGGCTTGCGGCCGAGGGCTTTGCCGGCGACATCCTGATCGTGCAGTCGAACGGCGGCGTCATGTCGGTGGAGACGGCGAAGGAGTATCCGGTGCGCACCGCGCTCTCGGGACCGGCCGCCGGCGTCATCGCCGCGACCGCCATCGCCGAGGCCGCGGGTTTTGAGAACATCATCACCTGCGACATGGGCGGCACGTCCTTCGACGTCTCGCTGATCGCCGGCGGCGAGGCGGCGCTTGCTGCCCAGACCTCAATCGAATTCGGAATGGTCGTCAGAACGCCGATGATCGAGATCACGACCATTGGTGCTGGTGGCGGGTCCATCGCCTCGGTCGACAAGTCCGGCCTTCTGCAAGTTGGCCCCGAATCCGCCGGCTCCGATCCCGGCCCGGTGTGCTACGGGCTCGGCAACGACCGCCCGACCGTGACGGACGCCAACGTCGTGCTCGGCCGCATCAACCCGGACCGGCCCATCGGCGGCAAGCTTTCCCGGCTCGACATCGACGCCTCGCGCGCCGCGATCGAGACGCACATCGCCAAGCCTCTCGGCCTCGGCATCGAGGAGGCGGCGGAAGCGATCCTGAAGCTCGCCAACGCCAAGATGGCTGGCGCTATCCGCCTTGTCTCGATTGAAAAAGGCCACGATCCGGCGAAGTTCTCCGCTATGCCGTTCGGCGGCGGCGGATCGCTGCACACCGGCGCGCTCATCAAGGAGGTGGGGCTGGCGTCCGCGCTCGTGCCGCGGTTCCCGGGTGTCACCTCGGCCTTGGGCTGCGTCGTCGCGGACATGCGCCACGACAGGGTGCAGACGGTCAACCGCACATTGGACGAGATCGACGCCGAGGCCCTCGGCCGCGACATGAAGGCGGTGGCGGACGAGACCGAGACTCTGCTTCGGAACGCGGGCATCGCGTTTTCGTCTATCGATCGGCTCTACGAGTTCGACATGCTCTATGTCGGTCAGACGCACACGGTTTCGGTCTCCCTCGACATGCCCACCGGCGGGCTTTCGCGCGAGGCGATCCGCGAGGCGTTCGAGGCGGCCTACCGCGAGGCCTACGGCCGGCTTCTCGACGGCATTCCGATGCGGGTGATGAACTACCGCATCGCCGTCATCGGGCGCCGCCCGCAACTCGACATGGGCGTCTTCGCTCCCGTCGATGGCAAGCCGGCGAAAGATTGCCGGATCGGCACGCGGCAGGTCTATGTCGACGGCGCCTTCCACGAGGCGGGCGTCTACGAGCGGCTTCAGCTGGAAGTTGGCGCGATCATCGAGGGGCCGGCGCTGCTGGAACAGGCGGACACCACGATCTTCGTCGATCCGGGGCTGATCGCGAAGGTAGATCAATTCGGCAATCTGGTGATCAAGGCGGAGTAGGCGCGCGAGCCGGGAGATCCCAACCCCCACCCGAACGACCGAAGCGGTCGTTCGACCTCCCCTCAAGGGGGAGGTGGGCGCAAGAGTTGGCTGCATCCGTCCCCCTCCCCCTTGAGGGGAGGGGTTAGGGGTGGGGGTAACGACGTTTCCGCAATCTCCGAACTGGTCTTTTCGACTGCAGAGAGCCAACACGCTCAAACGGGAACAAATCCATGTCCCTTGAAAATCTTGAACCCGCCCGAACCGGCCTCGTCATCGTCGATCTTCAGAACGACTTCGTTCACAGCCAAGGCGCCTATGCGCGCGGCGGGGCGACGTCCGACATGATCGCGGCGCTGCCGGCACGCGTGAAGCCGGTGGCTGATGCCCTTCGCGCAAAAGGCGGATGGGTCATCTCCACCCAGTTCACGCTGGTGCCGGGCAAGGACGGCGAGCCCTTCATCTCTCCGCATCTGAAGGAGCTGCGCCCCTTTCTGAGGAAGGGCGACTTCTGTCCGGGGGCGTGGGGGCACCAGCTTCTCGATGAACTCCAGCCGGCCGATCTCTCTGTCGAAAAGGTCGCCTATTCCGCCTTCTACATGTCGCGGCTTGAATGGGTCTTGAAGAAGGCCGGCATCGACACGCTGATCTTCTGCGGCATCGTCACCAACGGCGGCGTCGCCTCCACCCTGCGTGATGCGCATGTGCGCGACTTTTCGACCGCGATCCTCACCGACGGCTGCGGCGCGTTCAAGCAGGCGACGCACGAGGCGGCGATCGCGGATCTTTCCACCATCGCGAAGCCCATGACCTGCGCCGAGGCCGTGGCACTCATCGAAAGCCGCTGACATGAACCCGCGCATCTCCCGCGAAACGCCGCCGCGCCTCGATGTGGAAACCGACGTGCTCGTCGTCGGGGCGGGTGCCTGCGGTCTGGTCGCAGCCTTGAGGGCGCGCGATGCCGGCGCCGACGTGATCGTGGTCGAACGCGATGCCTCGCCCTCCGGCTCCACCTCGATGTCCTCAGGCTTCGTGCCCGCGCCCGCCACCCGGTTCCAGCAGGCGATCGGCGTCGCGGACGACACGCCGGAGCGCTTTGCCGCCGACATCATGGCGAAATCAAAGGGCCAGTCGGAGGCGGGCCTTGCGGGTCTTGCGGCGAAAACCATCGGTCCGGCGCTGGAATGGCTTGTCGATGCACACGGTCTGGAATGGATCGTGCTCGACGATTTCCTCTATCCCGGCCACACCCGCCACCGCATGCATGCCGTTCCGGAGAAGACCGGCGAGGCTCTGCTTGCCCGCCTGCTGGCTGCCGTCGAAGCCGCTGGAATTCCGGTCGTGACGGAGGCGCGCGCCACGACGCTCTTTGCTAATGAGGAAAACGGCATCGAGGCGGTGGAGATCACGCGGCCCGATGGGGCGAGCGAAATCATCGGCTGCAATGCGCTGGTGCTCGCCTGCAATGGCTTTGGCGGCAACCGCGAGCTCGTCGCAAAATTCATTCCGGAAATCGCCGGTGGGCTCTATTACGGCCACGAGGGCAACGAGGGCGATGCGATGCTGTGGGGCGAGCAGTTGGGCGCCCGGCTGCAGCACCTTTCCGGCTATCAGGGGCATGGCTCGCTCGCCCATCCGCACGGGATCCTGATCTCCTGGGGGCTGATGATGGAGGGCGGCTTCCAGGTGAACAGCGAAGGCCGCCGCTTTTCCAACGAGCACGGCGGCTATTCGGAACAGGCGGTCAACGTGCTGGCCCAGCCCGGCGGCATCGCCTGGAACGTCTACGACGACCGCATTCACCGTTTCGCACTCGGCTTTCCCGACTATTGCGATGCGGTCGATGCCGGCGCGATCCGCGAGGGCGAAAACGTCGCCGAACTCGCCGCCGTAACCGGTCTGCCGGCGGATGCTCTTGCCGAAACCTTCGATGCGGTCGCGCGCTTCCAGCGTGGCGAGGTGGTGGATCCCTTCGGGCGCGACTTCACGGGCAAGCCTGCGCTCGCGGCACCCTTTTATGCGGTGAAGGTCACGGGCGCGCTGTTTCATACCCAGGGCGGTCTGATGATCGACGACGAGGCCCGCGTGCTCGACACTGAAGGCCACGCATTCGCGAACCTCTTCGCAGGCGGTGGGGCCGCCTGCGGCGTGTCGGGGCCTGAGGTTTCGGGCTATCTGTCGGGCAACGGTCTTCTGACGGCGATTGCCTTCGGTTATCTCGCGGGAAATTCGGCTGCGGCGAAGAAGGCGTTGTAGATCGCATCCATGTTCGCGCGCGTCAGGGCATGCAGCGCAAGGCCGGCCGCCGGATCGCACCGTCGGCTGGAGCCGGCCAGCGCGTGGAACAGGTTGACGGCGACCGCACCGGCGCACGGGTCGGCGTCGATCAGGATCGAGGCCTCCGCCACCACCGCGCCATTGCCCGACCAGGACTGCGACAGCCCGGCGATCTTCTGGTCGCCCACCGCCACATCGAAGCGGCCGGGGCAGAAGGCGCGGCCGACCTCACCGATGACACTGGAAACGCCCAGGCTCGCCAGCGCCATCTGGATGAGGTTGGCAAGGCCCCAGTGAAGAGCGTCGAGGCTCAGGTCCGGATCGCCCTGCTCGCCGATCACGGAGATCTGCAGGGTGCCGGGGCCGACCGGCCATGCCCCGCCTCCGCCCTTGCGCGCCACCACCGGCCAGCCGTCGTGTTCCAGACGCTGACGGGCCATTTCAAATCCCGGCAGCCGTGTCTCCTCGGCGGCGACGGACAGCGCCCGCGATGCCCGCCAGAAAACGATAGCCGGCGGTCGCCGTCCACCCGCGACATCCCCCGCAAGCGCTTCGATGGTGCGGAAACGCTTTTGCGCATCCACAGGCTCAAGGAGCGTCAGGACGGAACTGTCTGTTTCGGAGGCGAGGGCGGCGGACGAGTGGGTCATTGGTCATCGCTACCGGCAAGGGCCGGTCTCTTTGCTGATTGACGAAAACACGAATTCCGGCGCCGGGGTTTTCGTTGCAACGGTACCCGCAAACGATACCTGCCAACGGTGCCCCGAAACGTCGTGATCGTTGTTTCGTGCCATAGCAGATTCGTCCGGGGGCAAACCCGCTGCGCCGACAGGCAAATTGTCGTTCCCCTGCGGGGGCGTAGCGTCTTCGGGATATTGTGCGTCCCACGCGGGCAGCAAAAAACGGGGGATGAATGTGCAGACGCGCGGGCATGGCACGCCGTGAGCGCGCTGCGGTTGCACCGGGCAGCGTCCGCGCTCGCAGCCAACCCCCAAAAGTCGCTTCCTCCTCGTCAGAAACGATTTATCTTGTGCTGATACGATGGGAAACAATCCGGGGCCGTCGCGCCATCGGCGGGGTGTTGCAGTCGAAACTGAAGGATGCGGATGAGCGCAGGTCGAGCTTTTGGAACGGCCCGGTCGGACAATCCCTTGCGGGAGGCTTTGTCCGCCCTGCGCGGCGCCTTTGCCGGAGTGGGCGTGTTCTCGCTCGCCATCAATCTCCTGATGCTGACTGGCCCGCTGTTCATGCTGCAGGTCTATGACCGGGTGCTGACCAGCCGGTCCGTGCCGACCCTCGTCGCCCTTTCGGTGCTGATCTGCGGGCTGTTTCTGTTTCTGGGTGTGTTCGAGGCGATCCGCACCCGGGTTCTGTCGCGGGCCGGCTACTGGCTCGACGACCGGCTCGGTGCCCTGAATTTCCAGACATATGTCGCCCGCGGCATCTCGGGTAAAAGTCCCACTGGCCGGCCGATCCAGGATCTGTCCGTGTTGCGCTCGTTTCTCGGCAGTCCGGGCCTTGTCGGCCTGTTCGATCTGCCGTGGATGCCGCTCTACCTGGCGATCGTCTTTCTCATCCATCCGCTTCTGGGTCTTCTGGCGCTCGCCGGCGCGGTCTTCGTCGCGATCCTCGCGCTCGCCAACGAATTCCTGACGCGCAAGCCGCTCGCCCAGGCGATGGCGCTTGAGGTGAGCGAGGGAAATTTCGCCGACCAGAGCCGCCGCAACGCGGAAACGATCCTGCCGATGGGGATGCTCGGCCACATCGGCAGGCAATGGCAGGAAATCCATGTGCAGGGCATGGAGCGCGCGCAGGCGGGGACTGAGCGGGCGGAGGTTTTTGCCGCGACGTCCAAGGCCAGTCGTCTTCTGCTGCAATCGGCCATCCTCGGCCTGGGGGCTTGGCTGGCGATCCTTCAGGAAATCACGCCCGGCATGATTGTCGCCACCTCGATCATTTCCGGGCGGGCGCTTGCGCCGGTCGATCAGGTCATCGGCCAGTGGCGGTCGATCCTGCGCGCGCGCCAGAGCTACGGCCGCCTGAAGGCGCATCTGGCCGGCGCAGCGCCGCGCGAGGCGCCGATACAATTGCCGGAGCCCCAGGGCCACCTGCAGGTGCGCATCGCCAACCAGTTCGTGCCGCTTTCCTCAGGTGCGGCGGTGGAGGCGGGCAACCGGCGCCGGGTCATCCTCGCGCAGGTGAATTTCGATCTGGAGCCCGGCGACGGGCTCGGCGTGATCGGGCCGTCCGCGTCCGGCAAGTCGACGCTGGCGCGGCTCCTGGTGGGGGCATGGGTGCCGGATGCGGGAACCGTGCGCCTCGATGGCGCCTCGCTCGATCAATGGGACCGCGAGGCGCTCGGCCGTCATATCGGTTACCTGCCGCAGGCGGTGGAACTGCTGCCGGGCACGATCCGGCAGAACATCGCCCGCTTCGATGCGGCCGCGGAGGACGCGGAGATCGTGCGCGCTGCACAGATCGCAGGCGTCCACGACATGATCCTCAGACTTCCCGACGGCTACGCGACCATGGTCGGAGACCGCACGGGGCCGCTTTCGGGTGGTCAAATCCAGCGCATCGGCCTTGCGCGTGCGCTTTACGGCCGGCCGCGACTGGTGGTGCTCGACGAGCCCAACGCCAATCTCGATGCCGACGGCGACGCGGCGCTCACGGCGGCGATCGAGGCGATGCGCGCGGACGGGGCGGCGGTCGTCGTCATGGCGCATCGGCCCTCGGCCATCGCCGCGGTCAACAAGGTGATGATGCTGGCCGGCGGCACGATGAAGGAATTCGGCAACAAGGCGGACGTGTTGCGCAAGGTCACGCGCATGGCCGCCGGTTGAACCATCGGCCCTACACGCCGCCGAAACAGGCCCTCGCAGGGGCTCGCAGACAGAGCCGGAGAAAGATATGGCACACGAGAACGGCCGACGGCCCGTTCGCACGGGCTACCGGATGGTGATGGTCACCGGTCTTGCCGCCGCGCTTCTGCTTTTTGGCGGCGGCTTCGGCTGGATGGCGGTCGCCCAGCTCTCCGGCGCGGTGGTTGCCAACGGCACGGTCATCGTGCGCGGCAAGCCGAAGTCGATCCAGCATCTGGATGGCGGCATCATCGAGGAGATCGCGGTCGACAACGGTGACCTGGTCAAGGCGGGCGATGTCCTGGTGCGCCTCGACGAGACGCTGCTGCGCGCCAATCTGGAGATCTACCGCAATCGCCTGCGCGAGGCCTCGGCCCAGCGCGCGCGGCTGGAGGCGGAGCGGGACGGGCTCGACGAGATTGTCTTCGACGATGCGTTTTATCGGACCTATGGCCTGGGGGATCCGGCAAACGACGTTCACCGGCGCGGCCAGAGCAAGCTGTTTGCGGCCCGCCGCGTCACGCGTACCGGCGAGATCGAGCAGCAGCGGGAAAAGATCAACCAGTACGGCAACCAGATCGCCGGGGTGAGGGGCCAGATCGCGGCCAAGCAGGAACAACTTGCCCTCATCGAGGAGGAGCTCGCGGGCCTGCGCACGCTGGAGGCGCAGGGACACACGTCGAAAACGCGCGTGATGGCGCAGGCGCGCGCCCGCGCCGCGCTGATCGGACAGCTTTCCGAGCACACGGCCGATCTTGCGCGCATCGACAATTCCATCCGCGAAACCGAGATCTCGATCCTGCAGATCGAGCGGGGCTTCCGCGAAGAGGTTCTGTCCGACCTGCGCGAGGCATCCTCCAAGGTGGACGATCTCGTCCAGCAGATCGTCGCCACCAGCAAGCAGATCGAGCGGGTCGATATCCGTGCGCCCATCGACGGCATCGTGCATGAACTCAACGTGCACACGATCGGCGGGGTCGTGCCGCCCGGCGGCACCTTGATGCAGATCATCCCGGTCAGCGAGGGGCTGGAGGTGGAGGTTTCAGTCCAGCCCCGGTTCATAGACCAGCTTCACCCGGGCCAGAAGGCGACGATCCGTTTTCCCGCCTTCAACCAGCGCACGACGCCGGAAATCTTCGGGCAGGTCGCGGTGATCTCGCCTTCCAGCGTCGTCGACGAAAAGACCGGGGCCACCTTCTATCGGGTCGAGATCACGATTTCCGAGACCCAGCTGGCGCGGCTCGGGAGCCTGCAGCTGGTGCCCGGCATGCCGGCGGAAGCCTTTGTGGAAACCCGGCCGCGCACGGTGCTGAGCTATCTCTTCAAGCCGCTCGCCGACCAGTTCAACCGCGCGCTTCGCGAAGAATAGGCGCAGTGCAAAGCCTGAGGTCTGGGAACGTGGCGGCGCCACGCAGGCATCCGGCCGGCCCCAATCCACCGGCTCCGCCGTCAGCTTCCGCCTTCACCGCCGTCCGGAAGGCCTGCCTGCAAGATCCGGGCTGCGTCGGATGAAACGTCACTTTAGATGAACTCTTGTCTTCCGCCCGTCGGTTGTTCGGAGCCGCTTTGTGAGATGTGCCTGTTCTCTGAAATGACCTTGCGATAAATTTTGTCTTTTTCCAGTAGGTGTGGCGAAATTTACAGAAATTTTGATGGTCTTTATTCGTCCCCGCGGACCGCGACTTAAAGGTCGCACTAGGCTCGTGTTCAATTCACGCCGCATCTGTGTTTATATCCGCTCGCAACTGAGACATACGCAAGTATGAACATCGATAGCTTCGGCTTCGCAATGCTGGCGAGGGGAGATCGGCTCTATGGAATTGAGACTGTTCCGCGAGTTCGAGGTTCTGGCCGAACACCTGAATTTCAGTCGGGCGGCCGAGCAGTTGAACATGACCCAGCCGGTGCTCAGCCGTCACATCAAGTATCTTGAGGAGCAGTTTCAGGTCCGCTTGCTCAACAGGAACACCCACAAGGTGGAACTGACGCTCGCCGGCAGGCTCATGCTGGAGGAAGCCAAGAAAATAATCGCCCAGTTCGACTCCCTGACACTCGCTGTGCGCGCGGCGAAGGGACTGGGCAACGGCAAGCTCTCCGTCCTCTATCTCGGCGAGGCGACGCGCAGCTTCCTGTCCTCGTTCCTGGGGACGTTCCGCAAGGCTTACGGCGAGATCGCCGTGGAATGCTGTGACAGTGAACTCGACGCTGTTCCCGAGGCGATCAGGAAGCATACCTGCGATCTGGCGTTCGTCATCCGGCCTCACGGTGTAAAGGAGAGCATCGCCTCCGTAAGGCATCTTCATTTGTTCGAGGACCGCATGTGCATCGCGGTCAACAAGAAGCACCCTCTGGCGCGCCACGCCAGCGTGTCCATCCATGAAGTGGCGAAATGGCCCGTGATCGCGACCAGTCGCGAAATCGCACCGCGTTCGGGCGAATGCAACGCCCACTTTCTGGAGCGCTACGGCTACAAGGACAGGATCGAGATCGAGTGCCCCAATCTGAAGACCTGTTGCTTCTATCAAGATATCCATGAAGACGCGGTCGTCGTTCTGCCGCGGCATTGCTCCGACCTGATGTCGCCCAACTCCACGCTGGTGTGGCTCGATGAGGCAGACTGCAAGTTTGACATCGACCTGATCTGGGAACGGGACAACCGGAACCCGTGTATCGACGTGTTCGTCAAGGAGTTCCGGGAATTCGCACAGCAGCACAGCCTCGCTCCGCGGGGCGAATTTCCCGCCGGACGGGCGCTTGTCCTTCACGGGGCCTTCCCGTCCGGGGGCATCGTGCCCATGCGCGGGGCCAACACGCTTGTCGGGCGCGCCTGATAGCATCCAGGTGGCCGGCTGGGGCGCATCCGTTTCGGCAAAGAACGCTCCGCGCACTGTCTTGTCCGCAGCGCCGCCATGATCGGCATGGAACAGAGACACTTGTCCGATTTGGCGTTTTTCTCAGGGGTTCCGCCCCGTCCTCGGTGCACCGCTATGTTGTATTCGGTTATGTCCAGTGTGAATATCCATTTTTGGAAAAAGAATTACCGCCGAAATAACGCGCATATATAATAAAAAATAAGAAAAGGCGAATCCGGAATATCTAATACAGAGGCGCGCCATGGGTTGTCCGGTCTGTTCTTGAAGTTGCCTCGTTGAAGCTTCCGGTATTCTCGAAAAGGCTGGTTTGCGCTGTATGCGCGCTCCCGCGGATATGGAGGAAGGACAAGCTGTCATCGTGGTCGCTGCCGGTCCTCGGATCGCAGCCCGTGAGGCCACCCGTTTCGCATGCCTTGCATCGGGTGGAACCTTACCGATGCGGAACGGCCGCGGCGTCGAACAGCGCAGGAGCGCAGCCCGGCATTCCCCCGAACGCCCGCCTGTTTCCGGCGCCGCCAGAGGCGATGTGCGTCGTTCGCGAAAGGGGCCACTTCTTCGTACCAATAATAAAAATGGGCCGCAAAGATGGAAACGCAGGTAAATGTGGCAAGTGCCTCGAATTGTCCCGTTGCCGGAGAAATGCCGGTGGACAGGAAGAGCAATTTCGGTGGCCGAGGATGGACGATCGTTTTCATCGAGGCGGCGCTGCTATGGATAAGCAGCGGCTCCGTCGTTCATGGCATGAACATCATATTGCCGGCGCTGTCGGGGGCATTCGGGCTTGACCACACGGTCCTGCTGGCGTTGGCGACGCCTGCCACGTGGGCGTCCATCGTGGCAGGCTACGTGGGTGCGTATGTGTGCGAAAGGCGCGGTGCGAAGTTCCTCATCCTGACGAGCCTGTGCGTCGGCGGCGTGAGCTTCGGTCTGCTCGGCACCTGGACGACGACCACCGGCTTCTTCGTCCTCTTCTCTATTATCTGCTTCTTCGACACGTGCTTTGCCTATATCGGCGGACCGGCGCTGCTCGCCACCTGGTTTCCCCGCAAGAAGGGGCTGGCGCTGGGGTGGGCCACCATGGGGCAGACCTTTTCCACCGCTACCTACGTGCCCTACCTCGCCTTCATGTTCGCGACCTTCGGCGTGGCGCGCGGGTTCTGGGGCATTACCGCGCTGATGGCGGTGATGTTCGTCGTCGTCCTGTTCTTCGTGCGGGACAAGCCGGAAGACTTCGGGTGCGCGCCGGACAATCTGCTGATGAGCGCGGAGGAACTGGAGGAGAGCCGGCGCGAACAGGAAACCTACACCGCCGAATTCACCACATGGCAATTGCTGAAGATGAAGGACGTCTGGTTCATGGGCCTTGCCTTCGGCGGCGTCTACGTGGTGGTCGTCGGGCTGCTCAGCCAGTTCGTCCCGCGCATGATGGCGACGGGCATCGATCAGGAAACCGCGATCATCTACATGTCGATCGCGGCGATGGTCGGCGTTCCCGGCGCCTACCTGTGGGGGTGGCTGAGCCAGCGCATCGGGGTCAAGTGGTGCTCCATCGCCTATCTCTCCTGGTACGCCATCGCCCTTGTTCTCAACATCGTCGCGATGAACGAGGTCACCCTGTGGATCTCCCTGCTGATGATCGGTGAGGCGCTCGGCGGGGCCACCAATCTCTCGATGTCGATCGTTGCGGAGAAGTTTCCCCGGCAAGCCTTCGTCAAGGCCTGGGGCGTGGTCCAGCCGATCCAGTCGATCATCCGCAGTTGCGCCTTCGCCATCCTTGCCTTCGGACTGACCTATCTCGGCGGGTTCTCTGGCGCCTACGCCGTCCTGCTGGCCATCGCGATCGTGTCGATCATCCTGATCTGGCTGGTCGATCTCGAACCGACGACCTGAACGCCTTTTGTTTCAATCACCAAGCGGCTTTTGCCCGCGCACCCGAGGTGCGCGGACGCCCGGAGTGCGACCTCAATCCGGGCTTTGGAAGGCCTGACCGTTCAGCACGTAGCACCTTCAGAGGTGCCGATTATTGGAGAACGTCGATGACAGACGAGGCAAGTACACTTTCCGGGGGCGTTCCGGAAAAGCGTGCGGTCGACACCAAGAGCAACTTCGGTTTCTGGGGGTGGTCGATCGTCATTATCGAGGCATTCATGCTGTGGGGCAGCGCGGGCGTGCAGGTCCACGGTCTCAACATCATGGTGCCGACATTGTCGGAGCATTTCGGCATTCCGCGCACGACGCTGCTGTTCTGGGCGACGCCCGCCTCCTGGGGCTCGGTCATCGCCGGCTTCGTCTGCGCCATGATCGCAGACAAGTTCGGCGCGAAGATCACCATCGTCATGAGCCTGATCATGTGCGCCCTGTGCTTCGGCATGCTGGGCACGTGGGGCACGGTGCCGGGCTTCGTGATCCTGTTCTTCGGCGTGTGCTTCTTCGGTTCAGGCTATGCCTATGTGGGCGGCTTTGCGCTGATCGCCAACTGGTTCCCGGGAAAGAAGAACCTGGCGCTGGGCTGGGTCACCATGGGGCAGACCTTCTCAACGGTGGTCTTTGTGCCGCTGCTGGCGTTCCTGTTCGCCAATATCGGCGTGCAGGCCGGTTTCTGGGCGATCTCGGCGCTTCTCGGCGTGCAGCTCGTCATCGTGCTCGCGATGGTCAAGAACACGCCGGAAGAACGCGGGATGACCCCGGACAACATGCCGGTCGTGGCGCCGGCGTCCGACGGCGGCAGCGGAGTTGCGGAAAGCAAGGCCTGTCCCTTTACCATGGGCCAGCTTTTGAAGATGAAGGACGTCTGGTTCATCGCGCTCGGGTCGGGCGGCATTTTCGTGATGCTGGTCGGCGTTCTCAGCCAGTTCGTTCCGCGGCTGATGACGCTTGGCTATTCGCTCGACAAGGCGATCCTCTATCTCTCCGTTTCCGCCCTTATCGGCGTTCCCGGTGCCTACATGTGGGGCTGGATCGGCCAGAAGTTCGGCACCAAGAACGGGCTCCTGTTCTACACCCTGTGGTGGCTGGTGGCCGTCATCCTCAACATGTTCGAACTGAGCCCGGTGGTTCTCTATCTCTCGCTCGGCATGCTGGGTCTCAGCTTCGGCGGGGCGAGCAACCTGACCACGGCAATTGTCGCGGAGAAGTTCCCGCGGGCGGCCTTCGTCCGGGCTTTTGCCCTCATTCAGCCGATCCAGGGCATCCTCCGGTGCTGCTCCTTCGCCATTCTGGCCTTCGGGCTCACCTATCTCGGCGGATACATCGGCGCCTATGCGTGCCTTGCGGCCGTGGGCGTCGTCACCCTGGTGCTGTTCTGGATCATGGATCCGACCCCGGTGGCCTGATCCCCGGAAGGTCCGGTTCGCGCCGGGCCTTTCCCCATCGGTCCTGCGGACCGATCCCTCCGATCCGACAAAGACCGCTTCCCGGCCGGACCTCGTGTCCGGCCGAATGCGTTTGCAGAGGCGGAATGTGCTCAAGGTATTGGTCTGGAGCGATTTCTCGTCGTTCAGAGGGTTCCGTCTGGACGGAGAGCGCTCGAGACGATGCGCTGCTCCCGGCACAGGGAGGGGGCTTGCGGTCGCCCGCCGTAAAGAGGCCGCTGTCGGCTAAATCCGGACCGCGCCTTGACGCATATTCCGCCGCTTCCTCCGCCCTCATCGCCTGGCGCAGTCCCGGTGATCCATGGCCGTCGGATCGGGCACCGGCCTCTTTGCGCTTCGGCGGCGGCTTCGTCCAGGCAGAAAAAAGGCCGGCACGCCTTTGATGCGTGCCGGCCCTTCTGTTTGCACGAAAGGATGGAGAGGGCGCGTCCTCTCCGCGCCTGTCGTTACTTGATTTCGTCTTCTTCCTGACCGCCGCCGATGCGGGGCCGGACGACCTTGCCCTTCTTCTCGGCAGCCAGAACGAGCGCGGCTTCTTCCTTGGCCCAGTCCCAGTAGCCGATCTCGTGCGGGGAATGCTCGGTCGCGGTGACGAACATCTCCGTGGAGAAGGCATTGCGCAGCTCGTTGGCGATGTCTTCCTTCCAGGGCTTGCGGATCTGCTGGGTGGTGATGCGGCGCGTGACGCGCGTGCCGAGGCTCATGATGAGTTCGGCGATCTCGTGGGCGCGCGTGTAGCAGGCTTCCGTATCCGTGCAGATCTCGTTGACCATGCCGAGCTGCAGCGCCTTGCGGGCGGTGATGATCTCGCCGGTGAGCTCCGCATAGGCATAGCGCTTGCGGCCCATCAGCTCGCGCCACGCGATCTGGACGCCGTCGCCGGGCACCATGTTGACACGGTAGTGCATCTCGGTCGTCCAGGCGTCCTCGGTGCACAGCGTGATGTCGGAGAACAGCACGAGATCGGAGTGGAAGGCGCCGCCGTTCCATACGCCGATGGTCGGAACCTCGATGTCGAAGACCTGGCCTTCGATGTCATTGGTACCGTCATAGTACTGGTACTCGTACATCTTCCAGGCTTCCTGCGGGGCCGAGGCGAACTCGGTGGAAGGCAGCCACTCGCCGTTCTTGCCGACGCGGCCGATGCCCTTGAAGAGATCGGGGCCCGTGCCGCCGAGGATGATGACCTCGTTGTCCGGATCCCGGCCGGCCCAATCGAAGAAGTAGTGCAGACCCTGGTGCAGCGGCGCGCCCCACTGGATCGGACCGCCATTGGTGTGCATGCGGGCTTCCAGAATGCCGTTCGTGCGCTTCATCTGGAAGCAATGCTTCAGGCGCTCGGAATATTCCTCGAAAGGCATGTGCGGAATGGTGCCCAGTTCTTCGTGGGACATTTCCTTCCGCTTGCCGGCGTCGGATTCGAAATTGGCCTTGATCGCCATATTGTACTCCTTTTCAAGCACACCTCGCGAGATAACCTCAACGACATGCGCCATCCGCAATTGGCTTCTCTTTTTTGCGATAAGCGATCGTCTTCGCGGCTTATATACTTTTGCGAATTGATGCTTATTCGAGTGAATAGCTATCACCGTCGATCTGTTTGAGAGAAATTCTGTTTCTATATTTCGATTATGCCATCCACGCATAAGCTGAAAGACGGAGCCTGCCAGGGCATGAAAGAAGCGGCGTGCGCCTCCCGCGCAATGCCGCCGGCAAGGCAAGGGACCGGGCGCGTGTTGTCGCGAAGCGAACGAGCGTGGTTTGCGAGACGGATCCGGATCCCATCCGTGGTTATTCGCTGTCAGCATTAGCAAAATACGGAAATAGTATTAGCCATAATATATTTCATTGTTACGATGTCATTTGCGAACTGTATCCGCAGTAAATTCTCTTACTGAATCGTAATTTATTACGTTAATATCAATATTCTCATTTTACTATATCTGATTTATGATTATTTCTTGAATAATATTGTCTGTAAAGAGCCGAAGTGGGGAGAAATGGAGGCGATTCGACGTAATGGCGAATATTTCTTTCGGTCGAAAGCACGCGAATACAGTGGTGCGACGCGATGGATAACGGCGTTTGCACATGTGCGTTCTTTCGTCCGCAAGCGTTTTTCGCAGGAACGGAGCAAGGGGCCCGCGAGAGAACCGGTCGCAACGACAAAAGACGCGGACCGATAACTGGTCAGTCGGGAAGGCTCGGAGCCCCGAGGCGTTCGCGATCCAGAAATCCAATCCTTCATAGGTGACCAACCTCCAGTAGAGAGTGCAAGTGAACATGCAAAATCTCAGGGTGTTCGGCGTATATGCGTGCCTGGCGGCGGGCGCTGCGCTGCTTCCGATGTCCTCGGCGAATGCTGCGGAACGATTGACCCCGATGCAGCCCGGCGCTTCGACCGGCAACCCGGCGGCGGCCCTGCCGCCCGACGGGCTCTATTTCTCGGTCGACACGTTCGTCAACAACGGGTCTCTCCGGGGCGACGACGGCAAGAGACTGAAGCCGGCCGGCCGGTCGATCAACACGATGAATATCGGCGTGACGCCGACCTTGTTGTGGGTTCCCGGCTGGGAGGTGCTCGGCGCGCGCTACGGCATGGCGGTCACCCAGCCGTATCAGCACACCGAGACCACGGGCTCCGAAGTCACCGATGCGCTGTTCAACCTGATCCTGACGCCGGCCATCCTTTCGTGGGACCTTGGAAACGGCCTGTTCGTCGGCGCCGGCATGAACATCTATGCGAAGACTGGTGATTTTGACCGCTACGCCAACGAATTCTGGACGTTCGAGCCGAACCTGGCCGTCAGCTACCTCGGCAACGGCTGGAACCTCACGCTGAACAACACCTTCGATTTCAACACCAAGAACGAGGCGACGGACTACCAGACCGGCAGCTTCTATTATCTGGACGCAACGGCGACCAAGCGGTTCGGCCGCTGGCAGGTCGGCGCCGTCGCCAATTACACCCAGCAGCTGGAGAAGGACGAGCAGTACGGCGTGAAGCTCGACGACTCGCAAGTCATGCATGTCATGGCCGGGCCGTACCTCAGCTACGACTTCGACAAGTTCACCGTGTCGGCCCGCTATCTCCAGAACATTCACACAGAAAACGACATGGGCGTTTCCTTCTTCCATATCGGTGTGGGCGTTCCGCTCTATCGTCCGGGCAAGTAGGCGCCTTTCGGGGCAACGGGATATCGCAAAGAGGGAACAACCTGCGGGCCGCCGCCTTCGAAAGGAGGCGGCGGCCCGTATTCTTGTCGCTTGCCGGCTTGTTTGGGGCGCTCTGCCCGCGGCGCGGTGCCCGTCCGCTGCCACGGGCGTTCTCGCATCCCGGTTTTATGGCCCGGTTTCATGGAGGGCCGTCGCGCCCAATGGTCGTCTCTGCGCACGACACGAAGACGGAAACGCCACCGACGCGGTTTTCGGAACCGGGCCGGTGGCGTCTGCCAAGAGGCAAAGGCCAGCAATGGAAGCGGGGACGTTCGCGACGGGCCCGTCCCTTCTTGCGCACGCCCGCGTCAGTCCGGGCGCGATCGTTGCAGGTGCGGTTCCCGGCGTTTCCGCGAGGAACCGCGCCCGATCTCCGTCACTCGGCCATCACGCCGAGCTCGCCCGCGATGATGAGCGTGGGTTCCACCTGCTTCTGGATGTCCTCTGGCGTGAGCCCCTGCAGCACCTCGCGCAGCAGCAGGCCTTCCGGCACCACGTCGATCACGCACTGGTCGGTGACGATATGGCTCACGCACTCCCGGCCGGTGAGCGGGAAGACGCATTCGTTGAGGATCTTCGGATCGCCGTTCTTGGAAACCAGATCCATCGTGACGATGACCTGCCGGGCGCCGTTGACGAGATCCATCGCGCCGCCCATGCCCACCGTCTTGCCGGGCAGGGCCCAGTTGGCGAGATCGCCCTTGACGGAAACCTGCAGTCCGCCGAGCACGGTTGCCGCCAGACGTCCGGAACGCACGATGGCGAAGGATTCGGCGCTGTCGAAGGCGCATGCGCCGGGCACCGGTACGAACCGCATGGCGTTGGCATTCGAAAAGCTCTCGACGTTCTGCAATCCCTTGGAGGCGGCGCCGACGCCTATGAGGCCGTTCTCCGTGTGCAGCATGACGCCTTCCGGCGCGTAGTTGCCGCAAAGGCTCGGAATGCCGATGCCGAGGTTGATGAGGTCGCCGGGCTTGAAGTACTCCGCGACGCGCTTGGCCATCCTGTTACGCTTGTCCATCTGGCTTCCCCTACCTCGCAAGGATCATGTCGACGAAGACGCCCGGCGTGACGATATGGTCGAGACCGACCTCGTCGAGTTCGACCATCATGTCGGCCTCCACGATCGTCAGGTCCGCACATCTGGCGACGAGCGGATTGAAGTTGCGCGACGTGCCGCGATACGTGAGGTTTCCCAGAGGATCCGCGGTTCTCGCTCGCACGAGGGCGATCTCCGCGCGCAGCGCCGGCTCCAGCAGATACTTCTCGCCATTGACCTCGATGACTTGCTTGCCTTCCTCGGCGATCGTGCCGAGGCCGGTCTTGGTCAGCACGCCGCCAAGGCCCGAGCCACCGCAGCGAAGCCGCTCGGCGAAGCTGCCCTGCGGGATCAGCGTGACGTCGATCTTGCCGGCCTCCTTCAGCGGCACCGTCTCGGTGTTCATTCCGATGTGGGAGCAATACACCTTGTCGATGCGACCCTCGTGCACAAGGCGGCCGATCGTCAGGTTGGCGTCGCCGGTGTCGTTGGACACCAGCGTCAGGTGGCGGGCGCCGCTATCGATGACGCATTCGATGAGTTCGTTCGGCGTGCCATGATTGGCAAAACCGCCGATCGCGATCGTCTGGCCGTCCTTGAACAGCGCCACGATCTCTTCACGTGCGCGGAGTTTTCCCAGCATGTTCAATCCCTCGTAAGAAGCACGGCCACGCCTTGGCCGCCGCCGACGCAGAAGGTGATGACGGCGTTGCGAAGATCGGACCGGTGCATTTCGTAGACGGTCTTGGCGGTCAGGATGGCGCCCGTGCCGGCGAGCGGGTGGCCGAGCGCAAGGGCGCCGCCGTTCGGGTTGACCTTGTCGAGCGGCAGCTTGAGATCGCGGATGCAGGCGAGCGACTGCGAGGCGAAGGCCTCGTTGAGCTCCCACAGGTCGATGTCGGAGACGGCGAGCTTTTCGCGCGCCATCAGCTTGCCGACGGCGGCGATGGGACCGACGCCCATGATGTTGGGATCCACGCCTGCCGCCACATAGCTGCGGAACACCGCCAGGATCGGCAGGCCTTCCGCCTCGGCCATCTTGCGTTCCATGATGACCATGGCGCCGCCGCCATCGCTCATCGGCGAGGAGTTGCCCGCCGTGACGATGCCGTCGGCGATGAAGCAGGGCTTGAGCGCGGCCAGCGTGTCCGCGGTGCAGTCGGGCCGGACGGATTCGTCACGGTTGATCATCACGCTGCCCTTGCGGCCCTTGACCTCGATTGGCACGATCTGTTCGTCGAAGAGGCCGGCATCCCACGCCTTGGTGGCGCGGGCGTGCGACAGGGCGGAAAACTCGTCGAGCTCGCGGCGGGTGAAGCCGTACTTCTTCGCGACGTTTTCCGCCGTGATGCCCATGGTGACATGGCCGATGCGGTCGGGCGCGGTGTGGATGTCGACGAATTTCGGCGGGGCGACGGAATAGGCCGTCTCGCACTTCTCCAGCGCGTAGGGGCGCCGGGAGTCGCTTTCCACGCCGCCGGCGACGATAACGTCGGCAAAGCCGGCCATGATCTGCATGGCGCCGAAGGCAAGGGCGTTCAGCGAGGCCGCGCACTGGCGGTCGAGCGTGATGCCGGGCACGGAGATCGGCAGGCCGGCCTCAAGCGCGACCATGCGGCCCATGTTGTTGATGTCGTAGTTCATCAGGTTGCCGAAGATGACGTCTTCGATCCGGGCAGGATCGATCTTCGCGCGTGCAACCGCCTCCTTGACCGCGGCAGCGCCGAGGATGTGTGCCGGCACCGGCGCGAACTGGCCGCGGCAGCGGCCGACCGGGGTGCGGACGGAGGATACGATGACGGCTTCTCTCATCGAGAAAACTCCAGAAAATTCAATGCAAGGACGGGGAAGTCAGCGAACGAGCGGCTTGATGCCCAGGATTTCGCGTGCCTGCGCCGGGCTGGCGGGTTCCTTGCCGAAGAGCCGGATTGCGTCGGCGGCCCGTTCAACCAGCTGCAGGTTGGTAGCCTTCACGCCCTTGGAGAAATAGACGTTGTCCTCCAGGCCAACGCGGATGTTGCCGCCAAGCGCCAACGCGGCGTACATGATCGGCAGGTGGTCCTTGCCGATGCCGAAGGCCGACCAGGTCGAGCCGGCCGGCAGCTTCGACTTGAGGTAGAGCAGGTTCTCCACGGTGGCCGGCATGCCGCCGAGCACGCCCAGGCAAAACTGGTAGTGGCCGGGAATGGAAAGCTTGCCTTCCTTCATGAAATAGCCGGCGACGCCGAGCATGCCGGAATCGAAGATCTCGATCTCCGGCTTGATGCCTCGGTTCATCAGCACCTGGCCGAGCTCGCCGAGGAATTTCGGAGAGTTGGTGAAGACGCCGCCCGGCATCCAGTTGAAGGAGCCTGCGTCGTAGGAGGCCATCTCGATCCCGTCGAGCGTCGCGACATGCTCCATGCGCTGCGCGTCGGTGGCGCGGTTGTCGCCGGACGTGGTGCAGTTGATGATCACGTCGCAGTCCTCGTGAGCGCGGATCAGGCGGATCGTTTCCTTGAACTTCGCCGGGTCCATCGTGCCGATGCCGTTGTCGTCACGCATGTGCAGGTGCACGACTGCAGCCCCCGCCTTCCAGCAGGCATAAACGTCCCGGGCGATTTCTTCGGGCGTCAGCGGAATGTTTTCGTTGATGTCCTTGGGCGTCACGGCGCCGGTCAGGGCGGCGGAGATGATGACCTTGTTTTCGACAGTCATGGTTTCCTCGATATTGGTGTCGTGGGATCTCGATTTCGCGCGGTCTTGGCGTCACGCGGTCCGCTCTTGGCGCGGATCCGGGGCCGCTTGATCGGTTCGACGTTGCGCCAGGCGGCTGGCGGGGCGGGCAAGCTGCGCGAATTGCTGTGGTCGGTCCGAAGAGAGCGCCTGCGCGTTCTGTCGCCGGCAGCGCCGCGCATGGGTCCGTCGTACTGCCCCGCAGGCAGCGCCCCAGGAACAGGCTCCTTTTCCCGACACGCCTCCATGCCGCGCTGCTCGACTTTGCGGCTCCTGCAAGTTTTTCGTGAAAAACGAGTAAGAGCTTTATTTTACAGGCTGGATCTGGTTCTTGTGATGTTTCCGTAAGTCTTTATTCAAAGAACAGGGTTCTTTATGCATGATAGATACGAAATCTGACTACGGTAATTCTTTTTCCGTAAATGGATATGCTCGCAGGGCATAACAGGATGCGTGCGAATCCAGCTATGCCGTGGCGTGCCGGAGCGCCGGACCGTCGTCGTCTTGCGGGCGCCGTACGAGATCGCAACGATCAGGCCAAGGTGCGGCTGTTCGCAAGAGAGGTGGCCGCAAGCGGGAGGCGGGTTTGGGGAATGGGTGCATGGAGCCGCTTAGAATACGGGCATGCCAGCGCATCCCGCCCGGGGCGGCTCGAACACGGTGCGTCGGAGGCTGGGGCCTGTCGCGACTTCATCAGGCGGAGGGTGTTCCGGCCGGTATTAGGCGCGCCCGGCTGCGACGTTGAAACGGCGCGGGGGCTGGGGTGCAGGCAGATGGGCTTCGCCGGACCCGAGCGGTGCGCCGGTCGGCGCCGGGTTCTGAGCGGCGAAGTCATGGTCTTCTGAGAATTCGCGGAATTCCCTGACGAATATGTCGATGCAGGGATTGCGGTTCTCCCGTCCCCAGATCAACTCGATGTCGAATTTGCAGTCCGTCTCGACAAGCGACACCATCGTCGTGTCTTTCGACAGGAGTTCCCGGCGATGCAGGGGAAGAAGAGCGACGGCTTCTTCGTGAATGTCGAGATAGAAGCAGCAGGTTTCCAGGTTCGGGCATTCGACCGCATACGTGCCCTTGAACCCGTAACGCTCGAGGAAGTAGGCGTTGCACTCGCCCGACCGCGGCGCGATCTCGCGTGACGTTCCGATGATCGGCCATTCCATCGCTTCGCGGATCGAGACGCTGGATCGGCCGGCGAGCGGATGCTTCCTGTTGACTGCGATGTACAAGGGATCTTCGAACAGCGGGAGACTGTGCACCGCCGGAATGCTTTCCTTCACGCCGTGCGGCCGCACGACAAAGGCCAGATCGCAGGTGTGTTTCCTGATCGCCTCAGGTACGGCATCGAGCTGGCTGTCGCAGCACTCGACCGTTATATCGGGAGAGGTCTTGCGGAATGTTCCCAGAAAGAGCGAGAGGAAGCTGCGCGTCGCCTCGCCGAGATAGAGGACGGAGAGTTTGCCGTTGCCCAGTCCCTTGACCGCACGCACCGCCTGGCTGGAGGCTTCGAACTGGGCGATGATCTTCCTCGCCTCCTCCTGCATGATCCTGCCGGCGAGCGTCAGTTCCACCTTGTGGGTGTTCCTGTTGAGCAGGCGGACCTGAAACTGCTCCTCAAGGTACTTGATGTGACGGCTGAGCACCGGCTGGGTCATGTTCAACTGCTCGGCCGCCCGACTGAAATTCAGGTGTTCGGCCAGAACCTCGAACTCGCGGAACAGTCTCAATTCCATAGAGCCGCTCTCCCCACGTCGCAGCTGCCAGGGCGCGAATCCCTTCAAGGCGCGCCGGATCCTCCAATCCGCGCCGATTTAAGCACATTGTCGATCTGGTGTGCCAATTAATTCAATGCGGCAAGGGCTTTTACTTCTTTGGACAAGATTGATGGTCTCATGTTGCGTAATAGTTTTTGTGCATTGGCGAAAACTAATCGGTCGATTTCTAATTCTTTTAGATATCTCCGAGGCGGGGGTGGTCCCGCGATTGTCTTGAGATGTCAGATCCGGATGCATGGAAGCTGACGTAGGGAAAGTGGCGAGGCGTTGCGCCCCACCGTGCCTGCGACTCTTTGGGCGCGTCCGTCGGTAGCGTCCCGCGCGCCGTCACCCAGCCACGACGGGTCGGAGCACGAAGCGGAAGGCCTTGCTGATGGCCGGTGCCAGAACGGTCGCATGATCCTCGCCCTCAAGGAGGGTCAGGCTCACCTCGGCTTGCGGATAGGTATCGGCGATGACCGGCACCACCTCGCTCGGGTTGTGGCACATCCGCCGCCGCAGCTTGCGGGTCCGGAAGATCTCGCGGTCGGGGTGGGCGAGATGCCAGGGGGCGATATCCTCTTCAAGTCGGCCGGCGAGCAGCATGACCCGGAGCCCCGCCTCGGGCAGGCGGGCGGCGGGGGCGGCCTTGCGCGCCGCGTATTTCTCAAGAAGCGTTTCCCTGTTCCACCACAGCGACGGGCTGACGGCGATCCAGCCGTGGAAAAGCTCCGGCCGCCCGGCCAGAAGCTCCAGCGCGAAGCCGCCGCCCAGCGAATGGCCGAACAGGATCTGCCGCGCCGGATTTATGGCCCGCATCCGCGCGATCAGCGGCTTCAGATCATCCTCGATGAAAGCGGCGAAGGCGTCCGCGCCCCCGACCGGAACCTCCGCGCGCACGTCGGGATCCGTTGACGGCCCGGAGGTGAAATCCAGCATGCGCCGGTTCACTTCGAAATCGGCGGTGCCCGGATAGCCGATGCCGACGATGACGGCCGGATCGATATTGGTGTAGCGGACCCGCTGGTTCACCCGCCGCATGCTTTCGCAGAGCATCGCGAAATCCGCATTGGCATCAAGCAGGTAGATGATGGGATAGCCTCCCTCGGGAGCCGGTGCTGTCGGCGTCGACAGGAACACACGGTAAGGCGCTCCGGTGGCGCTCGCCGTCACGTCGAAGGTTTCCGCGCCTTCCACCGTCACCGGTTTCGTTTGCGGCAGACTTTCAGCGGCGGCTTCCATGATCTCTCCGAATTGCGGCGTTGCTCTTTTGGCGCGGGCACCATAACGATCCGCCCGATGTCGCGCCATAAAACTTGACTGTAAATATCATCTATTGCATCACCGGCACGAGCGGACCGGGCCCTTTCCCGGGAACACATTTTCGCGAAAGGTGCGGGATGACGAGCCGCGAGCTGCCGGGAAACCCTGAGGAGGGAGCGGGGAATGCCCGCGCCCTGATCGCCGGCTACGACACCCGCATCAAGCGCCGTCTGTTCATTCTCGCCGCGCTCGCGTTCGCGCTTTTGGCCGCCTTCGTGCTCGATCTCGTCACCGGTCCGTCGAGCATGAGCATGGGGCATGCGCTGAAGGGCCTTTTCGGGTTGGCCGATCTGTCGCTGCCCCAGCGCATCATCATCTTCGATGTCCGCGTGCCGGCGGCGCTCACCGCCATTCTCGTCGGCGCCGCCCTGTCGCTGGCCGGCGCGGAAATGCAGACCGTCTTGAACAATCCGCTGGCGAGCCCGTTCACGCTCGGGGTGTCGTCGGCCGCCTCGCTGGGGGCGGCGCTGGCTCTGGTGCTCGGTCTCGGCATTCCCGGCGTGCCGCCCGACTGGATCGTCTCCGGCAACGCCTTCGTGTTCGCCTTCGCCTCGGTGCTGCTCTTGCAGGGCATGGCACGGGCGCGCGGTGCGGGCGTTGAAACGCTGGTGCTCGTGGGCATCGCCATGGTCTTCACGTTCAACGCGCTGGTGGCATTGGTGCAGTTCGTCGCCAGTCAGGACGCGTTGCAGCAGCTCGTCTTCTGGACCATGGGAAGCCTCGGCCGGGCAAGCTGGGACAAGCTGGCGATCCTTGCGCTCCTTCTGATCATCCTGCTGCCGCTGTCCTTGAGGGATGCGTGGAAGCTGACCGCGCTCCGGCTCGGCGAGGACCGGGCGCGCAGCTTCGGCATCAACGTCGTGCGCCTGCGCTTCGTCTCGCTGCTACGCGTCAGCCTGCTGGCCGGCACTTCGGTCGCCTTCGTCGGAACCATTGGCTTCATCGGGCTCGTCGGCCCGCACATCGCGCGGCTCCTGGTGGGCGAGGATCATCGCTTCTTCCTGCCGACCGCCGTTCTCACCGGAGCGCTTTTGATGTCGCTCGCCTCCGCCCTCTCCAAGGTGCTGGCCACCGGTGTCGTGCTTCCCGTCGGCATCATGACGGCGCTGATCGGCGTGCCGTTCTTCGTTTTCCTCATATTTACGAGCCGCGAGCGCGCATGAGCCCCTCCCGCCTGACGATCCACGGCCTTTGCGCCGGCTATCGCCGCCGTCGCATCATCGAAGCCTTGAGCGTTCCGACGATCGAAGGCGGCTCGGTCACGGCCCTGCTCGGCCCGAATGCGGCGGGCAAGACGACGCTTCTGCGCGCGCTCGCGGGGCTGCTGCCGATGACGGGCGGGCTCGATCTTTGCGGCGAAGATCTGACAAGGCTCTCGGCGTCCGAACGTGCCTCGCGCGTCACCTACATGCCGCAGAGCCTGCCGCAGCGCGTGGCGCTCACGGTGTTCGAGGCGGTGCTGGCCGCGCTCAGGGCGTCCCCGCTTGCCGGAATGTCGCCCGAGGACGCACGCGCTGAGGCGATGCGGGCGCTCGACCGGCTCGGCATCGCCGATCTCGCACTGTCCTCGCTGGATGAGCTTTCCGGCGGCCAGCGCCAGCTCGCGAGCCTGGCGCAAGCCATCGTGCGTTCGCCGCAGGTCCTGCTGCTCGATGAGCCCACCAGCGCGCTCGATCTCAAGCACCAGCACAAGGTCATGGCGCTGGTGGAGGAGGTCGCGCGCGAACGCGGCATCGTTGCCATCATCGTGCTGCACGACATCGCGCTCGCCTGCCGCTGGTGCAAACGGGTGATGGTGTTCTCGAAAGGCACAGTGGTCGCCGACGGCACGCCGGAGGAGGCGGTGACGCCCGGGGTGCTGGCCGATGTCTATGGTGTTTCGGCACGCGTTGAACGCTGCTCGCGCGGGTTCCTGCAGGTGAGCGTCGACGGGCCGGCTTGAGGGGGGAGGCAGCGGTTTGCCATGAGTTCACGGCTTGCTCCCCTCTCCCCCCTTGCGGGGGAGATGTCACGCCTTCACGTGACAGAGGGGGGTAAGGCCGCTTGTTCCGAACCTGCCGCTTTACCCCCCTCTGTCGGCTGGCGCCGACATCTCCCCCACAAGGGGGGAGAGGGGAGCAAGCGGTGGGCTCACGGCTTTGCATTGACCTTCTGGCCGTCGCGTCCTGACAGTCGGGTAAATTCCCCTCACGCCCTCAGCGTCGCGCCGCCGTCCACGTAGAGGTCGGCCATGGTGATGTGCCCGGCGCGTGCCGACAGCAGGAACACCACGGCCTCCGCGATATCCTCCGGCGTCGCGATCTTTCGAAGCGGGATGCCGGTCTTGTAGACCTGCGGCTGGCCCGCGATCACGGCTTCCGCGCCGCTCTCGTCGGCCCACATGCCCGTCTGCATAGGCGTCAGCGTGGAGCCGGGCGCAACCACGTTGCAGCGGATGCCGTATTCGGCCAACTCCAGCCCGAGGCAGCGGGTGAACATGGTGGCCGCCGCCTTGGAGGCCGCATAAGCCGCCATGGAGTGGCGGGGGATGCCGGCGGCGTTTGAACTCACGGTCACGATATCGCCCTTGCGGCGCGGGCTCATCACTCGTGCAAGCGCGCGCGACACATGGAAAACACCGCCCGTGTTGACCGCGAAGACCCGCTGCCAGTCCTTATCTTCCGTTTCCATGATCGACGTGGTGGAAAGGATGCCTGCGACGTTGACGCCGATGGAGACCGGCCCGATGTCGCTTTCAATGCGCGCGACCAGCGCATCGACGGCGGCGCTGTCGGTAACGTCCAGATCGACATTGGTGATCCGCGCCCCGTTGCAGTCTATCGCGAAATCCACCGCCGGGGCGGCCTCAATGTCGGCGGCGACGACGCGCACGCCTTCCTCAACCAGAAGCCGCACCACGGCAGCACCTATGCCGCCGCGCGCACCCGTCACCAGCGCCACGCGCCCCTTCAGTCCGTTCTCACGCATCGCTTGTCTCCGCGTCCTCGCGTTCTGCCCGTTCAAGCCGCGCTTTCAGTTCCGGCGCTATGATCGCGGTTGCCTGCGGGCCGGTCAGGTAGCCGTGCAGCGACGACACGTCGATGATGTCGAGCCCGTCCGCGTAAGGCGTCCAGCTCTGCGGCGAGAGCCCGCTCGTCCCATGGTCGAGGGCCGCCCGGAAATGGGTGAGCCGGCCGGAAAACCGGTCATGATGATGGCCGCGCACCAGCCGGTTGTTGGTCGAAACCACGCGCATTACCCCATCGAGCGCCTCGTCCGGCAACTGCCCGAGCGGGCTTTCGCTCGCTTTCAGAAAATCCATCACGGCCGGGCGTGTCAGCGCGAGGCCGTTCGCCACAAGCTGATCCGGATCGTGGCCGGCGATGGCGAGCAGCGCCTTCAGTTCCGCCCCCGGCCCCGGATCGGGTTCGTCGCGCCAGCAGTCGCACGGATAGGCATCGAGAAGGGCGACGACGCCCAGCCGCGCGCCGCGCCGTTGCAGGCTTGCCGCCACGGCCTGCGCGAGAATGCCGCCGACGGACCAGCCGGCGATGTGGATCGGCCCGGCGGGCGCGTGTTGCAGGATCTGATCGGCATAGTCCTGCGCCATGGCGGCGAGGCTCACCGGCGCCGGGCAATCGGGCGAAAGCGCACGCGCCTGAAGCGCCAGAACCGGACGGCCGAGCGCGCGGGCGAGCCCGCCATAACACCACGAGATGCCGCCGGCCGGATGGATGACGAAGACGGGCAGGCCGTCGCCCTCGGTGAGCCTGATCAGCGGTTCCAGTCCGCTCACCCGTTCCTCTGCGGCATCGATCACGGCGGCGAGCCTTGCCACGCTCGCATTGGCGAAAAGCGCGCCGAGCCCCGGATCGCGGCCGAATTCCTCGCGGATGCGGCGCATCAGGTCCACCGCCAGCAGCGAGTGGCCGCCGAGCGCGAAGAAATCGCCATCGGCGGCCGGGGGCTCCTTCAGTTTCAGGACGTCGGCGAACAGCGTCGCGAGGCGTATTTCCGTCTCCGTCTCCGCCGCCCGGCCCTGAGCCGCCGCGATATCGGGGGCGGGCAGGGCGGCGCGGTCAAGCTTGCCGTTCGCCGTCACCGGCAGGGCGTCGAGCGCGATGAAGGCCGCGGGCACCATGTAGTCGGGAACGAGTGCGGCGACATGGGCCGCGAGCCCGTCCTCGTCGTAGCTTTCGCCCGGCACCACATAGGCGAGGATGCGCGGGCCGAGGCCATTCTGGTCGCTCGCGATAATGCCTGCCTGACGCACAAGGCCCGAGCCCGTCACCGCCGCCTCGATCTCGTCGAGCTCGATGCGCAGACCCCGGATCTTCACCTGGTGATCGATCCGGCCGAGGAACACGACCGCCCCGTCGTGCCGCCGGCGGGCAACGTCGCCGGTCTTGTAGAGCCGTTCGCCGGCCTGGTTCGGATTGTCGATGAAGCGTTCGGCGGTCAGGTCCGGCCGCCCGAGATAGCCGCGCGCAAGCTGGCGGCCGGCGAGATAGAGATCGCCGACGACGCCCGGCGGCACGGGCCGCATGCGCGCATCGAGCACATGAAGCGCGGTGTTCCACACCGGCCAGCCGATGGGCACGGGCCGAGAGGGATCATCGGGCGCCGCCGGCCAGTAGCTGACATCGACAGCGGCCTCCGTCGGTCCGTAGAGATTGTGCAATTCGCCAGAGATGGTCTTGTGGAACCGGTCGCGCAGGTCCGCCGTCAGTTCCTCGCCGGAGCAGAAGACACGCGCGATCTCAAGCCCCTTTGCCGACGGCTCCGCCAGGAACGCCCCCAGCATGGAGGGGACGAAATGGCAGGTGGTGATCCGCTCCGTGCGCAGGATTTCGGCAAGCGCGCGCGGGTCCTTGTGAGCGTCCGGCGGAGCGACGACCAAGGTTGCGCCGGAGAGGAACGCCAGGAAAAATTCCCAGACCGAGACGTCGAATGTCATCGGCGTCTTCTGGAGGATGCGGTCGGCTGGGGAAAAGCGGTAGTGCGTTCGCATCCATTCCAGACGGTTGACGATGGCGCGGTGCTCGACCACGACGCCCTTCGGCTCGCCGGTGGAGCCCGACGTGTAGATCACGTAAGCCGGATTGTCGGGCGCCGCGTCTGCGGCATTGTCCGGCGCTGCCTCTGTTTCTTGAGGCCACTCCTCGGGTGGCAGGATCAGGGAGGCTGGCAACCCGGTATCGGCAAGCGCGAGCGTTGCCACGGGCCCAGCGGAGGCGAAGATGCGCTTGAGCCGTTCCGCCGGATGTGTCGTGTCGACAGGCATGTAGGCGGCACCGGAACGCAGGATCGCGATCAGCCCGACGATCAGCTCGACGGAGCGCGGCAGGGCGACGGCGACGATCTTCTCCGGACCCGCGCCGATCGCGCCCAGCTTGCAGGCGAGGGCCGCGGAGCGGGCGTCCAGTTCTGCGTAACTGATCGATGTGCCGGCAAAGGAAACGGCGACTGCCTCGGGCGTTTCGGCAAGACGGCGCTCGATGAGCTTCGTGAGCGTCGTCTCCTCGATGGTGTGGGCCGTGGCATTGAGGCGCTCGAGCCAGCGGGCTTCCGCCGTGCTCACCGTCGCCACCTCTGCGAGCCTTTCCGCATCCGCTGCCCTTATCAGGAAATCCTCGAGGCGCGGGGCATGGGCGGAGATGTCCGCCTCGTCGTAAAGCGCCGGGTTGGTCTCGATCTCCAGCCGCATGCGCCCGGTCGCCGGATCGCCGCGCAGCGAGATCGTCAGGTCTTCCACCGGGCCGGTGCCGAGGATGACGAGTTCCGAGATGAGCCCGGCGAACTGCGGCGTCTCGTCGAAGGGCAGGATGTTGACGAGCGGTCCGTGCAAGCGTCGGCCGGTGCCGACGAGGCGCAGGTCGCGGGCGATCTGTTCGCCGCGATAGCGTCCGTGCCGCCGCCCCTTCATCATGCGCTTGGCCGCATCGTTCAGCACATCGGCAAGCGGTGCGCCCTCGTCCAAGCGCAAGCGCAGCGGCAGCACGTTCATCACCATGGAGGCGGCGCGCGCGGCTTTCGTGCCGAAGCGGCCCATGTGAGGGACGCCGAGCACCACCTCGTCCGCCCCGATGTGGCGCGCGCAATAGGCGCCGATGAGCGCGGTCGCGGCATCGGGCCACGGCAGTTGCGCACGTTTCGACAGCCGCATCAGCGCATCGGGCAGCGCGCCATCGAGATCGCGCGACAGGCGATGGATGTGCGGCGAGGCGGCGACATTGGCGCCCGCGAGACTTGCAGCCTCGATGCCCGCCATCTCGTCCGCCCAGTAGGCGCGGTCCTTCGCATGGCGCTCTGACGCCCGATAGTCGGCATCTTCCTGCAGCACGGCGGAAAACGGGCTGAGCGGCGCGCCCGGTTCGCGCCCGGCCACGAGCGCGGAATAAAGATCGGCGATCCGGTCGCACAGCGTCATCGTACCGACGCCGTCGATGGCGATATGGTGGATGCGCTGGTACCAGAAATGACGGTCCGGCCCGACCTTCGCGAGGACCTGGCGGGCAAGCGGATCGCGGGTCGGGTCCAGCGGGGTCGCCATGTCGGCCCGGGCGAGCGCGATCGCTGCGGCCTCCGGGGCCGGCTCAGCCGTCATGTCGAGGCACTCGAGGGCGGGCAGGCGGTTCGGATCGATCTCCAGCGTGTCGTCGCCCCTCTCGTCGGGCTGGATGCGGATCGCCAGCGTCTCCGCCTCGCGCTGGGCCTGCATCATCGCCTGTGCGAAGGCGGCGGCATCGAGCGGGCCATCGAGGATGATGAGATGGCCGGTATTGAAGGTCGGATTGTCCGCATCGATGCGCTGGGCGAACCACATGCCGCGCTGCGCCTCGGTGAGCGGATGGCGTGCCGACGCCTCGGGCTGCGCCGTCACTGCTGTCGCCGTCATGGTTTCGGGCCTCTCCCTCGTGAGCCTCGATCAGGTAGTCGATGTGCCGCGCGCCTCCGGTTCGGCGCGTAAGATGGGGCTCGGAATTTGAAGCTTGTCACTTCCGCGAAGGCGGGAATCCAGAAACCACTGGGTCGGGTTTCTGTGCCGGGAGCCTCCGACCGCACGGGATACTGGATCCCCGCCTTCGCGGGGATGACAACCGAGCGTGGTGCCGGCGTCGTGCCCATCCCCTGCGGATGCTACCTCGACGCATCCCCTCAGGCCGCCATCTTCGGCAGTCGCCGTTCCACCGCGGCCCACCAGCTCGAAAGCGTCGGATCTTGCGCGAATTCGGCGAAGTCGAGATCGAGCCCCAGGTCGCGCCAGCCGGTCACCAGCGTCATCGCGCGCATGGAATCGAGCCCGAGGTCGATCAGGTTGTCGTCGTCCGCGATTTCGTCAGGATCCTCGTGGATCATCGCGGCGATGTCGGCGCGCATGCGCTCCCGCGTCAGCACGTCACCGAGAGCGGGGGCAGCGCCCAGCGCCGCCAGCATCGCCTCCGTTGTCATCGCCACGCCGCAGCGCCCGGCGACCCAGCGCAGTGCCATGTCATGCTCGGCGCGCGAGAAATCGGCCATCGCGTCGGCGACGACGAAGGTCTCGAAATCGCGCTGGAAGGCTTCCGACGCCGTCATCAGGCAGCCGATATGGGCGTAGATGCCGGTGACGATCAGCTGGTCGCGGCCGCGCACCCGCATCAACGGCTCGAGGTTCGAGCGCTGGAAGGCGGAATAACGGTGTTTCACCAGCACGCGCTCGCCGGCCTTGGGGCGAAGCTCGTCGATGATCGCCGTCTCGCCGGGATCGTTCGACATGCCCGGACCCCACAAGTCGGCCTGCAGGCCACGGTCGCGGCGATCCTGATCGCCGGTCTGGGCGGTGTAAAAGACGGGTATCTCGAGCGCGCGGGCGTGCTCGATCAGCCGCGCCATGTTGGCGATGGCGGGTGCGATAGGTGCCTCGCTGCGGTCGAAGGCGCGCACGAAATAGGTCTGCATGTCGTGGACGAGCAGCGCCGCACGCCCCGGCTCCACCCGCCACGGTCCACGCGGCTCGGGTATATCGCCCGCCGCGGGCAGTTCATAGCTTGCGATCCTGGGAAGACCCATCGGTTCAAACTCCCTGCTTGTCACGTTGTGCTTCCAGGAACTCCGCCCGCAGCCGGGCGCGCAGTTCCTTGCGGCTGACCTTGCCGACCGCCGTCGTCTCGAAACGCTCGACGAACACGATCTGGTCGGGAACCTTGAAGTCGGCGAGCCCCCGGGTGCGCATGAAGGCCTTGATCGCGGCGCTTCTCGGCTTTTCGCCGCGTGGGATAATGAAGGCGCAACTGCGCTCGCCGAGATAATCGTCGGGAATGGAGACGACGGCCGCGTCGAAGACGTTCTCGTGGGCGAGAAGATGGTCCTCGATCTCTTCGGCCGAAATCTTCTCGCCGGCGCGGTTGATGTGATCGCCGGCGCGCCCCTGCACGACGAGATTGCCGTCGGCCCGGCGCACCACGATGTCGCCGGTGCGGTAGTAGCCATCGGGGGTGAAGGCGCGCTGGTTGGCGGCCGGCGCGTTGTGATAGCCGCGAATGGTGTAGGGCCCGCGCGTCAAGAGATGCCCGGGCGTGCCATCGGGGGCGGGGACGCCGCGATCGTCCAGCACCAGCACCTCGTCGTCGGGGCTGATGGGTCGGCCTTGCGTCTCCACGATCACCTCTTCCGGATCGTCGAGCCGGGTGTAATTGACGAGCCCTTCGGCCATGCCGAAGACCTGCTGGAGCGTGCAGCCGAGCACCGGCCTGATGCGCCGCGCGATCTCGGGCATCAGCTTCGCCCCGCCAACATGCAGCACCTGCAACGATGAGAGGTCGCAAGCCGTCGCCTCCGCCGCCTGGAGCCACAGGAGCGCCAGCGGCGGCACGAGGCCCGTCACCGTCACGCCCTCGCGCTCGATCAGCGGAAAGGCGCGCTCTGGCGAGGGCGAGGGGCTCATGACGACGCGCGCACCGACGTAAAGTGCGCCGAAGAAGCCGGGCGAACTCATGGGGAAATTGTGCGCGGCCGGCAGAGCCACCATCAGCACGTTCGCCTCGTCAAGACCGCAGATCTCTGCGCTCGCGCGGAAGGAATAGATATAGTCGTCATGCGTGCGCGGGATGAGCTTCGAAAGCCCCGTCGTGCCGCCGGAAATCTGCATGAAGGCGACATCGGAAGACGCGGCATCCTCCGCTGGCAAGAGGTCCGGGGCGGCCTTGAAGCCATCAAGGGCAACGAATTCCTCCGCCGCGCCGACGACGACCACGTGGCGCAATGCCGGCACCTCGGCCTGCACGGCTCGTGCAAGGGCGCGGTAGTCGAACGCGTCCCAGCGGTCCTTGATGACGTAGGCGGCGGCTTCCGCCGTTTGTGCGAAGTGGCGGATCTCCGTCAGCCGGTGGGCGGGCAGGGCGAAGACGGGGATGAGCCTTGCGCGAAAGAGCCCGAAGACGACCGACAGGAATTCCGCGATGTTGGGAAGCTGGACCACGACGCGGTCGCCGGGTTGAAGGCCCAGAGCGAGGAAGCCCGCCGCGATTGTTTCGGCGCGCGCCCGGAGCTCGCCATAGCTCCAGCGCGTGTACTCGTCGACAACCGCGATACGGTCAGGATGCATCGCGGCGCGGCGGTTCAGAAACGACGTGAACGTCTCGCCGGTCCAATAGCCCTTCTCGCGGTAGCGGCGGGCGAACTCCTCCGGCCAGATCTGCGTCGCGGGGGTCATATCGCCATGTCTCCCTCTCCGCGTCCCGGTTCCGCGATGCCGAGCGCGGCGAGCATCGCCTTGAATTTTACCGATGTCTCGTTGGTTTCCGAGGCCGGATCGGAACCAGGCACGATGCCGGCGCCCGCATAGAGCCGGGCCGTGCGGCCGGAGATTTCCGCGCAGCGGATGGAGACCGACCAGCGCCCATCGCCGGCCGCGTTGCACCACCCCACGGCGCCTGCGTAGAAGTCGCGGTCGTAGCCCTCCAGCCTGTCTATGGCGGCAGCCGCCTTCGCGCGCGGTTCCCCGCAGACGGCGGGCGTGGGGTGAAGGGCGGCGACGATATCGGCCGACGAGATCGCCGCGTCCTTCAGCCGGCCCTCGATGCGCGTGCCCAGGTGCCAGAGGCTTGCGGTCGCACGCAAACACGTGCCTTCCGGGGTTGAAAGATCGCGGCAGAAGGGCGCGAGCGTATCGAGGATCGCCTCCACCACCAGCGCATGCTCGCGGTGGTCCTTGTCGGACGCCATCAACGCCTTCGCCGAGGCCTCGTCGTCGCCCGTGTCGGCACGTCGCGGAGCGGAGCCGGCGAGCGGGTGGGAAAGGACGCGCAGGCCCCGCTTTTCGACCAGCAGCTCCGGCGTCGCGCCGATCAGCGTACGCGATGCGCCATTACGCTCGGGCAGGGGCGTTGCGAAGGTGGTGATGCTGGTGTCGCCGGCAAGGCGCGCGAACAGGGCGCGCAGGTCGAAGGAATGCTCCGCGGCGACAACGAGGCTGCGTGACAGCACGATCTTGCGCAAGGCCCCGGCGGAGGAGGCGATGACCTCCAGTCCGGCATCGACCGAACGGGCATAGCCGTCGGCATCCGGTTCGCCGGCGATCACGCACCGGCCGGCGGATTGGGGAGCCCGATCGCGCACCGCGGAGAGTTCCAGCACGTCGTGCGGATCGAAACGGCCCTGGATGCGCATTACCTGGCGCGGCTGGACGAGATGGGCGCTCGCCTCACGGGCAAACGGCACGGCGCCGAGCAGCAGGTCGGGTCCTTCGGCCTGTTCCTCGAAGAAGCGGGCCGTGCGCGCGCCCAGCGTCTCCAGCGGCCCCTGCGGGAGCACCGCGCGTTCGCCGTGGCCGATCACCGTCTCGGTGGTTCCCACGAGCGCGAAGGGCAGGGGGTGGCCCGGCGCATCGGCGGGCGTTGCGTCGTTGAAACCGCGCCAGAAGGGTTGGGTTGCCATGGTCGTCATTCCCGCATCTTGAAACGACGACCGCGGGCGGCGTCCCTTGAGGACCCACCCACGGTGTCGGGGCCTCAGGGTCGGATGAGCGAAACCGTGTCGCCGTTGGGATCTTCCACCGGCGGAGCGTCGCGCGGGCGCGGCGTCGTCTTGTTGGTGACGTAGACGCGGCCGGATTTGCGGTCGACGGCGACGGTGTTGGGCGCGCTGCCGGTCTCAAGGCTGGCGAGAACCTTCAGCGTTTCCGCATCGATGACGCTCACCGTTCCCGCGCCGCGATTGGCGACGTAGATGTGGCTATCGTCGAAATTGACGCCGAGCGCGCCGTCACCCGTCTTCACCGTGTCGAGGAGCTTGCCGTTGTCGGCATCGAGCACGGTCATCGTGCCGGACTTCTGGTTGGTGACGTAGAGCCGGCCGCGCTTCGCGTCATAGGCGACGTTGGTCGGGAATTCGCCTCCGGAGGCGTAGCGCGCCGCAACCGCGCCCGTTTCCGTGTCGAGTGCGATCACCTCGTTCGAATAGAGAAGCGTGGTGAAGAGCCGGTGGTTCGCCGGGTCGAGCGCCAGCCCAGTCGCGCCGGGATCGAGATCGTCGAAGGTCGTTACCAGCGTGTTGGCCGCGCCGTCGATCACCCAGATCGCGCTCTTGTCCTCCTTGCGGCCGACGACCGTCGCGTAGATCCGGTTCGATGCCTCATCGACCGCGATCTCGCGCAGGTGCGCCTTGTTGCCGGTGGCGATCGGCTTGATCAGTTCGCCGGCTTTCGCGTCCACCGCCGCGACCGCGCCAAGCCGCGTGCCGGTGGCATAGAGCGTGTTTGTCTTCGTGTTGAGCGTGATGCCGAAGGCCGGTACCTCGGCCATGTCGATCGTGCTCGTGATCTCCAGTGTTTCAGGATCGAGCACGAGGATCTTCGAGTTGTGCTTGCCGCGCTCGCCGGCGGTGGCGACATAGACCGGGCCGTCCGGGGCGACGGTGAGTTCGTAGACGTTGGTCCCGGCGGGCACGGTCTTGACCACAGCGGGGGCCGCGTCGGCGGCGGAGGCCAGCAATGCCAGCGCGCCGACGAGGGCAAGCGGGCGGAGGACGTCCTTCAGAATGCCGAGCCCCGGATTGCCGCCCTCGGCGTCGGGGCCGGCTGCGTTCGGGGCCGTTGCCATCGTCGTGGACGGCGGGGGCGTGTCGGCGGAAAGTGGCGTCCGCATCGGGTACTCCTGTCAGATATCACGGGCGGCGGCGCGGTTCGGGAGGGCTTGCGCTACTCGCTCCAGTAGACGCCTTCCAGCGGAACGCTGAGGAGGCGCGCATTCATCGCGTCGCGGGTCTTTGCGACGTCGATGTCGGAAAAGAGATCGGGGTGGATCCACTTCGCCAGCAGCTCGATCGTCAGCACGTCGAGGGGCGAGGAAAAAAGCTGGTGGGAGAGCGCATGGACGTTGCCGGCCGTCACCGCCGGCAGCTCGGAAAAACCGGTGCGCGCCAGCACTTTGGCGAGCGTTTCGGCGGTGCGTTCGGGATCATAGTCGGGGCCGACCAGCACACCGGCGCGCTTTTCCATGTAGGCGCCGCCGGTGGCGATGTAGATTTCCGGCTTCGCCTCGATGACGTATTCCAGGCTGATCTTGCCGAACGCGCGGTCGATCACGTCGGCGCCGATGTTGTGGCCTCCGGCGAAATCGATCATCGCGCCGATGCTGCCCGTGCCCGGCGAATTGCAGCAGTCGGTGGAGGTGGAGGCGTGCGCCTCCAGAAACACCTTCGGCCGTCCCGCGTCCGGGCGGCTTGCGAGCCGTTCGGCGATTGCGCGGTAGCGTTCCTGCCGGAAGGCGACGGCGGCTTTGGCCCGCGCCTCGTTGCCGGTGAGCGTGCCCAGCATCAGCAGCGTCTTGTCGACGTTCTCAAGCGGGTCGGCGACGTTGTCGGCTATGGCGACGGGAATGCCGGCGGCCTCGATCAACTCGATCTCGCGCGCCGACGGCTTCGACATGAGCGAGAAGACGGCAAGGTCCGGTTCGGCCGCCAGTACCTGTTCCACCGACAGCGTGCGTGATGAACTCGCCGTGTGTTTCAGCGTCTCGATTTGCGGGAAGCGCTGCCTGAAGCGGGCGTAGATTTCCTCGCCCAGCCGGTTGCTGTCATGCGGCCAGGCGACGACGAGCGAAACCGGATCGTCGCAAAGCATGGCGAGGTCGAGGAAGTAGCGCCCGTCGTCGATGAGGATGCGATGTGCGGGCGCTTCCAGACGGATCGTGCGCCCGGTGACGTCGGTCGCGACGATCTCGGCCTTGGCAGGTGCGGCTGCTGCGAGCAGCGCGGACGCGAGCAGGAACAGGGCTGAAAGGCCGGCCGTCCGCCCTCTTTCCGCAAAACGCGGACGTGCAAGGCGCATGCGCATCATCATTCCTCGTCTCTAAAACTTGACTTTTTAACTCATGAATATGAACATTCTAATCGCGCTTCCGCATTGTGCTGTCAAGCGTGCAATGCGGTTTTGGAAAGTTTTTCTCCTTCAGGAAGCCGTAAGAGTGCAAAAATTGTTTAGAAATATTCAAATATATATGGGTCAACAAACGAAATTTGACTTATTGTCATTCCAGTAATTGACGGAAATCCGCCAATTACTGGAATTGAAATATGAGAGCTTCACCAGAAATTGGCATAATTTAGGCATTTCAGAAATCGAATACACGAAATTGAGCGCGCGCGATCAGCGCCGCCGCAGAAACGTCATGCCGTCGCCGAACGGGATGAGCGACATGTCCACCCGCTCATCGTCGCGGATCTTGATGTTGAGCTGGCGCAGGGCGACGGTCTCGGGCCGGTTGTCGTCGGCATCCGCCACCGAGCGTCCCCAGAACATGTTGTCGAAGACGATCAGCCCGCCGGGGCGCACCAGCTTCAGGCAGCGCTCGTAATAGGCGTCGTAATCGTTCTTGTCGGCGTCGATGAAGGCGAGATCGAAGGTATCCGCCTCGCCGTTCGCGATGAGCCGGTCAAGGGTCGCGACCGCCTCGCCGAGCTGGAGATTTATCTTGTCGGAAAGGCCGGCGCGCGCCCAGTAGCGTCGCGCGATGGCGGTATATTCCTCCGACATGTCGCAGGCGACGACCTCGCCGCCCTCCGGCAGGGCGGCGGCGACCGAGAGCGCGCTGTAGCCGGTGAAGGTGCCGACCTCCAGCGTCCGCTTCGCGCCGATGAGCTTTGCCAGCAGCGCCAGGAATTCGCCGCAGGCCGGCGAGACCATCATCATGCCGTTGGCCATCGCCATCGTCTCGGCGCGCAGGTCCTTCTGGATCTGCGTCTGGCGGGTGCCGGTGTCGATGACGTACTGGCGGATCTCCATGTCGGAGACCTTCTTTTCCTTCTGCACGATGGATCGTTCCTTCTCAAATAGAGGAAAGCCCCGCCCGGATGCGCGGGCGGGGCGTGAAATCACCACTTGTACTTGAGCGAGGCGAGGAAGGTGCGGCCGGTGCCGTAGAAGCAGGCGTTGTCGGCCGAGCACGAGGAGACGTATTCGGTGTCGAACACGTTCTGCACGTTGAAGCGGAAGGTCGTGCCTTCGAGCTGGTCGTCGAGCTTGCCGAGATCGTAGTCGAGGGCAGCGTCGAACAGGGTGAAGTCCTTCACCTTCACGGTGTTTTCGTCGTTGGCCCAGCTCTCGCCGGTGTAGCGCACGCCTGCGCCGAGACCGAGGCCTTCGACCGCGCCCGACTGGAACGTGTAGTGCGCCCAGACCGAGGCGATGTGCTGCGGGATGGTCGCGGGCGTGTTGCCGACATTCGTCGTGGTAACAAGATCCTTCCTTATCTCGGCGTCGACGAAAGTGTACGAGCCGACAAGATCCCAGCCATTGTCGAAGCTCGCCTTGCCGGTGACCTCGATGCCGCGGGAATTTACCCGGCCGATCTTTCTGTAGTAACCGCTGTTTGATGTGTCGGAGGTGACCGCGTTGTTCTGGGTCAGGTCGAAGGCGGAGACCATGAGGAAACTGTCGTAGCCTGCAGGCTGATACTTGACGCCGATCTCGTACTGCCTGCCGGTGACCGGGTCGAGCGCGACATTCCCGACGGCAACGCCCGCCGGCACTTCGAAGGAGGTGGCGTAGCTAACATAGGGCGCGAAGCCGCTGTCAAACAGATAGGCCGCGCCGGTGCGCCAGGTGAAGGCGGTGCCCTGCTGGTTATCTGTCTTGAGATCGCCGCTGGCGATGGTCAGCGTCTCGGTCTTCTGTGAATACCAGTCGAACCGGCCGCCCAGCGTCAGGGCCAGCTTGCCGATGCGCGCCTGCTCCTGCAGGTAGGTGCCCGCCTGCTGGGTGTGCTGATCGGCGTCCGTCAGGAAGGCCGGGGTGGCGATGGTGCCGGAATAGTCGGGGTTGAAAATGTCGATGCTGCTGGCGCTGCCGCCGCCAAACAGGCGGTTCGCCTCCGACCACTGGTAGTCGAAGCCGCCGAGCAGCTTGTGCTCCACCTTGCCGGTCACGAAATCGGCCTCCAGCTGGTTGTCGACGGCCAGCGTGTGCAGTTCTTCGTCGACGGCAGAGGCCCGCCGGCCAAGCGCTGTGCCGGTGATGCTGACCGGCGCGACGCCCCTGAACTCGGTCTCCATGTAGGAGTAGCGCAGGTTCTGGCGGAAGGTGAAGACGTCGTCGAACTGATGTTCGAACTCGTAGCCGATCCGCATGCTGTCGCGCTCGAACTTGTCGAAGTCCGGATCGACGATGTTGAAGTCGTAGGGAATGAACACTCCCCCGGCGGCGGCGTAGACCGTGCCGGCTGCCGGCAGGCGCGAGGGGTAGTAGCTCTCCGGCTCGTGCGTCACGTTGGCGAGCAGCGTGATCTTCGTGTCGTCGCTCGGAAGCCATGTGAAGGACGGCGAGATCGAATAGCGCTGGCTGTTCATGTCGTCCATGTCGGACTGCTTGAAGTAGCCAAAGCCCGAGACCCGGTAGAGGAATGTCTCCGCGTCATTGACCGGGCCGGAGGTGTCGAAGGCGCCGGTCACGCCCCAGGGATAGCCGACGGCAAGTTCCACCTCGTGCTGCGTCTCCTTGGTCGGACGCTTGGAGACGAGGTTGACGAGCCCGCCCGGGTTGACCGCGCCGTAGAGCACGGAGGCCGGGCCGCGGAAGATCTCGATGCGCTCCAGCTCGCGCACGTCCACGGTGGGCTGGGCGAACGAGATGCCCTTCTGCATGCGCAAGCCGTCGAGATACTGCACGAAGCTCTGATAGCCGCCGAAGCCGCGCATCGGCACGATGTCGTAACGGTCCTGCGCGCGGATGTCGGCGGCGACGCCCGCAGAGTAGCGCAGCGCTTCCTGCACCGTCTGCGCGCCCTGCTGTTCCACCTGCTCCTTGGTCACGACGGAAACCGAGGCCGGCGTTTCCAGGATCGACGTGTTGGTCTTGGTGCCCGACGTGCTGCGCGAGGCGACAAGACCGTCCACAGGCCCTTTCGGATCTTCCGCGCTGTCCGCCTCCACGACGATCGTTTTCAGTTCGACCGTTCCGGCGCTCTGCGCGTAGGCGATGCGGGGAGATGCTGCCAGAGCCGAAAGAGCGGCGATGCCGACGAGCCCCGTCGTCGACAGGATGCTCCGTCGCCTGGCGAAACGACGGCGGTGGAAGTTGCGGACCATGGACATTGTTACCTCGCTGTCCCGAAGATCACGTCTCCGTTATCGAGGCTCATTAGCATAACTTGAGTCATAAACTCAATTTTATGCCTCTGCAAAAGTTGCAGTGTGTCCACAGGGCAACAGCATCCGCCGCGGCGTTCCGGAAGATCGTTTGAAAGCAGTGGCTTGAAGCCGGTCCGCAGGCCGCTCGCGCGCTTTGCCCGCGGCCCCGCCTTCGCTCAATCGTTGTCGCCGCCGGTATGGCCCCGCTGAACCGCGGAGACGGGATCGCTCGCGGGAAAGGTGCCGCGCAGGCCCTCGTCAAGCTCGCCATCCAGGACCGCCTGTTCCTCGGCGGCGGCCTTGCCTGCCGCCACGGCGTCCTCGCGGGTGCCGAAACTCTGGGATATCCGGCCGGCGACCACATAGGCCCAGCCGTCGTCGCGGTGAACGATGTCGATCGGTTTCATGGGGTCTCTCCTTTGCGTTTCCATTCGGTTTGCCCGAATGTTGTCTTGGGGAAACGCACCGCGTCCCGGCTTGTTCCGGGTAGTCATGATTCGCTGGCGTATGAGAAAAGCCGGTGCCGCCGGTAGCCACTGGCTTAAGTCGTCGCGCGGATATCGGCGATGACGGGCAGGTGGTCGGAAGACCCGCGTGCCTCGGCGTCGGTCCACGCGCTGACGAGGTTTCGAGGCGTCCGGCAGTAGATGCGGTCGAGCCGCAGGAGCGGAAAGCGCGCGGGGAAGGTCTTGACCATCGTGCGCACCGGCAGGACCTCGCGCATCGCCCTGCGCACCGCGCCGACCGTGAACCAGTCGTTGAAATCGCCGAGCGCCACGGTCGTGAGCCCGCGCGGATTGCCGGCGAGTGTCGCGAGCTTGCGGGCCTGCATGCGCCGCTCCGCGAGCTTCAGTCCCAGATGGGCGGAAATCAGGTGCAGCGCGCCGCCCGGGCTTTCCACGATCGCATCGATGGCCGAGCGCGGTTCGCGGCCGGCGAAGGAAAGATCGTGCAGAACGCTGTCGCGGATCGGCCAGCGGCTCAGGATCGCATGCCCGTAATAGTGGCCGTCGGGCGCTTCGATCGTGCGCGCCTCGCGCCAGTGGCCGCGTTCTTCGTGCAACTCCTTCAGCGGTGCGAGGCAGTCGATGCCCCGGCCGCGCGTGTCGATCTCCTGAAGCGCCACGATGTCGGGATCGTGCCGGCGGATGAGGCTGGCGATGCGCTCAAGGTCGAATTGTCCGTCCGGGCCGATGCCGCCATGGATGTTCCAGGTCATCAGCCGCACGATCCCGCCCTTGCGTGCCTCGCTCACGAACGCGCCTTGCGGTAACGGCGCACGAGAAACTGCAGCGCGAACAGGAACCCGCCCCACAGCACCACCAGCCCGGCGAAGACCGCCACGCGGCCGAGCGTCGGTTCGTTCACCAGCAGTGTCACCTGCCGGGCGAGAAGCGTCATGGTCAAGAGCCCAGGCGCGAGGCCGAGCAGCGTGCCGAAACAGTAGTCGGCAAAGCGCACCTGCACCGCGCCGGCGACGAGGTTCACCAGCGTGAAGGGGGCGATCGGCACGAGGCGGATGCCGGCGACCGCAAGCACCCCGTGGTCCGACATGCCATGCCGGATCCGGCTGATGCGCGGCCCGACGACCCGGCGCAGCGAGCGCTGGCCGATTCTCAGCCCGATCAGATAGGTGACGATGGCAGACAGCATGGCACCGGCTGTGGCCAGAAGCATGCCGAGCCAGCCGCCGAAGACCGCGACGGTCGCCAGGATCAGCACGGTGACGGGAAAGGCCACGAGCCCGCCTGCGATGAAGGCGGCGATGACGATGGCCGGTGCCCAGGGATGCTGCGCGATGCCCTGGAAGAGCTGGCCGAGCTTTTCCGGATCGGCGACCGGTGAATGGCGCCAGGCGAGGACGGCGAGCCCGACGACGGCGACCGCGATGGCCGCGCGCAGGATCGTTGGCCACCAGCGCGGATCGGGCGCGACCTCGGCGGCCGCGTTGAGATCGTAGAGCGGTTCCGGCGGATCGCCGATCTGGCGCAGTGACAGCGGCACGTCGACCTTCTCGTCCGCCACCGGCACCAGCGTGCGCCGCGTCTCGGGCAGTGCGTCGAGCGCGGCAAAGACCGAGCCGTCCGCCTCCTCGATCGCCTCCTGCAATGCCTCCGGTTCGATGCCGACATGCTCGCCCAGGAGCCGGTTGCGGACATGGGCTATGGCAGCGCGTTCCGTCGCGTCCGCCGCCTCCAGCGTCAGATCGCATTCGCTGTCGAAACCGATCGACCGGTTGCACAGGTTGGCGGAGCCGATCCTGAGCCAGCCGTCGTCGATCACCATCACCTTGGCATGCACCATGATCGGAACCGTGACGCCGTCGTCGCTCGCCTGCGGGTAGACGAGACGCACGCGGTCTTCCACGCCGGCGTTGCGCAGCACCTGCATGAAGCGCTGCCGGCCGTCGAGCATCGAGGCCTTGGCGAGCCATTCGGGGTAGGTTTCGGGCACGACGATGACGGCCTCGAGCGCCGGCTTCTCCTTCAGCCGCCGTGCGAGGGTGTCGGCGAGCGTGAGGGCGGTGAGGAACTGGTTCTCGATATAGAGAATGCGCTCCGCCCGGCCGACCATGTCGTACCAGAGCTTCTCCACCTCGGTGACGGCGGGCGTGCCGTCATGGGCGGGGTAGGTGCGCGAGATGCCGATCCGCGCGTCGGTGAAGGCGTGGGAAAGGCCCTCGGGCCACGGGTCGGCAGCGTCCCGCGCGTCGATCCCCGCGGGTTCCAGCTTCTCGTCGGTGGCGATCCGCCAGCGCTCGCGTACCAGATCGCCGAGTGCGGCGGCGGCCGCACCGTCCACCGCCATCTGCACGTCGTGAAACGGGCCGTAGGTGCTGCCGGTGGGGTCCACCCGGCGCGGATCCTCGGCCTTGTGAACGGAATTGTCCCAGCGCCTGCGGGTGAGGTCGAGGCCGCCGGAAAAGGCGATGCGGTCGTCGATGACGACGATCTTCTGGTGCTGCGAGGCGCCGAGCGGGATCTCGTCGTCAAGGCACAGCTCGATGCGTGCCGGGGTCGACCAGAACAGCCGCAGTCGTGGCGCCAGCTCCCGCTCAAGCGAGAACAGCATCGAATAATCCCACAGCAGCAGGCGGATGTGCAGGTCCTCGTTGCGGTTGACGAGCTCGGTCAGGAAGGCGGCAAAGGTCTCCGGCAGATCGTCGTCGACCGTGCCGTCGGGGCCGACGAGGCGCATGCGGCTTTCGATGTCCCAGCCGACGATGGTGATCGAGCGGCGCGCCTTCGCCATCGCCTTGCGCAGCGCGCCGAAATAGGCGCCCGCGTCGATCAGCGGCGCCGCGCGCGGAGCGGTCTCCACGCGCCAGACATTGCGGCCGGGCGCGAATACGCTATCGCCCTGCCGGTCATCCGAAGACCCGGCAGGCGCCCGGCCGTCGTCCTGCGCAATGACGTCCTGCGAACCGATGGGCCCGTCGTTCATGAACATTGTGCCCCCAAGGCATACCCCCAATCGGGTTGTGGTCGTGCGCGCGAGCGATGCCATGCTCGTTCAGCGGATCTGATCTGCGAAAAGACAACGTCGGGTGGCGGGGCGGGTTCCCATGAAGATATCAACCATATGAAATATATAGGAAAACAAATGATGGTTGGATCGTGGCGGCTCGCATTCCGGCACCGTTTCGTCGGCGCATGTCGGGTGGCGCCGGGTTGAACCAAAACGCAGCGCATGCTATTTAAATGTCGATTTACATAGCCTGCTATTTATATGCGGGCGAAGCGATCCGGAAAAATGACATGGCTGCCCACCCCCCGAGCGTTTCCTCGGAGTTCCTGGAAGCGTTGACCAAACTCAGCCGCAAGATCCGCACCCTGTTCAACGCGCGGGTGACCGCGCACGGGCTGACCTATCCGCGTGCGCGGGTGCTGATCCGGCTGGCGCGCAAGTCGGGCGTCACGCAGCGTGAGCTTGCCTGCGAGCTGGAGCTGGAGCAGCCGACGCTGGTGCGCATCCTCGACCGGATGGAGGCGCTCGACCTCATCACCCGCGAGCCCGACCCGGCCGACCGACGGGCAAAGCACATCGTGCTCACCGCGCACGGGCGCGAGCAGGCCGATCTGGTCCAGCGTCTCGGCGAGGAAGTCCGCAGCGAGGTCTTCCGCAATGTGGATGAGGCGGACCTGCGCTGCGCGATCGCGCTTTTCGACAGGATCGAGGCGGAGATCTGCGCCGGCGGGGGCGAGGCCGAAACAACGAAGCTCGGAACGCGGAAGACCGGAGGGCGCGATGGCCGATGAGGAACCCGCGCGGGGTGCGGCGCATCCGGCTGCGGCTTCCCATCAGCCTGCCGCCGCCCCGCCTCCACCGCCGCATTCGACCGGCCTGCTTCTCACCTACATGACCGTCGGTACGCTTGTCGCCATCACGCAGGGGCTCGGCATGAGCTTCGTGTCCGTCAATGTCCTCCAGCTTGCGGGGGAATACGGCGCGACGACGAACGAGGCGATCTGGCTTTTGGCCGTCTACATGGCGCCGAACGTCAGTCTGACGCTGCTTTTGCTGAAGCTGCGCTCGCAATTCGGGCTGCGCCGCTTCGCCGAGATCGCGATCATCGTCTTCGTGATCACGAGCCTGGTGCAGCTGTGGGCGACAGACTTCCAGACCGCGCTTGTGGTGCGCTTCTTTTCCGGTATCGCCGCCTCACCGATGTCATCGCTCGCCATTCTCTACATCCTCGACGGGTTGCCGCGGGAAAAGAAGCTGACGGTCGGCATGCCGGTGGCGATGACCGTCATCGTGATGGGCACGCCGATCGCGGGCCTGATCTCGCCCACTCTGCTGCACCTTGGAGGGGCGGAGGCTCTGTTCGCCTTCGAGGCGGGGCTGGCGCTGATCGCGCTCGGCATGATCATCCGGTTGCCGCTGCTGGCACCGACCCTGACGTTGAGCCCCATCACCCGGATGGACCTCGTCACCTATCTCTTTCTCGCCGTCGGTCTCGGCGCGCTGGCCATCGTCACGGTCACCGGCCGTTACTACTGGTGGTTCGAGGCGCCGTGGATCGGCGAGCTGATCGTGCTTGCCATCGTCTGCCTGACGATGGCCGCTGCGATCGAGCTCAATCGCGATGAACCGCTGCTCGATGTGCGCTGGCTGACCTCGAAGGAGATCGTCCACTTCACCGGCAGCCTGCTGCTGTTCCGCCTGCTCCTGTCGGAGCAGTCGACCGGCACGCGCCAGTTCTTCACCCAGCTCGGGCTCCTGAACGAACAGCTCTCGGGCTTCTACTGGATCGTTCTCCTGAGCGGCGTTCTGTCGGGCTTCGTCTGCTCCAGGCTGATCCAGCCGGGCAAGGTCGCCGGCATTCACCTTCTCTCGCTGATCCTGCTGGCCATCGGCACGGGGCTCGATTCCCAGGCCACCGCCGACACCCGGCCGGAGCAGATGTATCTCTCGCAGCTGCTGGTGGGTATGGCGAGCGGCCTGTTCCTGCCGCCGGCCATGGCCTTCGGCTTCATCGCGGCGCTCAAGAAGGGTCCGAACTATCTCCTGTCCTTCGTCATCGTGTTCCTGACCACCCAGCGTCTCGGCGCTTTGTTCGGCAGCGCCGTCTTCGGCACTTTCGTGACCTGGCGCGAACAGTTCCATTCCGCCCATCTGGCGAGCCGTCTGGTGCCCTCCGACCCGCAGGTCGCAGCCCGCATCGGCCAGCTCGCCGCGTCCTACAAGGGCGTCCTCACCGATGCCGTCCAGCTCAAGGCGGAAGGCGCCGTCCTTCTCGCCGCGCAGGTGCGCAAGCAGGCCTATGTGCTGGCCTACACGGACGCCTTTTTCGTCACCTCGGCGATCGCGACGGTCGCCGTCATCGTCCTTCTTCTCTACCTGGCCTGGCGCGCGCTCCACCAAGCGGTGAGCCCCGCGCCGGCGGAAAGCTGACCATCATGGCCATCAAGTCCCTTTTGCCCTCGGCTGTCACCTCCCTTGCGATCGTTGCCGGCGCCGCCGGGGTTTCGCTGGTGCTCTACTCCTGGAATCTGCCGCCCTTTCACGGCTCGCTGGAGACGACCAACGACGCCTACATTCGCGGCGCGGTCACCACCATCGCGCCGCAGCTTGCCGGCAATATCGTTCAGGTGCCCGTCCGGGACTTCCAGCACGTCAGCCAGGGCGATTTGCTGTTCAAGATCGACGACCGCATCTATGCCCTGCAGCTCGCGCAGGCGAAGGCGACGCTGGCAGCGAAGACGGCGGCGCTCGCCAAGTCCGCAAGGCAGCGCATGTCTGCCCGGGCTCAGGTGGAGGCGAGCGAGGCGCAGCTGGAAAGCGCCGAGGCGGCGCTGACGCAGGCGGTCTCAAGCTGGCAGCGCACGCAGGCCCTGCAGAGGAAGGGCTTTTCCGCCAATTCCGATGCCGACAAGAGCCGGGCCGCCCACGACCAGGCCGCCGCGGCCGTGCGCCAGGCGCGCGCCGCGCTCACCGTGGCGAAGCAGAACCTGCAGGCGACGGAGGCCGACCGGGATCAGCTCAAGGCAGAGGTCGAGGGCGCAGGGGCCGCTGTCCGCCTCGCCGAGATCAATCTGCAGAATACCCGCATCATCGCTCCGCGCGACGGCACGCTCGGCCAGATCGGCGCCCGCGTCGGGCAATACGTCTCCGCCGGCAGCTCGCTCACCTCGCTCGTTTCCGACACGATCTGGATGGTCGCGAACTACAAGGAAACCCAGCTTCCCGGCATGAAGGTCGGCCAGAAGGTGACCTTTACCGTCGATGCGCTCGACGGCGAGGTCTTTCATGGTCGCATTGAGCGCTTCTCGCCCGCCACGGGTTCGGAATTCAGCGTGATCAAGTCCGACAACGCGACCGGCAACTTCACCAAGATCGCGCAGCGCCTGCCCGTGCGCATCGCCATCGATGCGGGCCAGCCCGACACGGGGCGGCTGGTGCCCGGCATGTCGGTCGAGGTCAGTGTCAATGTTGCCACCGCACCGCTGCCGCCAGCCGCCGCGCTCGCCGAGGCGGAGCCGCAGAAAAGCCGCGTGGCGCTGCCTTAAGCCCAAAAATGCGCAAAGCGCCGGAGGCGGTCCGCCCCCGGCGCTTTTTCGTGTGACCGTGTTCGCGGTGTCTCCGGACGCGCGGCGCGCCCGTCCGCTCACGCAACCTTGCGTCGTTCGTGGCGGCCTTCGCGGACTTCCTCGATGATCTTGCCGACGAAGGCATCCAGATCATCCGGCTTGCGGCTGGTGACGATGCCACCGTCGGCGACCACTTCGCGGTCCACCCATTTGCCGCCGGCATTGATGACATCCGTGCGGATCGAGGGGTAGGAAGTCACCTCCCGGCCGCGCACGGCATCGGCTTCCACCAGCAGCCAGGGGCCATGGCAGACCGCGGCCACGACCTTGCCGGAGGCGAGGAAGCGCTTCACCAGCGCCATCGTGTCCGCATCGACCCGCAACAGGTCGGGGTTGATCTGGCCGCCGGGAATGACCAGCGCGTCGTAGTCTTCCTCGCGCGCGTCGGCGATCCTGCGGTTCGCGGGAACCGTGTCGCACCAGTCGGTGCCCTTCCAGCCCCGGATCTCCTTGCCGTCGAGGCTCGCCACGTCGACCGTGGCGCCGGCCTCGCGCAGCTTGTCGCGCGGAACCTCAAGCTCGCTCTGTTCGAAGCCGTTGGTGGCGATGATCAGGATGCGGGACGCATTGATATCGGTCATGGCTTTTCACTCCGGGTTGGCCGGACCCTGCGCGCTGCCGGTCGTGCCGGCATCGTCGTCGGGCCGTGGCGCATGTGTTCGTATTTCGTCGCCCGCTTCCCGACGTGGCGTCCGTGCGCGGGCCGACATGCCTTCAACGGACTTGCCCCACCTCGCGTTCCCCAATGAAGAGGATCCAGGCGTCAGGCGTCAGGCGTCAGGCGTCAGGCTTCGGGCGTGGGGCGAGGGCGCGAAGGCGGCGAGATGGTCGCTCAGGTCGCGCATGGGGCGGGTTAAGGGGCGGCGCGCGGCGGTCAGCACGCGGATTTCGAAGAACAGATCCGGCACCGCCACGTCGAGCGCGACCAGCCGGCCCGCGGCCAGATCTCCGGCGACGGAGGCTTCCGTCGAGCAGGCGATACCGACGCCGGCAATCACCAGTTCGCGCAGAAACTGGTATTCGGTCGCCTGGGCCACCAGCTTGAGGTCGCGGATGCCGACGCCGGCGAGCAGGCGCGATACGGATTTTCCGAAGACCGAGCCGGGCGGTGCGCTGACGAAGCCGTGGCGCGCCACGGCTTCGGGCCGGATGCGCCGCTTTCGGGCCAGCGGATGATCCGGCGCCGCGATGAGCCGGAGCTTCTGGGCGCCGATCACGCGGGAATCGAGGCCGCGTATCTCCTCGTTCACCTGCACGCAGCCGACATCGGCTATGCTCTCGCGCAGGTCTTGGACCACTTCCTCGTGCTTGCCGACCCTGACCACCAGTTGCAGGTCGGGCCGGGCGAGGGCGAAGCTCGTCAGCGCATCCTTCAACGCGAAATTGGCGAGGCCGCGCTGGATGGAAATCACCAGCCGGTCACTCGTCTCGCCGCGCATGTTGATGATGTCGGCGCGCATGTCGTCGACCTCGGCCAGCATTTCGCGCGCATGTTCGCTGACCGAGCGGCCGAGTTCCGTCAACAGCGGACGGCTGCCGCGCCGACGTTCGAAGACCGCGCCGCCAACACGTTCTTCCAGCGCCCTTATGTGGGCGGAGACGGAGGGCTGGGCGATATTCAGCAATTCAGCGGCGCGGGAAAAGCTTCCCGTGTCCACAATCGCGAGGAATACCTCAAGGCGACGCAGAGAAACATTTATCATACCTATATCCTATAGTCTATAATTTATTAAAGATAGAGCCTCTGAACCCGTTGCTTGCCAATATGCCGCAGTGTCATTCTTGCGCAACTGGAATCAAAGGCATGATCCAAAGCCGGATTCGACCGTTCGTTTCTTTTGCGTCTGAGTTTTTGAAAAAATCTATGTTTGGCGGCTGAAGTCTGCTGGTCTGCCGCTGCGAGAGAAAAGGCAGTCATCCTGTGAACATCGTCGGTGTCGATATTGGCGGAACGTTTACCGATCTCGTCGGATACGTGGACGGCGCGCTCGTAACGTCCAAGACGTCGACGACGCCGGCCGATCCCACCCGTGCCATTGCGCGCAGCCTCGAGCTCGCCGCCTGTGTGCCGGGGCAGATCGACGAGATCCTGCACGGCTCGACCATCGCCATCAACACGGTTCTGGAGCGCAAGGGCGCGCGTACCGCGCTCATCACCACCGAGGGCTTCCGGGACGTCTACGCCATCGGTCGGTCCAACCGGATCGATGCCTTCAACCTGTTCTTCGAGCGTCCCCAGCCGCTGGTGGAGCGCGCCTTCACCTTCGAGATCCGCGAACGCATGCTGGCCGACGGCACGGAGCTGGAGCCGGTGGACGCGCAGGCGATGGAGCGGATTCTGGCGGCGATCGATGCCGCGGGCTGCGAGGCGGTCGCGGTCTGTCTGCTTCATGCCTACGCCAATCCGGCGCACGAAAGGCAGATCGGCGCGTTCCTTCGCGAGCGCCGGCCGGACCTCTTCGTCTCTCTCTCGCACGAGATCCTGCGCGAATACCGGGAATACGAGCGCACCTCGACCACCGTGCTGAACGCCTTCGTCGGCCCCCGTGTCGGCGGCTATCTCGGCCGGCTGGAACATTATCTGGGCGGGGCGGACTTCAACGGCCGTGTCCAGATCATGCGCTCCAACGGCGGGGTGATGTCGCTGCGCCATGCGCGCGAGCAACCCGTCACGATGATGGAATCCGGTCCCGTCGCCGGCATGATCGGCGCCGGCCGGCTGGCGAGCCTGCTCGGCCTGCCGCGCGCCGTCGGCTTCGACATGGGCGGAACGACCGCCAAGTCGAGCCTGATCACCGACGGCGCGCCGGCAATCGAGACCGGCTATGTCATCGGCGACAGGGCCACCGGCCAGCCGATGCAGCTTCCCGTGGTCGATATCGTTGAAATCGGGGCTGGCGGCGGTTCCATCGCCTGGGTCGATCGGCAGGGCGGGCTGCATGTCGGTCCGCAGTCGGTCGGCGCCGATCCGGGGCCGGCCTGCTACGGCAAGGGCTCGGGGCTCGCGGTCGTCACCGACGCGGACCTGCTGCTCGGCCGCATCAATCCCGCCCGGTTCCTTGGCGGCGACATCCAGATCGATCCGCCTGCCGCGCGTACCGCGATGCGCCGCTCGGTCGCCGAACCGCTGGGCCTCTCGCTGATGGAGGCGGCCCGCGGCATCGTCCGCATCGCCGATGCGGCCATGTCGCTCTCCGTGCGTTCGGTCTCGCTTCATCGCGGCGTCGATCCGCGTGATACCGCGCTCATTGCCTTCGGCGGGGCGGGGCCGCTGCATGCGATGTCGATCGCCCGGGAATTGTCGATACCGCAGGTTGTCGTGCCGAAACTTCCGGGGGCCTTTTCCGCCTACGGCATGCTGATGGCCTCCTGGCGGCAGGATTTCGTGCAGACGCTGATCGGCCGCGTCGGCGAACTGGACGAGGCCCATGTGGCCGCCGTCTTCGCCGAGCTTGCCGAGGTCGGCCGCGCGCAGCTTGGGCGCGACCACCAGGCCACGGCCGATTTCCGCTTCTATGCGGACCTGCGTTATGTCGGCCAGGAATACGCCATCTCCATTCCCGTGGAGGAGCCGCGTCAGCTTTCCGTCGATCCCGCCGCCCTGAAGGCGCGGTTCGATCGCGAGCATGCCCGCCGCTATGCCCAGTCCGCGCCCGACGAGACGATGGAGATCGTCTCGCTGCGCCTCGTGGTCTCCGCCACGCGCGACGACACGCTCGCCGAACGCTGGCTCAGCGAACCGTTCGTCGCCGAAGGCGACGCCAGCGCCGGCCGGCGCGATGTCGTCTTCGACGATCCCCGTACCCCGATCTCCACGCCCATCCTGTGGCGCCCGGCACTGAAGGCCGGAACGCGCATCGAAGGCCCCGCGGTGATCGAGGAAGAGAATGCCACGACGTTGATCCACCCGGGGGATGAGGCGGTCGTCACCGACGCCGGCCACCTGGTGGTCAAGGTCGCGGTCTGAAATGCCCAAGGCCCCATGGACCAGAGAGTGAAGAAACACCCGGTCGATCCGATCACCGTCGAGGTGGTCCGCAATGCCATCGTCGCCTATGCCGACGAAATGGCCGACGTTCTTTCCAAGTCGGCCTACAACATGATGATCTATGAGGTGCGCGACTATTGTTGCGGTCTCCTGGATACGCAAGGTCGCATGATCGCGCAAAATCGCGGCGGCCTGCCGATCTTCCTCGCCGACTTGGGCGTGGCGGTGAAGGACGGCATCAAGCGCTACGGTCTCGATGGCTTTGCCGCAGGCGATGTCGTGGTCATGAACCACGGCACCGTCTGCGGCCAGCACCTGAACAACGTGGTCGTCTATGCGCCCTGCTTTTCGGAGGGCGAACTGGTCGGCTTTGCCGCCACCCGCGCGCACTGGGTGGATATCGGCGGGTCGCGCCGCGGCTTCAGCTACAACGCGACGTCGGACATCTATGCCGAAGGGCTGCAACTGCGCTCGCTCAAGATCATGCGGGCGGGCAAGCCCGACGAGACCCTGATGCAGATCCTGCGCGACAACATCCGAGAGGCCGACGCGGCCCTTGGCGACCTGCGCGCCCAGACGGCGGCCTGCCAGGTTGGCGCGAAGCGGTTCGCCGACCTGATCGCGCGCTATTCGCGAGACTGCGTGGAGGATTGCGTGGCGACAGTCTGGGAACAGGCCGACAGGGCCGTGCGCCGGGTCGTCGCCGCCATTCCGGACGGTCATTACGAGGCGGAGAGCCTGCTCGACAATGACGGCTTCAACCTCGACCGGCCGCTCCGGGTCAAGGTCGCCGTCGATGTTGCCGGCGAGGACATGACGATCGACCTGTCGGAGATGAACCCGCAGGTGGAATCCTCGGTGAACAGCGGCCGTTCCGGCGGCATCGCCTGCGCGCGCGTCGCCTTCAAGGCGCTCACCTCGCCCGATCTCGACGTCAACGAGGGCTGCTTTCGCGCGCTCGACGTGGTGCTGCCGGACGGCACCATGCTGTCGGCGCGCCCGCCGGCCGCGCTCGGCCAGTGGTCGATCGTCATGCCGACGGTCGTCGATACCATCCTCAAGGCGCTGGCGCCCGCCGTGCCCGACCGCATTCCCGCAGCCCACAAGGGCGATCTCGGCGGCTGCACGTTCCACGGCGTCAGCGAAGACGGCACGCCGTTCATGCTGATGAACATTTTCGGCGGCGGCTGGGGCGGGCGGCCGCACGGCGACGGCGCATCCGCCTCCATGTCGGTGTGTCAGGGCGACGTGCGCAACACGCCGGTGGAGCTGCAGGAGATCAAGTATCCCTTCATCATCGAGCGGCACGCGTTGCGGCCGGATTCCGCCGGTGCGGGAAAGTATCGCGGCGGTTTCGGGGTGGAGCTCAGCTACCGCTGCCTGTGCCGGTGTCGCGGCAATATCGGCTTCGACCGCACCCTGACGCCGCCGTGGGGGCTGGCCGGCGGGCATGACGGGGTGGCGGGCGTGGCCGTCATCGAGCGGGCCGACGGAAGGGTGGAGCGCGTCTTCAAGGCGACCGGCCTCGCCTTCGAACCCGGCGACCGCATCACCTTCATGACGGCCGGCGGCGGGGGATACGGCGATCCCCGCCTGCGCGATCCCGATCTGGTAGAGGCCGATCTTGAAAACGGCCTCATCACGGAGGAGGCGGCCCGGCGCGATTATGGCGTGCGGAAAGCCGACCGGTCCGCCGCTCTTCGCGGTGCTGCGGCCGAATAGGGCCGCGCCGCCGCTTTGCCGGATGCGCGTGTCCCGTCATCCGGGTGCAATTTTAAAGTGTGCTGAGGAGTGCGGTGGCCGGTTCTCGTGTGTGTGCGCGCCGTCGGCGAGCACCTTCGATCCGAAAAAATGTGCTTTCCGGTCGGGTTGGCCGTCCGGCGGGGGTGCAAGTCGTCTTCCGTTGGGGCACCATGGGTGCGCGGTGTCCGGTTGTGGCGGACTTATGTGCCCCGCCGACAGCGCGGCCGGAGACGGCCGGCGCCCGCAAAGGGGGAACAACGAGACAGGGAGGATCCCGCAAGGCGGGGCGCAACGCCCGAAATGGCTTCGTTTAGTTCGTTTGTTTCGGAGGACTATTGAAATGCAGAGATTGATGAGCGCCCTCGTCTGCGGGCTTGCCCTGCTGGTGGCGGCGACCGCCACCCAGGCGGCGCCGGAAAAGAAAGAGATCGTCGTCGGGTTGCCGGTGATGTCGGCAACGTTCCTGCCGCTCTTTCTGGCCGACGAGAAGGGCTACTTCGCCGAAGAGGGCATCAAGACCGACATCGTGGCCTTTCGCGGCGGCACCGACATGGTGCGCGGCATGATCGCGGGAAGCGTCGACATCGGGACGACCGCGCTCGCCGGCGTCAGCGTCGGCATCAAGGCCGGCCAGCCGATCAAGGTTTTCTATGGCGGCTTCAACATGGCGCTGTTCGAGTGGTACGCCGTCAAGGGCATCACCACGATCGAGGAGACGAAGGGCAAGCGCTTCGGCGTCACCAGCCTCGGCTCGTCTACCGACTTTCTCACCCGTTATGCTCTCAAGTCCAATGGCATCGATCCGCAAAAGGATGTTCAGATCATCGCGGCCGGCGGTTCCGGCGACCGGCTGCCGGCGATGGAGACCGGCCAGCTGGAGGTCAACATCCTGGCCCCGCCGTTCACCTTCGAGGCGGCGGACCTCGGCTACAACCGCATCCTGACCCAGAAGAGCCTCGCGCCCGACTTCCCCTTCCACGTCTTCTTCGCGACGGACGATTTCCGCGCCAAGAACCCGGAGACGATCCGCGCCTTCCTGCGCGGCCTGGTCAGGGGCATCCGCACCGCCAAGGCCGATCGGGCCGGTTCCATCGCGCTGCTTGTGGAGCGTGCCGGTCTCAAGGAGGACTACGCGGGCCGCGCCTACGACGCCTTCATCGACAGCATCTACGAGGATGGCCGCATGCCGTCGGAGGCCGGCATGAAGGCGTTCTGGGAAATGGGCATCATGGGTGGCGCCTACAAGGAAGCGTGGCCGGAGGCGAAGTACCTCGACCGCACTTTCATCGACAGCTACGCGGAGTGGAAGCCCGGAACCTGAAGGCCGATACGCGGGCCCGATGCTTCAGGCGGGCCGCCGATCCATCGGCCGAGCCTGTCGCGGGCGGGGCGGCGCACGCGCCGTCCCGCGTTATCCTGCCGTCGCCCGGGGCGGCGGCTGGCCGGTTCCCGGCCCCCGGGGCGGGGCCAGCCCAAGCGCAGATCCGGACAGAGGATCGGCATGAGCCATATCGAATATCGACACCTTTCCGTCACCTATCGCCGTCCGAAGACGGACGAGGCCTTCCTCGCCATAGACCGCATCAGCCTCGCCGTCGAACGCGGCTCCTTCGTCGCCGTCGTCGGGTCTTCGGGCTGCGGCAAGAGCACGTTGCTGCTCGCCGCCGCCGGTCTCGTGGCGCCGGCATCCGGCTCGGTGGCCATCGGCGGGGCGCCGGTGAGCGGGCCCGGCACGGAGGCGGCGGCCCGCTCCGCCATGGTCTTTCAGGATGCCTCGCTGCTGCCGTGGCGCACGGTTCTCGGCAATGTCCGCTTCGGGCTGGAGATGCGGCGCTGGAGCCGCGACGATCTCACCGAACGCGCGTTGCGCTACATCCATATGGTGGGGCTCGCCGATTTCGCCGACTATCACCCGCACCAGCTCTCCGGCGGCATGCGCCAGCGCGTCAACATCGCCCGGGCGCTCGCCGTCGAGCCGGAGGTGCTGCTGATGGACGAGCCTTTCGGAGCGCTCGACGCGCAGACGCGCGAGGTGATGGGCAACGAGCTGCTGCGCCTCTGGGAGCGCGACCGCAAGACCGCGCTCTTCGTCACCCACGATATCGACGAGGCCATCTTTCTCGCCGACAAGGTGGTGGTGATGGGGCGCGATCCCGGCTGCATCAAGGACGTGCTGACGGTCGACCTGCCGCGTCCGCGCACCCCCGATGTGCTCGACAGCGCGGCCTTCGTCGCCCTTCGCCGCCGGCTTCGCGAGAGCCTCGCCGAGGACATGGCCGCCCTGCGGCTGGTCACAGAGGTGGCCTGATGAGCCTGTCGCTCGACAAGCCGGAACGGTTGTTGCGGCGCGGGGCCGGTCCCGGCGCGCGCCTGCGCTGGCCGTTCCGGCGTTCCACCACCATTTCGCTTCTCTCGGTGCTCGTCTTCCTCGCGCTGTGGCAGATGGTGCCGGCGCTGGGGCTGATGAATGTCCGCTACACCTCGCAGCCCTCCGAGGTCGCCACCGCCTTTGTCGAGATGCTGGGCGAGGCGCCCTTCTATGGTCATGCGTGGGTGTCGTTGCGGGAGTTCGTGCTCGGCTTTGCCCTGGCGCTCGCTCTCGCCGTACCGTGCGGCGTCGCGCTCGGCACTTCGCGCTACGTGCGGCTTGTCGTCGATCCGCCGCTGATGGCGCTCTACATCGCTCCGCCGCTGGTGCTGCTGCCGATCCTCACCATCTGGCTCGGCATCGACATGGCCTCGAAGGTCGCCGTGGTGTTTCTCGGCGCGTTCTTTCCCGTGGCCGTCAACACCGCGGCGGGCATGCGCGAGGCCGATCCGCGGCTTGTGCGCGCCGCGCGCAGCTTCGGCGCGGGCAGGCTGGCGGTCTTTTCCCGGGTGCTGGTGCCCGGCGCGCTGCCCTCCATCCTCATGGGCGTGCGGCTCGCGGTCGGGCGCGGGGTGCTGAGCGTGGTGGTGGCCGAGCTCTTCGTCGCGCGCGCCGGCATCGGCCATCTTCTGCATGTCTACGGCTCGGCGCTGCGCATGGACCGGCTGCTCGTCTGCGCGCTCGTGGTCTCCGCCTTCGGCTATGGCCTGACCCAGGTCGTCCGCCGCCTGGAGGAGCGGGTCGCAATCTGGAGGGCGGATTCGTGATCGCGCTCTATCGTCGTTTCGAGGCCGTCATCATCGGCACCGCATCGTTTCTCGCGATCGCGGTCGTCTGGCAATACGCGGTGGATGCCGGCCACATCGATCCGTTCTTCGTCTCCACGCCGCTGGCGGTTGCCGGAGAGGCGATGGCGGAGGCCGCCGACGGCACGCTGCTGGTCAACCTTCTGGCGACGCTTCATGCCTTTTCGCTGGCGCTCGGGCTCGGCGCGGTCGCGGGCATTGGTCTCGGCATGCTCGCTGGCTGGTTCCCGGACGTGGAGGCCGCGCTCGATCCGTTCATCTGGTTCAAGTATTCCGCGCCCACAATCGCCTTCTATCCGATCTTCATCGCCTATCTCGGCTACGGTCTGCCGACGGTGGTGACGGTCGGCTTCCTGTTCGCGCTGACGCCGATCTATGCCAACACGCTTGCCGGCATCCGCGCCGTCGATCGCGACCTGCTGCGCGTGGCGCTCAGCTTCGGCGCGCGTCCGCTTGACGTGTTTGTGCGCGTGGCGCTGCCGGGCTCGGTGCCGATGTTGGTGGCCGGTTTCCGCCTCGGCGTCGGCCGCGCGCTCACCGGCGTGGTGGTGGCGGAACTGTTCGGCTCCACCGCCGGGCTCGGCTACTCGATCTCGCAGAACGCCCAGCTCATGCGGACGACGCCGATGATGGTCTCCATCGTCGCCATCGTGCTGATCGGCGTGGTGCTGACGCAGGCGCTGAGCTTCGTGGAACGGTGGACGGATGCGTGGCGGGTGGATGCGGAGTGAGGGAAGCCAGAGGCTTGTCGTCTGGCACCCCTCTCCCCCCTTGCGGGGGAGATGTCGGCGTCAGCCGACAGAGGGGGGTAAGGCGGCAGGTTCGGAACAAGCGGCTCTACCCCCCTCTGTCACGCGAAGGCGTGACATCTCCCCCTCAAGGGGGGAGAGAGGAGCCAGCGGCTCTTGCTCGGCATGACCTCAGATACGAAAAACGCCGGGGCCCGTCGGGACCCCGGCGTTCATTCTCGTTGTCCGTTCCGACCTACTGCCAGGACTTGATCAGTTCGTCGTAGGAGACGGTCTTCGGCTCCTCGTCCTCGTTGTCCAGCTTCGGCTTCGGCGCGCCTTCCGCCTTCAGCCATTCGGCCGGATCCTTCGGCTCGTTCATGTGCGGGCCGAGATCGCCCTGAACGCCGGCGCGTTCAAGCCGCTCCATCACTTTTTCCTGAGCGGCGCAGAGCGCGTCCAGCGCCTCCTGCGGGGTTTTCGCGCCCGACATGGCGTCGCCGATGTTCTGCCACCACAGCTGCGCGAGCTTCGGATAGTCCGGCACGTTGGTGCCCGTCGGCGACCATTGCACACGGGCCGGCGAACGGTAGAACTCGACGAGGCCGCCGAGCTGCGGCGCGCGCTCGGTGAAGGACTTGTCCTGGATGGTGCTCTCGCGGATGAAGGTCAGGCCGACGTGGGACTTCTTCACGTCCACCGTCTTCGACGTCACGAACTGCGCGTAGAGCCAGGCCGCCTTGGCGCGGTCGACCGGCGTCGACTTCATCAGCGTCCAGGAACCGGCGTCCTGATAGCCGATCTTGGTGCCTTCCGACCAGTAGACGCCGTGCGGGGAGGGAGCCATGCGCCACTTCGGCGTGCCGTCCTCGTTCATCACCGGCAGGCCCGGCTTCACCATGTCGGCGGTAAACGCGGTGTACCAGAACATCTGCTGGGCGACCTCGCCCTGCGCGGGCACGGGGCCGGCCTCGGAGAAGGTCATGCCGGCGGCGGCCGGCGGCGAATACTTCTGCAGCCACTCGATGGCCTTGGTCACGGCATAGACGGCAGCCGGCGAGTTGGTCGCTCCGCCGCGCGCCATGCACGAGCCCACGGGCTGCGACTTGTCGTTGACCCGGATGCCCCATTCGTCGACCGGCAGACCGTTCGGCTCACCCTTGTCGCCCATGCCGGCCATGGACATCCACGCATCGGTGTAGCGCCAGCCGAGCGAGGGGTCCTTCTTGCCGTAGTCCATGTTGCCATAGACCTTGGTCGGCCCGCCCGCATAGGACATGTCGCGGCCGGTGAAGAACTCGGCGATATCCTCGTAGGCCGACCAGTTGACCGGCACGCCCAGGTCGTAGCCGTACTTCTCCTTGAAGTCGGCCTTGGTCTTCTCGTCGTTGAACCAGTCGTAGCGGAACCAGTAGAGGTTCGCGAACTGCTGGTCGGGCAGCTGGTAGACCTTGCCGTCCGGCCCGGTGGTGAACTTGATGCCGATGAAGTCGTCGAGATCGAGGTTCGGGTTGGTGACGTCCGCGCCCTCGTCGGCCATCCAGTCGGTCAGGTTGCGCGCCTGCTGGTAGCGCCAGTGCGTGCCGATCAGGTCCGAGTCGTTGATGTAGGCATCGTAGATGTTCTGGCCCGACTGCATCTGCGTCTGCAGCTTCTCCACCACATCGCCTTCGCCGATCAGGTCGTGGGTGATCTTGATGCCGGTGATGGCGGTAAACGCCGGGGCGAGCACCTTGGATTCGTACTCATGCGTGGTGATCGTCTCCGACACGACCTTGATGTCCATGCCGGCAAAGGGCTTGGCGGCGTCGATGAACCACTGCATCTCCGCCTCCTGGTCGGCGCGCGAGAGCGACGACAGGTCGCCGATCTCGGTGTCGAGGAACTGTTTCGCTTCCTCCATGCCAGCCCAGGCGGGGCTCGCCATCAGGCCCGCCAGAAGCGCGAGCGCCGTCGTTCGTCTCAAGTTGTGTTGCATCGGATCCTCCCAGATCAAGAAGCGTGATTTGCGTTAAAGCCGCGCGGCCCCGCTCCCCCGGGCCGCATGGCATTCCTCTCCGTCTCTCTAGACCCAGCGGAAAACAGCCGCCGCATAGACCAGACAGACAATCAGTGCGCCCCACTGGGGCAGGCCGGCGAGCGCGAGCCAGGCGAGATTGATGAAGGCCGCGCCCAGAAGCGTGATGAAAAGCCGGTCGCCGCGCGTCGTCGCGATCCGCAGCACGCCCACGCGCGGCGCCTCGGGAAAGCGGATCGCCAGCACGGAGAAGACGATCAGCAGACTTGCGATGACGGCAAAGAAGATCGCCGTCGGCGTGGTCCAGGCCATCCAGTCCATGTCACACCCTCCCCAATGCAAAGCCCTTGGCGATGTAGTTGCGCACGAAATAGATGACGAGCGCGCCGGGCACGATGGTCAGAACGCCGGCCGCCGCCAGCACGCCCCAGTCGAGCCCGGAGGCCGATACCGTGCGCGTCATGGTGGCGGCGATCGGCTTGGCGTTGACGGAGGTCAGCGTGCGCGAGAGCAGAAGCTCCACCCAACTGAACATGAAGCAGAAGAAGGCCGCGACGCCGATGCCCGAGGCGATCAGCGGCATGAAGATGCGCACGAAGAAGCGCGGGAACGAATAGCCGTCGATATAGGCGGTCTCGTCGATCTCCTTCGGCACGCCGCGCATGAAGCCTTCCAGAATCCACACCGCCAGCGGCACGTTGAAGAGGCAATGGGCCAAGGCCACCGCGATGTGCGTGTCGAAGAGCCCGATAGAGGAATAGAGCTGGAAGAAGGGCAGGGCGAAGACCGCCGGCGGCGCCATGCGGTTGGTGAGCAGCCAGAAGAACAGGTGCTTGTCGCCCATGAAGGAATAGCGCGAGAACGCATAGGCCGCCGGCAGCGCCACGGTGACCGAGATCACCATGTTCATCACCACATAGATCATCGAGTTGACGTAGCCCATGTACCAGGAGGGATCGGTCAGGATGGTCAGGTAGTTCTCGAACGTCACCTCGCGCGGCCACAGCGAGAAGGTGGACAGGATCTCCTGGTTGGTCTTCAGGCTCATGTTGACGAGCCAGTAGATCGGCGTGAGCAGGAACACGAGATAGAGGATCATCACCACGGCCGAGCCGTTGACGCGGGGGATCGCGAAGGAACGCGCGGGCGTGGTGGAATGGGTCGCCTCGCTCATCGGTGGCCCTCCTGCCGGTCGAGATTGGTCATGACGGTGTAGAACACCCACGAGATGAGCAGGATCACCAGGAAGTACATGATCGAGAAGGCGGCCGCCGGCCCGAGATCGAACTGGCCGAGCGCCATCTTGACGAGATCGATGGAGAGGAAGGTCGTGGCGTTGCCCGGTCCGCCGCCGGTGACCACGAAGGGTTCGGTGTAGATCATGAATGAATCCATGAACCGGAGCAGGATCGCGATCATCAGCACGCCGCTCATCTTCGGCAGCTCGATGTAGCGGAACACCGCCCAGCGGCTCGCCTGATCGATCTTGGCCGCCTGATAGTAGGCGTCGGGGATCGACTGAAGCCCGGCATAGGCGAGAAGCGCGACCAGCGACGTCCAGTGCCAGACGTCCATGACGATGACGGTCGCCCAGGCGGCCACGGTTTCCTGGGTGTAGTTGTAGTCGATGCCAAGGGCCGCGAGCGTGTATCCGAGAAGCCCGATATCGACCCGGCCGAAGATCTGCCAGATGGTGCCCACCACGTTCCACGGAATGAGCAGCGGCAGCGCCATCAGCACGAGGCACGTGGAGGCCCAGACCCCGCGCTTGGGCATGCTGAGCGCCACGAGGATACCGAGCGGCACCTCGATCGCCAGAATGGTGGCAGAGAAGACCAACTGCCGCCACAGCGCGTTCCACATCCGCTCGGAGTTGAGCATCTCGCGGAACCATTCCAGCCCCGCCCAGAAGAACTGGTTGTTGCCGAAAGTGTCCTGCACGGAATAGTTGACCACCGTCATCAGCGGGATGACGGCGGAGAAGGCCACCAGCGCCAGAACCGGCAGCACCAGGAACCAGGCCTTCTGGTTGGTCGTCTTTTCCATCACGCGGCCTCCCCGCTCACGCGCCAGTCGTCCGCATAGACGTTGATGCGCTCCGCATCGAAGGTGACGCGGGTCATGTCCGCGCCGATTTCGGCGTCCTCGGGCGCGATGATGTTGATGTCGTGGCCGAAGGCCTCGGCCCGCACGATCTTGTGACGGCCGACATCCTCCACCCGGGCGATGCGCACGGGCAGGCCCTCGTTCGCCGAAAGCCTGGAATATTCCGGCCGGATGCCGATCGTGACGTCGCCGGAAAGCGGGCCGTAGCGATTGCCGAGCGGTACGGTGGAGCCGTTGATCACGGCACGGTCGCCCTCGATCGTCGCCGGCAGGATGTTCATGCCGGGCGAGCCGATGAAATAGCCGACGAAGGTGTGCGCGGGCGCCTCGAACAGCTCTTCCGGCGTGCCGATCTGCACCACCCGGCCGTCATACATCACCACCACCTTGTCGGCGAAGGTCAGCGCCTCGGTCTGGTCGTGGGTGACGTAGATCATGGTGTGGCCGAACTCGCGGTGGAGCGATTTCAGCTGCGTCCTCAGCTCCCACTTCATGTGCGGATCGATGACGGTGAGCGGTTCGTCGAACAGAAGCGCGTTGACGTCCTCCCGCACCATGCCGCGCCCGAGCGAGATCTTCTGCTTGGCGTCGGCGGTGAGCCCGCGCGCCTTGCGGTCAAGCTCTGCCTCCATGCCGATGATGCGGCCGATCGCCTGCACGCGGGCGGCGACGTAGGCCGCGTCCGCGCCGCGATTTTTCAAGGGAAAGGCGAGGTTCTGGCGCACCGTCATGGTGTCGTAGACGACGGGGAACTGGAACACCTGCGCGATGTTGCGCGCGGTCGTCGGCTGGTCGGTCACGTCGTGTCCGTCGAACAGCACGCGGCCGGAGCTCGGGCGCAGGAGGCCCGAAATGATGTTGAGAAGGGTGGTCTTGCCGCAGCCGGACGAACCCAGCAGCGCATAGGCCTCGCCGTCCCCCCATTCGTGGTTCATTTCCTTCAGCGCGTAATCGTCCTCACCCCTGGGATTGGCGAGGTAGGAATGCGCCAGATGATCGAGCGTGATGCGGGCCATGTTCTTTCCTCCCCCCCCCCCTCAGGCGGCCATCGCGTAGGCCGCCGGCACCACCAGCCGGCCGTCCTCGGCGAAGACGTAGACATGCGATGGGTCGAGAAAGACCTCCAACTGCCGCCCGTGCTCCAGATCGTGGACGCCGTGGACGACGCCCACCCATTTCTCGCCGTGATGCTCCAGATGGAGGAAGGTCTCCGACCCGGTGATCTCGGTGACGTCGATTGTTGGGGTGAAGGTCATCGCGCCCGCCGTGTGGCGGATCACCTCCAGGTGGTTCGGCCGGAAGCCCGCCACGTAGCGCCCGTCGGCGATCTCCTTGAGCTTTCCCGCGGCTGCGACCGACTGTCCGCCGCCGAAGAGCAGGCGGTTGCCGGTCTTGGCGATCTTGAGGAAATTCATCGGCGGATCGGAGAAAACGCGCGCCGTCGTCGCATCCACCGGCCGGCGATAGACTTCCGGCGTCGGCCCGAACTGGGTGATGCGGCCTTCCCACAGCGTGGCGGTATTGCCGCCCAGAAGCAGCGCCTCCTCCGGCTCGGTGGTGGCATAGACGAAGATCGCGCCCGAGGCCTCGAAGATCTTCGGGATCTCCACGCGCAGTTCCTCGCGCAGCTTGTAGTCGAGATTGGCGAGCGGCTCGTCGAGCAGCACCAGACCCGCATTCTTGACGAGCGCACGCGCCAGCGCGCAGCGTTGCTGCTGGCCGCCGGAAAGCTCCAGCGGCTTGCGCTCCAGCATCGCGCCCAGCTTCATCAGTTCCGCCGCCTCGCGCACCCGACGGTCGATCTCGTCCGCCTTCAGCCGGGCAAGGCGCAGCGGGCTTGCGATGTTCTCGTAGACCGACATGGAGGGGTAGTTGATGAACTGCTGGTAGACCATGGCGATGCCACGGTCCTGCACGCGCTTGGCCGTGACGTCCTTGCCCTCCCACAGCACGCGGCCGCTCGTCGGCCTGTCAAGGCCCGCCATCAGACGCATCAGTGACGTCTTGCCCGAAAGCGTCGGCCCCAGCAGCACGTTCATCGTGCCCCGTTGCAACGCGATCGTGGTCGGATGGATATGCGTGAGCGCACCCACCGTCCTGGTGACGGCTTCCAGAGCCAGTGTCATTGATCCTCCCAGTACCCTCCGGCCCGCGCGTGCGGACCCTTGCGGGACCTCCTCCCGCAGCCTTCTTGCGAAGGACGTTTATTCGGCGGCTTACCTATTCAGCCGCTTTCCGGGCCTTTCCCTCCCGGTGGCGCCGCATCCAGGCGTCCAGGTCCGCGATTTCGTCCGCGCTCATGCGCAAGCCCAGCTTCGAACGGCGCCAGACGACGTCCCCGGCGGTTCGGGCGAATTCGCGTTCCATCAGCCACATGACCTCCCTTTGCGTCAGCGTGGCTGCGAACGATTGCCCCAGATCGGCGTAAGCCCTTGCATCTCCTAACATGTCGAAGGCGTCCGTGCCGTATGCTCGCACAAGGCGGCGGACATGGAAACCATCCAGAAACGGGTAGCTTTCGGCAAGTCGATGTTCCAGAGCGGCGACGCCGTCCACCGGAAAATCGCCGCCCGGAAGCGCCGCGCCCGCCGTCCAGGCCGGACCGAGACCGGCGAACCACGGCGCGATCTTCTCAAGCGCGCTTTCAGCCAGCCGCCGGTAGGTGGTGATCTTGCCGCCGAAGACGTTGAGGATCGGCGCGCCGCCTTGCGCGTCCACCTTCAGCGTGTAGTCGCGCGTCGCCGCGGTGGCGGAGCTGGCGCCGTCGTCATAGAGCGGGCGCACGCCCGAATAGGTCCACACGATGTCGTCGCGGGTGATCGGTTGCGCGAAATAGGAGGAGGCGAAGTCGCACAGATACTGCTGCTCCTCCACCGTGCATTCCGGCTTCACCGACGGGTCCGGGTGGTCCGCATCCGTTGTGCCGATCAGGGTGAAATCGGTCTCGTAGGGAATGGCGAAAATGATGCGCCCGTCGGTGCCCTGCAGGAAGTAGCACTTGTCGTGATCGTAGAGCCGGCGGGTGACGATGTGGCTGCCACGCACCAGCCGCACGTTCTCCCGCGTCTCCAGATGCACCTTCGAATGCAGGATGTCGCCGACCCAGGGGCCGGCGGCGTTGATCAGGCAGCGGGCGCGCAGGGTCGCGCGGGCGCCGGTCTCCGTATCCTCAAGCGTGATCCGCCATTCCTCGGCCCGGCGCTCGGTGGCGACGACCCTCGTGCCGACCATGATCTCGGCGCCGCGCTCCGCCGCATCGCGGGCGTTGAGCACGACGAGGCGGGAATCCTCCACCCAGCAGTCGGAATATTCGAACGCTTTCGAAAAACGTGGCTGCAGCGGCGCGCCTTCCGGGCTCGTGCGCAGATCGAGCGTCGCGGTCGGCGGCAGGATCTTGCGGCCGCCCAGGTGATCGTAGAGCCACAGGCCAAAGCGGATCATCCAGGCCGGCCGGCGGCCCTTCAGCCACGGCATGGCCAGATGCAGCAGCCGGGCGGCCGGCGTGTCGGTGTCGAAGCGCATGTCGGAGCCGTAGGGCAGCACGAAGCGCATCGGCCAGCTGATGTGCGGCATGGCGGTGAGCAGCGTCTCCCGCTCGATCAGCGCCTCGCGCACCAGCCGCAGTTCGAAATATTCCAGATAGCGCAGCCCGCCGTGAAAGAGCTTGGTGGAGGCGGACGAGGTCGCGGAGGCGAGGTCGTGCATCTCGGCGAGCGCGACGGAAAGCCCGCGACCGGCCGCATCGCGCGCGATGCCGCATCCATTGATGCCGCCACCAATGATCATCAGATCGTAGAGAGGGCCTGTTTCGGCACCTTGCGACACGGCGAGCGTTTCCCTGATTTTTGCGAACTGAGGTTCGTTATTGAGGCTGACGTTACGAAAAAACAACATAAATGAATAGAGGTGATTTTCGGAAATGTTGTTTTTGGGGCTCGGAACGAACGTCATTCCACGCGGTCATCTCTCGTCCGTCATCCCCCGGCGCAGTCCGGGGGATCCAGCACCTTCATTGACCCGCCGTTGCCGGTAGTGGATTGCCCGGACGAAGCCGGGCAATGACGGCGGAGGGAGCGCGGCCAGAGGTGCGCATATGCGAAAACGACCGCCTCCGCTCAAATACTGCCCACGGCCACAATTCGCGCATTTTCGAAAATTTGCGCTCATGCCGCGATCGGGCTAAGCAGGGCGACCGATGCGAGGAGGCCCGCATGTCGATCAGTTTCCGGCAGAACGAGATCCTGGAGATCGCCCGGCGCGAGGGGCGGGTGACGGTGGAAGGGCTGGCGGATCATTTCGCCGTCACCCAGCAGACCATCCGCCGCGATCTCGGCGAGCTTGCCGATACCGGCCGGCTGGAGCGGGTGCATGGCGGCGCGATGCTGCCGTCCGGCACCACCAATATCGGCTACGAGGACCGGCGCGGCCTCTTCGAGCGCGAAAAGGCGCGCATCGCGGCGGTGTGCGCGGAGGAAATTCCCGAGGACGTGTCCGTCTTCCTCAACATCGGCACCAGCACGGAGGCCGTGGCGCGCCGTCTCGTGCACCACCGCAACCTGCTGGTGGTCACCAACAACATCAACGTCGCCAACATTCTGGCGGTCAATCCCGACTGCCAGGTGATCGTCACCGGCGGCACGCTCCGGCGCTCCGACGGCGGACTTATCGGCGATCTCGCCACCCAGACCATCCTGCAGTTCAAGTTCGATCTCGCGGTGGTCGGCTGCTCGGCGATCGATCTCGACGGCGACATGCTCGATTTCGACATTCAGGAGGTGAACGTCTCGCGCTCGATCATCCGGCAGGCGCGCAAGACCTTCCTCGTCGCCGATCATTCAAAGTTCCAGCGCACCGCGCCCGGCCGCATCGCCTCGCTTGCCGAGATCGACGCCTTCTTCACCGACCGCCCGATCGCGGAGACTTTGAGCGCGCGCTGCGCCGACTGGGGCACGCGGGTGGTGGTGGCGGAAGCGGAGTGAGGCGGGCGGAGAGGGGGAAAGTGGAGAGCGAAGAACAAGCGGCCCACCCTTCGAGACGGCCTTGTCAGGCCTCCTCAAAGTCTGGCGTGTAAGCGGTCCCGGGTTACGTGCACCTGAACTATCCCCGTCATTGCCGGCTCCGACCGGCAATCCATGCCGTGATGTGTCGGCACGGTGTATTGGCGAATTCTACTGCTATTCCAACCTTTTCCCGCGTGGATGTTTCACGGCATGGATCCCGGCTCGGAGGCCGGGATGACGGGGGGAGAAATAGAGATACATAACCGGCTACCATTTTCGGGGCAGCCTCTCAGGATGACGTTTTCGTGTTGCTCATGGCCCGTAGCTTGTTGCCTGTTCTCCAAAAAAACAGCAACGCGAAAACCTCATCCTGAGGAGGTCGCAAAGCGACCGTCTCGAATGATAGGCCACAGGCACCCTGCACGCGCCCTATAGGCATCCCACGCGCCTCGCTCTCACGGCAGGTGAAACCGGATCGCTTTGGGCTCCATGCTCAGCCGGACGCGCCGTGCCTCAAGCCTCTCGCCGTCGAGGCTGACCGGCACGGGCTCGTCCGTTTCGATCTCGAAGCGTTCGGCGCGGGCGCGGATGACGCTGTCGGGTTCCAGTCCCACCGCCATCGGCAGCGACGAGATGAGCCCGGCGAGAACGTCGCCGTCGGGGGCCTCGATGATGGTCACGTCGAGCGCGCCGTCGTCGAGGAGGGCGAGCGGGCAGAGCTCCACGCCACCGCCGGCGCGCCGGCCGTTGCCCGCCGCAAGGGCTGCGAAACTGCCGGTCCATGAGAAATCCGGTCCCGTCACCCGGCCCCGCCACGGCGTCACCTCGCCGATGCGGCCGAGCGCGGAAAGAAGGTAGGCTGCACCGCCCAGCCGTTCCTTCAGCTGCGGGTCGGCCTCGGAAGTGACGCGCGGGCCGAAGCCGGCGGTCAGCATGTTGACGAACCAGCGCGGAGCGTCGCCGTCGATGTCGACGAGACCGACGTCGATGGCGCGCGCCGTGGTGCCGATCGCCACCTCCAGCGCGCCCAGCGGATCAAGCGGAATGCCGGCGTTGCGGGCAAAGTCGTTGGCGGTGCCGAGCGGCAGCAGCGCGAAGGAGCAGGGGGGCTTGCTGTCCGCCTCCAGCGCGCCGCGCACCACCGCGTTCAGCGTGCCGTCGCCGCCTCCGGCGATGATCGTGTCGCCCTCCACGCAGTCGCGAACCGTTTCGCCTGCAAAGCGTTCGGCGTCGCCCGGGCCCTCGGTCATCTTCACGTCGAGCCGGTGGCCGGCGTCGCGCACGGCGGCGATCGCGTCCCGCACGCGCGCGTTCCCGGACGCCTTGCCGTTGAGGATGAGGGTAAGACGTCCAGGTTCTGACATGTGCGGTCCGGTTTCCTTGTCGAAGGGGCAGGCCTTTTTGAAAACGCCCTTGGCGGAAAAGCGGTTCCCGCCCTACTGTGACCGATGGTCGGCGCAGGGCAAGACGAAAGTCGCTCAGGTCGCGCGGCCCGGTCCGCGAGTGCCTTGGGAGGGGCGCTCGCGCGGCGAGGGACCTTGAGGACGGATCTTGGGAGGATCAATGACAGATGCCCTGGAAAGGGGAGCGGAAACGCTCGCCCCCGAAGCGCATGGCCCAGAAGCGCTCGACCTTGAACGGCTACGATCTTGGCTGGAGGCCCATGTCGCGGGTTTTCGCGGGCCCGTACGAGCGGAGAAGTTCGCCGGCGGCCAGTCGAACCCGACCTACCGGCTCGATGCGGAGAGCGGCACCTATGTCCTGCGCCGCAAGCCGGCCGGCACGCTTTTGAAATCCGCCCATGCGGTCGATCGCGAATACAGGGTGATGCGGGCGCTCGAAGGCACCGACGTTCCCGTCGCCGCGCCGCTCGCCCTTTGCGAGGACGAGAGCGTCATCGGTTCGATGTTCTATGTCATGTCCTTCCGAAAGGGCCGCGTCTTCTGGGATCCGGCGCTGCCCGAACTGTCGCCCGAGGAGCGCGGCGCGGTCTATGACGAAATGAATCGCGTGCTGGCCGCACTTCATTCGCTCGACCCGCAAGCGCTGGGGCTTGGCGATTTCGGAAAGCCCGGAAGCTACTTCGCCCGCCAGGTCTCGCGCTGGTCGCGCCAGTATCGCGACAGCGAGACCGAAACGCTCGCCGACATGGACGCGCTGATCGCCTGGGTGGAGGAAAACGTGCCGGAGGATGACGGCCGGGTCGCCCTCGTCCACGGCGACTACCGCATCGACAACCTGATCTTCGCCCCCGATGCGCCGCGCGTCATCGCGCTGGTGGACTGGGAACTGGCGACGCTCGGCCATCCCCATTCCGATCTCGCCTACCAGTGCATGCAATGGCGGCTGCCGCACGAGGGGGGCTTGCGCGGTCTTGCCGGGCTCGACCGCGCAGCCCTCGGCATTCCGGGCGAGGAGGCCTATGTGGCGCGTTATTGCGAACGGCGCGGGCTTTCGGGCATCGACCACTGGACCTTCTGTCTCGCCTTCTCCTTCTTCCGCATCGCCGCCATCTTGCAGGGGGTGAAGAAGCGCGCACTTGATGGCACCGGCTCCAATCCCGAGCAGGGGCTGAAAATGGGCCCGCTCATTCCGGTCATTGCGCGCACCGCGCTCGATCTCATCGCCGACGATGGACGCTGAGGGGGCACGCTGATGGGGGGAGACAACAAGGTCGTGCTGCTGACCGGTGCGGCGGGCGGCATCGGCCGGGCGGCGGCACTGAAATTCGCCGCGCAGGGCGCAGCCCTCGCGCTCACCGACATCGACGATGCCGGGCTTGAGGAAACCGCCCGACTTGCGGGCGAGGCGGGCGCCGAGGTCTGGACGCATCGTTGCGACATCACGGCGGAGGCCGATGTCGCGGCCCTCGTCTCCGGGGCGGTTTCGCGCTTCGGCCGGCTCGATATCGCCGTCAACAATGCCGGTCTCGCCCACAGACCGGCACGCATCACCGATCTCGATCTCGACACCTTCCAGCGCATGCTCGCGGTCAACCTGACCGGAACCTTCCTGTGCCTGAGGGCGGAGGCGGCCGTCATGCGTGCGCAAGGCTACGGCGCGATCCTCAACGTCGCCTCGCTCGCCGGGCTCGTCGGCGCGCCGCTTCTGGGGGCCTACGCGGCGGCCAAGCACGGGGTGGTCGGGCTCACGAAAACGGCGGCTGCCGAATGTGCGCGCTCGTCCGTAAGGGTCAACGCGCTCTGCCCATCCTTTGCCGACACGGGTATGGTCGCAGGGATTGCGGCCGGCATGCGCGGCGGCGAGCACGAGGCGATTTCCCGTCTGCTGACCGGCATTCCGATGGGGCGTCTGGCGAGCCCCGGCGAAGTGGCGGATGCCATCGTGTGGATCACCAGCGACGCCAACAGCTTCATGACCGGGCAGGCGGTCGCCATCGACGGCGGCGCATCCGCGGTGTAGGACGCGCCTTGGAATAGTTCATGCCTGAAGGTAAGCGTATCGCTTGTATTGGTGCTGCGGCCCATCCTTCGAGACGGCCCTTCAGGCCTCCTCAGGATGACGTTGAGTGTGTTGCTCTTTCGAGGGAACCCTCCACATACACAACGTCATCCTGAGGAGCCCGCGTGAGCGGGCGTCTCGAAGGATGGGCAGCTTGCTTGCGTCCAGCCATGAACCGCCCTGGAGCAACCTGCGGTCCGGTGGACGCGCGATGCGCCGGGCAGGCTTGGTGCGGAACGCTTTACCGCTTCCGGCGTTGAGGGGACGAACAGATGCCGGCGTCCGGCCGGCCCTTTGTCCCCCCGCCGCCGCTTCGGGCCATCCGTTCCGGTTTCTTTTGTGAGGTCACGCTCTAGATTGTCGTTCGCGGATGCAGTATTGCGGTCCTGTCCTCGCTCCGCCGTGGCGCTCCGCTTGCCGGACCGCACGCCCCTGTGCCGGAACCGCTCGCATCTTGCGGCACCGGGTAGAACCAGACCGAGCTTCAGGCCATCCCCATGACACCACCGCCTCCCCTGACCGACCGTCATGCGCTGTTCCTCGATTTCGACGGAACGCTGGTCGATATCGCCGAAACGCCGGAGGGCATCCAGGTGCCCGAAGGCCTGCCGAAACTGCTCGAACGCGTCGCCGGACGCCTCGACGGCGCGCTGGCCGTCGTCTCCGGCCGGCCGCTCAGCGATATCGATGAACTGCTGAGCCCGCTCCGGCTTCCCTCCGCCGGGCTGCACGGGCTGGAACACCGCTCGGCCATCGGTGCCGCGGTGGAGCGCGTGCCGCCGCCGCCCGAACTCGACATCCTGCGCCGCCGCATCAATGAGGCCGGCATCATAGGCGATGGCGTGCGGCTGGAGGACAAGGGCCCTGCACTCGCCATCCATTACCGCCGCGCGCCCGAACGCGGGGACGATCTCGCCGCCGCCCTGACGGCGGCCTGCGCCGATCTTGCCGGCCTCCACATGCTTCACGGCAAGATGGTGCTGGAAATCAAGGCGCAAGGCCACGACAAGGGCGTCGCCGTGACCTCCTTCCTGAACGCGCCGCCCTTTGCCGACCGCGTGCCGGTCTTTGTCGGCGACGACGTCACCGACGAAGACGGCTTCCGCGCGGCGATCGCGGCGGGCGGCTTCGGCATCAAGGTGGGGGCGGGCGAAACGGCGGCCGCGCACCGTCTGGCCGATGTCGCCGCCGTCCACCACTGGCTCGACGCCTTCGTCGCCGCTCCGGCCTGCGCTTGAGGTCGCCGGGCCGGCGGCTCCCGTCCGGTCCTCCCGTTCTCCATCCGGCCTGAAGCTTGCAAGGGCCGGCAGACGGTTTCCGTCGAACCGTCCGACACGATCCAGCACGAGGTGATATTCCGTGAGTTCGCTCGACCTTGCCATGATCGGCAATTGCTCGCTTGCCGCCCTCATCGACAAGAATGCGCGCATCGTCTGGTGCTGCCTGCCGCGTTTCGACGGGGATCCCGTCTTCCATTCGCTGCTGGGCGCCAGAAGCGGCGATCCGGCCGATGGCGCCTTTTCCATCGAACTGCACGATCATGTGCGCTCCGAACAGGAATACGTGCCCAACACGGCCATCGTGCGAACGCGGCTCTATGCCTCCGATGGCGCCGCGGTGGAAATCACCGATTTCGCCCCGCGGTTTTACAAGTCCAACCGGGGATTCCGTCCCAATGCCATCGCGCGCCGGGTGAAGCCGCTTTCGGGCCGGCCCCGGGTCACCTTCCGCGTGCGCCCGGGTTTCGACTACGGCGCCGCCACGCCGGAGATTACGGCAGGCTCCAACCACATCCGCTATGTCGGGCCGGATCAGGTGCTGCGCATGACGACCAATGCGCCGATCACCTACATCCGCCACGAGACGACGTTCATCCTGGAGCGCTCGCTGTCGTTCTATTTCGGGCCGGACGAGTCGCTCACCGATCATCCCGATACGCTGTGCCGGGCCTTCGAGGAGCAGACGGAAACCTACTGGAAGCACTGGACGCGCCGGCTCGGCGTGCCGCTTGAATGGCAGGAGGCGGTGATCCGCGCCGCCATTACCCTGAAGCTGTGCACCAACGAGGAGACCGGCGCCATCGTCGCCGCCGTCACCACCTCCGTGCCGGAGGCCGCCAACACGGAGCGCAACTGGGACTACCGCTTCTGCTGGCTGCGCGACGCGTTCTTCGTCGTGCGCGCGCTCAACTCTCTGTCGGAAATGGAGACGATGGAGAATTACCTGCGCTATCTCAACAATATCGCCGCGGTAATGAACGGCGATCACCTGCAGCCGGTCTTCGGCATCGGGCTGGAGAAGGATCTCGTCGAGCGCGTGGTCGATCTGCCCGGCTATCGCGGCATGGGGCCGGTCAGGGTCGGCAATCAGGCCTACGAACACTTCCAGCACGATGTCTACGGCAATGTCGTGGTGGGCGCGGCGCAGGCGTTCTTCGACGAGCGGCTGCTGCACACGTTCGGTGCGGATGAGTTCCGCTTCCTGGAGGCGGTCGGCGAACGGGCCTATGCGCTGCACGCGAGCCCGGATGCGGGCATGTGGGAATTGAGGACCCGCGCGCGCGTCCATACCTCCTCGTCGCTGATGTGCTGGGCGGCCTGCGACCGGCTCGCCAAGATCGCGCACAAGCTGAAACTCGACGAGAGGGCTGCCTACTGGCGGGGCCGTGCGGACGAGATCCACGCCACGATCTGCAAGCGGGCATGGAACCAGGAGCTCAATTCGTTCGTTGAGAGTTTCGAGGGCAAGGACATGGATGCCGGGCTGCTGCTGATGGCGGAAGTCGGTTTCCTGCCCGCCTCGGACCCTCGCTTCGTCGCGACCGTCGACCGTATCGGACAACGGCTGCGCCGGGGAAACCATCTGTTCCGCTACAATGCCGCCGACGATTTCGGCACGCCGGAGAACGCATTCAATATTTGCACGTTCTGGTACATCGATGCTCTGGCCAGGATCGGACGGAAGGACGAGGCACGCGAGATTTATGAAACAATGTTGGCGTGTCGCAATCATGTCGGGCTGCTATCCGAAGATATCGACACGGGGAGCGGCGAATTATGGGGCAACTTCCCTCAGACATATTCGATGGTTGGAATCATAAATGGCGCCATGCGTCTGAGCGCGGGGTGGGAAACCGCGATCTGACGAGCGACGCCCTTGGTCCGGACAGCGCCCAGCGCAGGCCGCCGACCGGCCACGTGGCATCCGCAAAACTGGCCGGATCTGTTATGCTGGGACCCGGGCCGGTGCCATCCGGCAGGCAGAAGGTTCGCGGCAGGGAGGCCTTGCGGGAGGAAATCTCAGAAGAGGAACTGGATGAGGATTTCGACGGGGCTCTGGATGAAACCGGAGCCGACATCGAGACCACGACACGGCGGCTCGGCATGCCGCCTGCTTATGGAGGATGGGAAAACAGAACGATGGCGAGACTTGTCGTAGTTTCTAACCGGGTCGGTCCGCTCAAGGATTCCCGAAAGGCAGGCGGGCTTGCTGTCGGACTTGTCGATGCCCTGAAGAAGGATGGCGGGCTCTGGTTCGGCTGGAGCGGGCGCATTTCCGAAGAAGGCACGTTCGGGCCGCTGCAGGTGGAAAGCACGCGGCGCGTGGAGACCGCCACCATCGATCTGAACCAGGCCGACTACGATGGCTACTATGCCGGCTACGCCAACAAGTCGCTCTGGCCCGTCCTGCACTACCGTCTCGACCTCGCCGTTTTCGAACGCACCTACGAGCTGGTCTATCGCCGCGTCAACGACCGGTTCGCCACGCGGCTGAAATCGCTGCTTCGCGACGACGACGTCATCTGGGTGCACGACTATCATTTCATTCCGCTCGGGCGGTCGCTGCGCAACATGGAGGTCGACAATCCGATCGGCTTCTTCCTGCACGTGCCGTTCCCAGGGCCCGATTTCCTGACCGCCCTTCCCAATTCGCACCAGCTTGTGCGCGATCTCTTCGCCTATGACGTGATCGGCTTCCAGACCCAGCGCGACGTGGAGAATTTCCGCGCCTTCGCGGAACTGGAGCTGGGCGGCAGCGTCGGCGAGGACGGCTCGGTGACCGCGTTCGGACGCACGGTCAAGGCAAGGGCCTATCCGATCGGCATCGACACCGAGGGGTTCGCCCAGTACGCCCAGACGGCGGAGGCACAGCGCCACTACCAGCGGCTGATGACCTCGCTCAACGGGCGCACCCAGATCATCGGCGTGGACCGGCTCGACTATTCCAAGGGCCTGCCGGAACGCCTGCATGCGTTCGAGCGGCTTCTGGAGAACTACCCGGAACATCGCGGCAACGTTTCGCTGATGCAGGTGGCGCCGCTGTCGCGCTCCGATCTCGATGCCTATGACAAGATCCGCCGCGAGCTGGAATCCGTCTCCGGTCACATCAACGCGCGTTTCGCCGACATGGGCTGGACGCCGATCCACTGCATGTTCCGCTCCTTCACGCGCCGGGCGCTGGCGGGCATCTATCGCGGCTCCGCGATCGGTCTCATCACGCCGCTGCGCGATGGCATGAACCTCGTCGCCAAGGAATACGTGGCGGCGCAAGACCCCGAGGATCCGGGGGTTCTCGTCCTCTCACGTTTCGCCGGCGCCGCGCACGAGATGTCCGAGGCGCTGATCGTCAATCCCTACAACCGGGAGCATGTGGCGGAGATGATCCAGACGGCGCTGCGCATGAGCCTGCAGGAGCGCAAGGAACGCTGGAACGCGCTGTTCAAGAAGCTCAGCGAGAACGATTCCCACCACTGGGCACAGTCGATCATTGCTGATCTGCGACAGGTACATCGGGCCTCGCTGGCGGCGTAAGCAGGCGGAGGATGCCTTTTCCGGCCATTCTTTCAGGTCTCTCCGCCGTTATCCCCCGGCGCAGTCCGGGGGACCCATGATCTTGCGAGGGCATCGTGGAGCCGGGGTGGATTGCCCGGACTTTGCCGGGCAATGACGAACGAGAGACCGGCGTGCGAGAAACAAGACGCGGGCGAGCGCCCTTCGCGCAATCGCCCGTTTGCCGTCCTCAAATCGCCGCACGGCGTGGCGATCATGCCGGCCAGCGAAATCCGCATTCACGGCATGCGAGGATGAAGCCCGATGAGCCGCGACTATCAGGCGTTTCTGGCGACCAAGCGCTTCGGCTACGGCGCGCGACCCGGCGACATCGCCGCCGCCCTGCCGGACCCGGTGGCCAGCGTGCTCGCCCAGCTCGACGGTTTCGATCCCGATGCCGGGCCGCGCGATGATCTCCCCGATCAGGTGGAGGCCACGCGCCGTTTCTTCGCGTTTCGCGATGCGCGGGGGGAATTCCGCAAGACCACGGAACTGAAGGGCCCGGCGCGCGATGCGCGCGAGAAGGAACTCTTCGGCGTCAATCCCATCTACACCATCTACGGCGCGGAGGTGCTGGCGCGCGCCCGGCGGGCGGCCTCCAGCGACCGGCCTTTCGTCGAGCGGCTGGTCGCCTTCTGGTCGAACCATTTCTGCGTCGCCATCGATTCAGATTCCATCGTGCGGCTTCTCGCCGGCAACTACGAGCGCGAGGCGATCCGGCCGCATGTGCTGGGCCGTTTTGAGGACATGCTTCTCGCCACCCGGCGCCATCCGGCCATGCTCGCCTATCTCGACAACGACAAGTCCGTCGGCCCGAATTCGAGTTTCGGCAAGCGTACGGGCAAGGGGCTCAACGAGAATCTGGCGCGCGAGACGATGGAGCTGCACACGCTCGGCGTCGATGGCGGCTACGATCAGGGCGACGTCATCGAGCTGTCGAAGATTCTCACCGGCTGGAGCTACGAGGGGGCGCGCAGCGACGAGCCGGGCCGCTTCCGCTTCTATGCCAACACCCATGAGCCGGGCATCCGCTCGCTTCTGGGCAAATCCTATCCGCCGCAGGGCGAGGAACAGGGCATCGCCGCGCTCGCCGATCTCGCCCGCCATCCCGCCACGGGGCGGTTTCTCGCCACGAAAATGGTCCGTCATTTCCTGGGCCGCGTGCCCGAGGGCGGCCTGATCGACCGGCTCGCCGCCACCTATGCCGGCTCCAACGGCGATCTCGGCGCCCTGAGCCGCGCGCTCGTCAGGTCGCCGGAAATGTGGGAGCCGGCGCGTGCTGTCTTCATTTCCCCATTCGAGTTTCTGACCGCCACCACGCGGGCCACCGGTCTCGACCTCAATGAGACCGAAGTCGCCCGCGTGCTGCGCATCTTCGGGCAGGTCACCTGGCAGCCGCCGTCGCCCGCCGGCTGGCCGGACGAGCCCGAGGCGTGGCTTGCCCCCGATGCGTTGATGGAACGGCTCGATTGGGCGCAACGGGTCGCGCATCTGGTGCCCGTGCCCGACGATGTCGATGCCTTTGCGGCTGATATTCTCGGCCCCGCCTACGATGGCGACACGCGGCTTGCGGCCACCCGCGCGGAGACGCGCCAGCAGGCGCTGGCCATGCTCATGATGAGCCCCGGGATGCAGAGGAGATAGGCCGATGGACGTCTGCGATTATTCCCGACGCCAGTTCATGGTCGGCACGGCGGGGCTCGTCGCCTGGGCCTACCAGACCCGCATTGCGGCGGCCGCGCCCGGGCGCGATCCGCGCCTGCTCGTGGTCAACCTGCGCGGCGGCATGGACGGGCTCGGCGCCGTCGCCCCCGTTGGCGATCCCGACTATCAGCGGCTGCGCGGCGAGGCGGTTCTGTCTGCCGACGATCCCGCCCGCGGCCTGCCGCTCGACGATCTGTTCGTGCTGCATCCGGCGCTGCCGACCCTTCACCGGCTCTATCGCGACGGTCATGCGCTGATCGCCCATGCGGTGGCCACTCCCTATCGCGACCGCTCGCATTTCGATGCGCAGGACGTTCTGGAAACGGGTGCGGCGGCGGTCGGCCAGTTGCATACCGGCTGGCTCAACCGCGCGCTTTCCGCCCTGCCGCCCGGCGAGGCGATCGGCGCTGCGGGCGCGCCCGCGCTTTCCATCGGCGCGCAGGTGCCGCTGATCCTGCGCGGGCAGGCGGAGGTGATGTCGTGGATGCCGCCGGGCTTTGCCGCCGCCGACGGCGATTTGCGTGCGCGCCTTCTCGATCTCTATCGCCACACCGATCCGGGCCTTCTCGCCACCTTTGAGGCGGCGCTCGACCTCGACCGCGCGACCGGCGGCGAAATGGCAGTGGTGAAGGAGATCCGGGCGGAGACGCCGGACCTCAAGGGTCCGGAGATGCTGGCACGGACGACGGCGCGCACGGTCGGCAAGCTGATGGTGGAGCCTGGCGGGCCGCGCATCGGTTCGATGGAAATTCTCGGCTGGGACACCCACGTCGACGGCGAACCGTTCGACGCGCGCTTCGTGCGCCAGATGGCGCGGCTCGACCGGGTGATCGCCGATCTCAGCGCCAATCTCGCCCCCGTGTGGGACCAGACGGTGGTCTGCCTGATGACCGAGTTCGGTCGCACCGTCCGCTATAACGGCGCCGGCACCGATCACGGCGTCGGCACCGTGGCGATTCTCCTCGGTGGCGCGGTCTCCGGCGGCCGCGTTCTGGCCGACTGGCCGGGGCTTTCGGAGGCTGCCCTCTTCGAAAACCGCGACCTCAGGCCGACGATCGACGTGCGCCGGCTCTTCAAGGGCGTGCTCGCCGACCACCTGGGCCTTGGCGAGCGGGTTCTGGCGGAGACCGTGTTTCCCGACAGCGCCGAGGCAAGGCCGGTTCGGGGATTGTTGCGGGGGTAGGGGGGTGGTTCGCCAGTCTCTTGAATTACCTCTCCCATGGGGAGAGGTCGGGCCGAAGGCCCGGGTGAGGGGATGGAATGTTGCCGTATCCATGATGGCCGGACACCCCTCACCCTAACCCTCTCCCCATGGGGGAGGGGACTTGCTTTTTGCCGGATGCGACCGGCCTGCCCGACATGCGATCCCACGCCCCACAAACAGCGAAAGGGGCGCTCCCGCGTGGGATCGCCCCTTTCCCTCCTCCCCAGGGTCGGCCGTCCGCCGCCCTCCGGGTCTCTATTCGGCCGCGTCCGCCTTGATCACGCCGCGGCGGATCTGGTCTTCCTCGATGCTCTCGAACAGCGCGCGGAAGTTGCCCTCGCCGAAGCCGTCGTCACCCTTTCGCTGGATGAACTCGAAGAAGATCGGCCCGATCACGGTTTTGGAGAAGATCTGCAAGAGGATCCGCGTCATGCCGCCGTCGATCAGGATGCCATGTTTCTTCATCCGCTCCACCGGCTCGTCGTGGCCGTGGACGCGCTCGAAGCTCTTTTCGTAATAGACCTCCGGCGGGCCCGGCATGAACTTCAGGCCGTTGTCGGCGAGCCGGTCGGTCGCGTCATAGATCGCATCGGTGCCGACGGCGATGTGCTGGATGCCCTCGCCCTTGTATTTCTTCAGGTATTCGACGATCTGGCTGGTTTCGTCCTTGGACTCGTTCAGCGGAATGCGGATCTTGCCGCAGGGCGAGGTGATCGCCCGGCTGACGAGCCCGGTGATGCGGCCGTCGATGTCGAAATAGTGGATCTGCCGGAAACCGAAGAGATCGCGGTAGAAGTCCCACCACTTGTCCATGTTGCCGCGGAAGACATTGTGGGTGAGGTGGTCGAGATAATAGAAGCCGACGCCCTCGGGACGCGGGTCGCGTTCGCCGAGCCACTCGAATTCCGCGTCATAGGCGGAGCCCTTTTCGCCGTAGCGCTCGATGAAATAGATCAGCGAGCCGCCGATACCGACGATGGCCGGCACGTCGAGCGCCTTGTCGTCGCCCTCGTAGGGCTCAGCGCCTTTCGAAACCGCATGCTCGAAGGCGTGCTTCGCATCGACCACGCGCCATGCCATGGAAGGCGCGCAGGGGCCGTGCTCGCCGACAAAGCGCATGGCATGCGAGCCCGGCTCGGCGTTCACAAGGTAGTTGATGTCGCCCTGCCGGTAGACGGTGATCGCCCTGGAGCGGTGCTTTGCCACCGGTTCGTAGCCCATGCGGCGGAAAAGGGCGTCGAGCTTTTCCGGCTCCGCGCTGGCAAATTCCACGAACTCGAAGCCGTCGGTGCCGGCGGGGTTCTGTTCGCTGATCTTCGCCGGCGGTGCGTCGTGCGGAAACGGTCCCATCGTGTCTTCCTCCTGTCCGCCGGCCGTGCCTTCGCGCGAAGGGCCTGTTTCAGGGCCTTGTCGCAGGGCTCCGTCCCTGGCCGGCGCCGCTTGCGCGGCAATGTCAATGCGACCATTTTGCGCGCTTTGCGCCGCAATTTGCATGCATTCGCGCGACTGACGTCGCGGTCTGTGCACAAATCGTGCGTCATATGCTAGTATTGCGCACATGATCACACTCGATGCCTTCGATATCCGTCTTCTGGCGCTTCTCCAGCGCGATGCCGGGCTCACCAATCAGGAGATCGGCGCGCGGATCGCGCTGTCGGCCTCGCAGGTCTCGCGCCGCCGTGCGCGGCTGGAGGCGGACGGTGTCATCCGCCGCGTGCGGGCGGAATTGTCGAGAGATGCGCTGGGCCTGCAGGTGACGGCCTTCGTCGGCGTCACGCTCAACGCGCACAGCCGCGCCAACTCGCGCCGCTTCCGCGATCTCGTCAACGCGATGGAGAGCGTGCAGGAGGCGCACGCGCTGACCGGCGAGATGGATTATCTGATCAAGATCACGGTCGCGGACCTGAGAACGCTGGCGCGCGTCATCAACGACGACCTGCTGGCGCACGACGCGGTGCAGAACGTCCATTCCTCCGTCGTGCTGGAGACGTTGAGGGATGACAACCAGTTGCCGATCGGCGGGTAGGGGAGAGAAGGAGAAGGGAATGGAGCGGCTTCGCCGCGCTTGTTGCGCTGGATTCCGGGTCTGGCCATGCAGCTTCGCTGCAGACCGCCCGGAATGAGGGAGTATGTGGTTGGCTTGAAGCTTTCCACACCCTCCCTCATTCCGGACAAGTGAGGCGAAGCCGAACGCCGATCCGGAATCCAGCGCAACAAGCGCGGCAAAGCCGCTCCATACATTTCTGCCCTTCTCCTTTCTGTCCCTCTCCTTTCTGTCCCTCTCCCTCTCTTCTCCACACCCCACTCTTCGCCCCCTCCATTATGTCCCTTGACCCCGCCGCCCCCGCACCCGACCCTGCCCGCATGACAGACTTTCCCAAATCCCGCATCCGTCTCATACTCGCGCCCGGCGTCGCGCTCGGTCCCGGCAAGGCGGACCTTCTGGAAGGCATCCGGGATACCGGGTCCATCCGGGCCGCCGGCAACCGCCAGTCGATGAGCTACAAGCGCGCCTGGAACCTCGTCGGCGAGATGAACCGCATCTTCCGCACGCCGCTTGTCGAAACGGAAAAGGGCGGCTCGAAGGGCGGCGGTGCGCGGCTGACGGAGGCCGGGGAAGCCGTTCTCTCCCACTTTCGCGGCATGGAAAGGGTGCTCCGTGAGGCCGCCGCGGCCGACATCGCCGCCCTGCAAGCGATGGTGGAACCGGGTGCGGCCACACTTCGCACGCGCGACAGCGATTCCGCGCTTGAGGATCCCAAAGACGGCGTATAGGGTTCGATATGTTCCGTCGAACATATCGCAAGGATTTGCCATGAAACCCGCCCAGTCCGCCTCCGGAGCCTCCTTCACCTCCAGAGTGCTTCGCCGCGCCGCCGGCGTCGCGGTCGCAACCGGCCTCGCCGTGGCGGCCACGCTCGGCTCCGCCCAGGCGGCCGAAAAGCTGACCGTCTTCGCCGCCGCCAGCATGAAGGATGCGCTTGAGGGGATCGGCGCCGCCTACACGAAGGAAAACGGCACCGAGGTCGTCTTCTCCTTCGCCTCCTCTTCCGCCATCGCCCGTCAGGTGGAAGCCGGCGCGCCGGCCGACGTCTATATCTCCGCCGACGTGAAGTGGATGGACTATCTGAAGAAGGCCGACGCCATCGACCCCGCGACGATCCGCAACGTCGCCGCCAACACGCTGGTTGTCGTCGCGCCGAAGGCCGACGCCAAGCCGCTCGAGCTCACCAAGGACGCGCTGCTTGAACGCATCGGTGAGGGCCGGCTCGCCATCGGCACGCCGGAATCGGTGCCCGCCGGGCGCTATGGCAAGGCCTCGCTCACCAAGCTCGGCCTGTGGGATGCGGTGGAGGGCAAGCTCGCGCCGATGGAGAACGTCCGCGTGACGCTCGCCGCCGTCGCCCGTGGCGAGGCCCCGCTCGGCATCGTCTACGGATCGGACGCCGCCATCCAGCCGGATGTCGCGGTGGTCGCCACCTTCCCCGATGACAGCCATGCCCCGATCGTCTATCCCGGGGCGGTGACCACGGTCGCAAAGCCCGGTGCGATCGGGTTCCTCGACTATCTTTCCACGCCGGAGGCGCGCGGGATCTTCGCCAAGGTCGGCTTCCAGCCCGTTGATTGAACTATCGATGCAGCCACTGTCCCCTGCAGAGATCGAGGCCGTCGTCCTGACCTTCAAGGTCGGCGGCCTCGCCCTTCTGGTAAGCCTGCCGCTTGCGATCCTCGCTGCCTATGCGCTGGCGCGCTGGCGCTTTCCCGGCCATGCGCTGTTCGATGCGCTCATCCACATGCCGCTGGTGCTGCCGCCGGTCGTCACCGGCTACATCCTGCTCATCCTGTTCGGACGGCACGGGCCCATCGGCGGCTTCCTGCACGATGCCCTCGGCATCACGCTCGCCTTCCGCTGGACCGGTGCGGCGCTCGCCGCCGGCGTCATGGCCTTCCCGCTGATGGTGCGGCCGATCCGGCTCGCCATCGAGGCGGTCGATCCCAAGCTCGAACAGGCCGCCGAAACGCTCGGCGCGCGCCGCATCGTCACCTTCTTCATCGTGACCCTGCCGCTGGCGCTGCCCGGCATCATCGCCGCAGCCCTGATGGGCTTTGCCAAGGCGATGGGCGAATTCGGCGCCACCATCACCTTTGTTTCCAACATTCCCGGCGAGACCCGCACCCTGTCGCTGGCGCTCTACACCTTCACCCAGTCGCCAGACGGCGATCTCGCCGCCCTGCGTCTCGCCATCACCGCCGCCGTCATCGCCTTCGGCGCGGTGTTCGCCTCCGAATTCGTGTCGCGCCGGCTCGCCCGCCGGCTGGGAGGTGGCTGATGCTCTCCGTCGATATCGAAGCGCAACTCGGCACATTCCGGCTTGCTGCGTCGTTCGAAAGCGCCGCCGGCGTGACCGCGCTGTTCGGCCGTTCCGGCGCCGGCAAGACCTCGCTCGTGCACATGATCGCGGGCCTGTCGCGGCCCTCACGCGGCCGCATCGCGGTCGACGACATGGTGCTTTACGATTCGGAACGGAAGATCGATCTTTCCACCCGCGAGCGCCGCATCGGCCATGTCTTTCAGGAGGCGCGGCTGTTTCCGCACCTCACCGTGCGCCGCAATCTCACCTTCTCGCACTGGGCGGGCGGGCGCCGAGCCTCCATGCCGTTCGACGAGGTGGTGGAGCTTCTGGGCATCGGCCAGCTGCTCGATCGCCGGCCCGCCAAGCTGTCGGGCGGCGAGCGCCAGCGCGTCGCCATCGGCCGCGCGCTCCTGTCGGGGCCGCGCATGCTGCTGATGGACGAACCGCTCGCCTCGCTCGATCAGGCCCGCAAGGGCGAGATCCTGCCCTATCTCGACCGTCTGCGGCGTGAGGCGGCAATCCCGATCGTCTACGTCTCCCATTCGATGGAGGAGGTCGCGCGGCTTGCCGAAACGCTGGTGATCATCTCCGACGGCAAGGTGGAGGCGGTCGGTCCCATCGGCGAGGTGATGACCCGGCTCGATCTCGGCCCGGCCACAGGGCGCGAACATGCCGGCGCCGTGCTCGCGGGCAAGGTCGCCTCGATCGATCGGACATGGGGGTTGACCCACATCGCGGTTGAGGGCCAGTCGATCGAGGTTCCGGCCGTGCGCGCCGGGGTGGGCGAGGAGCTGCGCCTGCACCTGCGCGCCCGTGACATCGCACTGGCACTCGAAGTGCCAGGCGGGCTTTCCATCCGCAACGCGCTGCCGGTCACGGTGCTGGAGGTCACGCACGAGGACGGTCCCTACGCGGAGGTCGCCTGCGCGCTCGGCAAACAGCGCCTGCGCGCCCGCATCACCCGCGCCTCGCTGATCGCGCTGGATCTGAAACCCGGCCAGCACATCTTCGCGCTGATCAAGAGCGTGGCGGTGGACAGGCCGCTCGCCTCCCGCGAGACCGGGCGCGACCGGGACGGTTACATGTCGCGCTAGGGGGCGCAACACGAAGGCCCGCAATGAAGCAATGACGGAGCCGCCCGACGTCGGTCAAACACGGGCGGTTGCGTTGCGAAGGGGAGCCTTTCCTCCCTGCGACTGGGCTCCCGCCGCCGTCAACCCGGGCACGGCGACGGGAGCCCGCTTGCGCGGGTCGGTGCCGTCTCTTCCTTCGCCCGCTTTTCCGCTATCATCCGCCCCATGAACACTTCGCTTCGCGCCCGCCGGACCCTGGCGGGGATCCTGGCCGCATGTCTTCTTGGCGGCGCGCTCGCCGCCTGGGTCACGGCCCGGGTGAGCGAGAGGCTTATGCTCGACGAGATCGGGCTTCGCGCCGCCGCCTCGCTCGACCTTCAGGCCGCCACTCTGGAAAGCCTGCTGGACAAGTACCGCATCCTGCCGCCCATCCTGTCGCGGCGGCCGGACGTGGTCGCCCTGTCTCGGGCGCGCGACACGGAAACCGCGCACCGGATCGCGGCCACCGCTGCCGGCATGACGGGGGCGGAGGAAATCCGCTTTCTCGCCGAGGACGGCAGCCTGATCGGCTCCTCCGACATAGATGCGGTGGGCACCGCGCTCGATACCGAGATCCGCCAGGCGGTGGAACAGGCGCGCGAGGGCCGGCTCGGCCGCCAGCTTCTGGTCACGGCACCCGGCAAGCTACATCTTCGCCTCCGCCGTCAGGTCCGGTGCCGGGGCCGAGGACAAGATCGTCGGCGTCGTCGCCGCGCGGGTCGATCTCGGCCGCATCGAGCAGGCCTGGGCGCTGTCGCGCGATCCGGTGCTGGCACTTGATGGCGCCGGCCGCATCGTCGCGACCAACCGGCCGCGCTGGCGCGGTCGCTGGCTCTCGCCGGAGGACCGGACGGATCTGCAGAGCCTGCACGCGCGCACCGAGATGCGCGGCGAGCATCTGCTCGTCTCGCTGCCGGCGGCGGAGGGGCGCAGGCTCTATCTGAAGGCGGCCAAGAACCTGCCGGTGCTCGACTGGTCGGTCGCCGTGTTCTTCGATGCGAGCGCGGTGACCCGGCAGGCCGCCACCGCCGCGCTCATCGCCATCCTGCTGACGCTGATCGTCACCGGCCTCGCTTGGATCGTGGCGGAGCGGCGGTTGCGGCTTCAGGCGCGGCTGCGCGGCGAGCGGGCGGCCGCACTCCGTCTGGAGCGGCGCGTACGCGACCGTACCCGCGATCTCACCCGCGCCAATCAACGCCTCGGCGAGGAGGTGCGCGAGCGTGAGGCGGCGGAGGCGGAACTTCGCCGCACGCAGGACGAACTCGTCCAGACCGCCAAGCTCGCCACGCTCGGCCAGATGTCGGCAGCACTCAGCCACGAATTCAATCAGCCGCTCGCCGTCATCCGCTCCCAGGCCGACAATGCGGAGCTGCTGGTCCAGCGCGGCCGCTGTGCGGAGGCTGGCGAAAGCCTGCGCAAGATCGCCGCCATGGTCGATCGCATGGCGACGATCTCGCGCACGCTGAAGGGATTTGCCCGCAAGCCCGGCACGCAGACGCAGCCGGTGCCGGTCGGCCCGGTCATCGACGAGGCGCTGATGCTGCTCTCCCCGCGCATCAAGCGCAGCCAGGCGCAGATATCGTTCGAACGCCCGCCGCGCGAGCTTGCGGTCGCGGCGGATGCGGTGCTGCTGGAACAGGTGGTGATGAACCTTCTCGTCAACGCGCTCGATGCGGTTGGCGAGGAGGGCGGCGAAATCCGCATCACCACGGAAACGTGCGGGGGCGGGGAGGTGCTGATCCGCGTCATCGACGATGGTCCCGGCATCGACGCCGAGGCGCGCGGGCACATCTTCGATCCGTTCTTCACCACCAAGGACGTGGGCGAGGGGCTCGGCCTCGGCCTCTCCATCGCCGACAAGATCGTCCGCGACTTCGGCGGTCAGCTTGTTCTGGAGGAAAGCCTTGAGGGCGGAGCCGGCTCCGTCTTCGCCGTGCATCTGCCGCAGGCGGAACTGGCGGTCGCCGGGTGAGGGAAGGGAAGCGGCGCGGAAAGTCGGCGTGTTCGTTCGCAAATTCCGCCTGCCCACCGGTGTCATCTTCCCGCCGGCCCCTCCGTCGTCATTGCCCGGCGGTAGTCCGGGCAATCCACTGTGGGCTGCGCCGGGTGATGGCGATGGAGAGATCGTACAAGGCAGGATGAAGGGGCTGGCGCGCCGCCCCGCAACGCCGGCTTCAAACGGCACGCGAACCGGTCTACACCGAACAGGAAACTTTCACCTTTCCGGGACATTCGAAATGGACCAGTCGACCGTGCTCTTCGTCGATGACGAGACCGACCTGCGCGAGGCGCTGGCGCAGGGGCTGGAGCTTGCCGGGCACCGGGTGGAGGCCTACCCCAATGCCGAGGGCGTGCTCGACCGCGTCTCGCGCGATTTCTACGGCGTGCTCGTCACCGATATCCGTATGCCGAAGATGGACGGCCTGGCACTGATGAAGGCCGCCTTCGACATCGACACCGCCTTTTCCGTCATCCTGATCACCGGCCACGGCGACGTGCCGCTGGCGGTGGAGGCGATGCGGGCCGGCGCCTATGATTTCATCGAGAAGCCGTTTCCCGTCGCCCGGCTCGCCAACGTGGTGGAACGGGCCTTGGAAAAGCGCCGGCTGGTGCTGGAAAACCGGGTCTTGCGCGAACAGCTCGGCGATACCGCCGGGCTCGCGGCGCGTCTCGTCGGACGTTCGCCCGCCATCGAGCGGCTGAGATCCGCCGTTCAGGCGCTTGCCGCGACCGATGCCGACGTGCTGATCCTGGGCGAGACCGGGTCCGGCAAGGAAGTGGTGGCGCGCGCACTGCACGAGGAGGGCGTGCGCAAGGACGGCCCCTTCGTCGCCCTCAATTGCGGCGCACTGCCGGCCGAGATCATTGAATCTGAGCTTTTCGGCCACGAGCAGGGGGCGTTTACCGGTGCCTCGCGCCAGCGCATCGGCAAGCTGGAACACGCCGACGGCGGCACGGTGTTTCTCGACGAGATCGAATCCATGCCGCTGGAGCTGCAGGTCAAGCTGTTGCGCGTCATCGAGAACCGCACCATCGAGCGGCTCGGCTCCAACAAGACCATCGAACTTGACGTGCGCTTCGTCGCCGCCACCAAGGTGGACCTGGAAAAGGAAAGCGCGGCCGGGCGCTTCCGCCGCGATCTCTATTACCGTCTCAACGTGGTGAGCCTCGACATTCCCCCCTTGCGCGACAGGCGCGAGGACATTCCGCTGCTGTTCCATCATCTGGCGCGCGAGGCGCGGGCCCGCTACCGGCGCGAGATCCCGGACCTGACGCCGGAGGTGATGGCCAACCTGATGGCGCGCGAATGGCCCGGCAACGTGCGCGAACTGAGAAACGTCGCCGACCGCTTCGTGCTCGGCGTCGACAAGATCACCAGCGGGTCGGAGACCGGCGAGGAAAGCGTCGGCACGCCGCTTTCGGTGCGCGTGGGCAAGTACGAGCGGGCGCTGATTTCGGCGGAGCTTCGCCGTCAGGAGGGGTCCATCAAGGCGACCTACGAGGCGCTCGGCCTGTCGCGCAAGGCGCTCTACGAGAAGATGAAGAAGTACGGGCTGGAGAAGGAAGAGGCGACGCAGGACTGAGGGCGGAAGGGAAGAGGGAAAGGAAGAAAATGAGAAGGAGCGGCTTCGCCGCACTTGTTGCGCTGGATTCCGGGTCTGGCCATGCAGCTTCGCTGCAGACCGCCCGGAATGACGGCGTGTGTGGCGGGCTTTAAGCCAACCCCAAGCTCCTCATTCCGGACAAGTGAGGCGATAGCCGAGCGCCGATCCGGAATCCAGCGACCAAGCGCGCCGCAGGCGCCCCATTGCCCTTCACCCTTCACCCTTCACCCTTCACCCTTCACCCTTCACCCTTCACCCTTCACCCTTCACCTTCCCTTCCTCCCGCTCCCGCCCTGCGGCAATGTGTCGAATCCGACCCATCGTCGCTGCGACAATGTTTCCATTCACGCCCATGGCGGCCCTCCGGGTTTCCGACAGGACTCGCTAAAGTGCCACATTTGCGCCATTCTTGTGGCAGTTCCCGCCGCTGGCACGGCGGTTGCTAATGATATCGGGCTTCGCCGGATTTCGCCGGCAGCCCAATCATGTCTGGGAGGACATTCATGAAAAAGTTCGTTCTGGCGGCCGCCGCGGCTGCCACTTTCGCCTTTGTTGCTCCGGCGCTTGCCGCCGATGAATGCGACGACGGCGAAATGGTCATCAAGTTCAGCCACGTCGTTGCCGCCACGGGGCACCCGAAGGGCGATGCCGCCACGCTGCTGGCCGAGCGCGTCAACAAGGAGATGAACGGCATCGCCTGCATGCAGGTGTTCCCGAACTCGCAGCTCTTCGACGACGACAAGGTGATGGAGGCCCTGCTTCTGGGCGATGTGCAGCTCGCGGCCCCCTCGCTGTCGAAATTCGAGGCCTACACCAAGAAGTTCCGCCTGTTCGATCTGCCGTTCGTGTTCAACAATCTCGATGCGGTCATGCGCTTCGGCAATTCCGACAAGGGCAAGGAACTGCTGACCTCGATCTCCGATGTCGGCTATGTGGGTCTCGGCTACTGGCTGTCGGGCATGAAGCAGTTTTCGGCCAACAAGCCGCTGCTGGTGCCGTCTGACGCCAAGGGCCTGAAGTTCCGCGTGCAGACCTCCGACGTCTCCGTCGCGATGATCGAGGCGATGGGCGCCAATGCCCAGAAGCTCGCCTTCAAGGAAGTCTACGGTGCGCTGCAGACCGGCGTCGTCGACGGGCAGGAGAACTCCTGGTCCAACATCTACACCCAGAAGTTCTTCGAGGTGCAGGACGGCATCACCGAGACCAACCACGCGGCGCTGGCCTACCTGCTGGTGACGTCGGACGAGTGGCTGAACGGGCTTGAGCCGGACGTGCGCGACCAGTTCCTGAAGATCGTCGGCGAAGTCACCGACGAGGCCAACGCCAATGTCGGCAAGCAGGAAGCGGCCAACCGGCAGAACATCATCGATGCCGGCTCCACGATCCGGGAACTGACGCCGGAACAGCGCCAGCAGTGGGTCGATACGATGAAGCCCGTCTGGGACAAGTTCAAGGACGACATCGGTCAGGACGTGATCGACGCGGCGCTGGCGTCGAACAACAACTGACGCGCGCCTTTTCGCGAACCAGAGAAAGGGGAGGGGCCGGCAGCCTCTCCCCCGACCGTCCGACAAGAACGAAATGCCCCGGGACGCACAACCGCGGGGCAGCCGGCCGACGGCTTTTTGCCGTTGGTGCCGTGCGGGGGAAGCCGTGACTTCGAAACTCTCAACCATCGTCGCCGCCGCCGTGCTGGCGTTTCTGGCGATATACCTGGGTGCGGAAGCGCGCACCGTGGCGCAGGCGCTGGGCTTCACGTGGAAGCACGCGGAACTCGTCATGCGCATCCTCGCGCTCGTGGCTCTCGTCATGACGATCCACGTCATCGAGGTGCAATGGCCCGAGGTCATCGCCCATTTCGAGGAGATCGTGCTCGCGCTTCTGCTGGCGCTCATGACGCTGGTCTCCTTTACCCAGGTCGTGGCGCGCTACGGCTTCAACACCGGCTGGGGCGGGGCGCTGGAATTCACCCGGCTGCTGTTTGCCTGGATGATCCTGTTCGGCATGAACTACGGCGTGAAGATCGGCTCGCATCTCGGCGTCGATGCCGGTATCCGGCTGTTTCCGCCCAAGATCTTCCGCGTGCTCGCGGTCTTCGGCGCGCTGTGCGGCGTGCTTTACGCGGCGATCCTGATTTCGGCCGACTGGCTTCAGATCTTCGGCATCCAGACCCGCGGCGGCGCCATCGCCTACTGGACGCTCAATTTCCGCACCGGCATCGGCCTCGACGACCTGCGCTATCCCGACATCATCCAGCACCTGTTCGGCACCAAGGAGCGCGTGCAGCGCTGGATCGTCTATCTGGTGCTGCCCACCGGGCTCGCCTTCTTCGCCTTCCGCTGCCTGCAGGCTGCCATCGCCATCATCAAGGGCGAGCGGGAAATGATGATTGCGGCGCATGAGGCCGAAGACCTCGTGGCCGAGAACAAAGACGCGTTGAAGGACTGAGCACCATGGAAGCCGCAGCTCTTTTCGTCATGGTGCTGACGTTCCTGTTCCTGGGCGTCCCCATCTCCATCTCGCTGGGCCTGTCCAGCGTCCTCGCCATCGCGCTGTTCTCCAACGATTCCATGTCGTCGGTGGCGCAGCAGCTGTTCACCGCCTCGCAGAACTACACCCTGCTGGCGATCCCCTACTTCATTCTCGCCTCCGCCTTCATGTCGACCGGCGGCGTGGCGCGGCGCATCATCCGCTTCGCGGTGGCCGCCGTGGGGCACGTGCGCGGCGGCCTCGCCATTGCGGCGGTGTTCTCGTGCATGCTGTTTGCGGCCCTTTCCGGCTCCTCGCCGGCGACCGTGGTCGCCATCGGCACCATCGCCATCGCCGGCATGCGCGAGGTCGGCTACACCAAGGACTTCGCCGCCGGCGTCATCGCCAATGCGGGCACGCTCGGCATTCTTATTCCGCCCTCCATCGTCATGGTGGTCTATGCGGCGGCGACGGATGTATCGGTCGGGCGCATGTTCCTGGCCGGCGTCATCCCGGGCATCGTTGCGGGCCTTATGCTGATGGTGGCGATCTACATCAACGCCCGGCGCAAGAACATGCCCAAGCAGCCTTTCGTCGGCGTGCACGAGATGCTGGTCGCCGGGCGCGATGCGGGCTGGGGCCTTTTTCTGATCATCATCATCCTGGGCGGCATCTACGGCGGCGTCTTCACGCCGACGGAAGCGGCCGCGGTGGCCGCCGTCTATTCCTTCGTGGTCGCCGTCTTCATCTATCGCGACATGGGCCCGCTGAAGGACGTGCCGTGGGTGACGGAAGAGGACGGGCCCAACGCGCGCGTCGGCTTTTCCGCCGCCATCTATGCGCTGGCGCTTCTGTTCATCTGGCTGATCCTGTCGTTCTTCTTCCTCGGCGATCTCGGGCTGGAGACGCGCTTCTGGGCGGGCGTCGTGCTGGCGCTGGCCGTGTTCGGCTATTATCCGGTGCTCCGGTCCGACCGGCGCACGGCAAGCATCGGCGTGGCCTACTGGCGCTCGCTCCGGATCTGGCGGCGCAACCTGTGGCATATTCTCGTCGCGTTCATCCCCGCCTTCTACAACGCGGAAACGCGCAAGGTGATGATCGATGCCGCGCGCACGACGATCATGCTGATGTTCATCATCGTCAACGCGCTGCTGTTCGCCCACGTGCTGACCTCGGAACGCATCCCGCAGGCGATCACCGACTGGATGCTGGGCGCCGGCTTCGACTGGTTCACCTTCCTGATCGCGATCAACCTGCTGCTGCTGCTCGGCGGTCAGTTCATGGAACCCTCGGGCCTCCTGCTGATCGTGGCGCCCGTGGTCTTCCCGATCGCCATGCAGCTCGGCGTCGATCCGGTCCATCTGGGCATCATCATGGTGGTGAACATGGAGATCGGCATGATCACGCCGCCGATCGGGCTCAACCTGTTCGTGACATCGGGCATAACGGGAATGTCGCTCGTGCAGGTCGTGCGCGCATCCGCGCCCTTCGTGGCGATCCTGTTCCTGTTCCTGATCCTGGTGACCTACTTCGAACCGCTGTCGACCTTCCTGCCCTACGCGCTGATGGGGCCGGAAATCGTGATGCAGAAGTAGGGAGGGGGCAGAGGCAAGGTGATCGGTGCGCCCTTTTCGGGCGCGCTGATGTCTGACGGTTCATTTCAGGCGCAAGCGGCCGTATCCGCCCCTCCCCCATAGGGAGAGGTGATCTCCCCACTGACTGCTTCCGTCAAACCATGAACCGCTCTGGAAAGCCATCACCCGCCGGCCTACAATCTCGCCATGCCGTATGCCCGCAGATTAATTCTTCACGTTCCGGTATCGGATGAGACTTTGCTCTACGGCTTTGTCGAGCAATGCCTGCGCGATGACGTGTCGCTTGTAGCAGTGGTGGGACCAGGCTGCGCTAGGGTTGAAGACATTATCGACGAGATCGTCGTCAGTGACGGCAGCGACGCGAAACGCTTCCTATGCACGACGTCTCACCCGGATGAGCCGTTCGAGGATGTATTGAACATGGCAAAGGCTTGGGAGCCTGAGCACGGGCAGGCTGTCGAAGAGGTCAGGCTGTAAGAGGCTGCGCGGCGATGAGTTTGCGCCCTACCGCTCGAACACGATCCGGCTCAACTCCCCGGTGCCGTCGGTGCTGGTCAGCACCAGTTCGTCTGAGCCCTTTTCCCACGAGAGCTTTCCGGAAACCGGCTTGCGGCCTTCCTTTGCCGGGAACGTGAAGCTGATGGCGATTTCCTTGCCGCGCGTGCGGCCCGTCACCGGGGCAATCGCGCTGCTCGTCGGGCTGTACCAGCGTCCGGTGAAGCGCCCGCCCGCCTCGTCGATATAGCCCTTCACGGGAAAATTCGTGCCCGAGGCCGCGCACTTGCCCTCGATGGACAGGCGCGGCGCCTCGAAATCGGACGCGATCCGGCAGCGCACGATCTGCTTTGCCTCCTCGCTTCCCCGCTTGACCCAGCCCTTGCCGGACCAGCGGCCGGCGGCGGTGTCGAGCGCGGGGTCGGCGGCGGCCGGGAAGGCGACCAGCAGGCCAAGCGTTGCGGCGAGGGCGAAGGTCAGGCGTCTTTCCATCATGTCTCGGCAAACCATTTCGGGCGTCGGAACCATTTCAGGCGCAGGATGGCAGGCAGCAGCAGCAGATCCGCCACAAGCGCCACGAAGAACGTCAGGATCAGCATGATGCCGAACAGCCTGACGGTCGAGAACGCGCTCGTCAGCGTCACCATCACGCCCGCCGCGATCAGCACCGTGGTGATGATCATGACGCGGCCGGTCTGGCCGATCGCCACCCGTAGCGCTTCGTCAACGTCCAGACCGATGGAGCGTTCCAGCCGGTAGCGGTTGGCGAAGTGGATGGAATCGTCCACCGCGATGCCGAAGGCCACGGTGAGCGCCAGCACGGCTGTGGGATTGACTTGCCCGTTGTTGACGACGTGAAGGGCCGCAGCCGCCAGCACCAGCGGCAGGACGTTGGGAAACAGCAGGGCAGGGGCCAGCATCGGCCAGCGGAAGGCAGCCGCCACCACGATCACCGCCACGATGCAGGCGCCCATCAGGCCTTCGGCCAGCTGACGGATCATCGGCAGCGCGTTGTGGCGCAGCACCGCGGGAAAGCCGTAGACGCGTTCCGCTCCCGCCGCCTTTGCCGCCTCCGTGATGGCGTCCTGAAGGCGCAGCGAGGTGTGATCGCGCATGGGTTCGGGCACGAACACGATCACATGCGCGGTGTTGCCGTCGGGCGAGAGCAGCTGTGCGCGCTGGGTGGCGTCGAGTTTCGCCAGTTCCTCTTCCGTTGGCGCCCGGTCCGGCTCGCCCAGCCAGCGCGCGGCGGTGACAACGGAGAGCACCGAATAGTCGGGTGCCGCGGTCTCCACGCTTTCCACCAGGTGCTTCATCCGCGCCCAGCCCTTTTTCGTTTCAAGCGCGTTGTCGCCGGAGACATCGAGGTCGATCCACAGCCGGAAATAGCCGCCAAAAGCCTTCTCGATGCGGTCGTTGGCGAGCCTGACGTCGCTCGTCTCCGGCATGTTCTGGAAGAGCGGGAACCACATCTCGGTGCGCGAGACGGAATAAAGTCCGCCAGCCATGACCACGACGGCGAGCGCGATGACGAGCCGCGAGCGCCCGAGCGCCCAGCGCTCGAAGAAAGCGGGCACCGGCGCGCGCATGAGAAGGCTGCGCTTGTTTTCCGCCGGTGGCTTGCAGAACGGCGCGATCAGCGTGAAGCCGACCAGCACCACCATGAAGGACGCCATGACGCCGGCCGCCCCCAGGATCGCCAGTTCGCGTAAAGGGACGTTGGATGTGGCGCCGATGGCGCCGAAGCCGATGGCGGTGGTCAGTGCCGTCAGCGCGCAGGCCGGCCCGACGTCGGAAATCGTCTGCGTCAGCCGTTCGCGCCGGGTTCCCTCGGTTTCCACCAGATAGTGCATGGTCAGGTGGATGCTGTCGGCGATGCCGAGCACCAGCACCAGGATCGGCACCACGTTCGACAGTACGGTGACGGGAAAGCCGAAGGCGACGAAAAGCGCCAGCGACACGCCCGCGCCGACCAGCGCAGGGGCGACAACGACCAGCGTCGTACGGATCGTGCCGAAGATCAGGAAGGCGAGGATGATGGCGATGACGCAGCCCGCCCCGTTCAGCCGGATCAGATCGGACTTGATCGCGCCGGCGATGTCGAAGGCGATGGCGTCGACGCCGGTCAGCTCGTAAGCGAGGCCGGTCTTTGTGAACTCCTTGGAAAGTGCGCGGATATCGTCGAGTTTCGCACGCAGCGCGCCGCGCTTCATGGAGCCGTCGAGCGCGACGAAGATGAGCGCGCTTTTCATGTCCGCGGAAATCAGCGGGCGGATATCGGGATCGCTCGCGCGGTAGGCGGCAAGGCGTGCGGCGATATCGGCGTCCTTGATGTCGAAGGGAAAGACGGCCTCGCCCGGATGGTCGGCATCGGCGGTGGAGAAGCGCATGGAGAAGGGCGAGAGCACGAATTCGGCGCGGTCGAGAAGCTGCAGCTCCAGCGAGAAGTCGCGCATGGCGGAAAAGTCGGCGGCGGTGAAGGGATGGTCGCTTTCCGCAAGCACCACGACGTTGCGCCCGCTCGTCAGCGATTCCGAGGTTTCCGCGCGCGAGGCGAAGACCCGCTGGAGATTGTCGTCGAAATGGAGCTTCGGGATCGCCAGCGAGGAGACGACGATCACCACGACGAGCAGCAGCGCGGCAATCGCGGGGTGGCGGGCCGCGAAATGGCCCGGCAGATCCAGCCCGAAGCCTGAAAAGGTGCTGGTCGGACGGCGTCCGGCGGCGGCCTTCAGGTCAGGCGTGTCTATCGATGCCGGATCGGTCGGCGTGCCGGCCGTGCGGTCTTCCTCTGTTCGCTCCCCCACTAGATCGACCCCGGCATCGCTGAGCGCGCGGGTAGCGTTTCGAGCGTGCCGGGGCTGGCAAAGCCCGGAAGTTTCGGCCTGTCGATCATGTGCGGTTCCGTCCTGTTCCCTCGTTGCGCATCATGCACGCCAGCCGGGCGGCGAAAAAGCGGCAGCGGACCCATTTTTTCGCATTTCTCCCATGGCGTTCATTGCGCACGGAAAACACCGTTCTTGAATTGTCATCGTCCATGCACCATCTTTTAACCACACCGGTCCACCATTCTGAATGAACTGAGACCGAAAAGTCTCGCTCCGGCGCGGAACGTGCCGGCTGAGAAAAAGAAGAAAGAGCCGGCGCGAAAGTCGGGATGGCCAGGCGACCACGTCAAGACGGCGACGTCGCGGCCCCCAAATCACGCACGGCCCGGATGGTTTCCTTCCGGCGGATCTTTTTGAAGACCGCAAGTGTTGCACAAGCTGGACGCGCAATGATGCGCTCCGGCCTCGATATTTCATGGAATAAGGAAAAACAAACATGGAAAACGGAAATGTGAAGTGGTTCGACCCGCGCAAGGGTTTCGGGTTCATCGAGCCCGACCATGGCGGAAACGACGTCTTCGTCCATATGAACGCGGTCAAGGCGGCGGGCCTTAACTTGCTGAAGGAAGGCCAGGTGGTCTTCTACGAGCTGGTCCACGCCGGCGACCGCAACGAGGCGCGCGACCTCGCCGTCGTGTAAAGCGCCCGAAACGCCGCGCCGGCGGGCAAGACAATTGCCTGTGCCGGCCCGAACACATCGTTTCCTGCCCGATCCCGCCGCGGCGCATGCCCGCCGGCGGGATTTTGCCATGGGGCTTTGGGGGTGAGGGGCTTTTTCGTGGCTCATCCTTCGAGACGCGCTCTCGCGGGCGCTCATCAGAGTCTGGCTTGAAAGTGGCAGTTGGTTCTTCGCCGCGAAGTCTACGCCCTTTCATACCCCTCCATCGTCATTGCCCGGACTTCGCCGGGCAATGACGATGGAGAGGTATGCGCGTAAGAGGTTGAAGGCGCGCAACCCGATGCCATTTTCGGGTCGGGCTCTCAGGAGGCCGCAGGCCGTCTCGAAGGATGAGCCGCAATAAAGAAACCCACCCCTAAAATCCTCTTCAAATCCCCCCCCCCAAAAAAAAGCCCGCGCCGTCCGGCACTAAAGCCTGATCCCCTCCTCGGCCGCGTAAGTCTGCACGATCTCGGCGAAATTCGCGTCCGGCGTGAAGCCCAGGCTGCGCGCGCGAAATGTGTTGAAGTCGCGCGGCCAGCCCGCGACGATGGCGGCGATGCGTTCGTCCGGCACGTGGCGGATGAGCTTCACCCGCTGCTGGCCGGCCAGATCGCGCAGGGTGTCGATCTGCTCCTGAACGCTCACCGAAATTCCCGGCATCGTGATGTTGCGCCGTCCCTGCAGGCGCTCGGTGTCCATGGTTGCGGCATGTTCGAGAAAGCCGACCGCGGCGCGCGGGCTGGCCATCCAGTGGCGAACCTCGGTTGATACCGGCAGGATCGCCACATCGCCGTTCAGCGGCTCCCGGATGATGGAGGAAAAGAAGCCCGAGGCCGCCCTGTTGGGTTTTCCGGGTCTGACCACGATGGTTGGAAGTCTCAGACCCACCGCGTCCACGAACCCCTTTCGCGAATAGTCGGCGAGCAGCAGTTCGCAGATCGCCTTCTGCGTGCCGTAGGAGGTGAGCGGGGTCAGGTGGTGTTCGTCGGGAATGCGGTCGGGGAAGGGGGCGCCGAAGACCGCGATTGAAGAGGCAAAGACCAGCCGCGGGGCGTGGCCCGTATCCCGCAACGCCTCCAGAAGCCGCAGCGTGCCCTCCAGATTGACCCGGTAGCCGGTGTCGAAATCGTCCTCCGCCTCGCCGGAGACGATGGCCGCCAGATGCACGACGATGTCGGGCTTCAGCCCGGCGAGCCGTTCGGCCGTTTCCGGATCGGAAATGTCGGCGGCAAGCGTCTGGACGGAAAGAGCAGCGGGGATGTCGCCGGCCGCGGGAGCGGCGGGCTCGATGATGTCGGCGAGCGTCAGCCGGTCGACCGACTGCCCGCCGATGGTTCCGTTTTCCGCAATGCGCGCGGCCAGCCGGGCGCCGATCATGCCGGCGGCTCCCAGGATGAGAACATGGTTCATAGAGCGCCCTCCTCACGGCTCCATGCCCGCCCGGTCATCTTCCCCGAAGCCCGACTATGCGGGCGCGCGGGGGAGGTGGCAAGAGCGGGCCGCGAAGGCCCGCATTTGCACGCCGCGCACCGGTCGCTGGCGCTTGGCGCGACGTGGCCTTCGCCTACAGGATTTCCCTGAGGCTCGAATCCGGTCTAGTATGGGGTATTCGGGTTCCATGCGGGCAAAGCCCGCGGGATTAAATGGGAACACGGTAAGGCTGACCCAATCGGGGGCCCGATCCGTGACTGCCCTCGCAACTGTGAACGCGGAGCCGGCTCCTGTCATCCGTCGGGCGACAAGCCCGACAGGAGAAGCCACTGGGTATCGATCCCGGGAAGGCGGAGATCCGGCGTTGAGGCGTGAGTCAGGAGACCTGCCCGGACAATGGCCTCAACAGGCGTTGCCGCTTGCCGGCGCGCCACGGACCCGCACGAAGGGTGCGGGGAAAGGAACGACATGCATATCGAACCGGGCGTCGTCGACGGCGCCAAGATCGGCTTGAGCTACGCCACCGGCGTCGGCGCCATCGGGCTTGCCGGCAAGATGGCGCTCGACACCATCCGTGAAACCGGCCGCGGCATCGGGCAGATCGGCGGCGCCTCGGCGCTTGCCGCGCGCACGGTCATCACCACCGCGCTGGTGTTCTGCTTCTTCCAGGTACTGCCGCATCATCCCGTCGGCGTTTCCGAGGTACATCTCATCCTCGGCTCCACGCTCTTCCTGATCTTCGGCGCGGGGCCGGCGAGCCTCGGGCTGGCGCTCGGCCTGCTCATCCAGGGCGTGTTCTTCGCGCCGTTCGACCTGCCGCAATACGGCATGAACGTCACGACGCTGATCGTGCCGCTTTACGCGATGAGCTTCCTGGCCCGGCGCATCATCCCGGCCGCCACCGCCTACAAGGACGTGAAGTATTCCCAGGCGCTGGCGCTTTCGACCGCCTATCAGGGCGGCATCGTCTGCTGGGTCGGCTTCTGGGCGCTCTACGGCCAGGGCTTCGGCGCGGAAAACATGGCCAATGTCGCCTCCTTCGGGGCGGCCTACATGACGGTCATCATCGTGGAACCGCTGGTCGATCTCGCCGTGCTGGCGGGCGCCAAGGCGCTCGACAGGCTGTCGGGCTCCGGTCTCGTGCAGGCCCGGCTCTATCAGCCGGCGGCATAACCGGGCGGCGGGACGCCTGCCGCGACATTTGCCATGGCAAAAAAAAAGGGGGCCGTCCGGTTGCGGGCGGCCCTTTTTGTTTGGGAGGGGCGCATGCGCATGCCGCTTGTTCCCCTCTCCCCCACAAGGGGGGAGAGGGAAGCAATCTGCTTGCTTCACCGTGCGACCCTTCAGTGATTGTCGCGCGGCACGCCCGGAATGCCGTGACTGCCGACAGCCGGTGCGGAATTCCCGACGTCCCGGTAGTTCACCGCCGGCCGCAAGACCATGCCCTTGTCGAACTGTTCGACGAGGCCGCGCTGGATCTCCTGCCAGGGCGTCTGGTTCGGCGCGTAGGCGAAGCCGCCCGCTTCCTCCAGCGCCCTGCGGCGGTCGGCAAGCTCGGCGTCGTCGATGAGGATGTCCGCCGTACAGGCGTTGAGGTCGATGCGCACGCGGTCGCCGGTCTTCAGGAGCGCGAGCCCGCCGCCGGCGGCCGCCTCCGGTGCCGCGTTGAGGATGGAAGGCGAGCCGGAGGTGCCCGACTGCCGGCCGTCGCCGATGCAGGGAAGCGCGGTGATGCCGCGCTTGATGAGGGCGGCCGGCGGCTGCATGTTGACGACTTCCGCCCCGCCCGGATAGCCGATCGGCCCCGTGCCGCGAATGAACAGCATCGAATGCTCGTCGATGTCGAGCGCGGGATCCTCGATCCGGTCGTGGTAGTCCTCCGGACCCTCGAAGACGACGGCGCGGCCCTCGAAAGCGTTCGGGTCGTCCGGGTTTTCCAGATAGCGGGCGCGGAATTCCGGGGTGATAACGCTGGTCTTCATGATCGCGCTGTCGAAGAGATTGCCCTTCAGGTTGACGAAGCCCGCATCCTTCATCAGCGGGTCGGAAACCGGCCGGATCACCCTTGTGTCGAGGTTCTCGACGCCCTCGCAATTCTCGCCGATCGGCTTGCCGTTCGCCGTGATCGCGCCCGGGTGCGGCAGCATCCCCGCCTTCATCAGTTCCGCGATCACCGCCGGCACGCCGCCGGCATGGTGGTAGTCCTCGCCCAGATATTCGCCCGCAGGCTGCATGTTGACCAGAAGCGGCACGTGGTGGCCGATCTTCTGCCAGTCGTCGTTCTCCAGCGGCACGCCGAGATGCCGGGCGATGGCATTGAGGTGGATCGGCGCGTTGGTCGACCCGCCGATGGCGGAGTTGACCACGATGGCGTTTTCGAAGGCGGCGCGCGTCATGATGTCGGAAGGCTTCAGGTCCTCGTGCACCATGTCGACGATGCGCCGGCCGGTCAGATAGGACATCTGCCCGCGCTCGCGGTAGGGCGCGGGAATGGCGGCGGAACCGGGCAACTGCATGCCAAGCGCCTCGGCCAGCGAATTCATCGTCGTCGCCGTTCCCATGGTGTTGCAGTAGCCCACCGACGGCGCGGAGGAGGCGACGAGGTCGGCAAAGCCGCCGACATCGATCTCGCCGGCCGCCAGCAGCTCGCGCGCCTTCCACACGATGGTGCCCGAGCCCGTGCGCTGGCCCTTGTACCAGCCGTTCAGCATCGGCCCGACGGAAAGCGCGATCGCCGGAATGTTGACGGTCGCCGCCGCCATCAGGCAGGCGGGGGTTGTCTTGTCGCAGCCGATGGTGAGCACGACGCCGTCGATCGGGTAGCCGTAGAGCAGTTCCACGAGGCCCAGATAGGCGAGGTTGCGGTCGAGCGTCGCCGTCGGGCGCTTGCCGGTTTCCTGGATCGGGTGGACGGGAAACTCGAAGGGAATGCCGCCGGCCTCGCGGATGCCGTCGCGCACGCGCTTGGCGAGTTCCAGGTGATGGCGGTTGCAGGGCGAAAGGTCCGAGCCGGTCTGGGCGATGCCGATGATCGGCTTGCCCGACTGCAGCTCCTCGCGCGTCAGTCCGAAATTCAGGTAGCGCTCCAGATAGAGCGCGGTCATCGCCGGATTGTCGGGATTGTCGAACCAGGCTCTCGAGCGCAACATCCGGCGTTTGTCGTCAGTCATTCCCGTTTCTCTCCCTCGCACGTCGTGGCGCGGCGCTTGAAGCGCCATCATCGGTGCAACACTAATGCGTGCGGGGAAAAAAAATAGCCCGGCAGAGGTGGAGTTTCCTGTCCTCAAAGCCTGACCCGAAAATGGTAGTCGGTTCGTCGCCCCGAATTCTACGCGCCTTCATACCTCTCCATCGTCATCACCCGGCGAAGTCCGGGTGATCCAGCGCGTGCCCCGAATACTGCGGCTGAAGGTGGATTGCCCGGACTTCGCCGGGCAATGACGGCGGAGGGGCATGAGGGGAATAGCCGAAAGCGCGTAGCCCGATACCATTTCCGGGCCGGGCTCTTAGGACGCGGGGGAACCTCCGCGTCGCTCCATCCTCCCGGGACACAACACCTTCGCGGGGATGACGTCGAAGGTGGAAGGCGGTTTGGAGGAAACAGCCTCCTCACCGCACGCCCCATGCCTCGCGTTCGATCTCTGCAGCGTCATCCCGGTTCTGCGAGACGTTACCCAACGGGGCCTATTCGTTGTGGCAGTCGGGACAACAGTAGTAACAGCCATCAATGTTGGGAGCCATTGCAGGATATTGCCGCCGCGCTGCCGCGATTGCGTCTCGACAATTGGAATAGGTTCCCACCTGGAGCCGATTTTCAGGCTTCGGAAATCGAATGCAAGCTCCCGAATCTTCGTTGTGCAACTCGTAGTTCGATCCGCTCGACGAGTCCTGCTTATTCTTGTTTAAGATATATTTCGGCATTTGAGTTTCCTCTCTCTTTTGCAAATTACATATTGCATATTGAATATAATAATGACAATATAACGCAACGTAATTACCCTGCCCCCCCTGCCCGGGGGCGCCTTTCTAATGGACGGACAGTGCGTTCTTTCTCCCGTCCTATTCCGCCGATTTCTTCCTCAACCTTCCCGCCGGCTCTGCCAGTCCCGCATCGCCTGGCCGAAGGCAGCGAAAATCCGCTTCGAGGTCTCGTCCGAGGCGACCCAGTATTCCGGGTGCCATTGCACGGCCAGCGTCCAGCCCTTCGCCCCGTCCGGGTGGGCGGCCTCGATGGTGCCGTCGGCGGCCAGCGCATCGGCGAGAAGGCCCGGCGCCAGCGCATCCACCGCCTGGCGGTGCAGCGAGTTCACCCGCGTCGTTCCGCCGTCCGGGCCGGCGCCGAGCGCGTCGGCGAGGCAGCTTCCCGGTTCCACCGTGATCTCGTGGGCAAGGCCGTAGCGCTCGTCCTGATTGTCGGATTGCGCCGCGCGGTGGTCCTGACGGCCCGGCAGGGTCTGGATCTCGGTGGCCAGCGTGCCGCCCAGCGCCACGTTCATTTCCTGCATGCCGCGGCAGATCGCCAGAAGCGGAATGCCGAGCTCCAGCGCCCGGCGCACCAGCGGCAGGGTGGTGGCGTCGCGCTGCGTGTCGTAGGGTCCGTTCGCCTCGCTCGCCACCCCGCCATAAAGCGCGGGGTGAACGTTGCTGCGCGATCCCGTCAGCATTACCCCGTCGACGCGGGCGAGCACCGCATCGAGATCGATCGCCGGCCCGAGCGAGGGCAGGATCAGCGGAACGGCATCCGAACCGGCTATCAACGCTTCCAGGTAAGTTGCCGCAGCGGCGTGCCAGACATGCCCGTCGGCCGGGCGGACGTCGGCTGAAACGAGAGCGATCGGTCGTGTCATCGTCTTTCTATATCCTTCGCAAACACCCGTATAATATGACTATTTGCGTACAGGGTTCCACATAGAAACGGCAATTTAACTTGTAAATCTATGGGGTGTGCGTCTTATTATCTTGTTTGACGGGCCCCGCTCTGGCGGGGCCGGGCATCGCTGTTCCGGCTGGGACCCGGAGCGTGTGGTGCTGTCGCAGGCGCGGCACGTGCGTGTCGCGCGCTTTTTACTCGGGAGGAATACAGGATGGATCGTCGTTCGTTCTTGAAGAACGCCAGCATCGGTGCGACCGCCGCCGCGGCCACCACGCTCGCCGCGCCCGCGGTCCGGGCCCAGACCACCACCGAAATGGTCATCGTCTCCACGTGGCCGCGCGACTTTCCCGGCGTGGGCACGTCGGCGCAGCGCCTTGCCAAACGGATCAGCGAGCTCACCGAAGGTCGCATCGCCACGCAATATTATGCCGCCGGCGAGCGCGTCGGCGCCTTCGACAGCTTCGATGAGGTCGCCTCCGGCAACGCGCAGGCCTATCTCGGCGCCGACTATTACTGGAAAGGCAAAAATCCGGCCTGGGCGTTTTTCACCGCCGTACCGTTCGGCCTGACCTATACCGAGATCGACGCCTGGATGAAGTTCGGCGGCGGACAGGCTCTGTGGGACGAACTGGGCGATGAATTCGGCCTCAAGTGCATGGCGGCCGGCAACACCGGCAGCCAGATGGGCGGTTGGTTCAACAAGGAAGTGAACACGGCCGACGACCTGAAGGGTCTGAAGATGCGCATGCCGGGGCTTGGCGGCGACGTCCTTGCCAAGCTCGGCGCCTCTCCTGTCTCGCTGCCCGGCGGCCAGATCTACGAAAACCTCGTCTCCGGCGCCATTGACGCCACCGAGTGGATCGGCCCGTGGAACGACTATTACCTGAAGCTCTACGAAGCCGCGAAATACTACTATTACCCGGGCTTCCACGAGCCGGGCTCGCAGCTTTCGCTTGGCATGAACAAGTCCTGGTACTCCAAGCTGCCGGACATCGACAAGCAGATCATCGAAGCCGCCTGCATGGAGGAAAACGGCAAGCAGATGGCGGAGACCAACTGGAACAACGGCATCTTCCTCGACAAGCTGACCAACGAACATGGCGTGAAGCTGCGCAAGTTCTCCGACGAGATCTATGACGCGTTCGGCAAGGCCTCGGACGAGGTGTTCCAGGAAGCGATCGAGACCAACGACATCACCAAGCGCACCTATGAGAGCTTCGTGGCGGCGCGGTCCAATGTGGGGCGCTGGATGCTGCTGGCCGACACCGGATACACCGAGATGCGCAACCGCGTGCTCGGCATCTCCGTCTGATTTCCCGCCGCCGCGGGTCTTCGGACAAGGCAGGCGGCGGAGCCGGGCTCCCGGGAGGGAGAGCGATGGGGGCGATGCGGGAAACCGCATCGCCCTTTCCCGTTTCGGGCTTTCCTTCGGGGTGATTCCCGCATCGTCAGTCGTTTTCTCCACAGGCTTCATCCGGCTTCGTCGCGACGAAACCCGTGTCCACCCCGCCCGCCCCCCACCCCGGCCCCCACCCCGATACCCGCCCAGCAGTTGCCCGATACCTGCCCTGTTCCCCACGCCGGCGCGCGCGAGGCTCTCGTAACGGCTCCAAGGCAAGCATGCGAATTTGCCATGTATAGCGAAATATAATGTCGAAACGACGTAGCAGATGCGACAAATCTTCCGATTGTACGACGCAATGTGAGTTTTTCTTGTGCGGCGGCAGCGCCTGCGCAATATAGCGATTTCCGGGCCTTACGTGTCCGGTTCGCATGCCTCGTTTCGCTGGGGCACGTGTAACGAGCGTTGCGTCATAAGCCTACGCAATAATTGGGAGGAATGTATTATGGATCGTCGCTCATTTCTGAAGAAGGCGGGTGTCGGAACCGCGGCCACGGCCACCGCGGCGCTTGCCGCACCTGCGGTGCGGGCGCAGACCACCACGGACATGGTGATCGTCGCGACCTGGCCGCGCGATTTTCCGGGCCCCGGCACCGGCAGCCAGCGGCTCGCCAAGCGCATTGCCGACCTTTCCGAAGGCCGCATCAACGTGCAGTACTTCGCCGCCGGCGAGCGCGTCGGCGCCTTCGACGTGTTCGACGAGGTGGCGTCCGGCAACGCGCAGGCCTATTGCTCGGCCGACTACTACTTCAAGGGCAAGGATCCCGGCTTCTCCTACTACACCTCCGTTCCCTTCGGCCTCACCTACGCGGAGATGGACGCGTGGATGAAATTCGGCGGCGGCCAGGAGCTTTGGGACGAACTGGCCGACGGCTATGGCCTCAAGCCGTTTGCGGCCGGCAACACCGCCACCCAGATGGCCGGCTGGTACAACAAGGAAATCAACTCCGTCGACGATCTGCGCGGCCTCAAGATGCGTATTCCGGGCCTCGGCGGCGACATCATGTCGAAGCTCGGCGTCGCGCCCGTCTCGCTGCCGGCCAGCCAGAGCTACGAGGCGCTGGTCGCAGGCACCATCGACGCGGCCGAATGGATCGGCCCGTGGAACGACTATTTCCTGAAGTATTACGAGGTCGCGAAGTACTACTATTATCCGGGCCTGCACGAAGCCGCCTCGCAGCTTTCGATGAGCGTCAACAAGTCGTGGTTCTCCGGCCTGCCGAAGATCGACCAGGAGATCATCAGAGCCTCCTGCATGGTGGAGAACGCCATGATGACGGCCGAGTTCAACCACAACAGCGGCCTCTACCTCGACAAGCTGATCAACGAGCACGGCGTGAAGCTGCGCCGCTTCCCCGACGAGGTGCTGGACGAAATGGGCGTGGCCGCGGAAGCGGTGTTCCAGACCACCATCGAGCATTCCGACCTCACGCGCCGCATCCACGAGAGCTTCCTCAAGGCGCGGGCCGATCTGGGTCGCTGGATGCTGCTGGCCGATACCGGCTACACCGAGCAGCGCAACCGGGTGCTCGGCATCACGGTCTGATCGGCAAGACGGCTGCCGCCTGCCGTCGTTTCGGCGGGCGGCGTGGCGTCGCCATCCGGCGGTTTCCGGCCGCTTAGCGGAAACTCGACCGGATGATCAAATACGTCAGCAGTCCTTGCCTTTTCGTATGACGCTACGTAAACATACGCCTCCGCCCGGCGGGATTCGTCGGGCGGGGCCGGAATATCCGCTCGTCAGGGTAATTCGGTTCCGCGCGTTCCGATACCGGAAAGCAAAGGTGTACTTATCGCGGTCCGGGTCCTCGTATTCGTCTGCACAAAAATGCGCCAGATAATATCGTATTCATAACTCGTGGCCGTATGCGAGACTTTGGCTTGTATACTGTCAGGACATGCGCTTTATATCAGAGCCGGGACCCTGAGGAGGGGAACGGCGCGCTTCAAACCGGGCGGGGAGGCCGGGAGAGGCGCCGTTGAATGCGCGACTTGCCGGACGCGCACATTCAGTTTGGGAGGTTTTTTCATGAATCGTCGCTCGTTTTTGAAGAATGCCAGCATTGGTGCGACGGCCGCTGCGGCCACCACGCTCGCCGCGCCCGCGGTCCGGGCGCAGAACGTCACCGACATGGTCATCGTTTCCACCTGGCCGCGGGACTTTCCCGGCCTCGGCTCGTCCGCGCAGCGGTTGGCCGCGCGCATCGGCGAGCTGTCGGAGGGGCGTCTCGCCGTCCAGTATTTCGCGGCCGGCGAGCGCGTCGGCGCCTTCGACAGCTTCGATGAAGTGGCTTCCGGAAACGCCCAGGCCTATATCGGCGCCGAATATTACTGGAAGGGCAAGCACCCCGCCTTTGCCTATTTCGCTTCCGTGCCGTTCGGGCTGACCTATCCGGAAATGGACGCCTGGATGAAGTTCGGCGGCGGCCAGGATCTGTGGGACGAACTGTCCGACGGCTTCGGCATCCAGGCGTTCTCCGCCGGCAATACCGGCGTGCAGATGGGCGGCTGGTTCAACAAGGAAATCGAGACGGCCGATGATCTGAAGGGCCTGAAGATGCGCATGCCGGGTCTCGGCGGCGACGTTCTGGCCAAGCTCGGCGCCTCGCCGGTCTCGCTGCCCGGCGGTCAGATCTACGAAAATCTCGTCTCCGGCGCCATCGATGCGACCGAGTGGGTGGGGCCCTGGAACGATTACTTCCTGAAGCTCTACGAGGCGGCGCAATACTACTACTACCCCGGCATGCACGAGCCCGGCCTGCAACTGGCGCTGGGGACCAACAAGTCGTGGTACTCCGGCCTGTCGAAAATCGACCAGCAGATCATCAAGGCCGCGTGCATGGAGGAAAACGCCATGCAGGCCGCCGAGACGAACCAGAACAACGGCACCTACCTCGACAAGCTCATCAACGAGCACGGCGTGAAGCTCAGGAAGTTCTCCAACGAGATCTACGACGCCTTCGGCGAGGCCTCCGAGGCGGTGTTCGCCGAAACGGTGGAGCATTCCGATCTCGCCAGGCGCACGCACGAGAGCTTCGCCAAGGCGCGCTCCGATCTCGGCCGCTGGATGCTTCTGGCCGATACCGGCTACACCGAGCAGCGCAACCGCGTGCTCGGCATCACCGTGTGATCGCAGGCGATGCAAACCCGCGGGCGGCCCCACCGGCCGCCTGCGGACGTTGCAGGCCTGAGCGAATGTCCATGGTTCCGCTGTTCCATGGTTCCGCGTCGTCGGGATGCTGCGTCACCAAGGTTTCGATAGGCGGCGGGTGCGGCGATATCGTCGCGCCGCCGCAACACTGATCGAGGCAAAGATCGCGATACCGCTCGCAACAGCAGCCCGGCTCGGACCGGGCGCCAGGTCGAACGAGAACATTATGATTTTCCGTCTCTTCGGCTGGTCGGTTCTGGCCGTCCTCGCCGCCTATCTCCTCAACGACTACCTGACCTACTGGCAGGGCATGCCGGGCCCTGCGGCGTTCGGCTCGGGCGATCCGCTGGCGCTGCTGCAGGCCGGCATTTACGTGGTGGCGATCGGCCTCGGCGCCGCCTACGTGCTCAGCCACAAGGAGACGCCGCTGCGCGCCGATTCCCGGCGGATCTCCGACATCAACGCCTTCCTCATCCGCGCCGCATTCTGGATGGTGGTCACGGTCGGGCTCGCCGATATGGTGATCTCGTTCCTGCGGGTGGAAGGGTTTCTGGAGGCGCTCGTCGGTCATCAGATCGCCGGCGATCTCGGCCGTTCGCAATGGCGCGGGCCCTATGTCCACATGCCGCTGATCGGGCTCTCGATCGTGCTGGCCGCCTTCACGCGCACGCTGGGCTTTCCCTGGCTGGCGCTGCTCGTCGTCGCGGCGGAGCTGATGATCGTGATCTTCCGCTTCGTGTTTTCCTACGAGCAGGCCTTCATGGCCGATCTGGTGCGCTTCTGGTACGCGGCGCTGTTCCTGTTCGCCTCCGCCTACACGCTGAAGGAGGAGGGGCACGTGCGCGTCGACGTGTTCTACACGAACTTCTCCGTGCGCACGAAAGGCTACGTCAACGCCTTCGGTTCGGTGGTCTTCGGCATCGCGCTGTGCTGGGTGATCCTGGTGGTCGGCATGGGCGGCAAGTCCAACATCATCAACTCGCCGCTCCTGTCGTTCGAGACGACCCAGGCCGGCTTCGGGCTCTACGTGAAGTATCTGATGGCCGGCTTCCTCGCCATCTTCGCCACGTCGATGATGATCCAGTTCGTCAGCTATTTCCTCGACGCGGTGGCCGATATCCGCGGCGAGCCGGGCGGGCGCGACCACGACGTCCACGCCATCCAGTAGCCAGCCAGAAAGCCGGGCGCCAGCCCGTCCGGCACGTCCTGCCCAGAGAGATTTTCATGGAACTCTTCTTCCTTCTCTTTCTCATCCTGATGATGGCTCTGACGCTCGGTTCCGGCTTTCCGGTGGCCTTCGCGCTGCCCGGTTCGGCCATCGTCACCATCGCGATCGCCGCCACCGCCGGCTGGCTGTTCGCCGGCAGCACGGATGCCTATTTCGCTCTTGGCGGGCCCTCGCAGTGGCTTTCGGCCGGCGTCACGAATTTCCGCGGCGTCTACTGGGAGGCGGAGCGCGACACGCTGATCGCCATTCCGCTCTTCGTCTTCATGGGCATCATGCTGCAGCGCTCCAAGATCGCGGAGGACCTGCTCGTCACCATGGCGACGCTGTTCGGCCCGGTGCCCGGTGGCCTGGGCATCTCCGTCGTCTTCGTCGGCGCGCTGCTGGCGGCCACCACCGGCATCGTCGGCGCCACTGTGGTGGCGATGGGCCTGATCTCGCTGCCGGCCATGCTGCGCTCCAACTATTCCGTGCCGCTCGCCACCGGAACCATCGCCGCATCGGGCACGCTCGGCCAGATCATCCCGCCCTCCATCGTTCTCATCATCCTGGCCGACCAGCTCGCGAGCGCGGTCGATCAGGCCGGTACGTTGCGCCAGCAGCTCTACAAGGCCTCGACCGGCGAGCTCTCCATGCCGTCCGATTTCGGCGTGGTCTCCACCTCGGCCGGCGAAATGTTCCTCGGCGCCTTCATTCCCGGTCTTCTGCTGGTCGGGCTCTACATGCTGTTCATCCTCGGCTTCGCCATTGCCAAGCCGCATCTGGCACCGTCGGTCCACACCGGCGAGAAGATCACCGGCGCTTTTCTGGCCAAGGTCGCGATGACGCTGATCCCGCCGCTGGCGCTGATCTTCCTGGTGCTGGGCTCGATCATCGCGGGCGTGGCCACCGTCAACCAGGCTGGCGCCATCGGGGCGGCCGGCGCCATGGTGATGGCCGGCTACCGGTTGCGCGACGGCGAGAAGGGAGCCTACCGGCCGGCGACGATCACGGTCATCGCGCTCATCGCCCTTGCCGTGGTGATCGGCTTCCATTCGGTCAACATTAAGAACATCCAGACCAGCGCCGACATGCTGGCGCTGGTGGTGGCCGGCATCGCGGTGTCGCTGCTGCTGATCTCGATCCTGTGGAGCGGCTGGCGCACCATCAAGTTCGAGGACACGCTCAAGGGCGTGATGATCGAGACGGCGAAGACGTCCTCGCTCGTCTTCATCATCCTGATCGGCGCAGCCATGCTGACGGCGGCCTTCCGGGCGTTCGGCGGCGAGGAGCTGGTGCGCGAGTTCCTGCAAGGCCTGCCCGGCGGCTTCTGGATGCAGTTCTTCATCGTTATGATGGTGATCTTCCTCCTCGGCTTCTTCCTCGATTTCATCGAGATCGCCGTGGTCGTGGTTCCCATCGTGGCGCCGATCCTGCTCGCCGATCCCGGCGCCAACGTCACCGCCGTGTGGCTGGGCGTGATGATCGGCCTCAACATCCAGACCTCGTTCCTCACCCCGCCCTTCGGCTTCGCGCTGTTCTATCTGCGCGGCGTCGCCCCGCCCACGGTGCGCACGATCTCCATCTACAAGGGCGTCGTCGCCTTCATCGGCTTGCAGATCCTGGCACTCGTTATCGTCGGCTTCTATCCGGCGCTGGTGAACTACCTGCCGAACCGCGTCTCGCTGATGTCGGAAACGGCGCCGCCGCCCAAGAACCCGCGCCTGCAATATTGCCTGGAGGAGTGGGACCGCGAGCAGTTCGCCGAAAACGGCGACCAGATCCGCGCGGCCATCGAGAAGGCGCGGGGGCTCGACCTTTCCGCCCTGCCGAAAGACCTCCGCGACGATCTTTCCGAGGCGATCGGCAAGGCCGGCGAGGCGATGCCGGCGATGGAGGCGATCGTCGCGGCCGAGAACGCGGTCGATCAGGCCGCCGTCGCCTACCGGCCGCTGCACGACGAGGTGCGCGCGATCGAACGCGACATTCGCCGCCTCGACACGCGGATCGACGATCAGGAACTGATCGTGCGCCGATCCGGGCCTACCGGCATCTACTCCGAGGCCGCCGGCGAGCGGGCGGCCGCGAAGATAGAGACGCTGAAGGCCCAGCGGGCGGAGCTTCAGGCGCAAATTCCGGCCGAATGGAAGGAGAAGCATGCCGCCTTCTCCAAGATCCAGCGCGCGGAAAACGTCGCCCGGCTGACCTTCCGCCGCACGACCGATCAGGCCTACGAGCCCTTGCAGGAGGTGCTGAAGGTGCTGCGCGACGCGGATGCCTATGCCGCGCTCGCCGACGATCTCAAGACGCTGGAGCCGAAGCTCGACGAACTCGATCCGCAGGCCTACGTCGACTACGTGGAGGGGATCCGCTCGCGCGTCAGTGACGTGGAGGGGGCTTCGGACGTGCGCTCCGGCATCAACGACGTGCGCAAGGCGATGCGGTCGAAGACGCCTGACAAGGACGCTGCGCGGGCCGCGATCGCGAAGACGATGGCGACCTTCGAGGCCGGGCTTTCGTGGCGCGAGCAGGCGGTGAAGACGCTGCTGCCGGAGCTTGCCGCCTATGAGGCGGCGATCCGCGACACGATCGGCCTGCGCGCCCAGCCGCGCCTGCCGCGCGAACAGGCACTCTTCGTCGCCGCCTGCTCGTCGGGTCACCGAGACGTGTCGCTGAGCTTCTGATCAGGCGCGTCACCTGCGGGCCCTCGGCCCTGACCACACGAACGAAACCGGGATCCGTGCCGCGATGGAACGGATCCCGGTTTCTGCGTTTCAGGAACGTTCGCGGCTGGACAGGAGCAAGTCGCCCGTCCTTCGAGACAACCGCTTCGCGGTCTCCTTGGTGTCTGGTCCGGGAGTGGTACTATAATACGAAAATTCTGCACTGGTAGGCGTCTGCCCACGTAGAGAACCACAGGCACCATTGTCATCCCCGCGCAGGCGGGGATCCAGTAACCACAAGATTTTCTTAGGGAATTGAACATCAGCCCTCACACGGGGCTGGATTCCCGCCTTCGCGGGAATGGCGGTCAGAGGACGAAGCCCGAACCAGACATCCCCGGCCTCGCGGAAGCGCGCCGGCCGGCGCGTCAGCGCGGGCTTTCGCTGCGTGAACGTTTTCATTTCGCCCCGTCAATGCTATGCGAACGCGACGTTCATACGGGATTCTTCCAATGCTCACCGTCGCCGCCGCCATCGACCGCTTCAACTGCGCCATCGGGCGTGCCATTTCGTGGGCGATGCCGGCGATGGTGGTCATCCAGGTCGCCGTCGTGCTGATGCGCTACGTCTTCGGGATCGGCTCGATCTGGATGCAGGAATCCATTGTTTACCTGCATGCCGCAACGTTCCTGCTGGCCGGCGCCTACACGCTCGCCGTCGATGCGCATGTGCGCGTCGACATTCTCTATCGCGAGGCGCGGCCGCGGGTGAGGGCGGCTGTCGACACGTTCGGCACGCTGTTCTTTCTCCTGCCGATGTGCGCCGTCATCCTGTGGGTCTCGAGCCCCTATGTCGCCCGCTCGTGGTCGATCCTTGAAGGCTCGCGCGAGACTTCCGGCATCCAGGGCATCTACCTTCTGAAGACGCTGATCCTCGTCTTCGCCGGGCTGATGGCGCTGCAAGGCGCAGGCATCGTGCTCAAGGGCCTCGCCGCGCTGGCCGGCCGGCCGGCCGCGCTTCGCCGCTTCACCCGCGAGGCGGGCGCCGACGGCGAGAGGGTCGCGTGATGCTGTTTGGTTTCAATCCGGCCGATCTTCTCCATTCGCTCGACATCGCCATGTTCGCGGTCGCCTGCGTTTTGCTGATGACGGGCTACCCGGTCGCCTTCACGCTTGCCGGCGTCGCGCTCATCTTCGCGCTGCTCGGCCATTTCGCCGGCGCCTCGCTGTCGCTGGCCGCCCTTCCCTCGCGCATCTTCGGGCAGATGACCAACGAGGTGCTGGTCGCCGTCCCGCTCTTCATCTTCATGGGTGTGGTGCTGGAGCGTTCGCGCGTCGCCGAGGATCTGCTGGAATCGATGGGCCGTCTGTTCGGGCGCATGAATGGCGGGCTGGCGCTCGCGGTCACGCTGGTCGGCGCGCTGCTGGCGGCCTCCACCGGCATCGTCGGCGCAACCGTCGTCACCATGGGGCTGATGTCGCTGCCGACCATGCTCCGGAACGGCTATTCGCCGGCGCTCGCGTGCGGCGGCATCGCAGCGGCCGGCACGCTCGGCCAGATCATCCCGCCCTCCATCGTTCTCGTCATCCTCGGCGACCAGCTCTCCACGGCCTACCAGAAGGCGCAGATGGAGATGGGCAATTTCGCGCCCGACACCGTTTCCGTCGGCGATCTCTTCGCCGGCGCCCTGCTGCCGGGGCTGATGCTCGTCGGTCTCTACATCGCCTGGCAGATGGTGGTGGCCCTGATCCGGCCGAAGGCCGCGCCCGCCATGGCGGAGGCCGGTGCGGACATGCCGAAGGGCGAAATCCTCGCAGCGCTGATGCCGCCGGTGATCCTCATTGTCGCCGTGCTGGGCTCGATCCTCGCCGGCATCGCCACGCCGACGGAGGCCGCCGGCGTCGGGGCGGCCGGTGCGTTGCTACTCGCCGGCAACCGGCTCACCACGGGGGCGAGCCGCGCCGTGCAGATCGCGTTCGTCTCGCTCATCGGCCTGCTGGTGCTCACCGCGTTCATGGATCTCAGGCCCATGCGCGACGAGATCCCTGCCGTTGATCTCGCCGGCATCGTGCTGGCGGCGGCACTTTCGCTCGCCTTCGCCGCAAGCTTCCTGCTGGTGCTGACGCGGCTCACCCGTGCCGGCATTCTGGGCGATGTCTCGCGCCAGAGCGCGCGCATCACCTCGATGGTCTTCGCCATCGTCATCGGGGCGAGCTTCTTTTCCCTCGTCTTCCGCGATCTCGGCGGCGAGGAACTGGTGAAGTCGGCGCTGTCGGATCTTCCCGGCGGCACGCTCGGTGCCGTCATCGCCGTCATGGCGGTGATGTTCGTCCTCGGCTTCTTTCTCGATTTCCTGGAGATCGTCTTCGTCGTCGTGCCGCTGGTGGCGCCGGTCCTTTTGAAGATGGAGATGCCCGGCGGCGCGCCGATGAGCCCGGTCTGGCTGGCCGTTATGATGGCGGTCAACCTGCAGACCTCGTTCCTCACCCCGCCCTTCGGCTTCGCGCTGTTTTATCTGCGCGGCGTGGCGCCCGACAGCGTGCGCACCTCGGCGATCTACAAGGGCATCATCCCTTACGTGATCCTGCAGGTTGCGGCGCTGGCGCTGATCTGGTTCGCGCCCCAGGTCGCGACGTGGCTGCCGACGGTCATTTACGGGTAGTGAGGGGGCATTTACGGGTAGTGAGGGGGCGCGACGCAAGCGGCCAATCCTTCGAGACGCGCTCTGTCGAGCGCTCCTCAGGATGACGTTGTGTCTCTTGATGTTTTCTTCAAGACCAACCCCACGATAACGTCATCCTGAGGAGGCCGCAGGCCGTCTCGAAGGATGGGCGACTTGCTCCCATCCCCTTGTGAATCGCCCTAGATCCCCCGCGCCCAGCACCCCACGGCCAGGATGACGTAACCGATGGTCACCATCCACAAAGGCGCGATCGGCAGGATGAAGACCGTTGTCACCGCGTCGAGGAGACCGATGACGGCGAAAACCAGCGAAACCAGAAAAATCGTCCGGCTCGGCGCGTGAATGTGAATACGTCTCATGAATTGGCCCCTTGCTTGCTGTGCCGCGACGTTGCGGATTCAGCCCTTCCGCGCGCATGAAGACTTGCCGGCTTCTGCCGCGCTATCAGAAAACGCACCGTCCATCATTTGGTTCGATTGGCGCACACGCGGCCACAATTCCCGATAAACCGTTTGACGCGCCGCCGTTTCCTCGGCCAAGTTATCGACACCTACGGACGGACGGCCATTCCCCATGGCCCGGCCCGCCCCGCGGGAGCGAATGTGGCAATCTCCTTGTCCTTGCGGCAAGGAACGACCCTGACGGCGCTGCCTGTCCCCGAAGTCGCGGCCTTGACCGGCGACCTTGACTGGCGACACGGCGCACACGCCCCGCGACATGCTCGAAATCGAAATGGGAGACGACATGAGCCTGAAGCCGGTGCGCCTCGACGACAAGTACGATCTCGGTGTCGACCGGGTCTTCGTTTCGGGAACCCAGGCGCTCGTCCGGCTCACGCTGATGCAAAAGGCGCTGGACGAGGCGGCGGGGCTTGTGACCGGCGGCTACATCACCGGCTATCGCGGCTCGCCGCTCGGCGGGCTCGACCAGCAGTTCGCCCGCGCGAAGAAGGTTCTGGCGCCGCGCGACATCCATTTCCAGCCCGCCATCAACGAGGATCTGGCCGCCACCGCACTTTGGGGCACGCAGCAGGTCGCCATGCGCGGGGAGGGTCGCGTTCAGGGCGTCTTCGGCATCTGGTACGGCAAGGGGCCGGGGGTGGACCGCTCCGGCGATGCCTTCCGCCATGCCAATCTCGCGGGTACCAGCCCGCACGGCGGCGTGCTGGCGCTGATGGGCGACGATCACACCTGCGAAAGCTCCACCACCGCGCACCAGTCGGAATACGCCTTCGTCGATGCGATGATCCCGATCCTCAATCCCGCCGGCGTGCAGGAGATGCTGGATTTCGGCCTGCACGGCTTTGCGCTGTCGCGTTTCGCCGGCGTGTGGGCCGGCATGAAATGCGTCAAGGACAACGTGGAATCGACCGCCTCCATCGATGCCTCGCTCGCCCGCTTCGCACCGCACCTGCCCGGTTTCGCGTTTCCCCAGGGCGGACCGCATATCCGGGTTTCCGATCCGCCGCTTGCCCAGGAAGAACGCCTGCACGAGGTGAAGCTGCCGGCAGCGCTTGCCTATCTGGCCGTAAACGGGCTCGACCGGATTGTCCATTCCGGCGGCCGCAGCCCCCGCATCGGCATCGTCTCCACGGGAAAGAGCTGGCTCGACGTTCTCCAGGCGCTCGACAGTCTCGGCCTCGACGAGGTCAAATGCGCCGATTTCGGCGTCCGGCTCTACAAGGTCGGCTGCTCCTGGCCGCTGGAGCCGCAAGGCATTCGCCGCTTTGCGGACGGGCTTGAGGAAATCGTCGTCGTTGAGGAAAAGCGCGGCCTGATCGAGAGCCAGATGCGCGAGATCCTCTATGGCCGCGCCCATGCGCCCGTCATCGTGGGAAAACGCGACGAGGCCGGCGACTGGCTCTTCCCCGCCAAGGCCGCGCTCGATGCCAACGACATCGCCGTCGCGCTCGGCGAACGGATCTCGAAATTCGCGCCGAACGAGGCGCTTGTCGGCCGCTCGCGCCGGCTGGCCGAGGCCCAGGCCGCGCTGAAACGCACCGAGGACGTCGCCGTCCGCACGCCCTATTTCTGCGCCGGTTGTCCGCACAATTCCTCCACCCACGTGCCGGAGGGTTCGCGCGCCTATGCCGGCATCGGCTGCCATTTCATGGCGCAATGGATGGACCGCAACACCGAAGGCTACACCCAGATGGGCGGCGAGGGCGTCAACTGGGTGGGCGAGGCGCCGTTTTCCACGCGCGGCCACGTCTTCCAGAACCTCGGCGACGGCACCTACAACCATTCCGGCTATCTGGCGATCCGCGCGGCGGCGGCGGCGAAGGTCAACGTCACCTACAAGATCCTCTACAACGACGCGGTCGCCATGACCGGCGGCCAGCCGCACGATGGCGGGCTGACCGTGCCGCAGATCGCGGCGCAGGTGGCAGCGGAAGGGGCGAGGCGCATCGCCATCGTCACCGACGAGCCCGGCAAATATCCCCCCTCCACCGGCTGGCCGATGGGCACCACGATCCATCACCGCGACGAGCTTCTGGACGTCGAGCGCGAGCTTTCGGATGTCGAGGGCCTGTCGCTGCTGATCTACGACCAGACATGTGCCGCCGAAAAGCGCCGCCGCCGCAAGCGCGGCACCTTTCCCGATCCCGACCGCCGCGTCGTCATCAACGAGCTCGTCTGCGAGGGCTGCGGCGATTGCGGGGTGAAGTCGAACTGCGTCGCCATCCAGCCGCTTGAAACCGAATTCGGCCGCAAGCGGCAGATCGACCAGTCGAGCTGCAACAAGGACTTTTCGTGCCTGAAGGGCTTCTGCCCGAGCTTCGTCACCGTGGAAGGGGCGGAGCTGCGCAAGAAGCCAGTGGGGCAGGAAGAGACGGGCGGGCCGGACGTTTCCGCGCTCAAGGCGCCGGACCTGCCGGAGCTTGACGGGGCCTATGGCATCCTCCTGACCGGCGTCGGCGGCACGGGTGTCGTCACGGTCGGTGCGGTGCTCGGCATGGCCGCGCATCTGGAAGGCAAGGGCATCGGCATCATCGACATGGCCGGCCTTGCGCAAAAGGGCGGGGCGGTGACAAGCCACATCCGCATCGCACCCGGTCCCGACGACATCCACTCCATCCGCGTCGGCGCCGGTGCGGCCGATCTCGTCATCGGCTGCGACATGGTGGTGGCGGGCTCGGCGAAGGTGCTGTCGGCGGCCGATCCGGCGCGTTCCACCATCGTCGTCAACACCCAGCTCACCTATCCCGGCGCGTTTACCCACGATGCCGATTTCACGCTGCCTTCGCGCCGCCTCGTGCAGGCGATCGGCGAGCGGGCCCGGCCGGGCCGCTCCGGTTTCGTGGACGCGACGCGGATTGCCACCGCGCTGATGGGCGATGCGATTGCCGCCAACATGTTCATGCTGGGCTATGCCTTCCAGATGGGGGCGGTGCCGCTTTCGGGCGAGGCCATCGAAGAGGCGATCGCGATGAACGGCGTGGCGGTCGCCATGAACCGCGACGCCTTCCGCTGGGGCCGGCTTGCGGCGGATGATCTTGCAAGCGTCGAGGCGCTCACCGCGCGTCCCGCCGAGGCTCGGGGGCATCGCCGGCTTTCGGAAAGCCTGGAGGAGATGATCAAGCGGCGCACGCGCTTCCTGGTCGACTATCAAGATGCGGCCTATGCGCAAGGCTTCGCCGACCGTTTGGCGAAGCTGCGGCAGGCGGAGGCGCGTGTTGCGCCCGGCTCCACCGCGCTTGCCGAGACGGTTGCGCGCAACCTCTTCAAGGTGATGGCGATCAAGGACGAATACGAGGTCGCGCGGCTCTATACCGACGGCAGTTTCCAGCGCCAGATGGAGGCGCAATTCTCGAACTGGAAGAAGCTCCGCTTCCATCTCGCTCCGCCGATTTTCGGCGGCGAGGACGCGAAGACCGGCGAGGCGGCAAAGCACACCTACGGGCCGTGGATGATGCCGGTGCTGCGCGTGCTGGCGAAGCTTCGCCGCATCCGCGGCACCATGGTCGATCCGTTCGCGCGGCTTGCCGACCGCAGGCAGGAACGCGCGCTTCGCGACGACTACATGATGGTGATCGACGAGATCACCGGCGCGCTGGAGCCGGCCAACCATGGTGCCGCCATCGCGCTTGCCGCCTGGCCCGACACCATCCGCGGCTACGGCCACATTCGCCGCGAGGCGATCGAGGCGGCCCGGCCAAGGCGTGAGGCTCTGGTGCAGGCATTCCGGGCGAACGAGCCGGTGAGGGTGGCGGCGGAGTAGGGAAGGGACGGGAAACGGAGCGGCTTTGCCGCGCTTGTTGCGCTGGGTTCCGGATCGGCGCTCGGTTTCGCCTCGCTTGTCCGGAATGAGGAGCTTGGGGTTGGCTTGAAACCCGCCACACACGCCCTCATTCCGGGCGGTATGCAGCGAAGCTGCATGGCCAGACCCGGAATCCAGCGCGACAAGCGCGGCGAAGCCGCTTCAGCTTCCTTTTCCTTCTTTCCCCCGCGTGCCTCCGCCTCGCGCGGCCCCCGCGCTTTCCTCCCGCATTCGTATATCCGCACTATCGCCAGTATAGATAAAAGGTCAGTCATGCTTACCAAAGCACAGCGTGGTGCTGTGCCGCATCATAATGCCGCGTTGCAGCAATATACGCGATCATGCCCAAAGGGGATGCATTCGCCTTAATTAACATCTATCTCCGTAAGAAGGGGTTGATATTCCGGATCATCTCCGATCTTATTCCCTCACAAACAAGACAAATAACCCGCACATAAAAATCACCTTCCGCGGGGAACAATGTGAGGAAACGCATGACGGAAGCGGTTACGGCCGCGGCCGGGCGGACGGGTGTTCCGAAAAACGGGGGTTCGGAACCGCTCGCGCCCGGCGCTACCGTTTCGGGGGACGACACGTTCCCGAAACTTCTGCTGCGCAATGCGCGGCTTCGCGGGCGGCGTCCGGCCGTTCGCCGGAAGGATCTCGGCATCTGGCAGACCTGGACGTGGGAGGACGTGCGCGACGAGGTGCGCGACTTCGCCATCGGGTTGTCGGGGCTGGGCTTCAAGCCCGGAGACAAGCTCGCCATCGTCGGCTCCAACCGGCCCCGGCTCTACTGGGCCATGGTCGCGGCGCAGTCGCTGGGCGGGGTGCCGGTGCCGGTCTATTCCGACAGCGTCGCCGACGAAATGGCCTTCGTGCTGGAGCACGCCGAGGTCCGCTTCGCCATGGTCGAGGACCAGGAGCAGGTCGACAAGCTGCTCTCCATCGCCGACCGGCTGCCGAAGCTGGAGGAGATCGTCTACGACGAGACCCGGGGCCTGCGCGACTACGATCATTCCCACCTGCATTCGTTCGAGACAGTCGCTGCCGCCGGGCGCGACCAGCGGTTTGCCAATGCAAACGCGGAAGGCGACTGGATGGCCCGGCTGGCTGAGGGCAAGGGATCCGATCTCGCCATCATCCTCTACACCTCCGGCACGACCGGCCGGCCGAAGGGGGTGATGCTCTCCTACGACAACGTCATCGTGTCGTCGGAAAACGCCAATGCCTTCGACCGGCTGGATGAGCACGAGGAAACGCTCGCCTACCTGCCGATGGCGTGGATCGGCGACTACATCTTCTCCATCGCCCAGTCCTACACGGCCGGCTATTGCGTGAACTGTCCCGAAAGCCCGGAAACGGTGCTCGATGACCGGCGCGAGATCGGGCCGACCTACTTCTTCGCTCCGCCGCGCGTCTTCGAGGGCCTGCTGACGCTGATCATGGTCAGGATGGAGGACGCGGGCCGCGTCAAGAAGAAGATGTTCGATTTCTTCATGGAGGTCGCGCGGCGCTCCGGCGAGAAGATCCTGAACGGTGAGGCGGCTTCGCTCACGGACCGGCTGCTCTACCGGCTCGGCGAGATCCTGGTCTACGGGCCGATGAAGAACCGCATGGGCTTTTCGCGCCTCAAGGTCGGCTACACGGCCGGCGAGGCGATCGGGCCGGAGATCTTCCGCTTCTACCGTTCGCTCGGCGTGAACCTGAAGCAGCTCTACGGGCAGACCGAGGCGAGCGTCTACATCGCCATGCAGCCGGACGGCGAGATCTACGGCGACACCGTCGGCAAGCCGGCGCCCGACGTGGAGATCAAGATCGCCGACAACGGCGAGATCCTCTACCGCAGCCCCGGCACCTTCCTTGGCTACTTCAAGGACGACAAGGCCACCGCCGAGACCAAGACGGCGGACGGCTGGGTCAGGGCGGGCGATGCCGGCTTCTTCGCAGACAATGGTCACATCAAGATCATCGACCGCGCCAAGGATGTGGGACGCCTGTCGGACGGCGCGCTGTTTGCGCCGAAATATCTGGAGAACAAGCTGAAGTTCTTCCCCAACATCAAGGAAGTGGTGGCCTTCGGCGACGGCCGCGAGATGGCCTGCGCCTTCATCAACATCGACCTGACGGCGGTGGGCTCCTGGGCGGAGCGCAACAACGTCAACTATGCGAGCTACCAGGAGCTTGCCGCCCACCCGCACGTCTACGAGATGATCGAGGCGAACGTCGACCAGGTGAACCGGGATCTCGCCGGCGAGCCACTGATGGCGGGCGCCCAGATCCACCGCTTCCTGATCCTGCACAAGGAGCTTGATGCCGACGACGGCGAGCTGACCCGCACCCAGAAGGTGCGACGCTCCTTCATCGCGGAGCGCTACGCGCCGCTGATCGAGGCGCTTTACGATGGCACGGCGCGCAAGCACGTGGTGACCGAGGTCACCTTCGAGGACGGGCGCAAGGGCAAGATCGAGGCGGACGTGGAGATCCGCGACATGACGATCTACCCCGCCCGCGGCGAAGGCGTCAGGGAGGCGGCGGAATGAATGTTCATGTGACCCCTCAAGGGGCCGCGCCGGACCGCGTGCGCGACGAGGTGCTCCTGAAGATCGACAACGTCTCGCTCTATTTCGGCGGCGTGAAGGCGATCACCAACATCTCGTTCGATATCCTCAAGGGCGAGATCCGCGCGATCATCGGGCCGAACGGCGCGGGCAAGACGTCGATGCTCAACGTCATCAACGGCTTCTATCACCCGCAGGTCGGCACCATCACCTGGCGCGGCGAGGTCCGGCGCAAGATGAAGCCGTTCGAGGCGGCAAGCCAGGGCATCGCCCGCACCTTCCAGAACGTGGCGCTGTTCAAGGGCATGACCACGCTCGACAACATCATGTCGGGCCGCACGCTCGCCATGCGCCGGAACTTCTTCTGGCAGCTCATCCGCCATGGGCCCGCGCTTGAGGAAGAAATCGCCCACCGCCGCCGGGTGGAGGAGATCATCGATTTCCTGGAGATCGAGCACATCCGGAAAGTCCCCGTCGGCCGTCTGCCCTATGGGCTTCAAAAGCGGGTGGAGCTTGGCCGGGCGCTCGCCATGGAGCCGGAGCTGCTGCTGCTCGACGAACCGATGGCCGGCATGAATCTCGAAGAAAAAGAGGACATGAGCCGCTTCATCGTCGACGTGAACGAACAGTTCGGCACGACGATCGCGCTCATCGAGCACGACATGGGCGTGGTCATGGATCTCTCCGACCGCGTCGTGGTGCTCGACTACGGCAAGAAGATCGCCGACGGCCCGCCGGACGAGGTGAAGTCCAACCAGGACGTCATCGACGCCTATCTGGGCGTGGCGCATTGAAGGGCGGGGAGATGCACGACATCGTTCTGCCGATTGCTCAAGGTGCGGGCGACTTGCTCCTCTCTCCCCCCTTGTGGGGGAGATGCCCCGTAGGGGCAGAGGGGGGTGAGCGGCAGGCTCGGCATTTGCCGCTCGCCCCCCTCTGTCGCGCGGAGCGCGACATCTCCCCCGCCAGGGGGGAGAGGGGCGCCCTTGGCAGGCGCTCGCGCACTCGCCGGCCGGCCCAGATCCATCCCGCCGTCCTCGCCAATACATCCGCCCGTGCCAAAGGGACCGCCCCCTATGCTCTATGACATCTTCATCGATCCCTTCGCGCAGATGGCGGCCCAGCCGGACTTCTTCCTGCAGGTCTTATGGGAAGGCTTCGTCGCCGGCATCCTCTATGCGCTGATCGCGCTCGGCTTCGTGCTCATCTTCAAGGCCTCGGGCGTCTTCAATTTCGCGCAAGGCATCATGGTCGTGTTCGCGGCGCTCACCCTCGTCGGCCTGCACGAGAACGGCGTGCCCGCCTATCTGGCGCTGATCCTCGCCATCGCCGTCATGGGACTGCTCGCCTACACGGTGGAGCGGGTCGTCATGCGGCCGCTCGTCAACCAGCCGGAAATCATCCTGCTGATGGCGACCATCGGCATGACCTATTTCCTCGTCGGCTTCGGCGAGTTCGTCTTCGGCGGCGAGCCGAAATCGATGATCACCGAGGAACTGGGCCTGCCCACCGGCTCCACCGCCTTCCAGATCGGCGAGAACGGCCTCCTGATCCTCCAGCACATCGACATCGCCGCCGCCGTGATCGCGATTCTGATGGTCGCCGCACTTGGCATCTTCTTCAACAAGACCCGCATCGGCCGGGCGCTGAGAGCGGTCGCCGACGACCACCAGGCAGCGCTGTCGGTCGGCATCTCGCTCAACCAGATCTGGGCGATCGTGTGGTTCGCCGCCGGCATCGTGGCGCTTGCAACCGGCATCATGTGGGGCGCGCGATCGGATGTGTCCTTCGCGCTGGAGATCATCGCCTTCAAGGCGCTCCCCGTTCTCATCCTCGGCGGCTTCACCTCCATCCCCGGCGCCATCGTCGGCGGGCTCGTCATCGGCTTCGGCGAGAAGATCGGCGAGATCTACTGGGGTCCGCTGGTGGGCGGCGGCATCGAGAGCTGGCTCGCCTACATCATCGCGCTCATTTTCCTGCTGTTCCGCCCGCAGGGCATGTTCGGCGAACGCATCATCGAGAGGGTGTAGGCCATGCTCTACCGCGAAGCCGGCCAGTTCAAGACGTCCTACGAGGCCGATCAGGCGATCTTCCCGCTCCGGGAAGATCGCATCGGCATCGCCATCATCGCCGCGCTGGCCTTCGTCGTCGTGCCGCTGCTGGCGACCGACTTCTTCCTCACCTCCATCATGACGCCGTTCCTGATCTTCGCGCTGGCCGCCATCGGGCTCAACGTGCTGACGGGCTATGCCGGGCAATTGTCGCTCGGCACCGGCGCCTTCATGGGGGTGGGCGCCTATTCCGCCTACAAGCTCACCTCGATCTTTCCCGATGCCAACATCATCGTGGTGCTGCTCGCCTCCGGCCTCTTTTCCGCCGGCATCGGCATCGCTTTCGGCCTGCCTTCCTTGCGCATCAAGGGGCTCTATCTGGCGGTCACCACGCTTGCCGCCCAGTTCTTTCTGGAATGGTGCTTCATCCGCATTCCGTGGCTCTACAATTACAACGCGTCGGGCGCGATCGAGATCTCGCAGCGCGAAATGGCCGGCCTCGTCGTCACCGGGCCTGCGGCCGCGCCGCTGACGCAGTATTTCATCGTGCTCTGCGTCACCGTCGGGCTCACCTGGTTCGTCTCCAATCTCATCCGCGGGCGCATCGGCCGGCAGTGGATGATGATCCGCGACATGGACATCGCCGCCGAACTGATCGGCGTGCGCCCGCTCACCGCCAAGCTCTCGGCCTTTGCCGTCTCGTCCTATCTGTGCGGGGTTGCGGGCGCGATGATGGTGTTCTTCTGGCTGGGCGCGGCCGAGCCCTCGGCCTTCGCCATCTCGCTGTCCTTCCAGGTGCTGTTCATGACGATCCTGGGCGGGCTCGGTAGCCTGATCGGCTCCTACATGGGGGCGGCGTTCATCTGGATCCTGCCGGTGGCCTTGCGCATCGTTCTGCCCTCGCTGGGCTTCGACGTGGCGGCGGAGACGGTGGAACACCTGACCTTCATGATCGTCGGCGCGCTGATCATCTTCTTTCTCATCGCCGAGCCGCACGGCCTCGCCCGGCTGTGGCAGCTCACCAAGGAAAAGCTCAAGGTCTGGCCATTTCCCTATGGTTGAGGGCTGGCCTTTCGCGTGACATCGAACCCGGGCGCGGAGCCGGCCCGGGCGTCTGGCTGACAGGCTTCATTTCCGGAGCGATCCGGAGCAGAGGGAGGAAACAATGAAGACCACATTACTGGCCACGGGTCTTGCCGCCGCGGTCGTTGCCGGCAGCTTCGCCGTCGCCCCGGCGCAGGCCGAAGACAGCATCTACGTTCCGCTCTTCACCTACCGCACCGGCCCCTATGCCGGGTCCGGCATCCCGATCGCCAATGGCATGGAAGACTATTTCGCCATGCTGAACGAGCGCGACGGCGGCATCAACGGGGTGAAGATCGAGTACGACGAGTGCGAGACGGGCTACAACACGCAGAAGGGCGTGGAGTGCTACGAGACGGTGAAGGCCAAGAACCCGGTGGTGCTCACGCCGTACTCCACCGGCATCACGCTGCAGGTGATCCCGAAGGCGTCCGTTGATCGCATTCCGGTTCTCTCCATGGCCTACGGCCTGTCGGCCGCCGCCATCGGCAAGACCTTCCCGTGGATCTTCAACGCCCCCGACACCTACTGGGACGGCGCGTCGGCCATCATCAAGGACATCGCGCGGCGCGAGGGCGGTCTCGACAAGCTGAAGGGCAAGAAGATCGGCTACATCTTCCTCGATGCCGGCTACGGCCGCGAGCCGATCCCGCTTCTTGAGGATCTTGCCAAGCAGTACGGTTTCGAGATGACCCAGTACCCGGTCGCCGGCAAGGAGATGCAGAACCAGTCCTCGCAATGGCTGAACGTGCGCCGCGACCGGCCGGACTACATGATCATGTGGGGCTGGGGCGCGATGAACCCGACGGCTGTCAAGGAAGCGACCAAGATCCGCTATCCCATGGACAAGTTCTACGGCGTGTGGTGGGCCGGCGGCAACGATGACGCGGCAGCCGGCGGCATGGCCGCCAAAGGGTATCGCACGCTCAATTTCAACGGCGTGGGCAAGGACTTCCCGGTCATCCAGGACATCAAGAAATATGTCGTCGATGCCGGCAAGAGCCAGGTGGAGCCGGCGAAGTTCGCCGACAATCTCTACAACCGCGGCGTCTACAACGCGATGCTGATCGCCGAGGGCATCCGCTCCGCTCAAGAATATTCCGGCAAGAAGGTCGTCACGGCGGAAGACGTGCGCAACGGGCTTGAGGTTCTGAACCTCGACGAGAAGCGCATCGAGGAAATGGGCATGAAGGACTTCATGGCCCCGCTCAAGATGAGCTGCGAGGACCACAACGGCCACGGCCCGCTCTACATCGTGGAATGGGACGGCAAGGACTGGCAGAAGTCGGGCGAGTGGTTCGCGCCAATGACCGACGTCGTCCAGCCGCTGCTGGAGGCGGCCGCCAAGGAATACGTCGAAGCCAACGCCCCCTGGCCGGAGCGCGACGTTCCCTGCGCCAAGTAGGGCGTTTGTAGCCGAATGGTAACCGGGATCGCGGTGTTGGCACTGCCGTCCCGGTTTTCACGGGCTGTCATCCCCGCGGAGGCGGGGATCCAGTACCCACAGGATCAGGCGACGAGGTCTCTAGCAGGAGCCTCTGGAATGCTGGATCCCCGCCTTCGCGGGGATGACAGCATCACCCCAGATGGCCGTTTTCGCCCCCACTGCATGTCACGAGCCGATAGGACCGACGCAAGATGACCAGCCAGACGACAGAGACGCTCCGCGATGCCCAGGCAGGCGCTTCGGCCGGCACTTTGCCCGAAACCATCCTCGCGCTCAACAACATCGAGGTGATCTACGACCGGGTCATCCTCGTTCTGAAGGGCGTGTCGCTCACCGTGCCGAAGGGCGGCATCGTGGCGCTGCTGGGGGCGAACGGGGCCGGCAAGACGACCACGCTGAAGGCAATCTCCAATCTCCTTCGCGCCGAGCGCGGCGATGTCACCAAGGGCAACATCCGCTTTCACGGGCAGGAGGTGCAGGCGCTTTCGCCCAACGAGCTGGTGAAGCGCGGCTGCATTCAGGTGATGGAGGGCCGGCACTGCTTCGGCCATCTCACCATCGAGGAGAACCTGCTGACCGGCGCCTATACCCGAAAGGACGGGGCCGGCGCCATCCGCGCCGATCTCGACATGGTCTATTCGTACTTTCCGCGTCTGAAGGAACGGCGCGGGTCACAGGCGGGCTACACCTCGGGCGGCGAGCAGCAGATGTGTGCCATCGGCCGCGCGATGATGTCGCGCCCCGACATGATCCTGCTGGACGAGCCCTCCATGGGGCTGGCGCCGCAGCTTGTGGAAGAGATCTTCGAGATCGTCCGGCATCTGAATCAGGAACAGGGCGTGTCATTCCTACTGGCTGAACAGAACACCAACGTGGCGCTGAAATACGCCACCTACGGCTACATTCTGGAAGCCGGCCGCATCGTGCTCGACGGTGCGGCCTCCGCACTTCGCGAAAACGAGGACGTGAAGGAATTCTACCTCGGCGTCGGCGGCGAGGGACGGCGCTCGTTCAAGGCGGTCAAGCACTACAAGCGGCGCAAGCGCTGGCTGGCGTGAGGGAGGCGAAGGGAAACGGAGCGGCTTCGCCGCACACGGTCGCTGGATCCCGGGTCTGGCCATGCGGCTTTCGCCGCAGACCGCCCGGGATGAGGGCGCTTGTGGCAGGCTTGAAGCCCCCACATACGCCCTCATCCCGGACAAGCGAGGCAAAGCCGAGCGCCGATCCGGGATCCAGAAATCAGTGCGGCGAAGCCGCGCAATTCCTCTTCCTTCCCCGACATGCTCCTGCAACGCCGCATCCCGTAGTATGCTCCCGCCATTCCAGGGGGAGGGAATTTCCATGACGATCCGCATTTCCGCAGTTTTTGCCGCCGTGCTCGTGCTTTTGCCGTTCTCCGCCCGGGCCGAAATCCCGCTGGTCGGCTCCTTCATCGCCCGCAAGGCCTGTCCGGCGACGCAGAACATCAAGGCCGGCGACAATCCCGGCAAGGTCATGACCGAGGTTGGCCGCGCCTATCCGATCCTTGCCAAGAACCGCGAGAAGGCGACCCACTACTGGATCGTCACCAAGGGCCCGGAACCCGTCCGCCGCTGGGTCGCGGTCTCCTGCGGCGACCACATGGTGCTGGCCGATACAACTGCCGCCGGCAACGACAACGGGCCTGTCAATGCCGGTCCCGCCGCAGCGCCGCCCGACGACCAGCTCGAATTCTTGCTGGCGGCAAGCTGGGAACCTGCCTTCTGCCAGACCCACCAGCAAAAACCGGAATGCGTCAGCCAGAGCGAAGACCGCTTCGACGCCACCCACCTTTCGCTGCACGGGCTCTGGCCGCAGCCCTACGGCAACTTCTATTGCGGCGTTCCGGCCGGCCAGAAGGCGCTCGACGAGGCCAAGCGGTATGATGATCTGGCCGCGCTCGACCTGTCGCCCGAAACCCGCGCCGCGCTGGAGCGCGTCATGCCGGGCACGCAGTCCCAGTTGCAGCGCCACGAATGGACCAAGCACGGAAGCTGCTTCGCCAATTCCGATCAGGACGGCTATTTCAGGGCCTCGCTCGCCCTGATGGAGGCCCTGAACGCCTCGCAGGTGCGTGACCTGCTCGCCGCCAATATCGGCAAGCGGATTTCCGGCAAGGCGATCCGGGCCGCCTTCGACGAGGCTTTCGGCCAGGGGGCCGGCTCGCGGGTGGCGCTTGATTGTTCGGGAGAGCTCCTCGGCGAGTTGCGCATCGCGCTTCGCGGCGATGCCGGCAAGGAGACGCTCGCCGATCTCATCCACGCCGCCCATCCGGTGCCGCCCGAGGCGAGCGATTGCGATGGCGGGATCGTCGATCGGGCAGGCTTTTGAGGAAGAGGCCTCTGCGCTTTCGCACGGCATTCGCATTTGCGGGAAATTCGAACCGAATTCGAGGAAATTCGAGACAAATATTAATACATGCACAAAAGGGTGCGGAGGACCGGGACAACGCCATGACAGACATGTTCGACACGCGCGAGACACGCGATCCGGCGGAGCGCGAAGCCGACCTTTTCCGCCGGCTTCCCGGCCATCTGACCAAGGCGATCGCCGCCGCGCCGGGGCTTGCCGCCCATCTTGACGGCATCGATCCGGCCGCCGTCACCTCGCGCGCGGAACTGGCGAAGCTCCCCGTGCTGAGAAAGCCGGAACTGATGGCGGCACAGCAGGCCCATCCCCCCTTCGGCGGCTTTGCGGCGGCCGGTCGCGTGCCGGAACGGGTCTTCGTCTCGCCGGGCCCGGTCTTCGAGCCGCAGAGCCCCGGTGCCGACCCCTGGGGGGCGGCCCGCGCGCTGTTTGCCGCCGGTTTTCGGCCGGGCGACGTGGTCCACAATTCCTTCGCCTATCACATGACGCCGGGCGGCTTCATTCTGGATCTCGGCGCCCGCGCGCTCGGCTGCACGGTCTTTCCCGCCGGAACCGGCAACACCGAGATGCAGCTTGAAGCCATCGCCGGCCTTCGACCGCGCGGCTGGTGCGGCACGCCGGATTATCTCAAGGTGATCCTCGACAAGGGGGCTGAGGCCGGGATCGACTGTTCCTCCATCAAGGTTGCCCAGGTCTCCGGCGGCGCGCTGTTTCCCTCGCTCCGGGACGAATACGCGGCGCGCGGCGTTGCGGTCACGCAATGCTATGCGACCGCCGATCTCGGCGTCGTTGCCTATGAGACCGAAGCGCGCAAGGGGCTGGTTCTCAACGAAGATTTCATTCTGGAAATCGTCCGCCCGGGCACCGGAGATCCCGTCGCCGACGGCGAGGTCGGCGAGATCGTGGTCACCGTTCTCAATGCCGCCTATCCGCTGGTGCGCTTCGGCACCGGCGACTTGTCCAAGGTGCTCGACGAGCGCTCCCCGTGTGGGCGCACCAACACGCTGATCGCCGGCTGGATGGGCCGGGCCGACCAGCGCACCAAGGTCAAGGGCATGTTCGTCGATCCGCATCAGGTGGCTGCCATCGTGCGCCGTCACCCCGAGATCGGCCGCGCTCGCCTCGTCGTTGCCCGCGCCGGCGAGCAGGATGCGCTCAGCCTGAAAATCGAGGTGGATCAGCCAGATGCGGCGGTGTCGGGGCTCGCTGATGCTGTCGCCGGGACCTTGCGCGAGGTGACTAGGCTCGGCGGCCGTGTCGAGCCGGTTGCCCCTGGCAGCCTGCCCAATGACGGCAAGGTCATCGAGGACGCGCGCGATTACGCGTGATCGGGCAGGCTGCGGCGGATGATCTGGTGGGGCGGGATCTCGATGACGAAATCCGTGCCCTCGCCGTCCGGTGCGGCCTCGGCCCGCATCTCCCAGCCGTGCGCCTCGACGATGGACTTGGCGATGGCACGATTGAGACTGGTGTCCGTACCGTTGTCGTTGCGTCCGGGGCCGGAAAAGGCCTCGAAGATCCTGTCCGCCCGGTCCGTCGGCGGTTTGGTGCCGTTGTCGCGGATCGTCAGCCGTGCGCCGCCGTCGGCCTTGGCCTCGCCGAACATCAGGACGACCGCCGGCCGCTTCGGGCTGTGTTCGGCAATCGCATTGGCGAGCAGGTTGGTGAAGAGCTTGTCCAGCGCGGTCAGGTCGCCGGCCACCTGCGGCAGCGGATCGATGATTGTGATCCTGACGCTTTCCGGCGGAGCAAGGCGCTCCAGGACATCGCCGAGCAGTCGGTTCAGGTCGATCGGCACACGCTGGAAACTGCGCTGGGTCTCGCGCGTGTAGGTCTGCAGGTCGCTGACGAGCTTGGACAGCCGGTCGGAGGATCGCCGGATGACGGTCAGCGGTTCGCGGATCTCCGGGGCGTCGCTGTCGCCCAGCGTCTCCTCCAGCACATCGCTGAACAGTCTGATCTTGCGCAACGGCTCCTGCAGATCGTGCGCGGCTATGGCATTGAAACGTTTAAGCCCTTCGTTGGTCCGCCGCAGGCCCTCGTTGAGCCGGGCGAGCGAGCGCTGGGCGCGGTTTCGGTCCGTCACGTTGTTGAGGACGGTCAGAACCGAAAGCGGATTGGCATCGGGTTCGGAAAGCGTGGAGGCCTCCACCTCCACCACCGTTCCGTCCGCGCGCAGCATCGTGCGGGGTGCGTTGACGAGGGGCAGCGCGACGCGGCGCTCGATCACGGCGCGCATCTCCGTGCGGCTCGCCTCGCTGAAGAAGTCCAGAAGCGGCCTGCCGATCACGTCGTCGCGGTTGTAGCCCAGCGTTTCCAGCCAGGTCCGGTTGACGTTGGAGATCGTCAGGTCCTCGCTCACCGTGTGCATCATGATCGGCGAATTCTGGTAGATGAAACGGTATCGTTCCTCGCTGGCGCCGAGCTCTTCCATCTTGCTCCTGCGCAGCAGCGCATAGGACAGCCATTGCGCCAGAATGCGGATGAGCTGGACGTCCTCGTTGCTGAAGGGCTCCGTGCGCGCTTCCGGCGAGGCGAAGCTCAGTGCCCCGTAAAGCGCACCGTCCACATAGATCTCCGCGCTCAGGAAACTCCGCATATAGATGCGGCCGCGGAAGGGGGCGTCGGCATACTCGGTCTTGTCGAGGTCCTGAATGGCGACGATGTTGCCGCGCGAATGGGTGATCGAGGCGTAGGCAAGCTCGTGCGGAATCAGTTCGCCTTGCTTCACAAGGTCGTCCCTGATCCGGAACTCGGCATAGACGCCTTCTTCCGCATAGCGGGTGATCGTGCCCGCCGACATGGAAAAGTAGGCGTGGCCTATGGCCAGAATGCCCTCGATGACCTCCGTGGTGTCCAGCGAACGGTCGTTGGTGATACGGATCAGGTCCTCAAGCGTCTCGTTGTAGCGGTATTCCTCCGTCACGTCCCAGAACACGAGCAGCATCGTTTCCAGGCGGCCTTCCTCGTCGAAATGGCCGGTTCCCTGGAAAATCCGGCGCCTCTCGCGGCCATGCAGGTTCAGGAACTGTGCGGGCGAAGTCCAGTTCGGGCTCGAAAGCGTGAGTGCCGCGAAAGCCGCTCGAGTGCGTTCGACAAGGTCGGCGTCGAGGCGGTCGAAGATGGAGGTGCCGACGACCCTGTCGCGCTCGAAGCCGAACGCCGCGCAATAGAGGTCGTTCGCGTCGAGCAGGACGCCGTCGGCTGACATCAGCGCCCCGGGAAGGGGAAGCTCTTCCAGAGTCGCAATCCGGGATGGCTGCCTATCCGGAAGCGGCCTGTCCTCTTGTTGAACCAACACATGCTCCTCATGACGGGCCTCGCTCTCCGAGCTCAGCTCCCGGACGTTTTGCTCTTGTCCGTTCTGATGATGAAATCGGTGCCGCCGGGTTCCCGGCGACGGGCACGGATCGACCAGCCGTGTCCCTCCGCGATCGAGCGTACCAGCGCAAGGCCGATGCCCGATCCTGCGGTTTGAATGGTATGCAGCCGCACGAAAGGTTCGAAGATCTCCTCCTCCATTCCTTCCGGCAGACCGACGCCGTTGTCGCGGACCACGATCTCGGTCGCCCCGTCCACCGTCTGCCGGGAAAACACCTCAACGACCGGTGCCTCGCCCTGACGATGGTATTTCAGGGCATTGAGAATGAGGTTGTAGAAGAGCCGCTGGAGCGGGACCGCGTCGCCGGTGAGGCGCGGCATGTCGCGAACCGTGATCTGCGCGCCGCTTTCCTCGATCAGCAGCCCGAGGTCGCCGATCACTTCCGACAGGAGCGGCTTGAGGTCGAGTAGGTTGTGGGCGTAGCCTCTCTCGCTTTCGCGCGAAAAGGCGAGGAGGTCGCGAACAAGGCGCGACAGGCGTTCCGCCGCCTGCGTCACGACGTTGAGCGCATGGTGGGCATCGTCGTCCTGCGATCCGGGCAGGTGCTTGCCGAGCTGGTCGCCATAGAGGCGGATCTTGCGCAGCGGTTCCTGCAGGTCGTGGGCGGCGACCGTATTGAAGCGCTTGAGATCCTCGTTGGCGCGGCTGATGGCCCGGTTGGTCGCGTTCATCTCCTCGCGCAGGCGGTCGCGCTCGGTGACGTCGACCCAGACACACAGGATGGGCAGGTCTTCGGCCGCAACCCCGAGCGAGGCGAGCTGCGTGCTGAGCACCGCGCCCGATCGGGTCACGAAGTCCTGCGCCCGCATCGTGATCGGCTGCGGTTCGTCATCGCACGGCTCGAGGCGGGCGGTGGCGCGACTTTGCGGGGTGAGGAAATCGGCGAGGTCGCGTCCGATTACGCTGGCGGCGTCGTAACCCAGCCTGTCCAGCCAGGTCTGGTTGACGTCCAGCAGCTTTCCGTCGCAACCGACCACGGCCATCATGATAGGAGCGCGCTCATAAAAGTGGCGATACCGGTTCGCGCTCTTCTGCAGGCCGACATAGATCTCGATCTGCTCCAGCGTGTAGCCGAGCCATTGCGCGATCAGGCGGCAGAACTGGATCTGCTTCTCGCTGAACGCCTCGCTGCGCGGGGTCAGCGTGGCGAAATTGATGATCCCGTAGAAGCGGTTGCCGATATAGATCTCGGACGCCATGACGCTTTGCAGCGGCAGGTGGCTGTAAAAGGGGTACTTGATGAAATCGGTCTCGCGCATGTCGTGAATGGCCACGACCGGGCCGGCGCGCAGCACCAGATCTATGTAGGAGCGCTCGCGCGGGAAGGGCTGCTTTTCCCGAAGGTGGTCCAACTCGAAGTTCAGGACCATCGGGTTGGCGAGGTCGCCTTCCAGCCGGGTGATGCCGGCATATTCCGCATCGAAATATTTCACGCCGACGGAGAGGATCATCCGGGCGCGTTCCTCGTAGCTCTTTCCCGAATTGTTGGATATGCGCATCAGGTCTTCCAGCGCATTCCGGTATCGCAGCTCTTCGGAGATGATTCGCCCGATCGCGATCAGATCCAGCAGCGCGCCATCCGCGTCGAACCGCCCCTTGAGGGACCAGTGCGTCCATCTGTTGCGCCCGCGCCTGTCCGTGATCGGGAACTCGATGGTGGCCGACGGCGCCTTCGGCGCCATCGCGGAGATGGTGTTCAGGATCCGGTTGTGGCTGGGCGAGGGCACGAAATCCAGCAGGGGGCTGTCGGCCGCGATTTCCTCGCCTTCTCGAAAAGTGACGCAATAGTGCCGGTTGGCAAAGGCGATGCGGGTATCGGGCAACAACCGCAAGGCCGATGACGACAATAGATTCAGATCGAAGCAAAGAGCTTGTGGTCCCTGAAAAATCTCGGCCATTGGACGAATTTGCTTTGATTAATGCCTTTTGGGTGTCGTCCGCGTCTGGGAGCAGTCTATTGTGGAAGCTGCCCTCAAGACACTATAGTATTTCATCGGAGCGTGAAAAGCGGTCGATACGTGGAGCGGCGACAGCCTCTCCTGTTATTGTTGCGAAATTTAACGTTGGGGTTTCTTTGCGATGGGCTCTGCGTCCGACAAGAAAGAGAATTCCGATCCGCTTGTCGATGCGCGCGTATTGTTGGTGGAAGACGATCCGGATGACATTCTCGTCATCAGGCGGTCGCTCCGGGATGCGCCGATCCGTCTGGAACTGAAGGTCTGTGAGGACGGTCGCGAGGCGTTCGACTATCTGGAGCAGGGGGCGGCTGACGAGAACGCACCGCCCGATCTCATCATCCTCGATCTCAACATGCCGGTGGTGGACGGAGCGACGTTCCTGCACAAGCTGCGGGCCCACGGCCGGCTGCATTCGGTGCCGGTCTGCGTGCTGACCACGGCCACCGACGAGGAAACGATCCGGCGCGCCTACGAGAGCGGCGCCAATGCGGTGGTTTCCAAGGTCGACACGCTGGAGGGCATGAGCGCCATCCTGAACACGATCGTCGAGTTCTGGTTCTCCACCGCGCGCCGCTATTATCTTGATTGAGACGCTCCTGTCGTGAACCTGCGGCCGCCTCCGGCCCGCGCGCAGGTGCAGGGTTCAGCGCTGCGGGAACGGTATCGGTCGGGTGCAGGTCTGCTCCGTCCCGTCGGCCTCCAGAGTGCCGTAAGGCTTGCGCGGGCGCGGGCCCGAATTGACCTGTTGGTGCCAGATGCCGCGCGCATCTTCGATACGTTCGGCCAGGATGCGCGACGAGCACGGCGTGACGACGATGCCGTCGACACCCAGACGTCCGACAGCATCGACAAAGGCGCGATCGGCGGCATTTGTGCTGAGCAGGACGGTGATGGCGTGAAAGCGCGGATCGGCCGCCCGGCGCAGCGCGCGCAGCATCTGGCCGATGGACGACATGCCGAGCCGGCGATCGACGATCACCAGATCGGTGTTGGAGGAAACCAGCGCGGCGAGCGCCTCCGCGACGGTTGCCGCCGACAGCGCGCAGGTGCAGCCGAGTTGTCCGACGATGGTCTTCATGCGCCGGCAGCCGAAGTCCTGCGGATCCACGATCAGCACTTCGCCGAGGCCGCCCGCCTCGAACGGGTCGCTCAACGCCATGGAGTATTCCCTGTCATTGCCGCGGTGCATCCGCGAGCATTTGACCCGGAATTAAGGCTCCCAAGTCTGAAAAATGGCTGAAGACGGGGCTATCCACTAGCCCTTACGGCGTTGTTCGCATGGGCCTTCCGTGCCGGACGAAACGCGCCGTGCTGCAGTGCGGAAAAGGCCTTTTGCGCCAGCGTCGCGTTGCCGCGCGATCGCTCCGGCGGTAAGGAAGGTTGCGACTATTCCAAAGAAATGCGCGATGTCCCATATAGACGGAAAGCCGCCGGGGCGTTGGCAGCGCCCGCGATCCCGCCCTTGCCGCCGGTCTGCCGGCCCCGCCGAACAGGAGCGACTTGCCGAACGATGACAGACGCGATGAACCAGTCCACCGATCCCGTCGCCCGCCCGGGCTCCCGCCCCGTGGCCGCGCCGTCGGCCGCCACGCCGCACCTTCCCGCCGGACATCCGCCCGTCGCCATGGGCAAGATCGGGGTTCTGCTGGTCAACCTCGGTACGCCCGACGGCACCGATTACTGGCCGATGCGGCGGTATCTGCGCGAGTTCCTGTCGGACAAGCGCGTCATCGAATGGCCGCGCTGGCTCTGGTATCCGATCCTGCACGGCATCGTGCTGACCCGCCGTCCGAGCAAGTCCGGTGCGGCCTACGCCTCGATCTGGAACAAGGAGCGCGACGAGAGCCCGTTGCGCACGGTCACGCGGTCGCAGGGCGAGAAGCTCGCCGCCGCCTTTGCGGGCGAGCCGCAGGTGGTGGTGGACTGGGCGATGCGCTACGGCAATCCCTCGATCGCGGAGCGCATGGAGGCGCTGGTCGCGGCCGGCTGCGAGCGGATACTGGCCTTTCCGCTCTATCCGCAATATTCGGCCTCCACGACCGCGACGGTGAACGACAAGGTGTTCGAGGCGCTGCAGAAGATGCGCTGGCAGCCGGCGGTGCGCACCGTGCCGCCCTATCACGACGAGCCGGTCTACATCGAGGCGCTGGCCCATTCCATCGAGACGCACCTCTCCTCGCTCGATTTCGAGCCGGAAGTGGTGCTGACTTCGTTCCACGGCATTCCGCAGTCCTATTTCAAGAAGGGCGACCCCTATCACTGCCACTGCCAGAAGACGACGCGTCTGCTGCGCGAGCGCCTGGGCTGGGACGAGAAGCGGCTGAGGATCACCTTCCAGTCGCGCTTCGGACCGGAGGAATGGCTGCAGCCCTATACGGACAAGACGGTGGAGGCGCTGGCGAAGGAGGGCGTCAAGCGGATCGCCATCATCAATCCGGGCTTCGTGACCGATTGCCTGGAGACGCTGGAGGAGATCGCCGGCGAGAATGCCGAGATCTTCCACGAACACGGCGGCGAGAAGTTCTCGCACATCCCCTGCCTCAACGACAGCGAGGACGGGATGGCCGTGATCGAGGCCGTGGTCCGGCGCGAGCTTTCGGGCTGGATATAGTCGCGGACCCGCGTTGCGGCGTGCATCCCGTGTCGGAAGGCCCCGGTGCTGGCGAGCGCGGACAAAGCGGGGCATAGTCGCGCCGCTGGGGAAGATCGATTCGCGGCGCGTCTGCGCCAAACTTCATGAGTGCGGAGACAGGCCATGGAATTCGTCACCGGCTTCGACATAGCCATCATCGTTCTGCTGCTGCTGGTCATTCTGGTCTTTGTCGCCGGCGTGAAGACCGTGAGCCAAGGCTACAACTACACGATCGAGCGTTTCGGCAAATACACGCGCACGCTGTCGCCGGGCCTCAACCTGATCGTGCCGTTCATCGACCGCATCGGCACCAAGATGAACATGATGGAGCAGGTGCTCGACGTTCCCTCGCAGGAGGTCATCACCCGCGACAACGCCACCGTCGAGGTGGACGGCGTGACCTTCTACCAGATCATCAACGCCGCGCGTGCGGCCTACGAGGTGCTGGGGCTGGAAAACGCCATCCTGAACCTCACCATGACCAACATCCGCACGGTCATGGGCTCGATGGATCTCGACCAGCTTCTGTCAAACCGCGACGAGATCAATGCGCAGCTGCTGCGCGTCGTCGATGCGGCGGCGGAGCCCTGGGGCATCAAGATCACCCGCATCGAGATCAAGGACATCAACCCGCCGCGCGATCTTGTCGAGGCGATGGGCCGGCAGATGAAGGCGGAGCGCGAAAAGCGTGCCGCGATCCTTGAAGCGGAAGGCAAGCGGCAGTCGGAGATCCTGAAGGCGGAAGGCCAGAAGCAGTCGCAGATCCTTGAGGCCGAGGGCCGCCGCGAGGCCGCCTTCCGCGACGCGGAAGCGCGCGAACGCGGGGCGGAGGCCGAAGCCAAGGCGACGCAGATGGTCAGCGAGGCGATCGCCGCCGGCGACGTGCAGGCGATCAACTACTTCGTCGCCAACCGCTATGTCGAGGCGCTGGAAGCCATGGCCAAGTCGCCCAACCAGAAGACCCTTATGCTGCCCATCGAGGCGACGTCCATTCTCGGCGCGCTCGGCGGCATCGGCGAGATCGCGCGCGAGACCTTCCATGGCGAGGCGCCTGTCGGCAGGCGTCCGGGCGGCCGGGTGCCTACCACCCGCGGCAACGAGGACTGACGGCCGTGGGCCTCTTTGGCACGATCATCCGCGAGCTCGGTCCCTGGAGCTGGCACGTTCTGGGGCTATTGCTGCTCGGCCTGGAGATCCTGGCGCCGGGCACGTTCTTCCTGTGGTTCGGCATCTCCGCTCTGATCGTGGGAACTGCGGCGCTGTTCTTTGACATGAGCTGGCAGACCGAGCTGATCATCTTTCTGGTGATCGCCTTCGCCAGCCTGATCGCCGGCCGCCGGCTGATGAACCGCAAGAGCGCCGGACAGGAAGGGGAGGGCGACACCCTCAACCGTCGCGGATCGCGCTACGTGGGGCGCGAATTCGTGCTCGGCGAGCCGATCGCGCAAGGCACCGGACGGCTGAACGTCGACGACAGCGTGTGGCGGGTGACGGGCCCCGATCTGCCGGCGGGCGCCAAGGTGAGGGTCGTCGAGGTCGACGGCTCCGTGCTGAAGGTGACGGCCGCGGGAGAGTGAGGCGCGGGCGCGATTTTCCCCGCCCGCTCAGATGCCCTGCAGGCCGCCGCAGATGAAGCGGATGAGGAATTCGTTCTTTTCGCTCTCGTGCACTGCGCCCGGATCGCTGTGCGACAGGCGTTGCATGCGCGCGTCGAAATGGCTCATCACCAGTGCGCTGACCGAGAACAGGTAGCCCCAGGTCAGGCCGTTGACGGTCTTGTCGGGCAGGGCCTGCTTCAGCGCCTCGATGAAGCGGGCTGCCATCGGATCGTAGTAGTCGCGGATAATGCCGCGCGATTCCTCTTCCGGATCGGAGGCTTCGCGCAGGATGAGCTGCGAATAGATGCGGCCTTCTTCCGTCGCCTTGGCGTTCAGGACCGGCATGACGAAGGCTTCGACGATGTGGCGCAGCGCATCGGGAGCCGACAGGTGCTCGATCCGGTCCAGCCGTTCCAGCCGCTCCTCGAAGATCGTGTGGAAATGGTCGAACACCGAGCGGTAGAGATTTTCCTTGGTCTGGAAATGATAGACGATCAAGGAGAGCTGGACATCGGCCGCCGTGGCGATCTCGCGCATCGAAACGCCGTGGTATCCCTTGCGGGAAAACAGGCGACCGGCTTCCAGCACGATGCGGTGCCTGCGCGTCGGCGCGCCGTTTCCGTCGGCGGCGTCGCCGCTATTTTCGGTTTTTCTGGATCTGGCCATCAGTCGCCAATGAATAGCGGTTCCCGAGCCCGTCCAGGAACCATAAGCGCCCGAAATAGCAGCCGGCTTCTCGCGATGTCAATCAACGCGGCAGGCTGCGGTCCGTGCGTGGCGAAGGGCGGCCGGCCTCAAGGGTCATTTCCGAAGGCTCGTTCCGCGAGCCGCACGCCGACCATCTCTTGGGCAGCAGGAGGTCGACATGCGGCGTCGCGGCCCTGACGGGCGCGGCCGTCTTGCGCGCGGCCGCGCGAAGCGATCGATGGGGCGCTACACGTCAGGGATGGCGCAAGCCCAGGATTTCGCGGGCATCGTCGGGCGAGGCATGTTCCCTGTCGGCCTCGTGGACGAGGCGAACCGCGCGCTCGACCATCTCGGCATTCGACTTCGCAAGCCGGCCCTTGGCGTAATAGACGTTGTCCTCGAGCCCGACCCGAACGTTGCCGCCGAGTGCGATGGTGGCGAAGAGGATCGGCAGATGACGCGCGCCGATGCCGAGTGCCGACCAGTTGGCCTCGGCGGGCAGCAGGCTCTTCAGGAAGACGAGATTTTCCACCGTCGCCGCCATGCCGCCGGCCGCCCCCAGCACGAGCTGGTAGTAGCCTGGCGCCTTCAGGACGCCCTGCTTGATGTAGTGCAGCGCGTTGTAGATCATCCCGCCGTCGAAGATCTCGATCTCGGGCAGAATGTCGAGTTCGGTCATGGTGCGGCCGAGCCGCTCCAGAAACGCTGGATGATTGAGGAAGATCGTCTGGTGCATCCAGTTCATGGTGCCGGCATCGTAGGAGGCAAGCTCCGGGCGCAGGCGGACGAGGTGCTCGATGCGGGTGTCGTCGGTGGCGTTGAGGTCGCCCGAGGTCGTCAGGTTCAGCGCGATGTCGCATTTCTCGCGGATGAGGCCGACGGTTTCGGCGAAAAGGTCGGCGCTCATCGTGCCCTTGCCTTCGGCGTCGCGCATGTGCAGGTGCGCGATCGCGGCACCCGCCTGCCAGCACTCATAAACGTCCTCGGCGATTTCCTTCGGGGTCAGCGGAATGGCCGGGTTGTTTTCCTTTGTCGGCCAGGCGCCGGTGGTGGCGACGGTTACGATCGTTTTTGCCATGGGTCTCGATCCATCTGTCTCAGGCAGTGCCCGGGTTCAGGGCTGAGCCTGCTTTCGGGGCCGGCCGCGGGGAGGCCGCGGCCGGGATAGGTTGCGAAGGTGGCGTCAGGGAAGAATGGCGACGGCGCGGGTCCAGCCGGCGGAGCCACCCTTCACCTTGCAGGGGAAGCAGGCCACCTCGAAGCCGTCGGCGGGCAGCTGCTCGAGATTGTGCAGTTTCTCGATGTGGCAGTAGCCGATGTCGCGGCCGGCCTTGTGCCCTTCCCAGATGAGCGAGGCGTCGCCCGTTTCCGCGTAGTGCTTTGCGGTGTGGACGAAGGGTGCGTCCCAGCTCCAGGCATCAGTGCCGGTCACCCGCACCCCGCGCTCCAGCAGGTACAGCGTCGCTTCGCGGCCCATGCCGCAGCCGGCGGCGACGTAGCCTTCCTTGCCGTAGGCCTCGCCGGCGCGGGTGTTGACGACGACGATCTCCAGCGGCTGCAGCTCGTGGCCGATGCGCTTCAGTTCCGTCTCCACATCGGCGGCGGTGGCGACGTAGCCGTCGTCGAAATGGCGGAAGTCGAGCTTCACGCCGGGCTGGTAGCACCAGTCCAGCGGCACCTCGTCGATGGTCCAGGCCCGCTCGCCGTTGTTCATGGTCGAGTGGAAATGATAGGGCGCATCGAGATGGGTGCCGTTATGGGTGGTGATCTCCACCCACTCGATCGCCCAGGCCTCGCCGTCGGGAAGATCTTCCTTCTTCAGCCCCGGGAAGAACGGCAACAGTTCATCCGCCGTTTCCTTGTGGTTGCGGTAGTGGATCTTGGGTTCGTAGGCAGGGGGATCCGCCAGGGTGCCGTTTTCGAAGAAGATCGACAGATCGATTATCTTGCGCATGGTTTTTGGTCTTTCTCTTTAGCGAACAGCTGGCGCGGTCAACGCCGGGGCGTTCCATCGGGCATCGCCTGGGGGGCGGCTGTCGCGCGATCCTCCCGCAAGGTCTCGGTGCGTGGCAGCAGCAGTGCCAGCAGACCGGCGGCCAGGAAGGGGATGGAGCAGAGCAGAATCAGGGTCTGGAGCGAGAAGGTCGTTGCGAGGCCGCCAAGGACCAGCGGCGCGAAGGCGGAGACGCCGCGTCCGACGTTGAAGCAGAAACCGGACCCGGTGGTGCGCACGCGCACGGGGTAGAGCTCGCCGTAGTAGGAGCCCATCAGGCCGACGAAGGCCATGAAGAAGGCGTAGGCCGGGCCCATCCACATCAGCATGGTGGGGTTCTCGGTCATGGCGTAGATCGCCAGCATGACCGCGGAGCCGACCAGCGAGAGCGCCAGCGCGTTGCGTTTGCCGATGATGTCGGCGAGCCAGCCGAACAGGTTGTAGCCGAAGAACATGCCCACCGAGAGGATGGTCATGAACATTCCCATGTCGGCGACCGAGAGGCCGCGCTCCTTGACCAGATAGGTCGGCAGCCAGGAGGTCGTGCCCCAGTAGGCGAAGAGCGCCAGAGCCGAAATGGCGGTCGCGATGATGGTGTTGCGGGCCATGCCGTCGGCGAAGATCTCACCCACGGAGACTTTTTCCGGCGCGGTGTGGGTGCCGGTTCTGCGGGCCTCGCGCTGCTCCTTCCAGACCTCCGATTCCTTCACGCACAGGAAGACGTAGGCCGCGACGATGAGGGCGGCACCGGCGGTCAGGAACAGGGCGCGCCAGCCGAAGGCGGGGATGATCTTGCCCGCAAGGAACGATGCGAGGCCGACGCCAACGGGAAACGAACTCATGACGAAGGCGGCCGCGCGGCCGCGCTGCTTGGGCGGGAAGGTCTCCGCGATATAGGCGGCGATGACGCCCCACAGGCCGCCGAGACCGAGACCTGCCAGGAAGCGCAGGATGAGGATCTGGGTCCAGGTCTGGGCCACGGCGATCAGCATGGTGAGAAGGCTGAAGGAGATCAGCGACCACAGCATCGCCTTGCGACGGCCGAAATTGTCGGAATACCAGCCCATGAGAACGCTGGAGAAGCCGACGCCGACCAGTGTCGCGGTGGCCAGCATGCCGGCTTCGGAGCGGGTGAGGCTGAGGTCGTTCATGATCGGCTGGAACGCCATTGCCAGCAGAAGCAGGTCAAAGGCGTCGAAGGTGTAGGCAGCAAAACTGCCTCCGAGTACGCGGTATTTTTGGGAATTCGCCACGTTGTCCTCCATAGCTGTGGCTCTGCCCGGCGAAGCTGCTCGTTGCGGGCAGAGCCGCAATGCTCGGACTGATTGTACGTACGTACAGTCGTTGCATTGACTGTACATACAGTCAAGATCCGGATTTGCCTTGATCTATCTCAAGACGGAGGAAACGCCGGTTGCCACGGCGGGACCGGAAGGGTGGCGCGGAGCGGGGGGAGGAGAGGCCGGGCTGGCGAGGGGCAGCGGGCAAGGCGGGGGCCGGGAGGCTGGACAGGAAAAGGGAGCGAGGGTACGCAAAAGGGGCACGTGGGAGACGCGCAAGAAGGAAAGCGAATAGGGAAGGAAGGAGAAATGGCGGGTTAGGAGCCTGCATGTTTTGACGGAAATGGCCGTATTCGCCCCCTCTCCCTCCAACTGGAAAAATGGGGGAGAGGTATTCTCTCGCGCATTTCCGTCAAATCATGAAACGCTCTAGGAGCGGGCGGCGTTATCCGCCTCTGTTCCGCCAAGAGCGGGATCTCTCCCCCGCACGGGGGAGAGCGGAACAGGGGGGTTCTTCGCGACCTCAATCCTGTCTTGCCAGAGGCAGGACCCGTCGGGCAGGGGCGGCGCACGCAAACGGAGGGGGAAGCGGCTGTTTCGCAGCAGGCGGGGGCGTCCGGCTTGCCTCCGGCTCCCTCATGCCGCGTGTGCAACGATCCGGCACCGAAGTGTGCGTGTGCGCGCGGCTTACGGCTTGTAGTCGACCGGCAGCGGCGGGCTTTCGTTCATCAGGAGGATGGATATGCGCCGGTTCGCCGCCAGATAGGGATCGTGCGGAAAAAGCGGATCGGTGTCCGCCTTGCCGACCACGGCGAAGAAGCGGTCGTCCTTCACGCCGTATTCCGACAGGATCTGGCGCGCGGCGTTGGCGCGGTCGGCGGACAGTTCCCAATTGGTGTAGCCGGCGCCCTTGCTGCCGCTGCCGGACATGGTGTGGCCGGTGATCTTGATGCGGTTGGGCATCTCCATCAGCACCGGCGCCATCTTGGCGAGAAGCTTGCGGGTCGTCTCGTAAGGGTACTTGGAGCCTTCGGGGAACATCGAGCGGCCGTCCTGGTCGACCAGCATGATGTTCAGCCCCTCCTCGTTCTCCTCGATGATCAGGTTCGACTGGAATTCCGTGATCTCCGGCATTTCCTGCCAGGCCTGACGGATGGAGGCGGCGGCGGTGGCGAACTGGCGGGGGCGCTCGATATTGGCCTTCTCCACGTCGTGCGTGTTGGCCTCAGGCCCCTGCTTGGAGCGCTCTTCGTGCCGTTCTGTCGCGAAATCGGAATCGTTCTCGGTCGGGCGTTGCGAAACGTCCTTCATGTAGTCGCGGATCGGCAGCCCCTGGACCTCGATGATGCCGTTCCTGCGCGAGTTCTCCTTCACGCCGAAGGCATCCTTCATCGATCCGGCCACGACCTGGAGTTTTTCCTTGTCCTGAATGGAGAAGGAGATGATGAGCACGAAAAAGCAGACCAGCAGCGACATCAGGTCGGCAAAGGTCACCAGCCATTCCGGTGCGCCGCCCGCCGCTTGCTTTTTCTTCGCCATCGTTCAGCTCCCCCGGATCAGGCTGCGTCCTGGAAGTCGGCGCGGCTCTTTTCGGGCAGATAGGCGATCAGCATCTCGCGGATGATCGCCGGGCTCTTGGACTCGCGGATCTGCATGATGCCGTCGATGATCAGGGTCTGGTTCAGCTCTTCCGTGTCGAACTTGCTGTCGAGCTTGTCGACCAGCGGCAGACATGCGGCGTTGGAGATCAGCGCGCCGTAGAGCGTCGTCAGCAGCGCCACCGCCATCGACGGGCCGATGGTGGAGGGGTCGTCCATGTTGGCCAGCATCTGCACCAGGCCGACGAGCGTGCCGATCATGCCGAAGGCGGGCGCGCTGTCGCCCAGCGCCTTGAAGACGCGCTTTCCTTCCGACAGGCGTTCCAGGAACAGGTCGCGCTCGCGCTCCATCGAACCGCGGATGAAGTCGCCGTCATAGCCGTCGGCGATGTACTGCACGCCGCGCGCAAGGGTCGGTTCCTCGATCTCCACGTTCTCCAGGCCCAGCGGGCCGGACTTGCGGCAGATGTCGGCAAGCTCGGTGATCTTCTCGACGAGATCGCGCGGTTCCACCTTCTTGTGCGAGAAGGCGACCTTCGAGCCCAGCACCATGGCGCCGCCGATCCCGGCCAGCGGAAAACGGATGAGGGTCGCGGCGAAACCGCCGCCTATGACGATCAGGATGGAGGGAACGTCGACAAACTGGCTGAAACTGCCGCCCACAAAGATCGCCGCGAGGACAACCCCCAAGGCGCCAACCACACCGATGATACTCGCCAGATCCATTGCCGAATGCCGCTCTCCAGGTGTCCACATGCACACCGTACAGGTATGCGGGGAAACCTCGTTTACGTTAATGATCAAAGGCTTGGAGGCAGCAGGAAGCTCTGCCCTTGCCGGCCCGATCCCGTCTCAGCCCCGTTTCGCCGCTCACCCTAGCCGCAGTGTCGCTAAGCAATTGCTAATTGCGCGCGGGAATGGAGCTACGGACCACTTCGCCATGGTTATGGTTTACAAAGGGAAAACAGCGAGCTTGTCGGGTGGTCTTGCGGCAAACGGGCAGGGTGGCCGGCTGTGGTCGCCGGCCAAGGCGATACCTGTGAAATGCACGGTATTGTGCCGTTTGCACCGTGGAGACGGGCTGCGGTCCGGGTGCGCCGTCAGGCCGCGCCCACGCGCAGCAGGTCGTGCAGATGCACGATGCCGACCGGCCGGGCATCCTCGACCACGAACAGCGCCGTAATGGAGGACGTGTTGAGCTGCTCCAGGGCGGAGGCGACCAGAAGGTCAGGGGCAACCACCTTGGGCCCCAGCGTCATGATGTCCTCGACGTTGCGGTCGAGGAAATTGCTGTCGATGTGGCGACGCAGGTCGCCGTCGGTGATGATGCCGGTGAGCTTGTGCAACTCGTCGACGATGCCGAGACAGCCGAAGCCCTTTTGCGTCATCAGCACGATCGCCTTGCGCATGGGCGTGCCGATCGGGGCGACCGGCAGGGCATCGCCGGTGTGCATGATCTCGCGCACGAGCCGCAGGCTGGCGCCGAGGCGCCCGCCGGGGTGGAAGATGGAGAAGTCGCGGGCGGTAAAGCCGCGCGATTCCAGAAGCGCGATCGCCAGCGCATCGCCGATCGCCATCTGGATGATGGTGGAGGAGGTCGGCGCAAGGCCGAGCGGGCAGGCCTCGTCTACCCGGGGCAGGGCCAGGACGATGTCGGCGGCGCGCCCCAGCGCGCTGTCCTTGCGCGAGGTGATGGCGATGAGCGGCACGTTGAAGCGCCGGGTGTAGGCGATGGTGGGGGCCAATTCCTGGGTTTCGCCCGACCACGAGATCGCGACCACCGCGTCGCGCTCGGTGATCATGCCGAGATCGCCGTGGCTCGCCTCGCTGGCATGGACGAAAAAGGCGGGGGTTCCGGTTGAGGCGAAGGTAGCGGCCATCTTGGTGCCGATGTGACCGCTCTTGCCGACGCCGGTGACGATGAGCCTGCCCTCGGTGAGCTTGCCGATCAGGTCCACCGCCTTGGTGAAGGTCGCCGAAAGTCCGTTGCCGAGCGCGGCCCGCAGCGCCTGGATCGCCGCGATCTCCGTGTCGAGCGTGTGCTCGGCCGACGCGATCCATCCAAGAACGCGATCATCGGCGGCGGCATTCACGTCCGCGCCGGGCTGATTTTCCGGATTTAACACTGACTTCCCCATATGCCGCGGTGTGCCAAGGCGCTGCGGCCCATTCGCTTCTCCGGCCGGTTCAGGCCGGATCCTGTTTGGCATCCTTTGCACTCAACATCAAATGTTTGCGGCAATACCGAGACAACGTGTCCGGATGCGGGCGTTTGACGCGGTCCGGACCTTTGACGGCGCGAGGCGTGCCGCTCGCGATCAAGCATCACAAGATAAAATTAACCAAAGTTTTTCACACTTCGAAAAGCATGACCGCGCGACAGACCCGCGTGTCGGATTGAACCGGGCCGATAAGGCAGATGATACGCACCGCCCTTGTCCTGTGTGCGATGGCCGCCGCCACGGCCGCCACCGCCCAAACGAGCGATTCGAACCTGCTGCGCGGCTCGTTCGGCGCGGGCATGAGTGCGCGTGATCGCGGGTCGCAGGATGTTCTTTCGGACGGTTCAGGGCAGGACGACGGCCTGGCTGGCGATGACTTCGCATCCGGCGATTCGGGCGACGCAAACGGGTCAGGCGCAAACGGGTCCGGCGCCGTCGGCGCGCTGCCCAGGGGGCGCCCGGCCGATACCGCCGGTGTGGCGGAGCAGGCCACCGTCCGGCGCGTTCGCGCGGTTCGTCCGGTCCAGCCGGTTGCGCCCCTCACGACGGGATCGACGCCGCGTCCGCGCAACGAGGGCACCACCCTTGCCGGAGATACGGAACGCGACGCGCCGCGCGGCGTGCGCGCGGGGACGTTCCTGCTCTATCCGGAACTGACAGTGCGCGGCGGAGCGACGACGAACGTCAGCGGCGCCGTCGGCGGCGAGAGCGGGGCGCTCGTTCGTCTGGCGCCGTCACTCCGGGTCGTCAGCGACTGGGACCGGCATGCGCTGGAGATGAACCTGCGCGGCAGCTTCACCGGCTATCCCGATGCGCCCTCCGGATCGGACGGTCACGACATGTCCGGCGCGGCCTCGGCCGCGCTGCGCCTCGATGCCGGCGAGGTGACCACCGTGGACGCCACGGCCGGTTATACGGTCAGCCCGGAATCGCGCTCCAATGCGGAGAACTCCGGCGGCTCGAAGCGGACCTACCAGCACGGGCTCTCCGGTTCGCTGGGGGTTACGCGGGATGCCGGGCTCATTGCCGTCACCTTGCGCGGCGGGCTTGACGGAACGATCTATACCGGCGGTGACGACGCGGGCGACCGAGACAACATGGTGGCCTCGGGCACGCTACGCCTGGCCTACAACCTGCGTGCCACCGTGTCGCCCTTTGCCGAGGCGACCGTTCTCGGCCGGTTCTACCAGGACGGGACGGAGCGCAACGCCAAGGGCTATGCGCTACGCACGGGCTTCGTGTTCAACGGTGGGCCCAAGCTTGCGGGCGAGATCGGCGTCGGCTGGCGCAGCGAGGATCTCGACGGCGCGCAATACAAGAATCTGCAAGGCCTGCTCGTCGATGGCGACCTGACATGGTCGCCGAGCCGGCTGACTTCGGTGCGTCTGAGCGCATCGACGGCCTTCGAGGCCTCATCCCTGACCGGTGCGTCCGGTTCGCTCATCCACAGCGGCGAGCTGACCGTGGCGCATTCGCTGACACATGACGTCGCCGTGGAAGTGTCGGGAGGAGCGGCCTATCGCTCCTACCAGGGCATCGACCTGAACGAGCTGACCTACACCGGCAGCGCGACGGCGACCTACGCGATTTCCAATACGGCAGCCGTGCAGGCGGAATACAGCTACGAGCGGGTCGACAGCTCGCGGTCCGGTCAGGACTACGACAGCCACACGATCGAGGCAGGTTTCAGGTTCCGGCGCTGACGCAAGGGGTGATACCCTGGCTCCATGTGTGCCGGAAACGCTGAATTCGATCGGACTTTCAACATCGAGATTCGGATACCGGAGCTGAAGATGTCCTTCATCACGATTTCCGCCCTCAGATCCATCCTCGGCGCGCGGGCCGGCAGGCGGGCGAGCCGGACAGAAGGCCAAAGGGCAGGGAAGACCGCGGGCCGGACGACCGGTCTGCGCGCGGGCGGCCTTGCGGCCGCGGTGCTCGTCTCGTTGGCGCTGCTGACGCCGGCCGCCGCGCAGGGCGGTTTCGACAGCTGGAAGCGCAGCTTCTGGCGCGAGGCCCATGCCGCCGGCATCTCCCGCAGAACCTACGACCAGGCCATGCGCGGGGTGACGCTCGACCGCGAGGTCATCGCCAAGACGGACAACCAGGCCGAATTCGTGCGGCCCGTGTGGGACTATCTGGAAAGGGTTGTCTCCGAAAGCCGGATCGAAAACGGCCGGGAGAAGCTGCGCGAATACGCGCCGGTGCTGCATCAGATCGAGAGGTCTTTCGGCGTCGACCGGGAGGTGGTCGTGGCGATCTGGGGCATGGAATCGGCTTACGGCGCGGTGCTCGACAATCACAAGATCATGAAGCCGGTGGTGCGCTCGCTCGCCTCGCTCGCCTATGACGGGGGGCGTTACAAGAGCTTCGGCCGCAAGCAGCTCATCGCGGCGATGAAGATCCTGCAGACCGGCGACGTCGATGCGCGCCACATGATGGGCTCCTGGGCGGGCGCGATGGGCCACACCCAGTTCATTCCCACCACCTACAACGCCTATGCGGTGGATTTCGACGGCGACGGCAAGCGCAACATCTGGACCTCGATCCCGGATGCGCTGGCCTCCACGGCGGCCTATCTCAATTCCTCGGGCTGGGAAGCCGGCAAGACCTGGGGCTACGAGGTGAAGCTGCCGAGGGGCTTCGACTATTCGCTCGGCGACACGCGCCGCAAGCGCACGCTGGCCCAGTGGTCGAAGCTCGGCGTGACGCGCACCGAGGGGCGCGACTTCCCCAGGCCCTCCGACGAGGCATTCCTGTTCGCGCCCGCCGGCGCCAAGGGGCCGGCCTTCCTGATGCTGAAGAACTTCGAGGTCATCAAGCGCTACAACAACGCCGATTCCTATGCGCTGGCGGTGGGCCACCTTGCCGACCGGCTGCGCGGCGGCGATGCGTTCGCGCGCGACTGGCCCGAGGGGGATCGGCCGCTCAACGACGACGAGAGGAAGAGCCTGCAGGCGCTGCTGAACCGGCTTGGCCACGAGGCGGGCGCGGTGGACGGCAAGATCGGCAATCAGACGCGGGCTGCCATCCGAGAATACCAGCGCAATTCCGGCATGGCGCCGGACGGCGTCGCCAGCCTCAGTTTGCTGGAGATGCTGCAAGGCGGCTGAACGGCTCCGCCGTGCGCAAGGCCCGCGCATCCCGCTTGCACGCGGGACGCGCGCGTATATGGTGCGGCGAAACGGTGCGCGGCACGGGATGCGGAACGAGATGCGGCTGACGGATCTTCGGATATTCGGTTTTGCAGCGACGATGCTGGTCGCCGCCACGCTGGCGGTGCCGTCTTTCGCTGCGCCGGGTGTCGCAGGCGCCGCCTCCGCCGTTCCCGACAGCCCCGGCGGCGCGCCGGTCGTGCTGGCTCAGGACGGCGGCGGCTGGCATCCGCTGTCGCCGCTGTTGCGGCTCTTTCGCGGAGGTCGCCGGGCGGCGCCGCCGCGCAAGCTGCAGGAGCCGGAAAAGCCGCAGCGCACGATCCGCCGGGTCGCGCCCGCGCCGCCGAAGATCCAGGCCGAGCCCAAGAGCGCGGATGCCCGTACCGTTCTCGTCGTCGGCGATGCCATGGCTGATGGTCTGGCGCGCGGGCTTGAGGCGGCTTATGCGCAGACGCCGACCATCAAGGTGGAAAGCGAGATTTCCCGCTCGCTCGGGCTCATCCGCAAGGCCGATCCGGACTGGCCGACCCGCATCGCGCAGAGGCTCAAGCAGGGCGATGTCAATGTCGTCGTCGTCATGCTGGGCACCGACGACCGCCGCCAGGTGACGCTCGACGGCCAGCGCGCCGGCTTCCGGGATCCGGCGTGGGAAGAGGTCTACCGCGTGCTGGTGCAACGCACGGTCGCCGCCGTTCGCGATTCGCGAAAGCCGCTGGTGTGGGTCGGCCTGCCGCCGGTCAGCGGCCCCGACAGGCGCTCCGATTTCAGCTACCTCAACGATTTCTACAAGGAGAAGGTGGAAACCGCCGACGGCATCTTCGTCGATCTGTGGGAGGCATTCCTGTCGGAAGAGGGCAAGTACACCTCGTATGGCGCGGATGTGGACGGCAAGCGCCAGCGGTTGCGCACCGAAGACGGGCTCTATTTCACGTGGCCTGGTTACCGCAAGGTGGCCTTCTTCGTGCAGCAGAGGATCGCGCGCATTCTCGGCGAGGGGCCGGCATTGGAGCTTGCCTTCCCCGGTGGAGATGCAAACATGATCCTGTTGAGCGGCGGTGCTTCGCGTGAAGAGACGCTGGCGGGCGAAGAGATTGCGCCGGCCATACCTTCCGAAGGGTCACTGCAGCACCGCCTCATTGTTGAGGGGCGGCCGCTACCGCAGGTAGAAGGGCGTGTCGACGACTACCGAATAACACGGTAAACCGCTCATTATTCTTGAATAAGCTACGATATTTTTACCGCTCCCAACGACCATGCCTCTCCGAGACGCGTTCGTTGGGGAGGCAATGTGTCCAGCTGCACACGCCTCCGGCCGGACGGTCCTGAACGGCTGAGGTAACAATGTCTTCGGGTTATCCCTCCCTTTTCCGGCTCACCATCCTGGGCCGCTTCATGTTGCTTGTCGGCAGCGCCGCCCTCATCATGCTTGGCGGCACGGCCTATTCCTTCTTTGTTTTCCGGGAAGCCCTGACCTCCGCCCTTGGGACCCCGGATCTTGCCAAGGCCTTCATCGACCAAGGCGTCGGAGCCAGCGTGGACGGGCTGATCCTCGACCAGTTGGTCAAGATCGCGTTCGTCTGCATGCCGGTCGGCGCACTCTTTCTCGGCATGGCCGTGGTGCTGGCGCTCGGCGTCGCGAAGCCCCTGACGCGTCTGCAGAACGGCCTGGACCATATGTCGCAGGGCGACTTTGACGTGCATATCGACGGCGAGACGCGGACCGACGAGATCGGCGCGATCGCCCGCTCCGTGATCGGGTTCCGGACCAAGCTCGCCGAGCGCGCGCGGATGGAGGCGGAACGCCAGACAGAGAGCCAGCGCAGGGCCGACGAGGAACGCCACCAACTGATGATGGACGTGGCCGAGGACTTCGAGCGCTCGGTGATCAGCGTCGTGGAGGCGCTCACGAGTGCGGCGGGCAAGGTCGGCTCCAACACCGATCATCTGCGCGAGGCGGTGGATGCCTCCAGCGAGGCGGTCACGGATGTTTCCGGCGCTTTCGGCGATGCCAGCCAGGCGGTGGATGCGGTTGCCGTTTCCGCGGAGCGGCTGTCGGAAGCGATCAGCGGCATCGGCCGCGACATGAACCAGGCGGCGTCCATCGCCGACGAGGCAGTGGACGAGGCGCGCAAGACGGACGTGATCGTCGGCCGGCTGGCGGAAAGCGGCCGGGCGATCGGCGAGGTGGTGGAACTCATCAGCCAGATCGCCGACCAGACCAACTTGCTGGCATTGAATGCCACCATCGAGGCGGCGCGAGCGGGCGAGGCCGGTCGGGGCTTTGCCGTCGTCGCCAACGAGGTGAAGGCGCTCGCCGGGCAGACGTCGAAGGCGACGGAAGAGATTTCGGCGCAAGTGGTGTCGGTGCAGACGGTGGCGGATCAGGCGGTCCACGCGATCCGCTCCATCGCCGACACGATCACGCGGATCAGCGAGATTTCAGGGCTGATCCTCGGTGCCGTCAACGAGCAGACGAGCGCGACGGAGGAAATCACCCGCTCGGTGCGTCACGCCAACGGCAGCGCGGAACGGGTGGGCTCGAACGTCGAGCGGCTCACGGAGGCGACGACGACCAGCAAGGAAGCCTCGGCCGAAATGCGCGAGGCGGCGGGCGAACTCAACGGGCTTTCGGGCAAGCTGCAGGCGCAGGTCAGCCAGTTCCTGACGAGCATTCGGGCCGCCTGAGAGGCTGGGCCCGCGCGCGTGGAGAGTGTGCCTTGTGGCAGGCGTGGAGTGTGCGGACCATCCTTCGAGACGGCGCTGACGCGCCTCCTCAGGATGACGTTGTGGGTGTTGATCGTTTTCCGCACTCTCCCCGTCATTGCCGGCTCCGACCGGCAATCCATTCCGTAATCCATCGGCATGGAGTGAAGGTGGGGCCGTCACTCAATCTTGAATATTGGCCGGGTGGAGACATCACGGCATGGATTGCCGGTCGGAGCCGGCAATGACGGGGAGAGTTGTGGGGCAATCAACACGCTCAGCGTCATCCTGAGGAGGCCTGAAAGGCCGTCTCGAAGGATGGGCGGCTTGTTCGAAGCCCTGACGACGGCTCGTGGCAAAAGCGGCCATCTTCTCGGGACATCCCCGAAAGCGCGCACAAAAAAGGGTGCGGCCCGAAGACCGCACCCTGTTCGTCAGATCATTCGACCCGCCCGCCTCAGCGCGGCAGTTCGGTCACGCCCATCAGGTCCAGATCGATGGAGCGGGCGGCCTGGCGGCCTTCGCGGATCGCCCACACCACCAGCGACTGGCCGCGACGCACGTCGCCGCAGGCGTAGACGCCCGAAACGGTGGTGCGGTAGTCGTCCGTGTTGGCCTTGATGTTGGTGCGCTTGTCGAGCTTAAGTTCGTCGCCCATTTCCTTGATGTAGGTGTTGAGCTCCGGCCCCGAAAAGCCGATCGCGGCAAGTACCAGACCGGCGCGAAGGATGAACTCGGTGCCCTCGATTGGCACGCGACGCTCGTCCACGCGGGCGCATTTCACGCCGGTCACGTGGCCGTCCTCGCCGACGATCTCCAGCGTTGCCGCCGAGAACTCGCGCTCCGCGCCTTCGGCCTGGGAGGAGGATGTGCGGAACTTGGTCGGCCAGTAGGGCCAGACCGCCAGCTTGTCCTCTTTCAGGGGCGGGATCGGGCGGATGTCGAGCTGGGTGACGGAAACCGCGCCCTGGCGGAACGAGGTTCCCACGCAGTCCGACGCCGTGTCGCCGCCGCCGATGACGACGACGTGCTTGCCGCCGGCCCACAGCGGTTCCTCGTGGGAGACGTCCTCGCCGTTGATGCGGCGGTTCTGCTGGACGAGGAAGGGCATGGCCCAGTGGCAGCCGGCGAGATCCATGCCCGGCACGCCCGGATCGCGCGGACGCTCGGCGCCGGTGGCGAACAGCAGCGCGTCGTGGCGGCCGCGAAGCTCGGCCACGGTGACGTTGACGCCGACATTGACGCCGTGTTCGAAGACCACGCCTTCCGCTTCCATCTGCTGGACGCGGCGCTGGATGTGGTGCTTCTCCATCTTGAAGTCTGGGATGCCATAGCGCAGCAGGCCACCGGCGAACGGCTCGCGCTCGTAGACCACGACGTCATGGCCGGCGCGCGCAAGCTGCTGGGCGGCGGCGAGACCGGCGGGCCCCGAACCCACGACGCCGACGCTCTTGCCGGTCTTCTTTTCCGGCGGTTCCGGCGTGATCCAGCCGTTCGCCCACGCCTTGTCGGCGATCGACTGCTCGACCGTCTTGATGTTGACCGGGATGTCCTCGAGATTCAGCGTGCACGCCTCCTCGCACGGGGCGGGGCAGACGCGGCCGGTGAACTCGGGGAAGTTGTTGGTGGAATGGAGGTTGCGGGTCGCTTCCTCCCAATCCTCTTCGTAGACCAGGTTGTTCCAGTCGGGGATCTGGTTGTCCACCGGACAACCGTTCGGCCCGTGACAGAACGGAATGCCGCAATCCATGCAGCGCGCGGCCTGGCGCACCACTTCCGGCTCGGAGAGCGGAAGCGTGAACTCGCGGAAGTGGCGGATACGATCGGAGGCAGGCTGATACTTCTGGTCCTGCCGGTCGATCTCGAGAAAGCCGGTTACCTTACCCATAACTGTTGCGTCTCCTACTCGGCGGCTGCCTGCGCGCCGAGGCGCCGCTCTTCCATTTCGCGCAGGGCGCGGGAGTATTCGACCGGCATCACCTTGACGAATTTCGGTCTGAACTCGTGCCAGTTGTCCAGGATCTCCTGGGCCCAGGCAGATCCGGTGTGGTGGATATGCTTGGCCAGGATCTGGCGCAGGCGCTCGTCGTCGTGGCGGTTGAGATCCGCCCCCAGATCGACGCGGCCCTTGTGCTCGATGTCGCCGCCGTGGTGGTGCAGCTTCTCGAGAAGGTCATCCTCCTCGGCAACCGGTTCGAGATCCACCATCGCGAGGTTGCAGCGCTGGCGGAAGGAACCGTCCTCGTCGAGCACGTAGGCGACACCGCCGGACATGCCGGCCGCGAAGTTGCGGCCCGTCCAGCCGAGCACCACGACGACACCGCCGGTCATGTACTCGCAACCGTGGTCGCCGATGCCTTCGACGACGGCGAGAGCGCCGGAGTTGCGGACCGCGAAGCGCTCGCCCGCGATGCCGCGGATGTAGCACTCGCCCTCGGTCGCGCCGTAAAGCACGGTGTTGCCGGCGATAATCGAATGATCGGGATCGGCCGCGCTCTTGGGATCGGGCCGGATGACGATCTTGCCGCCCGAAAGGCCCTTGCCGACATAGTCGTTGGCGTCGCCCACCAGATCGAAGGTCACGCCGCGCGCGAGGAAGGCGCCGAACGCCTGGCCGGCGGTGCCCGTCAGCGACACGGTGATGGTGTCGTGCGGCAGGCCCTTGTGGCCGTAGCGCTTGGCGACCTCGCCCGACAGCATCGCGCCGGCGGAGCGGTCGACGTTGTTGATGCGCGTCTCGATCCGGACGGCTTCCTTGTTGTCCAGCGCAGGGGCCGCCTCGGCGATCAGCTTGCGGTCGAGAATGTCGTCGATCGGGTGCTGCTGCAGCTCTGTGTGGCGGCAGGCTTCGGCCGGCGCGTCGGGCTTGAAGAACAGGCCGGTGAAGTCGAGCCCCTTGCCCTTCCAGTGCTCGATCATCGGCTGCTTGTCGAGGATGTCGGAGCGGCCGATCATCTCGTCGATCGTGCGGAAGCCGAGTGCGGCCATCATCTCGCGCAGTTCTTCCGCGACATAGAAGAAGTAGTTGATGACGTGCTCGGGCGTGCCCTTGAAGCGCTTGCGCAGCACCGGGTCCTGCGTGGCAATGCCCACGGGGCAGGTGTTGAGGTGGCACTTGCGCATCATCAGGCAGCCGGCCGCGATCAGCGGCGCGGTGGAGAAGCCGAACTCGTCGGCGCCCAGCAGCGCGCCGATCAGCACGTCACGGCCGGTCCTGAGACCGCCATCGACCTGCAATGCGATGCGCGAGCGCAGCTTGTTCAAGACCAGCGTCTGGTGCGTCTCGGCGAGGCCGATCTCCCAGGGGCTGCCGGCATGCTTCAGCGAGGTCAGCGGCGAGGCGCCGGTGCCGCCGTCGTAGCCGGAGATGGTGATGTGGTCGGCCCGCGCCTTGGCGACGCCGGCCGCAACCGTTCCCACGCCCACTTCCGACACCAGCTTGACGGAGATGTCGGCCGCCGGATTGACGTTCTTCAGGTCGTAGATGAGCTGCGCCAGATCCTCGATCGAGTAGATGTCGTGGTGCGGCGGGGGCGAGATCAGGCCGACGCCCGGCGTCGAATGCCGGGTCTTGGCGATGACCGCGTCGACCTTGTGGCCGGGCAGCTGTCCGCCTTCGCCGGGCTTGGCGCCCTGCGCGACCTTGATCTGGATCATGTCGGAGTTGACGAGGTATTCCGTCGTCACGCCGAAGCGGCCAGACGCCACCTGCTTGATCGCGGAGCGTTCCGGGTTGGCCGTGCCGTCCGGCAGCGGAGTGAAGCGCTCGGGCTCCTCGCCGCCTTCGCCGGTGTTCGACTTGCCGCCGATCCGGTTCATGGCAACGGCCAGCGTCGTGTGCGCCTCGCGGGAGATCGAGCCGAAGGACATGGCGCCGGTGGAGAAGCGCTTGACGATTTCCGAGGCCGTTTCGACCTCATCAAGCGGCACGGGCTTGTTGCCGATCTCGTCGGCGTTGCGGATGCGGAAATGACCGCGGATTGTAAAGCGGCCGTTGTCCTCGTTCATCACGCGGGAGAATTCGCGATACTGATCGGGGAGCTGGTTGCGCACGGCATGCTGCAGGCTGGCGATCGCGTCCGGCGTCCACATATGGTTTTCGCCGCGGGTACGGAAGGCATATTCGCCGCCGACGTCGAGCGAATTGCGCAGGACCGGCATGGCGGAGAAGGCGGCGGCATGACGGCGCACGGTCTCCTCGGCGACCTCGGCCAGACCGATGCCCTCAATCTTGGTCGCCGTGCCGAAGAAGAACTTGTCGACGAAGGCGGAGGAGAGCCCCACCGCATCGAAGATCTGGGCGCCGCAATAGGACTGGTAGGTCGAGATGCCCATCTTGGACATGACCTTCAAGATGCCCTTGTCGATCGACTTGATGTAGCGCTTGACGACCTCATAGGCGTCCACTTCCTCGGGGAAATCGAGCCGCTCGTGCATCTGCATCAGGGTCTCGAAGGCGAGGTAGGGATTGATCGCCTCCGCGCCGTAGCCGGCCAGCACGCAGAAATGGTGCACTTCGCGCGGCTCGCCCGATTCCACCACCAGGCCGACGGATGTGCGCAGTCCCTTGCGGATCAGGTGATGGTGCACGGCGGCAGTCGCCAGCAGCGCGGGGATCGCGATACGGGTGCGCGAGATCAGACGGTCGGACAGGATGATGATGTTGTACCCGTTGTGAACGGCCTTTTCGGCGCGCTCGCACAGGGCTTTCAGGGCATCGGCCATGCCGTCCGCGCCCTTTTCCACCGTGTAGGTGGTGTCGAGCGTGGTGGTGTGGAACTGGTTGTCGGCGATGTCCCCGATGCCGCGGATCTTCTCCAGGTCCGCGTTGGTCAGGATCGGCTGACGCACTTCCAAGCGCTTGGAGGTCGACAGACCTTCAAGGTCGAACAGGTTCGGGCGCGGGCCGATGAAGGAGACGAGGCTCATCACCAGCTCTTCGCGGATCGGATCGATCGGCGGGTTGGTAACCTGGGCGAAGTTCTGCTTGAAGTAGGTGTAGAGCAGCTTCGCCTTGTCGGAGAGCGCGGAAATCGGCGTGTCCGTGCCCATCGAGCCGATGGCTTCCTGGCCGACGGTCGCCATGGGCGACATCAAGAGCTTGATGTCTTCCTGGGTGTAGCCGAAGGCCTGCTGGAGATCGAGCAGGGTTTCCGAAGACACCGGCGTGCGGCCGGAGACCGGTTCCATGTCCTCAAGCACGATCTGGCTGCGTTCCAGCCATTCGCCGTAGGGGTTGGCGGAGGCGAGCTGGTGCTTCACCTCCTCGTCGGCGATGATGCGGCCTTCCTCAAGGTCGATCAGCAGCATGAGCCCGGGCTGGAGACGCCACTTCTTGACGATCTTCTCCTCCGGCACCGGCAGCACGCCGACTTCCGACGACATGATGACGATGTCGTCGTCGGTGACGATGTAGCGGGCCGGACGCAGGCCGTTGCGGTCGAGCGTCGCGCCGATCTGGCGGCCGTCTGTGAACGCCACGGCGGCCGGTCCGTCCCACGGCTCCATCAGCGCCGCATGGTATTCGTAGAAGGCGGCGCGCTCCTCGCTCATCAGCGGGTTTCCGGCCCAGGCTTCCGGGATCAGCATCATCGCGGCGTGCGCCATCGAATAGCCGCCCATCACGAGGAATTCGAGCGCGTTGTCGAAGCAGGCCGTATCCGACTGGCCCTCATAGGAGATCGGCCAGAGCTTGGAGATGTTGTCGCCGAAGAGAGGCGAGGCGACGGAGGCCTGACGGGCCGCCATCCAGTTGACGTTGCCGCGAAGCGTGTTGATCTCGCCGTTATGCGCGACCATCCGGTAGGGGTGGGCGAGCTTCCAGGAGGGGAAGGTGTTGGTGGAGAAACGCTGGTGGACGAGGGCCAGCGCGGTCTCGAAGTCAGGATCGACCAGGTCCTTGTAATAGGCGCCGACCTGCTCGGCTAGGAACATGCCCTTGTAGACGATGGTCCGGCTCGACATGGAGACGATATAGAAGCCGTTGTCGCCGCCTTCCGTCATGTCGAAGATGGCGTTGGAGATGATCTTGCGCACCAGATAGAGCTTGCGCTCGTAAGCGTCGTCGTCGAGCCCCTCGGGCCGGGCGAAGAAGATCTGCCGGTGAACGGGCTCGGTGGCCGCGATCTCCGGGTCCTTCGACAGCGAGGAATTGTCCGTCGGCACCGTGCGCCAGCCGAGAACCGGCAGGCCGTTTTCTTCCGCCGCACGAGCGACGATCTTCTCGCACTCATCGCGAACATCGTCCTCGCGCGGCATGAAGATCTGGCCGACAGCATAATGACCGGCTTCCGGCAGCGCAAAGCCGAGGTTCGAAGCCTCACGGCGGAAGAGCTTGTCGGGGATCTGCAGCAGAAGCCCCGCACCGTCGCCCATCAGCGGATCGGCGCCCACCGCGCCGCGGTGGGTAAGGTTGACCAGCATGCGCAGGCCGTCCTTGACGGTCTGGTGCGACTTCTCGCCCTTCATGTGGGCGATGAAGCCGACGCCGCAGGCATCGCGCTCGTTGCGCGGATCGTAAAGGCCACGGGCGGAGGGCAGGCCGTATGCAGTCGTTTGTCGCGACGTGGGACGTTTGGCGGCCGTTTTGGCGGCAGCCGTCGTGCGGCCCTCCACCTCAACGGAAATACCCTGCCGTTCCCAGTTCGCGATATTCAATCTGCTCATCCTGTTCCTTGCCCCGTTAGTCGGCCGGGTCGCGTTGCGATGCGGGTCGGCCGTTCTCCCTTTCATGCTGTCCGGTTCGCGAGGGAGCGTACCGGAAAGTCAGGCATTACGCCTTGCGCGCGTCTGCCGCACATCGGGTCAGCCTTCCTCTCTCGGGTCATACCACATCCGGGTACGGCTCGAGCGACGAGACCGGCCAATGCCGCGGCTCTGTCGAGTGTGAACGGCCTTCCACGTGCAGGCCGTTCCGTGTTGAACGGGGGCGAGCCCCCTTTGTCAAACGCGACGGTAGCGCCGTCCTGGCGGACAAGGTCGTTTCCGAGGTTACCACGGAACCGTCCGTCCGCACTCGCCGCGCGATCGGCCATGCGTCGCGCGCAGGCGATCGTCGCGTCCGGGCCGTTTCCGCGAAATCACGGTGGCCCGTCGACCTTCTCTGCGAACCCACCCTCGTTTGCACCGGGCATCCCGGAGGCGGGTTCATCGTGGCGAGCGAATAATTGGACAGCACTCCTGTCCTAATTCGGAGGCGCAACATGCCAGATTTCTCAGCGCTCGGCAAGCAGCTTTGCGGACCGCGACATTATGTTTGTTTCCCGCTTGGGTGCGCAATCGTCAGCAAACAATAACTTTGGCCTCTGTAGAGTAACTTTGTTGCTCAGGCGTCTTTTCAGCGTGGGGCATGCGACCCCCGATCGGCCCTTTCGTCACTTTACCGCCTTCGTTTCCGGCTGCGGCGTATCGGGAATGCGCGCTGTATCCTGAGCGCGCGTATCGCGATGCGAATCGCCCATGCCGCTGCCAAGAGGCCGGGCGACGAAGACTGGCCGGGTAACACGAGGGAACGTCATGATCCTGGGTTTATTCAAGCTGCATCTGCTGTTCTTCGCGCGGTTGCAGGCGCTGCTCGGGAGCTGGCTGCCGGGCCTTGCGGCGCGCGCGATCTTCGCGAGCGTGTTGCTGGTCTATTTCCTGAAATCGGCGATGGCGAAGTTCGGGCCCGGGATCGAGGGGCTGATCCATCCCGCCGCCGGCGCCTACGCGCAGATATTGCCGGGGATGATGGCGCAGGTCGGCTACGATCCCGCGCGCATCGACTTCCTTCCCTACGGGCTGATGGTCGTTGTCGCCATGTGGGCGGAATTCCTGCTGCCGATCCTGATCGTCATCGGGCTCTTCACCCGTCTGGCGAGCCTCGGCATGATCGTCTTCATCGCGGCCATGACCTATGTCGACATCGCCGGTCATCATTTGGCCCGGACGACGATCGGCGGCTTTTTCGATCGCGCGCCCGATGCGGCGATCGCCGACCAGCGGCTTTTGTGGATCTTCCCGCTTCTCTACCTGACGATCTACGGTGCGGGGTCGTTTGCGCTCGACCGGGTGCTCGCGCGCCGCTGCTGGGAGCGGATGCAGCCCTGGTAGGGGTGCCGCAGCGCACAAATAGTCTCTTGCGCGCCGCCCGGCTCCGGCTTACGCCTCTTTCCATGTTTTTCGCCAGTGACAACTGGGCGGGCGCGTCGGACCGGGTGATGGCCGCGCTTTCCTCCGCCAACGATGGATTCGCGCCGGCCTACGGCGACGACGACATCTCGCGCCGGGTGGAAGCCCGGTTCTGTGACATCTTCGAGCGCGAGGTTGCGGTGTTTTTCGTCGCCACGGGCTCCGCCGCCAACAGTCTGGCGCTGGCGCATTCCGCGCTGCCAGGCGGTGCGATCTTCTGTCACGACGAGGCGCATGTGGCGGTGGACGAATGCGGCTGCCCGGAATTCATGACTGGCGGCTCCAAGCTCGTGCGCATCAAGGGGCCCGGCGGCAAGATCCCGCCGGAGGGACTGGCCCGCGCGCTTGCCGGCTTTCAGGACGGTTTCGTCCATCACGGCCGGCCGCAGGCCGTTACCATCACCCAGTCGAGCGAGATCGGCACGGTCTATACCTGCGAGGAGATCGCCGCGATCCGCAAGGTCGCTGACACGCGCGCGATCCCGCTGCACATGGACGGCGCGCGCTTTGCCAACGCGCTCGTCTCGCTGGGCGTGACCCCGGCGGAGATGACCTGGAAGGCGGGCGTGGACCTTCTCTCCTTTGGCGGCACCAAGAACGGCTGCTGGTGCGCTGAAGCCGTCGTCGTCTTCGACAAGGACAAGGCGGAAGAGCTTTCCTGGCTGCGCAAGCGGGCGGGCCAGCTCTTTTCCAAGAGCCGGTTCGTGGCGGCCCAGTTCGAAGGCTATCTCGCCGACGATCACTGGCTCGATCTCGCCCGGCATTCCAACGCGATGGCGCAGAAGCTCGCCGATGCGGTGGAGGCGAGCGACAACGCCCGTCTGCCCGCGCGGCCGCAAGCCAACGAGACCTTCGTCGTCGTCAGGAAGGACCGCATCGAGGCGATGCGCGCGGCCGGCGCCGCCTTCTACGAATGGCCGGCCGACGGGCTCGCCGCCGACCAGGCCCTCAAGCCTGACGAGGAGCTGATCCGGCTGGTGACGAGCTTCCGCACCCGCGAACAGGACATCGACAGCTTCGTGGCGCTGCTTTAGCGGGCGCTCTGGTTGGAGGGAACAAGCCGCCGATCCTTCGAGACGGCCTTGTCAGGCCTCATCAGGATGACGTGTTCGTATTGTTGGCTTCGCTGAAATAGCAACGCACGACGTCATCCTGAGCGCCTGGACCGAAAATGGTATCCGGCTGTGCGCTTTCGGCTATTCCCCTCATACCCCTTCGCCGGGTGATGACGATGGAGGGGTATGAAAGCGCTTAGACTTCGACGCGAAGAACCGGTTACCATTTCCGCGCCAGGCTCTGAGGAGCCCGCGTCAGCGGGCGTCTCGAAGAATGGGCCGCAAGCTGAAAGACCCGCGATCCGCGTCAGCCAGGCCGTGAAGCGATCCGGCAAGCTGGCGATCCTCTCCCTCCCGTCTTCACGTCACAACATGCGACCTTTCGTGGCGCCGCTTTGGTTTCGGGCCGGTGCCCGATTGCGGATTCACAGGGACTGTCGATATGTTCGATGATACATATCGACCACGGACCTGCCGTGAACTGGAGAATGAAAATGATGCTGTCGCGCCTTCTGGCCTCTGGCGAGGTCAAATTCGGGGCCCTGCTCGGTCTTGTTGCCGTTATTGCGACGCCGGTCGCCGCCGCCGACCTGCATGCCTATGTGGGCGCCGGCCTGCGCCAGCCGGTCACGGCGATCGCGGATGCGTTCGAAAAGGAGACCGGCAACAAGGTGGAGCTGGAATTCGGCGGATCCGGCCAGCTGCTTGCCCGCTTCGACGAAGCGGGAACCGGCGATATCTTCATTCCCGGTTCTCTGTTTTATGCCGACAAGCTGGAGAAGCAGAAGCAGGTCCTTTCCCGCCAGGTGGTGGTCCGGCACACGCCCGTGCTGGCAGTGGCCAAGAACAAGGCCGGCGAGATCAAGTCCTTCGCGGATCTGGCCAGGCCTGGCGTGAGGATCGGCATTGGCGATCCCAAGGCGATGGCGTTGGGCCGCAGCGCCGAGGACATCCTCAAGGCATCGGGTCTGCAGGAAAAAATCGAGCCGAACATCGTGGTGCGCGCGGCGACCATCAAGCAGCTCGAGCTCTACCTTTTCGACGGCAATGTCGATGCGGCGATCGTCTCGGCGAGCGGCGTCGCGATGAACATGGACAAGGTTTCGCTCATCCAGATCCCCGACGACTGGTACGAGGCGGAGCTGGTGCCGGTCGTGGTGCTCGCGACGACGAAGGATCGGAAGGTAGCGGAAGCCTTCGTCCGCCGGCTCTCCTCGCCGGAAGGTCTTGAGACCTGGAAACGGTTCGGCTTCCAGCCCGCCGACTGAGGGAGCTGCCGGAACGATGACGGATCTGGCGCGCGACCTGACAGGCGAACAGGCAAAGGTCCGGGAACGGGAACGCGCCCAGGAACAGGCAAAGGCCGGGCAAGGGCGCCACGCCGCGCTGTCGCTCGATCTTGTCCTTGCGGTGCCGCTGGCCGTCATCGTGCTTGCCATCGCCGCCGTGCTCGTCGGGCTCGGCGCCCGGCTGACGCTTGGCGAACTCATGGCGTCGCTCGGCTCGGCCGAGACGCTCTTCGCCCTTCGCCTGTCGCTGACCACGTCGCTCGTCTCCCTGGCGATCGCGGTCCTGCTCGGCGTGCCGGCAGCCTATCTGCTGGCACGCCGGCGTGTGCCGGGCATGGCGCTTATCGACACGCTGCTGGACCTGCCGCTGGTCATGCCGCCGCTGGTTGCGGGGCTCGGGCTCCTGTTCGTCATCGGCCGGCAATCGCCGGTTCCGCCGCTCGCAAGGCTCGGGGCGGAGCTTCTGTTCTCGCAAGCGGGCATCGTGCTTGCACAGAGCTTTGTTGCCACAACAATCGTGCTGCGCGCGGCCAAGGCGGCCTTTTCCGCCGTCGATCCCGGCTATCGCGCAGTTGCCGGCACGCTGGGGCTGTCTCCCGCGCGGGTGCTGTGGTCGATCGACCTGCCGCTCGCGGGCGGAGGCATCGCGGCCGGCGTCGTGCTGGCCTGGGCACGCGCGCTCGGCGAATTCGGTGCGACGCTGATGGTGGCCGGCGCCACCCGCATGCACACCGAAACCCTGCCGATGGCGATCTTTCTCAATATCGCGACCGGGGAGACCGGGGTTGCCGTGGCCTGCGCCCTCGTTCTGCTCTCCACGGCCTTCGTGTTGCTGCTGATCATCCGGGCGCTCGGCGGGCCCGCATCGCAACGGGGGCATTCATGACCGCTTGCGGGGGCAGATCCGGCACAGGGCGGCTTTCCTGCCTTCGGCTCGGCGGGATCGGGGCGGGCATCCTGAAGGATGTCGAACTGGAGGTGGCGCCGGGCGGTCTGCTTGCGATCATCGGCCCCTCGGGCGCGGGCAAGAGCACGCTTCTCAAGGTGATTGCCGGGCTGATGCCGCATCGCGGCTTCATCGAATGCGGCGGGCCGGGTTTCGAGCGGCTGCCACCCTATCTGCGCAACATCGGCTACGTTCCGCAGGATCTATGCCTCTTTCCTCACAAGACGGTTGCCGGCAACCTTCGGCTCGCCCTCGGGCGCAGCCGGTTTGCGAAGGCGGACTGGCCGGGGCGGATCATGGCCTGTCTCGACATGCTGCGAATAGCGCACTTGGCGGACCGGCTGCCCGGCCGTATCAGCGGTGGGGAGCGTCAGCGCGCAGCGCTTGCCCGCGCGCTCGTTGGCGAACCGTCGCTGATGCTGCTCGACGAACCTTTCTCAAGCCTCGATCCGGAAACCGCGGAGCGCCTGAGAGGAGAACTCAGGACGATCCACGATCGGCTCGGGCTGACCACGCTGATGGTTACGCACAACATGGACGAAGCCTTCGGGCTGGCCGACCGGGTGCTGCGGATGGAGGACGGACGTCTGCGCCCGGCCGAGCGGCGGCTATGCGGCACGTTTCGTCGCGAATCGATTTCTCGTCCCGAGGCGCCGGATGCGGTGCGGGACCGTTCGACATGTCAGGAACAAACGACCATGATCACCCTTTCCGACGCAGAGCTCGACGCGCTGGTGGCCCAGGACGTGCCCATGGGCGACCTGACGACGGACATCCTCGGTATCGGCGCCGAGCCAGCGCGCATGACATTCACTGCGCGCGACGAGACGGTGCTTTGCGGCTCGGAGGAGGCGGCACGGATGATCGAGCTTGCCGATGGCCGTGTTCTTTCATTCGCCGCAAGCGGAACACGGGTGGCGCCGGGCACGGTGTTTCTGGAGGCGGAAGGGAGTGCCGCCTCCCTGCACCGGACCTGGAAAGTCGCCATGACGCTTGTCGAATACGCGTCGGGAATCGCGACGCGGGCGGGCCGACTGGTGGCTGCCGCGCGCAGTGCCAACCCCGATATCGGCGTTGCGTGCACCCGCAAGAACTTTCCCGGCACCAAGGCGATCAGCGTCAAGGCGGTGATGGCCGGGGGCGCGAGTATTCACCGGCTGGGCCTTTCGGAGACTGTTCTGGTGTTTCCCAACCACACGGCGTTCCTGTCCGCACCGCTTGAAGCGTGGGTGGCGCGCGCGAAAGCGCAAGCTGCCGAGAAGAAGCTGATGGTGGAGGCCGACGAGGTGGAGGAGGCGGAGGCGCTGGCGCGTGCCGGCGTCGACGTGCTTCAGCTCGACAAGATGCCGGTGGCCGCCGTGGCGGAGGTGGTGGCACGGGTGAAGCGGCTGGGGCTTTCCACCGTCGTCACCGCAACTGGCGGCATCAACGAGGAAAACGCCGCAGCCTATGCGGCCACGGGATGCGCGCTGCTGGTGACATCGTCGTGCTATTTCGGACGTCCGGCCGACGTGAAGGCGACGATCCTGCCGAAAGAGTAGGGCGCGCCGCAAAAAAGACGCCCCGGAGAACCGGGGCGTCTGCAGAAGGGGCCGGTCCGGGGAAACCGGCCCTCGATCGGGGCGGCGCGATTACGCGGCCGAGGCCTCGATCTGTTTTTCCGCACCGTTGCCGTTGCGGATCTCGATCTTCCGGGGCTTCATGGCCTCCGGAATCTCGCGTACGAGGTCGATGTGCAGCAGCCCGTTCTTCAGGCTCGCGCCGCGCACTTCCACGTGGTCGGCAAGCTGGAAGCGGCGCTCGAAGGCGCGCGCGGCGATGCCGCGGTGAAGAATGCGGGCCTCTTCGCCTTCCTCTTCGGTCTTCTCGCCCTTCACGACCAGGATCGATTCCTTGGACTCGATGGACAGATCCTCCTCCGAGAAGCCCGCCACCGCCATGGTGATACGGTAAGCGTTTTCACCGGTGAGCTCGATGTTGTAGGGCGGATAGCCGGCATTCGCCTCGTTGCCGACATTGTCGAGCAGCGAGAAAAGACGGTCGAAGCCCACGGTGGTGCGATAGAGGGGGGAAAGATCGAAATGACGCATTGGATAGTCCTCCTTTGAGCGACTGATCGGTTGAAACGCCGTTCTCCATCGAGCGCCCGATCATCGGGCCGGATCCGTTGAAGAACGAGCCGGTACTCCTTTTCGTCCGCCGTCATTGGCCGGACGGAAACACCGTTCAGCGGGCCCCTTCGGGCACCCGCAGGGAATAGATGGGAACGGATTTTCGGGGTTTCAAGACCTCCGGAACCTGGCGGGTTTCGCCGTTTCGAACGCGTTGGCAGGGCATGAACCGTGCCTGAACGCCGGCTTGAAATCCGGTTCAGGGACGATCGGCGAAGCTGACCTTCCTGACCGCAGAGCCGCCGCTGAAAGCACCGATAAAAAGGCGGCTCGCGAAATCGGATCGAAAACCGGAAAGGAGAGCCACCATGACCCGCCTTCACCGAAAGCCTCTTGTCCGCCGTATGCGCGGCGCCCGCGCCATCCTCGCCGCGACCGCCCTGGCCGTTGCAGCCGGCCTCGCGCAGCCGGCATCGGCCGCATCTGCCGACAGCCCGCGTTACACGCCCGCGGCCCAGCGTCTCGACAATGGTCGGGACAGCGATGCACGGCTGAAGGCCCTGCACGAGAGACGTCTTGAGGAACGACGCAAGGCGCAGCGCGAACGCCGGGACTGGAAACGCCACGAGCGCCCGGTGCGCACTCTCGACCGGCATGACGTTGCGAAGGTCCTCCATCGTCGCGGATACCGCAAGGTTCATGACGTGCGCCGCGTCGGCCGCGTCTATCGCGCCAGAGCCATCGGCCGCCACGGTCGTCCCGTTGGCGTCATCGTCAACGCCAGGACCGGCCGCATCATGGGCGTGGAGCGCCTCCATTGGCCGCGCCCGGTCTATCGCTGGTAGTTTGCGAGGGTCTGGGGCCTTTAAGGCCAGGGAGAGACCGAGAGAGCCTGAGCCGGGGCCATCGACGGTCCCCGGCTGGGGCCATCGAATGCCTGTCCGCATGTGCGCGGGCCGGGGTTCCGGTTGTGGGAGCGCTGCAGCTTCGCTATGACATTCGCAGCATCTCGCTGTGCCGCCTGATCCCGATGGGCGGGCGGCGCAGCCGGCACCGTTTTCCGGACCCCGCCATGGACCTCGTCGCGCATCCCGACAATCCGATACCCGCCGGCGCGAAGGCCGGTTTCGTCACGACCGAGGACGGCCGGAGGATCCGCTATGCGCGCTTTCCCGCCACCGGATCACCGCTCAAGGGAACGGTGACCCTCCTGCAGGGGCGTGCGGACTTTATCGAGAAGTATTTCGAGACGGTGGAGGATCTGCGCAAGCGCGGCTTCGCCGTCGTCGCTTTCGACTGGCGCGGCCAGGGCGGGTCGGAGCGACTTCTCGCCAATCACCGGCGCGGCTATGTCGACAGTCTGCACGAATATGTCCGCGATGCGATCGCCGTGGTCGAACAGGTCAGCATGCCGGATTGCCCGGGGCCGCATTTCGCGCTGTGTCATTCCACCGGCGGGCTGGTCGCGTTGCTCGGGCATGCGCGGTTGCGCACCATGTTCGAACGCATGGTGCTGGTCTCGCCGCTGATCGGTCTTGGCCGTTATGGCCCGCCGCAGGGCGTCATCGCGCCGCTAGCCGCGGTGCTGACCGCGGTGGGGCTGGCGGAGATGCCACTGTCGATCACCGACACGCAAGGAGACAACAGCCGGTTCGCCGACAATCCGCTGACCCACGACGAGGAACGCTTTGCGCGGTCGCTGGCGATCCTTGCGCAGGCGCCTGAACTGGATACGGGGCCGGCGACGATCGGCTGGCTCAATGCGGTCTGCCGTGCGATGCGGCGGGTGCGCGCCTATGATTTTGCGCCCGAGGTCTCGTTGCCGCTGCTGATCGTGGCCGCCGGGGCCGACCGGGTCGTCTCCAGCCCCGCGGCGGAGGAGCTCTGCTCGCGCATGCGCGCGGCCGGCTATGTCGAGATCCCCGGCGCGCGGCACGAACTGATGATGGAGGCCGACCGCTTTCGCGAACAGTTTTGGGCGGCCTTCGACGCCTTCGTTCCCGGAAGTTCCGATACGGCTTAAGCCTGGCAGATCGCCAGTTCGCGCAGGACCTGTTCGTGCAGGGCAGGGTCGCCGCTGGCCACGATCCGGCCGCCATCCGTCGGCGCACCGCCGGTCCAGGTGGTCACGACGCCGCCCGCGCCTTCCACGATCGGCACGAGTGCGACGATGTCATAGGATTGCAGCCCGGCCTCGATGACGAGATCGGCCTGACCGGCGGCCAGCATGCAGTAGCCGTAGCAGTCGGTGCCGTAGCGGGCGAGTCGAACCTTGCGTTCCACAGCGTCGTAGGCCGGGCGTTCGTCGCGATCGAAAAGGGCCGGGGTGGTGGTGAAGAGGATTGCGTCGGCGAGATCGGCACAACGCCGCGTCTTCAGCGTGCCTTCGCCGTGCGGACCACGATAGCCGGCGCTCTCGCCGTCGCCGAAGAACCGCTCCCCGATGTAGGGCTGGGCCATCATGCCGAGCGCCGGGCGGCCGTTGTGCATCAGGCCGATCAGGGTGCCCCACAGCGGCACGCCGGCGATGAAGGAGCGGGTACCGTCGATCGGGTCCAGAACCCAGACGTGTTCCGCGTCCTGCTGGTGCCTGCCATACTCCTCGCCGACGATGCCGTGATCGGGAAACGTCTCCTCGATCAGCGCGCGCATCGCCCGTTCCGCACCGCGATCGGCTTCCGTCACCGGGTCGTAGCGGCGCACATCGTCGGGGGCTGCACCGGCAAGGCCCTTGTCGTCCACGTGTATGGATGTACGGAAACCGGCGAGCGCGGCGGCGCCGGCGGCGTCCGCGAGGCGATGGATGAAGGGTACGTAGTCCTGTTCTTTTTGCATGTCTGCCATGTGTCTCGTGCAGGTCTTTCGAATTCGCGTGTCTGTCCGGAGCGCCTGGGAAAGCGACGGTGCGGCAATTTTGCCGGTTCTGGCCGCTTAAACAGCGTTGTACTGATTTACGTGGGGTTCTGCTCCCGATGCATCGTGGCCCTGCGCCAGGATCGATACAGAATCGAATCTGGAACTTGTATGGGTTGACTTTTGTGCGGTGCGGGGGCAGATTGTGCAGTGCGATATGGCTTCATATCGCAGCCCTTCTTGGGCGTTTCCTCCCTAGACTTCAGGCCGCCTCGTCAGAGCGCGGCCTTTTTTTTGTCCGCATCGCGGTTCCTGTACGTCGCCCGCCAGCGATCTCTCGGGCATGTGGCCGTGATGAGGACCTGCCCGTCGCCCGATCATTCGGCGGCAAGGGGCTGCGCGGGCAGGTCCTGGTCGGGGATGGATGTCAGGTGATGGGTGAAGGCGGCCATGTCCGCAACCACCCGCTGGAATCCCTCGTGCAGGCGATGGTTGCGCTCGTCCATGTAGAGGGCCCGGTTGATTTCCAGTTGCAGTGCATGGAGCCCCTTGGCCGGGCGCCCGTAGTGTTCAGTGATAAAGCCGCCGGCATAAGGCCGGTTGTGCGCCACCCGGTATCCCATGCCGGTGAGGATCTCGGTCGCGGCGTCGCTGAGATCGGCGGAACAGCTCGTGCCGTACCGGTCGCCGATGATGAAGTCGGGGCGCGCATGGCCGTCGTGACCGCGCACGGACGAGGGCATCGAATGGCAGTCGATGAGAACGGCGAAGCCGAAGGCGACATGGGTTTCGGCCAGTAGCCGGCGCAAGGCCCGGTGATAGGGTTTGTAGATGGTCTCGATGCGCTCGAGCCCTTCGGAGACCTCCAGCGGGCCTGAATAGATGTCCTGGCGCTCGCCCACCACGCGGGCGATCGTGCCCAGCCCGCCGGCAACCCGCACGGAGCGGATGTTTGCGAAGGGCGGCAGGCGCCCGCGAAACATCTTCGGGTCCAGTTCGTAGGGCTCGCGATTCACGTCCAGATAGGCACGCGGGAAATGGGCGCGCAGGAGCGGCGAGCCGAGGTCGACCACGCTCACGAAAAGCTCGTCCACGAAGGCGTCCTCGGAGCGGCGGATCTGCAGGGTGTCCAGCCGGGAGGCCTTGAGAAAGTCGCGCGGATAGGTGCGGCCGCTATGGGGCGAGTTGAAGACGAAGGGCAGCCGCTGCTGTGCCGGGTGGAGGATCTCCAGACAGTTCTCCTCCGTGAACGCGTCAACGAGGCGCAGGCTCGCGTCAGCCGGATATCTGTCCAAGCGCTCGTGCACGCCTTGCTCCTCGTCTCTCAATTCCCTCGCATGCCGCCATTTCCCGGCATGTGTTCGCTCTTCCCGGCACAGCCCCCGGCACGCTAGCTGGGGGGCGCCGGGATCGGACGTATCCCTCAATGCTTAACCGGACCGGGCCACCGGTAAGATAGGTGTCCACAAAGCGGTGGGCGAGTCCAGTCCGGCGGCGGCCGGGTGCAAAGCCTATCGCAGGCGGGGTGCGTGCCCCATTCCGGTTTCACCGGATGTTTACATAAATCGATCGTTATGGGATGAAAATGAGTCGAATGGCCCGCAGTGGCCGGATTTCCAAAAACGGTTGTATCAAATGTCGCGGATTCTTCTCGCGGAAGACGATAATGACATGCGGCGTTTCCTCGCCAAGGCGCTGGAGAACGCAGGTTATGACGTCGTGTCCTTCGACAACGGCATGAGCGCTTACGAGCGGATCCGCGAGGAGCCGTTCACGCTGCTGCTCACCGATATCGTCATGCCCGAGATGGACGGAATAGAGCTTGCCCGCCGCGCGACGCAGCTCGATCCCGATCTGAAGGTCATGTTCATCACGGGCTTTGCCGCAGTCGCGCTCAATCCCGATTCGAACGCACCCAAGGATGCCAAGGTGCTCTCTAAGCCTTTCCATCTGCGCGATCTGGTGAGCGAAGTGGAGCGCATGCTGGCGGCCTGAGACAGCAAGGCCTGTGCGGCGAGGACGGTATGGGCGTGCGCGGACGCAGCCCTGCCGGCATTTCCGGCGATCGGCCGACGAAGGTTTCCACAGGAGGGTACGGCGGAGGCAACCGTCTTTGAAAAAGGCGATATCCGGCCTTGCACCATGGATCGGTTCCCGCTATATCGCTCTCCACCGCGGCGGTCACGCCGCAAACCCGCCGACCGGCCGCGCTCCTTCGGGACGATGCGGCGCCGGTCGCCACCGACGAGTTTCGGGCGTGTAGCTCAGCGGGAGAGCACTACGTTGACATCGTAGGGGTCACTGGTTCAATCCCAGTCACGCCCACCATTCTACCGGCCTTTTCGCTCCCGTTCAGGGGCGGGGTTATGCCGGAAGGCAACGGGGTTCCGTTGCCCGGACGACAACATCAGGTCCTGCCGTCCGGCAGGATGGCGATAGCAATCCCGAGACGGGAACGAGTACGATGAAGATCAAGAATTCGCTCAAGGCGCTGATGGGCCGTCACCGGGAGAACCGCATGGTTCGCCGTCGTGGCCGCGTGTACATCATCAACAAGCGGAACCCGCGCTTCAAGGCCCGCCAGGGCTGAGGCCGCGCGGCCGGTCGTTCCGGCCGGCTCGTTTGACTCTCTTGCTCGACAGTTTGCAGGGCGCGCGTTTATCGCGCGCCTTTTCGCGTGGGCACGTCGCATTTGGCGCCCGCGCCTTCGGGTGTTTGTACATCACGCGCCTTTGATGGTCGTGACGAGGCTACGCAGCCTTGCGGTTTTGACCGGATGACATGGCCGGGGCATACTTTGCCCATGCGAACGACGGCCTTTCTCCTTTGCAGCTTCATTGCCGCCCCCCTGGTGGTGTCGGCCGCGGGCGTTGCGCCTGCGGCAGCCGACGAGGGCGTGCGCCTTTCCGGGTTCATTCGGGTGCAGACGGAGCTGCCGGAGGCGATGCCCTCCCAGCCGATGCCGCCGGAAATCCGGCCGGACAATCCGGACATGGATGAGACGGAGCCGCCGGTCTTCGAGGACACGCCGCTCGATCCCGGCGAGGTGCCGCTTCCCGACGATGTTCCCCAGGCCGATATTCCCGATACGGGCAAGGGCGACGCGAAGACGGCGGAAAAGCCCAGGGAGCCGGACATCGACACACTGTTTTCCATGCTTGAGACCGAAGACAGCCCTGAGGCGCGGGCGCGCACGGCGCATCGCATCCAGATGCGCTGGATCCGCTCGGGCTCCGCGACGGTCGATCTCTTGATGGCGCGCGCGGCCGCGGCGATCGAGGCGAAGAAGCCGGAACTGGCACTCGATCTGCTTGATGCAGTGGTGCGTTTCCGCCCCGACTATGCGGCGGGCTGGAACCGCCGTGCGGCCGCACATTTCATGGCGGGCGATCTCGGCAAGGCGGTGGTCGACATCGAGCGCACGCTCGCCCTGGAGCCGCGCCACTGGGGCGCGCTTGCCGGTCTGGCCGCGATCCAGAAGGCGACCGACGATGACGGCGCAGCCCTTCTCACCTACGAGCGCATCCTCGAGATCTATCCGCACGAGGAAAAGGCGGAGAAGGCGGTCGAGGAACTGCGCAAGTCCACCGGTGGAGTGGCGCTTTAGGTCCGCTCAGATAGCGAGAGCCTTCCCTTTCGTCCGATTGGCCGTCGAGCAATCTCCCAGCCTGCATATCTGCGATTCTGGCCGGATGCTGGATCATCCGGACTTCGCCGGGCAATGACGATGGGGAGGTCCGGGGGGGCGGTACGTTGGCTTCAGATGCCGCCGAGACCGTCTGAGCCGACGAAGGCGATGCGCAGCATGTTGGTGGCGCCCGGGGTTCCGAAGGGAACGCCGGCGGTGATGATGATGCGCTGGCCGGGGCGGGCGAAATTGTCCTTGAAGGCCAGCCGGCAGGCGCGGTCGACCATCTCGTTCTCGTCGCTTGCATCCTCGCTCACGACGCAATGCGTGCCCCACACCAGTGCCAGGCGGCGCGCCGTGGCAACGACGGGCGAGAGCGCGATGATCGGCGTCGCGGGGCGTTCGCGCGCCGCGCGAAGGCCGGTGGCGCCCGACGAGGTATAGCAGACGATCGCGGCCAGGTTCAGCGTCTCGGCGATCTGGCGCGCGGCGGCCGAAATCGTGTCCGCCCCGGTCGCTTCCGGTTCGGTGCGCTGGGCATGCATGATGTTGGCGTAGTTCGGGTCGCGCTCGACCTCCTCCGCCACCCGGTTCATCGTCGAAACCGCCTCGACCGGGAATTCGCCGGCCGCCGATTCCGCCGACAGCATGATCGCGTCGGCGCCCTCGAAGACGGCGTTGGCGACGTCCGACACCTCTGCGCGGGTGGGGACGGGCGATGTGATCATCGATTCCAGCATCTGGGTGGCGACCACCACCGGCTTGCCGGCGCGCCGCGCTGCCCGCGTGATCTGCTTCTGGATGCCGGGAACCTTCTCCAGCGGCATCTCCACACCAAGATCGCCGCGCGCCACCATCAGCGCATCGGAGAGTTCGATGATCTCGTTGATGCGCTCCACCGCCTGGGGCTTCTCGATCTTGGCGAGAATGCCGGCACGGCCGCGCGTGACCTTGCGCGCCTCGGCCAGATCCTCGGGGCGCTGGATGAAGGAAAGCGCGACCCAGTCCACATGCGCGTTGAGCGCGGCGTCCAGATCCTTGCGATCCTTTTCCGTCAGCGCGCCCACGGCGATGGTGGTGTCGGGAACCGAAACGCCCTTGCGGTCGGAGAGCTTGCCGCCGACCTCGACGCGGGTCGTGGCGCTGGTCGCGTCGCATTCGGTCACGACGAGCTTGATCTTGCCGTCGTCGAGCAGGAGCCGGTGGCCGGGTTCCAGCTCGGACAGGATTTCCGGGTGGGGAAGGCGCACGCGCTTGTCCGTGCCGGGCTCATCCTTGCCGTCGAGCGTGAAGGTGGCGCCCTCCTTGAGGACGACCGACTTGTCCGCGAAGGTACCGACGCGCAGCTTGGGCCCCTGTAGGTCGGCCAGAATGCCGATCGGTCGTTCGACCGCGGCCTCGACGGCGCGGATCCGCTCCACCAGCGTCTTCAGCAACGCATGGTCGGTGTGGCTCATGTTGATACGAAAGACGTCGGCACCGGCCTTGAAGAGCTTCTCGATCATCGCTTGATCGGAAGAAGACGGGCCCAGTGTAGCTAGAATTTTGACCCGTCGATTACGCTTCATCGTCCGCCAGTTCCCTGTTGAACGGGCTCGGTCAACTGAACCGTCCAGCTTCGCTGTTCGCCCGTATCGATCTCGAAAAAACCTGTCCGTTCATAACCGCGTGCAATGCAGTCCGCAATGCCGCGGATCGTGAATTCCTTTTCTCGCGTACACATGAAGGCGCGTCCGCCCCACTCTCCGCCCTGATCGTAATCGATTGCGTATACGTAATAATAACGGGAGGAGAGGTGTCCGGGGATAAGTGTCTCGCAGGTCTTGGCAGGAAGGTTCCACCAGCCCTCCGTCGCCCAGTCGGACTTGTCGCGATAGCCGATGGCGACCCCCACCTGGCTTTCCGTCTTGTTGCACAGACGCAGGTCGGCGAGGGCCGGGGATGCGCTGGAAAACGTGAGCAACAGACCGGTGGCGATGACCGGAAGGGCCCAGGCCAACGCCTCGCGAAAACGGCGCGGCGGAACCTTGTGTTTGAGGTCGAACGGTCTCATTGGCGATCGTTGTGTCCGCAGCGAAATGCTTTGTTCTTATTGCGAATGTTCCGCCCGCTTGTCAATGACGGGGCGTTGGTGGCGCCTGCACGCGACAAGCCCCGCAAGGGAGCCACGCCTTCAGCGGGCAAACATGCGCAACGTTTGTGTCCAAAGTCCGATCGATGAGGTTTCGCCCGAGAAATGAGGCGGCATCAAGGCCGTACGCAGTCGCCCTTGCATGCCGAGGGAGGCCGCGCGGCCTATTGCCCGCCTTATTCCCGGCCGGCTTTCAGCGCGGGAGGCGCGCGTGTGCGCAAACGGTCGCCTGCGAAGCGTCAATCGGCGTCGGTCGGGAGCGGGGCGGGCGCCGGGCTCGCGGCGGGGGCGGTCGCGCCGTGACGCGGTCGGGCGACCCAAATGCCGGCGAGAATCGCGCCGCCTCCAGCGAATTGCAGCGGCGTGAGCGCCTCGGCGAAGATCAGCCAGCCGAAGAAGCCGGCGGCCACCGCCTCCAGAAAGATGACCAGCGAGGAGAAGGCGGCCGACAGGTGGCCGAGCGCGAAGGCGAGCAGGCCCTGGCCGCCGGTGTGGCTGATGACGGCAAGCGCGACGAGGGCGCTGACACCGGCCCACGTGCCGGGCAGGAAGGTGTCTTCCATGATGAGGGCGGCAATGAACAGGGCGGAGGCGGTCACCAGCGTCGAGCGGTAGAGGATGAGGCCGGGGCGGGATCGGCGCCGGGCAACCCGCACGGCCAGGAAATAGCAACCGAAGAAGACCGACGTGATAATGCCGAACATGTCGCCGGTCAGGCGTTCCGGCTCCACGCGGATGGAGGAGCCGACGAGCGCGGCGGCTCCCAGCAGGCACAGACCGAGGCCCGCGACCATCGGCTTCGTCACCTTCTCGCCGATGAAGAGGCCGGAGCCCAGCAGCACCCAGACCGGCGCCATGGTGGCGAGGAAGGTGGCGTTGGCCATGGTCGTGTTGACGACGGCGAGGTGCCAGAAGATCAGGTCGCCGGCAAAGAAAAGGCCGGCGAGCAGGGTTGCGCGATCCCAGCGCGCGGGCGCGCGGCCGCCGGCCTCCAGATGCGCCCAGAGTGCCAGCAGCGGCAGCGACAGGAAAACGCGATAGAAGGCCGACGTGAACGGGCCGACCTCGGCATAGCGGACGAAGATGGGAGACGCCCCCATGGCCAACGCCCCCAGAAGCAGCGCGGCAAAGGCCGTGGCCATCGTGCCGGCCTCGGGCATCCGGATCATCGTGTTTTCGGAAGGGGGTGACATCTGCAACGGCTCCGGCTGGTGGCTGCGCCGTCCGGCGCGACAGTCGGCCGGTCTGGGAACGACTTCCGGTCTGTCGCCGTGCCGCTTGCGGGCTGGACGGCCGCCTATTCCTATGGCAAGCGATAGGCAACGTCATCCCAATTCGGACCCGATATGCAAAGCCTTTCCGGCGACGGTGCGTCGACCTCGGTTTCCGCGCGCCCTGACGAGACATTCGACCCGGTGGAGACCATTGCCGGAGACGAGGCGGGCGGCCTGCTGCTCCTTTGCGATCACGCGCGCAACGCGCTGCCGGCGGAATACGGCACCCTGGGGCTGCCGCATGCGGAACTGGAGCGCCATATCGGCTACGATATCGGCGTTGCACCGCTTACGCGCCTTCTCGCCGAGCGTCTCGGCGTCCCGGCGGTTATGACGACCTTCTCGCGCCTGCTGATCGACCCGAACCGTGGCGAGGACGACCCCACCATCGTCATGCGCATATCGGACGGCGCGCTCATTCCCGACAACGCCTATATCGGAGAGGAGGAACGCCAGCGGCGGATCGATCGCTATTACCGGCCCTATCACGAGACGGTGGCGGCGACGCTCGACCGCATGCTCGCGACGGGGCGCGTGCCGGCGATCTTTTCCATCCACTCGTTTACGCCGGTGTGGCGCGGCTGGCCGCGGCCCTGGCACGTGGGCGTCTTGTGGGACAAGGATCCGCGCATGCCGGAACCACTGCTGGCCGCGCTCGGGCGCGACCCAGCGCTTATCGTCGGCGACAACGAGCCCTATGTGGGCGCGCTCAAGAACGATACGATGTACAAGCACGGAACCTCGCGCGGGCTCGCCCATGCGCTGATCGAGGTGCGGCAGGACCTGATCGGCGACGAGGCGGGTGTTGCGGAATGGGCCGGGCGGCTGGCGCCGATCCTCGCCGAACTCAACGCTCTGGAGGCGTTGCACGAAGTCAGGCACTTCGGCTCCCGGACGGACAAGCCCGGCCGATAACCGGTTTTGGCGAAGAGCGGGGAAGGTCCCCTGGGGCAGGTGCCAGGAGACGGCGTCCTGGCTGCATTCGCGCCTTGACCGGCCACATTGTTTCTGGCACGCAAGCGGCCCGATTTTCCGGTGCGGGATAGACCGCGCCGATTCCATCAACCTTACAAGGACCCTCTCACCATGGCTGATACGGGTGGAGTTGCCGCCGACCAGCTGCGCGCCTTCGTGGAGCGTATCGAACGGCTCGAGGAAGAAAAGAAGGCGATCTCCGACGACATCAAGGACGTCTACGGAGAGGCCAAGGCGATGGGCTTTGACGTGAAGATCCTGCGCCAGGTCGTGCGCCTAAGGAAGCAGGAGCCGCACGAGCGCGAGGAGCAGGAAGCCATCCTCGATCTCTACATGCATGCGCTTGGCATGGCGCCACAGGTGGGCGGCGACGAGGAATAGGCCTCTTTGAGGCCACAACGATGCGATGAGCGGCCCCGCAAGGGGCCGTTTGCGTTTGTGGGGCCGCAACACACTCGTTCAGACGATTCCGTTCAAGCCGTCTCACCCGCAAGCTCCTGAAGCGCTGCGGCGATGCGGTCGCGTTCGTGCGTCAGACCCTTGTAAGCAAGCTGGGCGTCATCCAGCGCCAGGAGCTGAGCGCGCAGGCCTGCGGCAAGGCGTGGCCCGTCGGGGTGCCTGGCGAAGGCGGCGAACGGATCAACATGGATGCGGATGGTGAAGAGCACGTCGCCCGATTGCGGCAGGCGGCGCAGCGTCTGGCGTTCCACACGCACGAACAGGGCGTGCGTGCCGTCCTCGACCTGCGCCTCAAGCGACTTGGCGAAGGGATGGTGTAGTTCGTCGTCGCCGTAGATCGACCAGTTCAGGCGCCACACGGGCGAGGCTGGCGATATGTTGTCGAAGATGCGCGCGACGATCGCGCCCATGCGGCCGTCGTTGAAGCCGGGCACGTTGTCGTGGATCGCCGGCATCGCCTGGCCGAATTTCTCCCGCAACGACCACGACGAGGGAAAGCACAGCGCGCCGGCGACAAGCCGGTAGCCACCGGGCCCCTTGCGCATGATCACCAGATCCTCCTGCACGAGGAGCGCGGCGAGTTTCAGCGGGGCATCGGCGAAATCGTTGATCCGGTATGTCTCGCCCGTCGCCGCGATGCGGATCGCGCCGTCTTCCAGCCGGTAGAGATCGGGAAAGTGGCGGGGCAGGTGGTCGATGAGGAGCGCAAGCACTTCGGCCTGCGCCGCCAGCGTGTCGGGTTCGGCGCCGAAGACCGCCGTCTCGTCGGTGGCGAACAGGCGTGCCTTCTCGGCGAGATAGAGCGCGAGCGTGGCGTCGATCTCGATCCAGTCGTCAAGATCGAGAGGGGCGAGGCCGACCGAGAACGGCTGCTTGGAGCCGTCGAAGGGCGTGTGGGGGAAGGAGGTGCGATCAGGCGTCATGGCCCATTTTAAGGGGGCATTCGCATCGCTGCGCAAGGACCAGATGATGTTGGGGATGGAGCCAGGGGAGGACGCGGGCAGGAGGGAGAGGCCCGTAGGGCGCCACGCCTGCGCCGTCATCACCCGGCGAAGTCCGGGTGATCCATGGGCATTGCCGCTTGCGGTGCGGTGGATTGCCCGGACTTCGCCGGGCAATGACGGTGGGGAGAGCAGGCGGAACTTTCCCCGCCTCGTCCGGTGGCCGCCTAGTCCATCGCGTCCAGTTCGTCGATCATCCGCTCGATCATCGACAGGCCCTTGTTCCAGAAGGCGGGGTCGGTCGCGTCCAGTCCGAACGGGGCGAGAAGCTCGGAGTGGTGCTTGGTGCCGCCGGCCTTCAGAAGATCGAAATACTTGTCCTGGAAACCCGTCTCCGCCTCCTCGTAGACCGCGTAGAGCGAGTTCACGAGGCAGTCGCCGAAGGCATACGCGTAGACGTAGAAAGGCGAGTGGATGAAGTGCGGGATGTAGGTCCAGAAGGTCTCGTAGCCCTCAGTGAAAGTGAAAACGGGCCCGAGGCTCTCCTTCTGGACGTCGAGCCAGATCTCGCCGAGGCGTTCGGACGTCAGTTCGCCCTCGCGGCGCTCCAGATGGACGCGGCGCTCGAAGGTGTAGAAGGCGATCTGGCGCACCACCGTGTTGATCATGTCCTCCACCTTGGAGGCGAGCATGATCTTGCGGGCGTGGTCGTCCTTCGCGCCCTTCAGCAGCGAGCGGAAGGTCAGCATCTCGCCGAAGACCGAAGCCGTCTCGGCAAGGGTGAGCGGGGTGGGGGCCATGAGCGCGCCGTTCGGGCCGGCCAGCACCTGGTGGACGCCGTGGCCAAGCTCATGGGCGAGCGTCATCACGTCCCGCGTCTTGCCCTGGTAGTTGACGAGCACGTAGGGGTGGGCGGAGGGGACCGTCGGATGGGCAAACGCGCCCGGCGCCTTGCCGGCGCGCACGGGCGCATCGATCCAGCCATTGTCGAAGAAGCGCTTGGCGATGCCGGCCATGTCCGGCGAGAAGCCGGCATAGGCGTCGAGCACCGTCGCCTTCGCCTCGTCCCAGGAAATCTTGCGATCGTCCGCCTTGGGCAGCGGGGCGTTGCGGTCGTAGTGCATCAGGGTGTCGAGGCCGAGCCACTTCGCCTTCATGGTGTAGTAGCGGTGCGAAAGCCGCGGATAGGCCTCGTGCACGGCGGCGACCAGCGCATCGACCACCTCGCGCTCCACCCGGTTGGCCAGATGGCGGCTGTCGGCGACATCGGTGAAGCCGCGCCAGCGGTCGGAGATTTCCTTGTCCTTGGCCAGCGTGTTGGTAATCAGCGTAAAGGTGGAGAGGTTTTCGCCAAAGACCTTCGCCAGCGCTGACCCCGCCTCCTTGCGCTTTTCGCGGTCGGGATCCTGCAGGAAGTTGAGCGTCGCCTCCACGCCGAGTGTCTTGCCGCCGACCTCGAACTTCAGGCCGGAGATCGTCTCGTCGAAAAGCCGGTTCCAGGCCGAGCGCCCGGTCGCGGACTTCTCGTGGAAGAGCTGTTCCACCCGGTCTTCCAGCTGATAGGGGCGTTCCTTGCGGATGTCGGTGAACCAGGGCGCGTAGTGGGCAAGCTCGGCGTTCGCCAAGGCGCCGTCCAGCACCGCGTCCTCGATCCGGTTCAGCTCCAGTTCGAAGAACAGCAGGTTGGTGCCGGCAGTCGTCAGCCTGTCCTGCACATCGCCGTAGAACTTCTGGCGTTTGGGGTCGGTGGTCTGGCCGGAATAGACGAGGCCGGCAAAGGAGATCAGGCGGCCGAGCAGTTCCTGCAGCGCCTCGTAGTCCTTCACGGCCTGCGCCAGTTCCGCCGCGTTCTCGCGCGCCAGCGCCTCCAGCCTGCCCTTGTAGGTTTCCTCGAAGGCGCGCGCATCCGCGGCCGCCTTATCAAGATCCGCCTTCACGGCAGGGGCGTCCATGGCCGGGTAGAGATCGGCGAGGTTCCATTCCGGCAGAGTGCCGAGGTCGTTGGCGATGGCGCTTGCGGAGGCCGGCGCGAACGTGGGCGCGGAAGAAAGGGCGGGATCGGTCAAAGGCATGGTTGCTCCGAAAAGGACGGTCCAGGCAAGCAGCTCCGCTGTCGCCGGGGCGCTTGCAAGCGATTGGGTCGATCATGAACATAATGCCATCGGCGCCAGTTCCAACAGCAGACTGTTCGGCATGGGGCGTCAGGGCCCGTTTGCGGGAGGCGCGGCGGCAAGGTCTCCGAGCGATTTGGATATTTGTTAACCGGCGGCGATCACAATGGTTCGAAATGATACAGCTGCGGCGCGTCGATTCGAGAACGTGCTCCATCGGCGCGGCGTTGCATGGGAGATGTCTGATCGCATGAATGGACGCATTCTGATCGTCGACGATGATCCGGTCCAGCGCCGGCTTCTGGAAGAGGCGGTCACCCGCTTCGGCTATTCTGCCCGGGTGGCGGAAAACGGGGTCGAGGCGCTCAACGTGCTGCGCGCGCCGGAAGGCAGCGACATCGATCTGGTGATCCTCGATCTGGTGATGCCGGAACTCGACGGGTATGCCGTTCTGGAAAAGATGCGCGGCGAGGGCAATTCCACACCCGTCATCGTGCAGACCGCGCAGGCCGGCATCGATACGGTGGTGGGCGCCATGCGCGCCGGTGCGCAGGACTTCGTCGTCAAGCCGATCGGGCCGGAGCGGCTGGAGGTCTCCATCCGCAACGTGCTGAAGGTCTCCGCGCTGGAAGACGAGATTGTCCGCTTCCGCAAATCGGCCGCCGGCACGCTCACCTTCTCCGACATCGTCACCCGTTCGGCCTCGATGGAGCGCGTGATCCGGCTCGGCGAACGCGCCGCCTCCTCGCACATTCCGATCCTGATCGAGGGTGAATCGGGTGTGGGCAAGGAAGTGATCGCCCGCGCCATCCAGGGCCAGAGCGACCGGGCGGCCAAGCCCTTCGTCACGGTCAATTGCGGAGCGATCCCGGAAAACCTCGTGGAATCGATCCTGTTCGGTCACGAGAAGGGGGCCTTTACCGGCGCCGTCGACAAGCATGTCGGCAAGTTTCAGGAAGCCCACGGCGGCACGCTGTTTCTCGACGAGGTCGGCGAGTTGCCGCCCGACGTGCAGGTCAAGCTGCTGAGGGCCCTGCAGGAGGGCGAGATCGATCCGGTGGGCGCGCGGCGCCCGCAGAAGATCGACTTCCGGCTGATCTCGGCCACCAACCGGCGGCTGATGGATCTCGTCAAGGAAGGCCGGTTCCGCGAGGATCTCTACTATCGGCTTAACGTCTTTCCGATCTGGATCCCGCCGTTGCGCGACCGGCTGGAGGACATTCCGGAACTGACGCGCCATTTCCTGGCGCGCTTTGCCGCGGAAGAGCACAAGACGAAAGTCTCCACCGTGGCGCCGGAAACGGTGGCGCTGCTGCAGTCCTACGATTGGCCGGGCAACATCCGCCAGTTGGAGAATGCCGTCTTCCGCGCCGTCGTGCTGTGCGACGACACGTGTCTGCGGCCCGACGATTTCCCCCAGGTCCAGGCGCATTGCGCCGCACGAGGCGCGGGCGAGATGGGCAGGCGGGAGATGGGGCCGGGCGAGACGCCCGGATCCGAGCCGCGCGTCGAGGCGCCGATGATCGCGGGCGAAGCCGTGATGCCGGCCGGCGAGCGCGGCGGGGCGGGACTGTGGTCGGCTCAAGGGGGCTTTGCCGGTTTTACCGACGGTTCGGTGCCCTTCGGTTTCCTGCGCGCACTGGACAAGAACGGTCACGTCCAGACGCTGGAAAGCGTGGAACGCGACATGATCGTCACCGCGATAGACCACTATGGCGGGCGCATGGCCGAGGTTGCGCGCAGGCTCGGCATTGGACGATCGACACTCTATCGCAAGCTGAAGGACTATGGCCTGGAGGCCTCCAACGGTCAGGACGCAGCGGAATAGCAGGGGTGCGACAGGATTGCCTTCGGGTTTTCTGCCGCAAAATTGCCCGCTTGGCGTGTTGATTGGGCCGATGTCGGAGCGTGAGGCCGTCTCTCCAGCGTCAGCGGTCCATTCACCGCATCGGTTTTTCCCGCCCGATCAGGTTAGTATCGATGGAACACACGCGCGTCGCCCGCCGACAGGCGACGATTTCGTGCGCGTTCGAAATACGGTAAAAACTCGTTAACCGAGTTCGTCGTATTTTAGGGATACTCGGGGGGTGTTGGGGTGCCGGGTCCGAATGGTGGGCGATATGAAGTCGCCGCCTCGCGGCAGAACGCGAGAAAGACATTGAGCGAGTATCTGCTCCGTTTCCCGCTAAGTGCCGCGGTGCGCGCCATGTTCGTTGGCGTCGCCGTGATGCTCGTCTCCCTCGTCGGGTTCGCGTCCGCGGCCGATGCGGAGACCCGTTCCCTCAAGCTCTACAACAATCACACCGGCGAGCGCGCGACCATCGTCTTCAAGCGCAACGGTCGCTTCGTGCAGTCGGGGCTGCGCGAACTCAACCAGTTCCTGCGCGACTGGCGACGCAACGAAGCCACCAAGATGGATCCCAAGCTGTTCGATCTGATCTGGGAGGTCTATCAGAAGTCCGGGGCCAGCGATTACATCCACGTCGTTTCCGGTTATCGCTCACCGGCCACCAACAACATGCTGCGCGGCCGCTCCCGCGGTGTCGCCAAGAAAAGCCAGCACATGCGCGGCAAGGCGATGGATTTCTTCATCCCCGATGCCAATCTCGCCAAATTGCGCGCCATCGGCCTGCGCATGCAGGTGGGCGGTGTCGGTTTCTATCCCACGTCGGGATCGCCGTTCGTGCACATGGATACGGGCAACGTGCGCCACTGGCCGCGCATGACGCGCCAGCAGCTCGCCCGGGTGTTTCCGGACGGCAAGACCATCCACATTCCCACCGACGGCAAGCCGATGCCGGGATACCGGCAGGCGCTGGCGGAACTCAAGGCGCGCGGCAGCGGCACGCGCCAGGTGGTGCTGGCCTCCAATGACGACGATGACGACGATGATGCGCGGTCCTCGCGCGCCGTCGGCAACACGCGTGGCCAGTCGCTGACCAACGTCACGTCCAATCCGTCCATCCGCCCCACGCCTGTCGGCGCGAATGCTGGCGGCGGCAATACCAGCGGCAGGTCGCTGATCGCCTCGCTGTTCGGACGGGGCGGGCCTAAGCCGCCGGCCGATGTCGGCGCCGGGACGACGGCAAATGCGCCGGCCGCGCCGCAGCCCTCGCGTATCGCGCGCCAGCAGGAAAACGCGCTTCCCGGCTTGGCCGTCGCCGAGGTGACGCCGCCGGCCAAGCCGGGTGAGGCGCCCGCAGGCAGCCAAAGTGCGCCTGCGGTCGAAGTCGCCTCGCAAGAGACCGGGCCCGCGCCGGAGACGGCAACCCCGATCGTGGTGGCGGCACTGCCCCAGTCCAAACCGCAGATCCAGCGCGCCGCGCCGGTGGACGCCATCGACGCCATCGACGCGGTGGTCGATCCGGGCCGGGCGAGCGCGCCGGGTACGGTTCCCAACGCGACGCTCGCCGCCTACGCTGCCGGATCCGAGCCGGTGCCGCTGCTGAGGCCGCGACCGGCGGTTGCGCCAAACCAGCTTTCCGGCGACAGATCGATGCGCTCCGCCTCTGCGCCGCGCGCGCGCCCGTCGGCGGATGGGACCGCAGCGGCCCGCGCGAAACTGGCCCGCGCCGCCGCCTCCGGGGATAGCGCGGCCGTAGCCGCCCGCGTCGAGGCCGCCCTTTCGGAAGCGCGCGACAAGGCGCGCGAGCCGGTGCTTTCAGGTCGCATTCCGGCGGCGGCCGATACCGATCCCTTCGCGCGTCTTGCCTCTCTTCCCGCGCCCAACGACGCGCGGATGATTTCCGGCGATCACAGCACCCGCACCAGTGCGTTCGCGGATCTTCGCCATCCCGATCAGCGCAAGCTCAGCGCGCTGTTCGGCCGTCCCGCCCGGCTCTTCAACGCCGGCTTCGAACGCCAGATCTACGGGACGCTCAGGACTGATCGCTTCGACGGGCCGGCCGTGGTGGCGCTGTCGCTGGTGGTTGCGGACTGAGAGCCGTTTCCCTTGCGCGGCGCCTCTGGCTTTGGCGCTGATGTAGCCTATCTTGCATGCATCCGGGCGTTGTCCGGTCAGTCACGCACGCGAGAGGCCTTTCCATGGTATCTGACGATCGTCGCCCGCCCGACCGCGAGGCCAATCGGCTTTCCGCACGGGTGGGACGCTATGCGCGGGTGGGCACGCAGGTCGGCGGTTTCGCCGCGCGGATGGCCGGTGCGCGGATCGTCGGCGGCGGGCGCGATCACGATCGCAACGCGGCCGAACTGAAGGACATGCTCGGCGGGCTGAAGGGCCCACTGATGAAGGTCGCCCAGCTTCTCTCCACCATTCCCGATGCCGTTCCGCCGGAATACGCGGCAGAACTCGCGACGCTGCAATCGTCCGCCCCGCCGATGGGGCGAGCCTTCGTCAAGCGGCGCATGGCGGCGGAACTGGGGCGCGACTGGCGTTCGAAGTTCGCCGAATTCGACGAGACGCCGGCAGCCGCCGCCTCGCTCGGCCAGGTGCACGAGGCGCGCGCGCTCGACGGGCGCCGGCTTGCGGTCAAGCTGCAATATCCGGACATGGCCTCCGCGGTGGAGGCGGATCTCAACCAGCTCGGGCTGATCCTGTCGATCCACCGGCGCATGCGCCCGGCGATCGACACGCGCGAGATCGCGGTGGAGCTCGGCGAGCGGGTGCGCGAGGAGCTGGACTACATCCGCGAGGCCCGCCACATGGCGGCCTACCGCCAGGTTTTCGCGCAGGAGATGGCTATCCGCGTGCCGGAGGTGGTGGAGGAGCTCAGCACCGGGCGGCTGCTCGCCATGGGCTGGCTCGATGGCCGGCCGCTTCTGGACTATCGCGACCATCCGCTGGAAACGCGCAACGTCATTGCCGGCGCCATGTTCCGGGCGTGGTGGTATCCGTTCGCCCATGTCGGCCTTATCCACGGCGATCCGCATCTCGGCAACTACACGGTGTTCGAGCAGGACGGCGCTCCGGCGGGCATCAACCTGCTCGACTACGGCTGCATCCGCATCTTCCCGAGCCGCTTCGTGGCCGGCGTGGTCGATCTCTACCGCGGGCTTCTGGAAGGCGACGAGGCGCGAATCGTTCATGCCTACGAAAGCTGGGGCTTCAAGGGGCTGTCGCGGGAGCTGATCGATACGCTGAACATCTGGGCACGGTTCATCTACGGACCGCTGCTGGAGGACCGCACCCGCGCCATCGCCGACGGGGTGAGCCCGGCCGAATACGGGCGGCGGGAGGCCTTCCGGGTGCATCAGGCTCTCAAGGAGCACGGACCGGTGACGGTGCCGCGGGAATTCGTCTTCATGGATCGTGCGGCGATCGGTCTCGGCGGCGTCTTTTTGCACCTGCGCGCGGAGATGAATTTCTTCCGGCTCTTCAACGAGCAGATAGAAGACTTCGAACAGGGCAATGTAGCGCGGCGCCAGCGCGAACTGTTGCTGGGCGTGGGGCTGGAGCCGGCCGAGTAGTACCAAAAGAGAATTCCGATTGACGCTGCGGAGGGCTTGCGTTTCATATCATCGCAGTGTCTATCCTTTAGGTTCGCTCGATTGGCGGAGCGGGCCTCAAGGCATCCACGGAGGGAGGGAGAATGACTGAAAATAACGCAACGGCAATGGACTATGCCGAGCACGAAAAGACCTATGCCGGTTTTGTCGCCTTCACCAAAGTCGGCGTGATTGCCTGCATCAATGTGGTGCTGTGTCTATTGATCTTCGGCCTCGGCAGCGGCTATTCCAATCTTGCCGGCACGGTTGCCTTGCTGGCGACGATCATTGCCGCAGTCGTCGGTCTGTTCGCCGGGCACAGGGGGTGGATCCCCTCCGCCGTGGTGTTCGTGATCTCGGGTCTTCTGGCGATCCTGACCGTCGCCTGACGCGCATCCGATGCATGCCGTCTTGTGCTTGCGCGCGGTTCGGCCGCGCCGCGGCGCAATTCGACCGGAAGCGAAGGACATTCGAAGACGCGTGGCGGCGTTCCATCCGCCACCGTCAGGACACGGGCGGTCCGGATATCGATCTGGATGCGGGCCGCTTTCATATCTGACCGGGCACGGTCGGCGTGCGGCGTATGGGCCCGCGCGTGGAATACCGTGCTCCCCAAAGGGGGATGCATATGAAGATCGGGGTGCCGCTCGAACGCGACGCCGTTGAAACCCGGGTCGCCGCGACGCCGGACACGGTGAAGAAATACATTGCGCTCGGGTTCGAGGTGCTGGTGGAAAAAGGGGCCGGCAAGGCCTCGCGAATTCCGGATGCGGAGTTCAAGGACGCCGGCGCGAAAATCGTGGCCGACGCCGCCGGCGCGCTCAAGGACGCGGACGTGGTGCTGAAGGTGCGTCGTCCGACGGCGGAGGAACTCGCCGCGATGAAACCCGGCGCCCTCGTCATCGGCACGATGGATCCTTACGGTCACGAGAAGGATGTGGAGGCGATGGCCAAGGCCAATGTCGCCGCCATTGCCATGGAATTCATGCCGCGCATCACGCGCGCGCAGTCGATGGACGTGCTGTCGAGCCAGGCCAACCTGGCCGGCTACCAGGCCGTGATCGATGCGGCCTACGAATATGACCGCGCGCTGCCGATGATGATGACGGCGGCAGGCACGGTCGCCGCCGCGCGTGTTTTCGTGATGGGCGCGGGCGTTGCCGGCCTGCAGGCGATCGCCACGGCGCGTCGTCTGGGTGCGGCCGTCACCGCCACGGACGTGCGCCCCGCCGCCAAGGAGCAGGTCGAATCGCTTGGCGCCAAGTTCGTCGCGGTCGAGGACGAGGAATTCAAACAGGCGGAGACTGCCGGCGGATACGCCAAGCAGATGTCTGAAGAGTACCAGAAGAAGCAGGCCGAGCTCGTCGCCTCGCACATCGCCAAGCAGGACATCGTCATCACCACGGCGCTGATCCCGGGTCGGCCGGCGCCGCGCCTCGTTTCGAAGGAAATGGTGGCCTCGATGAAGCCGGGATCCGTGATCGTCGATCTGGCGGTGGAGCGTGGCGGCAACGTGGAAGGCGCAAAGCCCGGCAAGGTGGCGACAGTCTCCGACGTGAAGATCGTCGGTCATCTCAACGTGCCGGGCCGCATTGCGGCATCCGCCTCCGCGCTTTACGCGAAGAATCTGCTGACCTTCGTCACGACGCTGGTCGACAAGGAAACCTCCTCCTTGAAGGTCGACTGGGAAGATGAACTGGTGGCGGCGACGGTGCTGACGCGCGACGGCGCGGTGGTGCATCCGGCATTCGCGCCGAAAGGGGACGAATAAATGGCGAGCGAAATGGCACTTGAGAAGGCGCGCGCCGCCGCAGATGCGGCGGAGGCGGCTGCGGAGGCTGCCCGCGCCGCGGCGGATGCCGCGCAGACTTACGCCGATCAGGCGGCATCGGGGGCGGCGGACGCCGCAGGTGCCATCGCCCACGCGGCTTCCGGCGGGGCGATCGATCCGTTCGTCTTCCGTCTGGCGGTCTTCGTGCTGGCGATCTTCGTCGGCTACTATGTGGTGTGGTCGGTGACCCCGGCGCTTCACACGCCGCTCATGTCGGTGACCAACGCGATTTCCTCCGTGATCGTGGTCGGCGCGCTGCTCGCCGTCGGCGTCGATGCGGTGGCGGGCCAGGAGGCGAACACCGCCTGGGCCCACGGCTTCGGCTTCGTCGCGCTCATCCTCGCATCGGTGAACATATTCGGCGGGTTCCTGGTAACCAGCCGCATGCTCGCCATGTACAAGAAGAAGTCGTGAGGGGCCCGGATCAATGACAGCGAATATCGCGGCCTTTCTCTACCTGATCTCCGGCGTCCTGTTCATTCTGGCGCTGCGCGGTCTGTCCCATCCCACGACCTCGCGTCAGGGCAACTTCTTCGGCATGATCGGCATGGCGATCGCCATCCTGACCACGCTCGGTCTCGCCGTACCGTCTGGCACGGGCTGGGTGCTGATCGTGCTGGGGCTGGCCATCGGCGGCGGCATCGGCGCCTATATCGCCCGCTCCATCCCGATGACCGCCATGCCGCAGCTGGTCGCCGCCTTCCACTCGCTGGTGGGTCTGGCGGCGGTGCTGGTGGCTGCCGGCGCGCTCTATGCGCCCGAGGCCTTCGGCATCGGCGAGGTCGGCTCCATCCACGCCCAGGCGCTGATTGAAAGCTCCATCGGCGTGGCCATCGGTGCCATCACCTTCACCGGTTCCGTCATCGCCTTCCTGAAGCTCAACGGCAACATGTCGGGCAAGCCGATCCTGCTGCCGGGCCGGCACGTCATCAACATCGCGCTTGCAGCGGCGATCGTGATCCTCGTCATCGTGCTCGCGACGACAGAGAGCCATACTGTCTTCTGGCTGATCGTGATCCTGTCGCTGGTCTTCGGCGGCCTCTTGATCGTGCCCATCGGCGGCGCGGACATGCCGGTTGTGATCTCCATGCTCAACTCCTATTCGGGGTGGGCGGCGGCCGGCATCGGCTTCACGCTCGGCAACATGGCACTGATCATCACCGGCGCGCTGGTGGGTTCCTCGGGCGCGATCCTCTCCTACATCATGTGCAAGGGCATGAACCGCTCGTTCGTCTCCGTCATTCTTGGCGGCTTCGGCGGCGAGACGGCGGCTGCCGGCGGTGCGGATGCGGAAGAGCGCCCGGTCAAGCAGGGGGCGGCGGAAGACGCGGCTTACCTCATGAAGAACGCGTCCAAGGTCATCATCGTGCCGGGCTACGGCATGGCGGTCGCCCAGGCGCAGCACGCGCTTCGCGAAATGGCCGACAAGCTCAAGGCCGAGGGCGTGGAGGTGAAATACGCCATCCACCCCGTCGCCGGCCGCATGCCGGGCCACATGAACGTGCTGCTGGCGGAAGCCAACGTGCCTTATGACGAGGTGTTCGAACTCGAGGATATCAACTCCGAGTTCGCGCAGGCCGACGTCGCCTATGTCATTGGCGCCAACGACGTGACGAACCCGGCGGCGCGCGACGACCCGACCTCGCCGATCTTCGGCATGCCGATCCTTGATGTCGACAAGGCCAAGACGGTGCTGTTCGTCAAGCGCGGCATGGGCTCGGGCTATGCCGGCATCCAGAACGAGCTGTTCTTCCTCGACCAGACGATGATGCTGTTCGGCGATGCGAAGAAGATGACGGAGGAAATCGTCAAGGCGATGTGAGCCGAGGCGACTTTTCCGGAAAGACAGAAGGCCGCGTCCTGTGGGCGCGGCCTTTTTCGTTTGAAGCAATGCTTGGGATGTTCGAGTATTCGTGAAATTAATGTGACTTAAGGGATTTTGGGAAAAATGGAGTTGCCTCAAGATTCATACCGGGAATTTTCTCAAGAATATGCGAAAGGCGGAATTCGTGCCGTAATTTTCGTCAATGGGGGCGCTGCGGTGGCGACTTTGAGCCAATTGACCGCATTGTCTAATTTATTCCCGAAGTCGGCTATTGGTATAGCTCTGATTAGCTTTATTATTGGTATTTTATTCGGAGTTTTGACTTGGGTGGCTGGATTTATTTCTAATAGACATGTAGATCGAAAATTGCGAAATCAAGAAAAGACTTATCTGTCAGCAGATATCTGGATGTATATCGGGATTTTCTTGTCATTGCTGAGTATTTCCGCATTCGCCTTCGGATGCCTGAGATTGGCGGTTGCCTTCATGATTGACAATCCGGCTTGCTAATAGACCTCCCGTCCAAGCTCTCGCATCTTCTCCAGCCACTTCGCGCGGGTGGTATCATCGACCGAGGTGGCTCCGCCGAAGAGCGTCTTTCGCACCGGCGCGATTCCTGCGAGGTTCAGGGCGTTGCGCTCGAACCATTTCAGGCCGTGGGCGCGATACCAGAAGCGGTAGAGAAGCGACGGCATGCTCATCGTCGTCACCAGCCGCGCGGATCGGCCGCCGAGGCGCGCGCGGGGAAAGCCATGCGGGCCGGCCGCGTCCTCGAAGGCGATGTGGCGATGAAGGATCTGTTCGAAGAACGCCTTCGTCAGCGCCGGCAGGGTGCCGAGCCACAGCGGAAAGACAATGACGATGTGATCGGCCGTCTGGATCGCCTCTAAGGCCTGTTGCAAGCCTTCGGGAACGGGGCCGGAATACTCCGTCTCGTTGCGCAGGATGGGAAAAGCGAGGAAGGCGACCGCGATTTCCGTGATCTCGTGGCCGGCCTCCCGCGCACCTTCGGCGTAGGCCCGCCCAAGGGCATGGCAGAGGTGGCCGGGGTCCGGGTCGGGATGCCCCTGAATGAGAACGATGCGGTGTGTCATGGCCGTCGTGTCATGGCCGTCACGTCATGGGAAGCCGGCCATCGCGCGGCCCTGCGCAAGGCGGCTGCCGCAACCTTCGCACATTCGCGTTTGTGACGCATCAGGTCTCGCGTTCAGAACCCACTCGCCGGAATCAAGACGCGAAAAAACGGGCCGCGCGAAATATCGCGCAGTCCGTTTGAAACCTTAAGCCTTGAAAAGCCGTTGCCGGTCCGCCTGAATCGCGGACCTTCGCGCCTTTAGCGGCGGGCCGAACGGCCGGACAGCAGGCCTTCGCGCTGGGCGCGCTTGCGGGCCAGCTTGCGGGCGCGGCGGATGGCTTCCGCCTTTTCCCGGGCGCGCTTCTCGGACGGCTTCTCAAAGTGGCCGCGGAGCTTCATTTCCCGGAAGATGCCTTCGCGCTGCATCTTTTTCTTCAGCGCCTTGAGCGCCTGATCAACGTTGTTGTCGCGAACGAGAACTTGCACGCGTTATATCCCGTGTTGCCGAACTGGTCAGGTTGTCGGATGTTTTCCGAAGCGCCTATCGCGGTCGGCCACCGGCCAGTCGTGATCGGGAAATGCTCCGGCTGCGCCGCACGAGGCGTCGCGAAAGTGGGCCGTTCCTTAGCAGATGCGCGGATGCTTGTCCACTGTGGGGCGGTCAAGAAAGCGGGAAATGCCGCATATCTCTGAGCCGTCCGTTGCGCGGGGGCGCCTTGCTGGCCCTTTGCGTGTGGTTCCGGCGGGGTGGACGGGCGCGCACTGTGCGGCTAGTGTCTGGCCGTTGCGCCGGGTTAAAGCGCATGCGGTTTCCCCGGCCGCGCGCCCGCATGTCATTCGCCTTCGACCCCGGACCGCGGCGAATCAGATTTCGGAGCAGCCTCATGGCTTCGCTGGCGAGTGATGGCGCCGCGCAGAACGGCGCCGCTGTCTGGATTCGCGAAATTCGGGCCACATTGGCCCTGGGGCTGCCGGTTGCCGGCGCCCAGCTCGCGCAAACCGCGATCAACACGACCGACGTGCTGATGATCGGGCAACTGGGTACCGAGCCGCTGGCGGCGGCCGTGCTCACGTTCAATATCTATATCGTGATCTTCCTGTTCGGAGCGGGGCTGGTGCAGGCGGTGATGCCGCTTGCCGCCCGGGCGCGCGGCGAGCGGCGCATGCGCGATGTTCGCCGTTCCGTGCGCATGGGGCTGTGGGTGGTGATCGCCTATTCGGTGCCGGCCATGATCGTCATGTGGCACACGGAATCTCTTCTGCTCGCCTTCGGGCAGGACCCGGAGCTTTCGCAAAGCGCCGGTAGCTACATGCGCTACCTGCAATGGACATTGCCGCCGGCTCTGGCAACGATGGGCCTGCGCAATTTCGTCGCCGTCATGGAAATGACGCAGGTCGTCCTGTGGGCCACGGTTGCGGGCGCGCTCGTCAATGCGCTGCTCGATTACGTCCTGATTTTCGGCGCGTTCGGCGCACCGCGACTTGAATTGGTGGGAGCGGGCATTGCTTCGATGGGAACCGCGACGGCGACCTTCCTGTTGCTGCTCGCCTACACGTTGCGGCAACGCAAGTTGCGCCGTTTCGCCATTCTCGGCCGCTTCTGGCGCAGCGACTGGACCGTCTTCTTCCAGATTCTAAAGCTGGGCTGGCCGATCGGGCTGACGATCCTGGCCGAGGTCGGTCTGTTCGTGGCCTCCGCGCTGATGATGGGCTGGATCGGAACGGTGCCGCTGGCCGCCCATGGCATCGCCACGCAATGCGCCTCGCTCACCTTCATGATACCGCTGGGCCTCGGCATGGCGGGAACCATCCGCGTCGGGCTCGCTCACGGGCGCGGCGACCGCATCGGCGTGGGGCGGGCCGGCTGGACCACCTTCGGCCTGTCGATCGGTGTGATGTTCTGTGCCGCACTCGTCTTCTGGAGCGTGCCGGATCTACTGATCGGCGCGTTCACCAAGGAGGGCAATCCCGATACGCCGAAGGTGCTGGTCGCGGGAACGGCGTTTCTTGCCGTCGCCGCGGTCTTTCAGATCTTCGACGGCGCTCAAGTGGCCGGGGCCAGCATCCTGCGCGGGCTTTCCGACACGCGCGTGCCGATGATCATCGCCGTGGTGGGTTATTGGGGCATCGGCATGACGCTCGCCTACGGGTTGGCCTTCGGGGCTGGCTGGGGCGGCGTCGGCCTGTGGTGGGGGCTGGCGAGCGGTCTCGCCTTCGTCGCGATCATCGCGATGTGGCGTTTCGCCTGGCGCGAGCGGCTCGGGCTCGTGTGAGATCAACAAAAAAGCCCCGGCCAAGGCCGGGGCTTTTTCATGTTCCGTGGCGGGTCGGCTTAGTTGCCGAGAATGCCGTGGTACTTGTTCTTGAAGCGGGACAGACGGCCGCCGCGGTCGACCAGCGTCTGCTGACCGCCGGTCCACGCCGGGTGCGTGGTGGGGTCGATGTCGAGACGCAGCTCCGCGCCCTCGTCGCCGTAGGTCGAGCGGGTCGTGAACTCGGTGCCGTTGGTCATGACCACCTTGATCATGTGGTAGTCGGGATGTGTATCGCTCTTCATAGCCGGATCCTCTCGCCACGTTGTCCGGGCCGATGCGACCAGCAGGATGCAACGCTTCGCTCAATCAAGATCGGCCGCACGCAGCCTGCGGCGGCCGGAAACAGTCGGGCGACGCTATAACCCACTCCGTCGCCGCTTTCAAGGCATTCGCAGCCTTGAGATGGGCTGATGCTGGAGGCATTGTGGAATGGACGGCTCTTAGATCCCCTCCACGCCTTCCGGCCGGCCGGATTCCTCCGTTCTGTCACCGCATTTGCGGATTGACCGCATATCTGCAAGATGCAACAGCGTGCATCACCCAATAATCGTTCCAGTCTGGAGTTGACCCTTGGCGCGGCGAAACAAGAACGAAACAAGCTCCGCAACGCATACAGCCAGAAAATCGAAGTCGCTCAAGCCGCTGGGGATGCTGGCGCCCTATCTCGGGCGCTACCGTGTCCAGGTGGCCGCGGCGCTCGCAGCGCTCATCGCCGCGACGCTGGCGACGCTCGCCGTTCCGCTGGCGGTCAGGCGGATGATCGATTTCGGTTTCGGCGGTGGTGATCCGGCCTTCATCGACAAATATTTCGCCATGCTGGTTGTGGTGGTCGCAGCGCTCGCCTGCGCATCGGCCGCGCGCTACTATTTCGTCACCTGGCTGGGTGAGCGCATCGTCTCCGATCTGCGCGTCGCCGTCTTCGCCCACATCACCCGGCTTTCGGCGTCGTTCTTCGATACGGCGCGCTCCGGCGAGGTCGTCTCGCGGCTGACTGCCGACACGACGCAGGTGAAGGCTGCCGTCGGCGCGTCCGTGTCCGTGGCGCTGCGCAATCTGGCGCTCTTCATCGGCGCGGCGACGATGATGGTGATCACCAGCCCGCGTCTTTCCGGCCTGGTGCTTCTCGCCATTCCCTTCGTGGTGATTCCCCTCATCGTCTTCGGCCGCATGGTGCGCCGCCGCTCAAGGCTCGCCCAGGACACGCTCGCCGACGCCTCCGCCTATGCGGTGGAGGCCATCGGCGCCATCCGCACGCTTCAGGCCTTCACCAACGAGCGCTTCGCCTCCAGCCGCTTCGCCGTCCAGGTGGAGCGCGCCTTCAATGCCGCGAAATCTTCCTTCACGGCGCGCGCGATGTTGACCGCCTTCGGCATGTTCGTGGTCTTCGCCTCCGTCGTTGCCGTCATGTGGATGGGCTCCAAGGACGTGCTGGCCGGGCGGATCTCCGGCGGCGCGCTCGGCCAGTTCGTGCTCTATTCGGTCTTCGCGGCCGGTGCGCTCGGCCAGCTCTCGGAAGTCTGGGGCGAACTTTCCCAGGCCGCTGGCGCCGCCGAGCGGTTGGCCGAGCTCTTCCAGATCGAGCCGGAAATCCGCGCTCCGGCAAACCCGAAGGCGCTTCCGGAGCCCGGCGCGGGCGCCGTGCGTTTCGATCACGTGAGCTTCTCCTATCCTTCCACCACCGACGAGCGCGTGGTCGACGGCATCGACATCGACATCGCGGCCGGAGAGACGGTGGCCGTGGTCGGACCGTCCGGGGCGGGCAAGTCCACGCTCTTCCATCTGCTCATGCGATTCTACGATCCCAAGGCGGGACACGTGTCGCTCGATGGCATCGATCTGCGCGAAGCGGACCCGGAGGAGGTTCGTCGCCGCATCGCGCTCGTGCCGCAGGATACGGTGATCTTCGGCGCCACGGTGAAGGAGAACCTGCTCTACGGCCGCCCGGACGCCAGCGACGAGGATATCCGCGCCGCCGCTGTCGCCGCCCATGCTGACACCTTCATCTCGGCCATGGCGAAGGGCTACGACACCATGATCGGCGAACGTGGCGTCACGCTTTCGGGCGGCGAACGCCAGCGGCTGGCCATCGCGCGCGCGCTCCTGAAGGACGCGCCGGTCCTGCTGCTCGACGAAGCGACCTCGGCGCTGGATGCGGAAAGCGAAACGCTGGTGCAGACCGCGCTCGACCGGCTGATGGCTGAGCGAACCACGCTCGTCATCGCGCACCGTCTCGCCACCGTGCTGAAGGCCGACCGTATTCTGGTGATGGAGAAAGGGCGGATCGTCGAACAGGGCACGCACGAGGCCCTGATCGGCCAGGGCGGTCTTTATGAGCGGCTCGCCCGCCTGCAGTTCGAGCGCGGCGCGCAGGGGCTTGAGGTGGCGAAGTAGGGACCGCGTTGCCGCTCTGCGGAAAGGGCAAGTCGACAGGCTCGTTGCATGAGCCGCTTGCTCCCCTCTCCCCCCTTGCGGGGGAGAGGTCACGCGATCCGCGTGACAGAGGGGGGTAAGCCGCTTGCTCGGAATCTGCCGCTTCACCCCCCTCTGTCGGCCAGGGCCGACATCTCCCCCACAAGGGGGGAGAGGGGAGCAAGCGGCAGGCATCCTCCAGACGAAAAAAGGCGGCCCCAATCGAGCCGCCTTTCCAAATTCCGTCAGTATCGAATCCGCCTCATTCCTCCGGAACGTCGACCGTGTAGTTGAGCGGCAGGCGGCCGCCGTCGGCGTAGATGGTCTGGCCGGTGACGTAGCTCGCGTCCTCGTCGGCCAGGAAAGCGGCGATGGAGGCGATTTCGCGCGGCTCGCCGATGCGGGCCATCGGCGTGCGCGACAGGATGCGGGCACGCGCAGCCGGATCGTCGTTCACCGAGGCCAGCATGTCGGTCATGATCGAGCCCGGCCCGATCGCGTTGACGCGGATGCCATGCGGGGCGAGCGCCACGGCCATCGCCTTGGTGAGCTGGTTCACGCCGCCCTTGGAGACGGTGTAGGGCAACTGGCTGTGCAGGCCGAAGACGGCGTTGACCGAGGACATGTTGACGATGGCGCCCGCAGGGCCGCCGTTCTGCACCCGGTCCACCATGTGTCGGGCCACCGCCTGGCCGCACAGGAACGAGCCCTTCAGGTTGATGTTGAGAACCCGGTCGAACTCGGCCTCGTCGATGGTGAGGATATCGCCGGGGCTGACGATACCGGCATTGTTGATCAGCACGTCGATGTCGCCGTAGGTGTCGATTGCGGCGGCCACCAGATTGCGTACGTCGAGCCGCTCCGACACGTCGCAATGGACGTAGGTCACGTCTCCGAGACCCTTCAGGTCGGCTTCCGCCGCCTCGCCGGCTTCGTCGTTGACGTCGGACATGACGACCTTTGCGCCGTCTTCCAGGAAGCGGCGGGCAATGGCCAGCCCGATGCCGCGTGCGGCTCCGGTGACGATGGTTACCTTGTTGGTGAGGGCCAAGGGAGTTCTCCTTTGTTCGCCGAACGGCTAATGCGTCTTTATAGCGTCTGATGAAGCCGCGAACAGGCCCCCGCCGGCGGGCGGAGGCCATTTTTCCCCGCGAGATGGCCCCAGATCGTGGTGTCGCCCCGCGCCGCCTCAACCTCCGCGCGTGATGCCCCGCGCGCGAATGGCTTCGGCGATCTCGTCGAGCACGCCGGGGTCGTCGATGGTCGCCGGCATGCGGAATTCCTCGCCATCGGCGATCTGGCGCATGGTCGCGCGCAGGATCTTGCCGGAGCGGGTCTTGGGCAGCCGGTCGACGGAAACGGCGATCTTGAACGCGGCCACCGGACCGATCTCCTGGCGCACGCGCGCGACCAGTTCGCGCTCCACCTCGCCCGGATCACGTTCCACGCCGGCCTTCAGCACGACGAAGCCGCATGGCAACTGGCCCTTCAGCTCGTCGGCGATGCCCACGACCGCGCATTCGGCGACATCGGGGTGGCCCGCCAGAACTTCCTCCATCGCGCCGGTGGAAAGCCGGTGTCCGGCGACGTTGATGATGTCGTCGGTGCGCGCCATGATGAAGAGGTAACCGTCATCGTCCCGGTAACCGGCGTCGGCGGTCTTGTAGTAGCCGGGGAACTCCGCGAGATAGGCATCGCGGAAGCGCTTGTCGTTGCCCCACAGTGTCGGCAGGCAGCCCGGCGGCAGCGGCAGCTTGACGACGATGTTGCCAAGCGTGCCATCCGCGACCTCGTGGCCTGCATCGTCGAGAATGCGGATGTCGTAGCCGGGCATGGCGACCGTGGGCGAGCCGTATTTCACGGGCAACTGGCCGAGCCCCACCGGGTTGCCGGCGATGCACCAGCCGGTTTCCGTCTGCCACCAATGGTCGATGACGGGAACGGAGAGATTTTCCTCCGCCCACTTGATCGTCTCCGGATCGGCGCGCTCGCCGGCGAGGAACAGCGTGCGGAAGCCGGCGAGATCGTAGTCCGCCAGGAGCTTTGCCTCCGGGTCCTCCTTGCGGATCGCGCGGAAGGCGGTCGGTGCGGTGAACAGGGCGGAGACGCCGTGCTCAGAAATCACCCGCCAGTAGGTGCCTGCATCCGGGGTGCCGACCGGCTTTCCCTCAAACACCATCGTCGTGCAGCCGTGCAGGAGCGGTGCATAGACGATGTAGGAATGGCCCACGACCCAGCCGACATCCGAAGCCGCCCAGAACACCTCGCCCGGGTCGATGCCGTAAAGGTTCGACATCGACCACTTGAGCGCGACCATGTGGCCGCCATTGTCGCGCACCACCCCCTTGGGCTGGCCGGTCGTGCCGGATGTGTAGAGGATATAGAGCGGATCGGTGGCGGCGACGGGCACGCAGGGCACCTGGCGCCCCTTTTCCAGTTCCGCCTGCATCGCAGCGCCGAGATCGACATCGCGGCCCTCCACCAGATCGGCGGCAAGCTCCTCGCGCTGGAAGACGAGGCAGCAGTCGGGCTTGTGGGTCGCCTGGTCGATGGCACCGCCGATGAGCGGCATGTAGGCGATGGTGCGGTTCGGCTCGATGCCGCAGGAGGCGGCGATGATCGCCTTGGGAGTGGCATCGTCGATGCGGGTGGCGAGCTCGTGCGCGGCAAAGCCGCCGAAGACGACCGAATGGATCGCGCCGATGCGTGCGCATGCCAGCATCGCCATCACCGCTTCCGGGATCATCGGCATGTAGATGATGACCCGGTCGCCCTTGGAAACGCCCTGGTCGACCAGGACGCCGGCCATCGCGTTCACACGGTCCAACGTCTGGGCATAGGTGTAGGTGAGCTTCTTGCCGGTGACGGGGCTGTCATAGATGATTGCCGGCTGGCCGGGCCGGTCGCGCTCCACATGCCGGTCGAGGCAATTGTAGCAGGTGTTGCACTCCGCGCCTGCGAACCAGCGCCCGAAGGCGCCGTGGTCGGGGTCGAAGACCTTGTCCCACGGCTTGATCCAGTCGATCTCGGCCGCGGCCTCGGCCCAGAATGCTTCCGGGTTTTCCCGCCAGGCCCGATAGACCTCGTGATAACGGCTCGCCATGGTGTTTTCCTCCCACATCGCAGGCGTATCCTTGCCGGCGACTTTGTCGCAAAGCGCAGGATGAAAGCAAGCCGGGCCGTTTTCGACTTTGGACTGGATCAAATTGCGCGAATTGTCGCAGGGGGAGGCGGGAGGGCGCCCACGTCCGCTCCTGTTTGTCTCCCCACGCTCCGCTCCACCCGCCGTCATCACCCGGCGAAGTCCGGGTGATCCATCGCCCTTTCCGCGCCTGTCGCTGCCCGCAGTGGATTGCCCGGACGAAGCCGGGCAATGACGGAGGAGAGATCGAATTTCGCCGAGCGCCCTCCGTCCCGCCACATCGACTCGCTTCTCCCCGTTCCCCAGCGTTACGAACGCCTGTAGGCTGAACCCTCACGCCCCAGCACGAGCTTCCCGCCTTGTCCCTCATCACCGATCCCTGGTTCTATGCCGTGGCCGTGCCCGCTGTCCTGATCGTCGGGCTTGCCAAGGGTGGGTTCGGGGCGGGGCTTGCCATGCTGGGCGTGCCGCTGATGAGCCTCGTCATCTCGCCTGTCCATGCCGCCGGCATCATGCTGCCGATCCTGTGCGCGATGGATCTGGTCGCCGTCGTTTCCTATCGCGGGGTCGCGCACCGGAAGAGCCTGATGATCCTGCTGCCCGGCGGTCTCATCGGTATCGCGCTTGGATATGCCACCGCCGCCTGGGTGGACGAGGCCTATGTCCGTCTCATTGTCGGTCTCGTCACCGCGCTTTTCGTTCTGGATTACTGGACCGGCGGCGCGGCCCGGCCCGCCAAAAGGCCGAGCGCGCCGAAGGGCGTCTTCTGGGGCGCGGTTGCCGGCTTCACCAGTTTCGTCTCCCATGCCGGCGGGCCGCCCGCACAGATGTATCTGTTGCCGCAGAAGCTCGATCGCGTGCTGTTTTCAGGCACGATGGTGCTGATGTTTGCGGTCATGAACGCGGTCAAGCTCGTGCCGTATGCGCTTCTCGGCCAGTTCGACCGGGCGAACCTCATGACATCGGCGGCGCTGCTGCCGCTTGCGCCCCTGGCGACCTATGTCGGCGTCCGGCTGGTGCGTGTCGTCTCGCAGGAGCTCTTCTACAGAATCACTTATGTCGGCGTTTTCCTGGTGGCGCTGAAACTGATCTGGGACGGGGCGAGGGGCGTTTTCTAGACCGCACCCGGCATTCCGCCCTTGCGTCACATATACTTGCCGACGGACGCGGGTTGGGGTCTTATGCGGCCACGTCGCCGAACGATCATCGGTTCAAGACACCCGGGAGGAAACGTGTCCAGTCCCTATTCCGTCGATCTCGACAAGAATCCCGCCAACTACCAGCCGCTCTCGCCGCTGTCCTTCCTGGCCCGGGCGGCCGCGGTCTTTCCCGATCATCTCGCCATTGTCCACGGCGGCGCACGCACCACGTATCGCGATTTCTACGCCCGTTCGCGCCGCCTTGCCTCGGCTCTTTCCAAGGCCGGCATCGGCAAGGGCGACACCGTGTCTGTGATGCTGCCGAACGTGCCGGCGATGCTGGAGGCCCATTACGGCGTGCCGATGCTCGGCGCGGTACTGCATTCCATGAACACCAGGCTCGATGCGGCCATCATCGCCTTCCAGCTCGATCATGCGGAGGCGAAGCTCGTCATCACCGATCGCGAATTCTCCAAGGTGATGCGGGAGGCGCTGGCGCTCGCCAAGGTGAAGCCGATCGTCATCGATTACGATGACCCGGAATTCCCCCAGGACGGCGAGCGGCTCGGCTCGCTCGACTATGAGGCTTTCGTCCAGAGCGGCGATCCGGAATTCGAATGGTCGCTGCCGGCTGACGAATGGGACGCGATCAGTCTCAACTACACGTCCGGCACCACCGGCAATCCCAAGGGCGTCGTCTATCACCATCGCGGCGCGGCGCTGCTGGCGCAGGGCAACGTCATCACCGGCGGTATGGCCAAGCATGCGGTCTATTTGTGGACGCTGCCCATGTTTCACTGCAACGGCTGGTGCTTCCCGTGGACGATGTCGGTCATCGCCGGCACCCACGTGTGCCTGCGCTGGGTACGCCAGAAGCCGATCTGGGATGCGCTCGCCGATCATGGCGTGACCCACCTGTGCGGGGCGCCCATCGTGATGTCGACGATCCTGTCGACGCCGGACAAGGACAAGCGCGCCTTCGACCAGAAGGTGGAATTCTTCACCGCCGCCGCCCCGCCGCCGGAGAGCGTTCTCGCCGCGATGAAGGAGGAGGGCTTCAACGTCACCCACCTCTACGGTCTGACCGAAACCTACGGCCCTGCCGTCGTCAACGACTGGAAGGCGGAATGGGATGCGCTCCCGCCGGCGGAACAGGCGGTGAAGAAGGCCCGCCAGGGCGTGCGCTATGCTGCGCTCGAAGCCCTTTCGGTGCGCGATCCCGATACCATGGAGCCCGTGCCCGCGGACGGCGAGACCATCGGCGAGGTGATGTTCCGCGGCAACGTCGTCATGAAGGGGTATCTCAAGAACCGCGAGGCGTCCGACAAGGCGTTCGCAGGCGGCTGGTTCCATTCCGGTGACCTCGGCGTCCTGCATCCCGACGGCTACATCCAGCTCAAGGACCGTTCCAAGGACATCATCATTTCCGGCGGCGAGAACATCTCCTCCATCGAGGTGGAGGACACGCTCTACAAGCATCCGGCGGTCGCCGCTGTCGCGGTGGTGGCGCGGCCGGACGAGAAATGGGGCGAGACGCCGTGCGCCTTCGTGGAGCTGAAGCCGGGCGCCAGCGCTACCGCCGAAGAGCTGATCGGCTGGTGCCGCGAGCACCTCGCCCACTTCAAGTGCCCGCGTCATATCGTGTTCGAGGAAATCCCGAAGACATCGACCGGCAAGATGCAGAAGTTCAAGCTGCGCGAGATGGCAAAGGCTGTCTGAGGGCTTATTGCCCTCGCGCACCTGTGCCGTCCATCGCCCGCTTCACAGGCCGAAGCGGGCGATGAGCGCGTTGATGACGTTGTCGACCGCGACGGCCGCCAGGATCAGGCCCATGACGCGGCTGATGATCGAGGCGCCCGCCTTGCCGATCAGCCGCTGGACGGGCAGGGCCAGGAGCATCAGCGCCAGGGTGATCGCCAGAACGACAAGCGTGATCGCGGCGGTCACGAGCTGAGCGGCGATGGGATAGACGTTGTTGTCCGTCAGCACCACCACCGCGAGCATGGCGCCGGGCGATGCGATGGAGGGGATGGCCAGCGGATAGACCGCCCATTCCGCATCGTTCATGGAGATTTGCGACACCTCCTTTTCCGGCTTCGAGGGGCCGAAGATCATCGTCAGGGCGAACAGGAACAGCACGATCCCGCCGGCGATCTGGAAAGAGGTCAAGTTCACGTCGATGGCGTTGAGCACGGGCTGGCCGGCGACGAGGAAGCCGATCAGCACGACGGCTGCGAAGAAGGCCGCGCGGAACGCCACCGCGCGACGTCGCTCGTGCGCGATGAAGGCCGTCACGGCGATGAAGACGGGGACTGTGCCGACCGGGTCGACGACGGCAAAGATGGTGGCAAACTGATGCAGGACCTGGGCTAGGGGCACGTCCAGGAACATTCGGCGGGAACCTCGTCGGGAAATGGGGCTTCAATGCGGATTGCGGGCTGCAGTTCACGCAAGGCATTACCGCATGAATGAGACAACAAAAAGCCGCGATCCCGCATCGGGACCGCGGCCGCGGTATAACCAAAGGCGGAAACGAGAGCTTCCGCAGGCCATAACCGAAATACTAGTGAAGGGTCTCCTTGCGAAGGCGCGTTATCTGGTCCTTGATGTGCAGTTTGCGGCGCTTGAGATTGGCGATTGCGAGGTTGTCCGTGCTCGGACTTACCATCGCTTTTTCAATCTCGCGTTCGAGGTCGGCGTGACGCCGTTCGAGCTCCAAGAGATGCGACTGCAAGGACATTGGGCAAAGCCTCCTGTGTAATTCGGCTAGGACAACAGAAGTGTGACACAGGCCGCGAGCGCTGTCGAACGCCGCAGGCCGTGTGAGTGAACGATTTGACTACCGGGAACGGTCCAATTCGGGGCCGATTTTCGATAATTCAATGACGTGCACGCGTTACCGCATACGCCCGTGTTGCCGTAAGGAGCTGGAAATACAGGGCATATTTTTTCGTCTGGCGGAGGCCCGCTGACTCCACCCGCGCCAAATGCCGCAGCGGCACGAGATGCGGGTCGAGCAAACCCGGACTGCCCGAAATGACAGGATTTCGAACCGGACGCTACGGCATTTTGCCGCACCCGCGCGACGGCCGCGTGCCGCGAACGCGGTCCGGCCCGGAACAAGTCATGCGCCGGAGCCTGCGCGATATGCACTTCGAACGAGAGATGTCTTCCGGTATGCTGTGCGGTGGGGTATGCCTAGATCCTCTTCTTGTCGATCAGACCGGTCCGGCCTGATCGCCGAGCGCTTCAGGCCAGACGCGTTCGACGGAACGACGGCAGCGCGTGCGGAACCGATTGATGACGGAAGACATGGAACAGGCGCTGCGCGCCGAACTCGCGCAGTTGCGTCAGGAACACCGGGATCTCGACGCGGCGATCGCCGCGATGACGGAGACCGGCAAATCCGACGCCATTCAGTTGCAAAGACTGAAAAAGAAGAAGCTCTGCCTGAAGGATCGCATCTCCGCGATCGAGGACAAGCTTCTGCCCGATATCATCGCCTGATCGGCCAACGCCCGGTTGATGTGCCGGCCGGTTGGTGCATCATCGCGGCCAATGGCCCGGGGCAGGGCGGGTCCGCGCCCTGCCGCGAAATCCGATTGCCAGCAGCCCCCTAACGGGTCTTCAGCCGGTACATGTCGCGGTCGGCGCGTTCCAGCACGCTTGTGGCATTGTCCGCCCGCCGGAGCGTGGCGACGCCGATTGATGCGGACAGCGGCACCGGCTGCGCCTGGTGCGTGAACGGAATGTCCGCCAGCGCTGCGGAGACCTTGCGGGCCACCTGTCGCGCAGCGGCTTCGTCCGACTTCCACAACAGGGCGACGAATTCGTCGCCGCCGATCCGGCCCACGACATCGCAACGGCGCAACGCGTTCCCCAACACGACCGCGACATGCTTCAGCGCTATGTCGCCGGCGGAATGGCCGAGCGTGTCGTTGATCGTCTTGAAGTTGTCGAGGTCGGCGTAGAGAAGGGCAACATCGGATCGGTAGCGCGAGACGAAGGCGATGGAGCGCTCCAGAACCCGTTCAAAGCCCCGCCGGTTCAACAGTCCGGTCAGGGGGTCCCGCACGGCATCTCGCCGAAGACGGCGGATTTCCTGACGCTGTGCGCTCACCACGTCCGTCAGTCTGGCGACCTCGTCGCGCAGATCCTCCAACACATACAGTGCGTCTTCCGGTGTCTTCAGCCCCGATCGGCACATCGCCGTCGAGATTTCGTCTTGCCGGGCGACGCCGGTCGTTTCATAACCCGCCAGCCTCATGGTCAGACCCCGCTCGATTGCGGCTTACAGCCTATTCCATTCGGCGACGTCGCGTGAGGGTTTTGCCGGATCTTGTCCAAAGACAAAATCATTCGTGGTTAACGGCTTGCCTGCCCGCCGATGGCTTCTATAATCCGCGCCTTTCCCGCAAAAAGAAGCCAATATTCGCAGCTCGCTTCGGTAGCCTAGGGACGACAGATGGTTAATACGCAGCACCCGGTCGCGATCATCATGGGCAGCCAGTCCGATTGGCCGACCATGAAGGGGGCAGCCGAAACGCTCGATGCGTTGGGCATCCCCTTCGATGCGCGCATCGTTTCGGCCCACCGCACGCCGGACCGGCTCGTCGCCTTCGCCAAGGGTGCGCGCGATGCGGGCACGAAGGTGGTGATCGCGGGCGCCGGCGGCGCCGCCCATCTGCCCGGCATGGTCGCCTCCATGACGCCGTTGCCGGTTTTTGGCGTGCCGATCGAGTCCAAGGCGATGAAGGGCATCGACAGTCTCTATTCCATCGTCCAGATGCCCGCCGGCGTTCCGGTGGGAACGCTCGCCATCGGCCGTTCCGGCGCCGTCAACGCGGCGCTGATGGCGGCAAGCGTGCTCGCGCTATCCGACGATGCCCTGGCCGGACGGCTCGACGACTGGCGGGCCCGCCAGAGCGCGGCGGTCGCCGAGCGTCCCGTCGACGAGGTCTGAGCGATGACCGGTTGCACCCTGGCGCCCGGCGCCACCATCGGCATCCTGGGCGGCGGCCAGCTCGGTCGCATGCTGGCTCTCGCCGCCAGCCCGCTCGGCCTCAGGTGTCACATCTATTGCCCCGATGCCGACAGCCCCGCCTTCCAGGTGAGCGATGCCTTCACGGTTGCCGCCTATGACGACGAGGCGGCACTTGGCGCCTTCGCCGATGCCGTCGACGTGGTGACCTACGAATTCGAGAATGTACCCGAGGCCACCGCACGCTTTCTGGAAAGCCGCACCGTGTTGCGCCCAGGCGCCCGGCCGCTCGGCGTCGCCCAGGACCGGCTGTCGGAAAAGGAGTTCCTCGCCTCCATCGGCATTCCGCTCGCGCCCTTTGCACCTGTCGATGGTCCCGATGACATCGCCGCCGCCGCGCAGGTCGCCGGCCTTCCCGCGATCCTCAAGACGCGCCGCATGGGCTACGACGGCAAGGGCCAGACGCGCATCGAGAGCCTTGATGACGTGCACGCCGCCTGGGAACGCATCGGCAAGGCGCCGGCCGTGCTCGAAGGCGTCGTCGATTTCGCGCTGGAATGCTCCGTCATCGCCGCGCGCGGCGCGGATGGTGCGACGGCGGCCTACGACATCGCCGAGAACGAGCATCGCGACCATATCCTGAAGTGGACCCATGTGCCGGCCTCGCTGTCGGGCGAGACTCAGGCGGCCGCCCGCGCGCTCGGGATCAGGGTCGCCGAGGCGCTCGACTATGTGGGCGTGCTTGCCGTGGAGCTTTTCGTGGTGCGCGAAGGCGGGAGTGAGAGGCTCGTCGCCAACGAGATCGCGCCCCGGGTCCATAATTCCGGCCACTGGACGCAGGACGGCTGTCTCGTTTCGCAGTTCGAGCAGCACGTGCGTGCGGTCGCCGGCTGGCCGCTCGGCGCGCCGGAGCGGCGCTGCGATGTGGTGATGGAGAACCTGATCGGCCAGGACGCGGAAAACTGGGCGGAAATTCTCGCCGATCCCGCCGCCCGGCTGCATCTTTACGGCAAGCGTGAGATCCGCCCGGGCCGCAAGATGGGCCACGTGAACCGGGTGAAGTAGCGGCCGCAGTGCGATGCGGCGCATACGCAAACCGGGGGCGTGTGGCCCCCGGGCGGATGCCGGCGGGATCTAGCCTCAGGCGCCGAAGGCGGCGGCGAGACGGTCGAGCTGCTGGCTCACCGGATTGGCGTTGGCGGGGCGGGGCATGGCGTCGGGCGACATGGCCTTGTCGAGCTGCTGAACGCGCTTTTGCAGGTGAACGGACCGTCCGATCAGGTCCTTCAGCTCCACCGGCAGCTCATCCCAGCCCGGGCCGTTGGTGGCAGAGCTCAGCGCCGAGAGATTGACCTTGTTCTTTTCCTGGCCCGCCTGGGACGGGCTCATTTCGCCCTCGTTGACCGCGCGCTGCAGCAAAAGCCAGGAGGCGAGCTGCATGAGTCGCGTCGTCAGGCGCATCGATTCGGTTGCGTAGACGAGTGATCCGGCACGGCCGAGCGTGCGGGAGGCGTCGCGGCCCGGGCCGTCGAGGTAGCTCGCCGTCTCCTCCACCAGTCCCATTCCGGTGCGAAACAGGTCATTGAAGGACTCTGACCCGATCAGCCGGTTCGCGAACGAGATCGGGGCGTCGCCGGTATAGGTGTCGAAATGGTCCGTCATCGCACTCTGTACTCTCTGCCGTTTCGATCGGATCGGTGTCTGTGCCGGGAACGGGCAGTGGCCCGCATGCGCGCCGTCTGCCGTTCTGCTTGCCCCTCGCTTTCGGACCAAGCCGGGGTCCGGGGAGGGGGATTTCGTTCCAGTGCAGATCTGTCCCAATACGATCCAGGTTGCGTTTTCCGAACCTGTACAGCGCAAAGGGTGTGCCAGATATCATCCGGGCGTCCGCATCCCCGAAATTCCGGCTCTTCACAGGCTTCTGCCGAAGCCTCGAACCAGCACAGCATAACGTAAACGGACGGCAAAAAAAAAGAGCCGCAAGGCTGCGGCTCTTGAGAAGTTAACAGGGAGGCGTCAAACAGAGTGGACAGGAGCCACTCAAGGTCCAGAAATTCTGGATGTTTTTGTTAATAATCCAGAATGCTTAATGCCTGGTAAACGGAACGCACCAAAACCGGCCATAAGCGCTGAAACGAGGTAAATGTGGTCAGAATCGGTCAGCTGACGCTTCGTCAGGCGAGACGCGAACGGTGCGGGGGCGGCATTGTCCGCTCCGGGCGGGGGGGGCGTCCCGGGCCGAGGAAGATGTGTCTCCTGCAATCTCGATCCGGGACGGGGGTGTTGAAGACGCCGGGTCTACGCCCTAGCGGCTGAACAGGGCGTCTGCGGCCGAGCGTGTGGCGGCCTTGTGTTTCAGTGCAGTCTCAAGCCGCTCGATTTCGGCGTGTAGCAAGGCGATGCGTTCCTGCAGTTCCTCCACCGAAAGGGCGCCGAGGTCCTGTCCCACCACATGCGCGGCCGGGGAAATGAGCGGTGTCTCGTCGTCGGCAAAAGCCATCTGGTTTCTCCCGAAACGGTGCGAAGAGCGCATTCTACCAGAGCGGCAGGGTGGTTGTCAGTCTCGCTCGCCGGGGCTACATCCCACTCACACCTGCAAGCTGCAAGACCGCTGCGTCAGCTTCGCCGCAACAATCGAGGAGCCGCCCGCCATGACGAACCTTCCCGAAACGATGACCGCGATCGCCATCCCTGAGCCCGGCGGGCCGGAGGCGCTGGTGCCCGAAACCCGGCCGCTCCCCGAAATCTCAGGCTCGGAGATCCTGATCCGGGTGAAGGCTGCGGGCGTGAATCGGCCTGACGTGTTCCAGCGCCAGGGCGCCTATCCGCCGCCGCCGGAGGCTTCCGACCTGCCGGGGCTGGAAGTTGCCGGCGAAGTCGCCGCCGTCGGCCCCGACGCGTCCCGCTTCAAGGTGGGCGATGCGGTCACGGCGCTGACGCCGGGCGGCGGCTACGCCGAATTCTGCAAGGTGGAGGAGACGAACGCCCTGCCGAAGCCCGAAGCCCTGAGCTTCACGGAGGCAGCCGCCGTGCCGGAGACCTTTTTCACGGTGTGGTCGAACGTGTTTGACCGGGGCGGATTGAGAGCGGGCGAGCGTTTCCTCGTCCATGGCGGCACGTCGGGCATCGGAACGACGGCGATTCAGCTCGCCAAGGCCTTCGGCGCGACCGTCTTCACGACGGCGGGCGGTGCGGAGAAATGCGCCTTCTGCGAAAAGCTCGGCGCCGATCTCGCCATCGATTACCGCAGCCAGGATTTCGTGGAGGCGGTCCGCAACGCGACCGACAAGGCCGGCGTCGACCTGATCCTCGACATGGTGGGCGGCGACTATGTTGCCCGCAACTGGAAGGCGGCGGCGGTCGGCGGGCGCATCGTGCAGATCGCGACGCTGCACGGGGCGACGGAGACCATCGATTTCCGCGTGCTGATGGCCAAGCGCCTGACCCATACCGGCTCCACCCTGCGCCCGCGCAACACCGCCTTCAAGGCGTCGATCGCGGCAGCACTTGAGGAAAAGGTGTGGCCGCTGATCGAGGCAGGCAAAGTGAAGCCGGTGATGGATTCCACCTTCGCGCTCACCGATGCCGCAAAGGCGCATGCGCGGATGGAAAGTTCCGGTCACATCGGCAAGATCGTGCTGACCGTCTAGGCGGGTCCACTTTCGCTGCACCGTGTGAATTGGAGGTTTGCGTCGAAGCGGGCGAGCGCTTATATTCGGCGTAATTTCCCGTCAATTCGACGATTTGCGGCTTTCCCGGGAGGCACCCCGGGGGAGCGGACGAGAGGAGCTTATCAAAATGGCGAACACGCCGCTGATGCCCAAGGCGACCGCGGTCTGGCTGGTCGACAACACGTCGCTGTCCTTCGACCAGATCGCCGTCTTCTGCAAGCTTCATCCGCTTGAGGTGAAGGCGATTGCCGACGGCGAAGCCGCGCAGGGCATCAAGGGTCTCGATCCGATCCAGACGGGGCAGTTGACCCGCGAGGAGATCGAGCGCGCGCAGAAGAGCCCTTCGGCCACGCTGAAGCTGTCCACGCCGAAGACGCGCGTGCCGGAAGCCAAGCGCAAGGGACCGCGCTACACGCCGGTGTCGCGTCGCCAGGACCGGCCGAACGCGATCATGTGGCTGGTGCGCAACCATCCGGAGCTGAAGGACGCGCAGATCATGCGTCTCGTCGGCACCACCAAGCCGACGATCGAATCGATCCGCGAGCGCACCCACTGGAACGCGGCGAACCTGACGCCGTCGGACCCGGTGACGCTGGGCCTGTGTTCGCAGCTGGAGCTTGATCTGGAAGTGGAGAAGGCCGCGCGCCTCGCACCGCCGCCGGTGGAGCAGCCGGAAGAGGCCGCGACGCTTCTGCCGGTGGAGGACACCACGTCGGAGGATGCCATGGCCGCGGCGTTTGCACGCCCCGCGCCCAAGCAGCCGGCCGAACAGGAATACGATGCGGCCGCGGTGTTCGCGAAGCTGACCTCGCTGAAAAAGAACCACGACGAGGACGACGAGGAATAGGGTTCCTCCTCTTCGATGGATCGAAAAGGGCGCCTCGGGCGCCCTTTTTTGTGCGGTGTTCGATGCCGGTGGAGGAAGGGAGTGGAGCGCGCTTTCGCGCGCGCCTGTTGCGCTGGATCCCGGATCAGCGTTCGGCTTCGCCTCACTTGTCCGGGATGAGGGAGGTTATGAATAGTCTCAAGCCTCCCACAGCCGCCCTCATTCCGGGCGGTCTGCGCCGCAGGCGCCCCAAATCCACTTGGGCCAGACCCGGAAACCAGCGCAAGATGTGCGCGCGAAAGCGCGCTCCGCCTTTTCCTATCGCGTTGTGAGCTTCAGCTCGATGCGGCGGTTCTTGGCGTAGGCCTCGTCGGTGGTACCGTCATCCAGCGGCTGATTGGAGCCGAAGCCTGCGGCGACCAGCCGTTTCGGGTCCACGCCCTTGTCGATCAGGTAGCGCACCACGGAAATGGCGCGCGCGGCCGACAACTCCCAGTTGGAGCGGAAGCGGCTGGTGGGGGAGACGGGGCGGGCATCGGTATGGCCGTCGACGCGCAGAACCCAGTTGATCTCGTCGGGGATTTCGGCAGCCAGCTCGTTCACCGCCTCCGCCAGTTTGTCGAGTTCTTCCCGGCCGGCCACGTTGATCTCGTCGGAGCCGGAGGAGAACAGAACCTCGGACTGGAAGACGAAGCGGTCGCCGACGACGCGGATGTCGGAGCGCTGGGACAGGATCTCGCGCAACCTGCCGAAGAAGTCGGAGCGATAGCGCGACAGCTCCTGCACGCGCTGGGCGAGCGCCACGTTCAGCCGGCGGCCGAGATCCGCGATCTTGGTTTGGCTCTCGCGGTCGCGGCTCTCGGATGCCTCCAGCGCGTCTTCCAGCGCCGCGATCTGGCGGCGCAGCGCGGAGATCTGCTGGTTGAGAAGCTCCACCTGCGACAACGCACGGGCGGATAACCGCTTTTCCTCCGAAAGCTGGTTTTCCAGCGTGGCGATGCGACCGCCGGCCTGCGAGGCCGCGCCCGTGCGGCTGTCGACGAGGCCCTGCAGCCGGCTTTTCTCGTCCTCGGTGGAGGAAAGGCTCGCCTGCAGAGAGGCGATCTGATCCTGCAGGTCGCGGTTGTTGCCGCGCTCCAGCGCGAGCAGTTGCGTCAGTTCGCTGATCTGCGAGTTCAGCCGGTTCAGCACCGTGTCGCGGCCGGAAATCTCCTGGGACAGGAAGAACTGCGACAGCATGAAGACGACGAGCAGGAAGATGATGACGAGCAGCAGCGTCGCCATGGCGTCGACGAAGCCCGGCCAGTAGTTGGTGCTTCGGTCACGACCGCGGCCGCGCGACATCGCCATCTCAGCCCCTCGGGTTCTTGAGGGCGTCGGAAAGCATTTCCAGAAGCCTCTCGATGCGTACCTGCTGTTCGGACTGGCTGTCGGCCCATTCGCGCATCATGCGCTGTTCGGTGCGCACGTGCTGGACGAGGCCCTGGATACCTTCCGCCAGGTTGGCCATCGCCTGTGAGGTCGCCCGGCTGCCGCTGGAGGCGCCGTTTTCCTGTACCGTGCGGCGGAGCTGGTCGATCGCGACGCGAAGTTCGGAATAGGTGTTGGTCTGCTCGACCGGGTAGGGCGTGCCCTCGTCGTCGAGCTCGATCTCGGTGACGGTGGACAGCCAGTCTTCCAGCTCGTTGTAGAAGCGGGTCTGGGCCTGGGTCGCCTGCAGTTCGAGAAAGCCCAGCAGCAGCGAGCCGGTGAGACCGAAGAGCGAGGAGGAGAAGGCCGTGCCCATGCCGCCGAGCGGGGCTTCCAGACCGGTCTTCAGGTCCTCGAAGATGACGTTGGCATCGCCGGAGCCGACATTGAGCGACTGGATGACGTCGCCGACCGCACTCACCGTCTGTAGAAGGCCCCAGAAGGTGCCGAGCAGGCCGAGGAAGACGAGCAGGCCCGTGAGGTAGCGCCCGAGTTCGCGCGCCTCATCAAGGCGGGTGCCGATCGAATCCATGATCGAGCGCATGACCTGCGGCGTGATCGCCATCTCGCCGATGCGGTTGCCGAGCAACACCGACATGGGTGCCAGCAGCACAGGCGGACGGCGGACTTCGAGCCCCGGATCGCCAAGGCGGAAGCCGTTGACCCAGTTCACCTCGCGAAAGAGCCGAACCACCTGGATGAAGGAGAGCACGATGCCGAGCACGCCGACCAGAATGATGATGCCGTTCAGGAACGGATTGGAGGCAAAGGCGGTGGCGATCGGCCGATAGAGGATGATCGGGATGAAGCTCACCAGCGCGAGGAAGATCAGCATCCGCCAGAGATAGATCTGGGGACTGGAGAGCTTATAGGGATCGAGATCGCGCGCCATCGGGTCCGCCGGCCAAGCTTGTTAACCTGTTGGCAGTGATAGCGTGAATTCCGCGCCCAATGAAACCGGAAATCCGCGCACGGCACGCCGATACCGCAAGATCGCGCACCGCTCGCGCGGTTCGCGGCCTTGCCGACAGCGGGCGCGGTGCTCGGAAATCAGGCAGGCTTGCGGGCCTTTTTGAGAAGATCGAGCAGGCCGTGATGGATGAATTCGTTGCCGGCCACGACGGAGCCCGTCTCGAATATCTTCTCGCCGCCGGTGGCATCGGAGATGTAGCCGCCGGCTTCGCGAATCATCAAAAGCCCCGCCGCCATGTCCCAGGATTTCAGGTCGTGTTCCCAGAAACCGTCGAGGCGGCCGGAGGCGACCCAGGCGAGATCGATCGATGCGGCGCCCGCACGTCGGATGCCGGAAACCTCGCCCATGACGTGGCGCAGTTCCATCAGAGCGCGACCGTGATCGCCACGGCCCAGATGGGGAATGCCGGTGCCGATCACGCAGTCAGTCATGGTGGCGCGGCCGGCCACGCGCAGGCGGCGGTTGTTGAGGAACGCGCCGTTGCCTTTTTCTGCGGTGTAGAGCTCGTCCATGATCGGATTGTAGATCACGCCGGCGACGATCTGGCCCTGACGCTCCAGCGCGATGGAAATGCCGAAGATCGGAATGCCGTGCAGGAAATTCGTCGTGCCGTCGAGCGGATCGACGATGAAACGGTGCTGCGGGTCGGTGCCCTCGATGGTACCCGATTCCTCCATCACCAGCGAATAGCCCGGCCGCGCGCGCTGAAGCTCCTCGCGCAGGATCTTTTCGGCGCGGTGGTCGGCGGCGGTGACGAAGTCGCCGGGCCCCTTGCGGGAGACCTGGAGGTTTTCCACCTCGCCGAAATCGCGGGTAAGAGCGCGGCCGGCCTTCGTGGCGGCGGCGACCATGACGTTGAGAATAGCGGAACGGGCCATCTTGCCCCTCCTTGGGGGCTCAGTCTTTTCCAGCCGGCAATGCACCGGCCGGAGAAATCGAATGTTGTGAATTGCCGGAAGGCGGCCAGGCGCCTTGACGGCGGCCTAGTCTGCGCGCTTCACGTAGGCGACTTCGTTGGTGTCGACCACGATGCGCTCGCCAGCCGTGATGAACGGCGGTACGAGGACGCGCACGCCGTTTTCAAGAACCGCCGGCTTGTAGGACGAGGACTGCGTCTGTCCCTTCACCACGGCGTCGGCCTCGGTGATCTGAAGCGTGACGAACTGCGGCAGGTTGATGCCGATGGGCTTGCCGTCGTGCATGTCGAGCGTCACCGTCATGCCGTCCTGCAGGAAGGCGGCGCGGTCGCCGACGAAATCGCTCTGCAGCTCGATCTGCTCGTAGGTGTCTGAGTCCATGAACACCAGCATGTCGTCCTGGGCATAGAGGAACTGGAAGTCCTTCTGCTCCAGACGAACGCGCTCGACCTTGTCTTCCGAGCGGAAGCGCTCGTTGAGCTTGCGGCCGTCGAGGAGGTTTTTCATCTCCACCTGGGCGAAGGCGCCGCCCTTGCCGGGCTTGACGTGCTGGACCTTGACCACGGCCCACAGGGTATCCTGGTGCTGCAAGACGTTGCCGGGCTTGATTTCGTTGCCGTTGATCTTCATGGATCTCGTTCGCGTCGTTAGGGAAGGGCCGGGCCTTGATGCCGCGGGCGCGGCGTAAGCCGTTGCGCGGCAGTCTCCACCATATTTCCGTGTCGTTTTCAAGGTAAAACGGCTTTGCCGGCCGTGCGCAGGGGGCAAGCGCGCCCTCAATCCCCCGTTCGCGGAGCGGGCTCGGGCTCGGGAATGTCGCCCGCGGCAGGCTCCGCGGTGTCGCTGCCCTCGGTCGGCACGCGCGGAACCGAGGCCGCGCCGGGTGTCTGACCTTCCGTCCAGTTGGCGGCTTCGCGGCGCGCCTTTTCCAGCGTTTCGGCATCGAGGGAGGCGAGGAAACCGTCGAGCCACAGGTCGGAGAGCCCGGCCTTGCGCGCAATCAGGTGCCATGTGGCCGCCTTCAACGGATCGACCTCCACGCCGCGGCCTGTCGCATAGAGGCGCGCGAGCCGGTTCATGGCGACCGCGTTGCCGGACCGGGCGGCGCGTTCGAACCACATTGCGGCTTCCGCCTCATTGGGCTCCACGCCTTCGCCCTTGAAGCGCAGGATGCCGTAGCGCACCTCGGCCGCGACAGAGCCGTTTCGCGCCGCGCGTCCCATCCAGAAGGCGCCATGGCGCGGGTCGCGGTCCGGAGCGTCCGGATCGAGATAGGCGTCGGCCAGCGCATATTGCGCGTCGACATCGCCGTTCTCGGCCGCCTTCTTGATCAGGGCGAGCCCCTTGGTGCGGTCGAGCGGGCGTCCTTCGCCCTGCAGGTACAGAACACCCAGATTGTAGGAGGCGTTGTCGAGGCCGGCCTTGTCGGCCTGTTCGAAGAGATCGCCGGCCTTGGCCTTGTCAGCCGGCACGCCGGTGCCCAGCAGATAGTAGAGGCCGAGCCGATAGGCGGCTTGCGGGTCGCCGTCGTTCGCCGCGATCCGATACCAGCTCGCCGACGTCTTCACATCCTGGCTAACCCCGTAACCGCGCTCGTAAAGCACGCCCAAGAGCGTCTGGGCGGCGCGGTCGCCGTCCTGGGCGTTGCGGGTGGCCACGGCCACGGCGGTCAGGTAGTAGCCGCGCTGGAAGGCGCCATAAGCGTAGTCGCGGGTGTCGTCGCGCGGGACCGGACCGGTGGCGACCTGCGGCGGCTCCTCGATGGCGAGCTTGAGGCTGGGGACTTTCGGGCCGGGCAGGTTCGCGGTGCCGATCAGAGGCGGCGCCGGCAGGTTGGGCCGCAAGTTCGGCACCAGTCCGGGAGCGGTCGTGATCGCCTCCGCGCCGCCCTCCGGTGCCGGCTGGGGCACAGGCGTCGCGGCTTGGGCGGAGATCGTCAGGACGAGCATCGCCGCAAGGGCGAGCGCGCCACCCCTTTGGTTGAAGGCCGGAACTGGGAGCTGCCTCCAGGCCTGCCTCATCCGGCGGCCTCCTCGGCGGCCGCGATTTCGGCTGCCACGGCGTCGAGGATGGCGTTCGCTTCCTCGACGGCGGCCTTCGGCCCCTTCGGGTGCTGCCACACGCCGGCGCGAAGCGCGACGAATTCCGCCTTGGTCTCGGCGACGGGGCGCACGGAGGCGATGTCGCGTCCGGCGAGCGCCACGCACGGGATCTCGAACACCTCAGCCCACCATCCGGCGAAATCGATCGTCTTGCGGTGCGCCTCGTCGTGCTCTTCCAGATCCCGCATGCCGAAGAAGACGTAGTCGGTGTCGAGTTCTGCAAGCTCCATTGCCTGATGGCGGTCCTTGATGTGGCCGACGCCGACGATGCGGTTGGGCTGGAAGGTTTCCTGAGCGAGCTTCAGATCCTCAAGTCCGCTGTCGATCTGCACGCCGTCGGCACGGCTGCGTCCGGCAATGCGCGTGTCGTTGAGGATCAGCGCAGCGACGCCGGCCTCCTGTGCAATTGGCACGATCTTTTCCGCCATACGCTGGGCCGTGTCCTCGTCGCCTTCGGGCAGCGTGATCAGCAGGCAGGCCACGTCGCCGCCGGCAAGCGCCTCGCCGAGCGGGGCGGCGAAGGCCTCCGCGTCGAAGTCGGGCGGCGTGATGAGAAACAGGCGGGAACGGAACACGATTGGAACTCCTGCGGGCATCAGGTGGCGATGTGGCATCCAATAACGGCAAAATCGCGCAAACGGCAAATGGTAGGCGCGTGCGGTCAAGAAAATGTTGCGGCAAGAGCAGGGGAGAGGAAAGGGGGCCGTTAGGGCGGTACTTCTCTCTCCGTTGTCATCCGCGCGCCGGCGGGGATCCCGCAATCCCGGAGGGCTGCTTTGACATTCCGCCTTTGAACCCTGTGGTTGCTGGATTCCCGCCTGCGCGGAAATGACATCGTGTGCGGGGTCGATCCACCGGGATAATTCGGCCTCTTTTACCTTGACCCAGGCCCCCGCCATCCCGGATCTGCGAAGCGGCATTTCGCGCCGCATCGCGTCCGGGATGACACCGGAGGAGCCTTCCCAAAGCGTTTGAAAGCCCGCCCCCAAAAACGAATCGACGGGCGCGATGGCCCGTCGATCCAGTCCGATGCGGTCGGCGTGTCGCGCCTTACGCGGTCTCCAGGTCCTTCGACCAGGTGCCGGTCGACGCCATGCCGTTCATGCGGGCGCGGTGGGCGAAGGCGGCCTGGGCGGCGGCCCAGTTCTCGTCCTTGCCGGACCACGCCTTCAGCGCCGCCTGCTGCAGGGCACGGCCGTAGGAGAAGGTCAGCGTCCAGGGCAGGTTGCCCATGGCGTTCATCAGCGACAGGTTTTCGGTCGCCTGCACGTCGCTCTGGCCGCCCGACAGGAAGGCGATGCCGCCGACAGCCGCCGGAATGGTCGACTTCAGGCAGCGCACGGTCATTTCCGCGACCTCTTCGGCCGAGGCCTGGTCCGGGCACTTCTGGCCGGCGATCACCATGTTCGGCTTCAGGATCATGCCCTCAAGCAGGATGCCCGCCTGGTAGAGTTCGCCGAAGACGGTGTTGAGCGTCCATTCGGTGACCTCGTAGCAGGTCTCGATGTCGTGGCTGGAGAAGGCGCCGTCCATCAGCACTTCCGGCTCGACGATCGGCACGATGCCGGCTTCCTGGCAGAGCGCCGCGTAGCGCGCCAGCGCATTGGCGTTGGAGGAGATGCAGTTCGACGACGGCATCGCCTCGCCGATGGTGATGACCGCGCGCCACTTGGCGAAACGGGCGCCGAGGTCGTAATACTCGGCCAGACGCTCGCGCAGGCCGTCGAGGCCCTCGGTGATCTTCTCGTCGTCGAAACCGGCGAGCGGCTTGGCGCCCTTGTCGACCTTGATGCCGGGAACTGCGCCCGCCGCCTTGATGAGATCGACCAGCGGCGTGCCGTCCTTGGCCTTCTGGCGGATGGTCTCGTCGTAGAGGATGACGCCGGAGATGCGCTCGTTCATCGCGTCTTCGGCGCGGAACAGCATCTCGCGGTAGTCGCGACGGTTGTCCTCGGTGTTCTCCACGCCGATCTGGTCGAAGCGCTTCTTGATGGTGCCCGTGCTCTCGTCGGCGGCCAGAATGCCCTGACCCGTCGCCATCATGGCCGCAGCAATGTCTTCCAGATTCTCGCTCATGTGATGCCCTTCAACTCCCGGTTATGATGATCTTGATGAGGGGGTCGCTCTACTTCGCGGTTTCCAGCGCCGCGACGCCGGGAAGGACCTTGCCTTCCAGCCATTCCAGAAAGGCGCCGCCGGCGGTGGAGACGTAGCTGAAATCCTGCGCCACGCCGGCATGGTTCAGCGCCGCCACCGTGTCGCCGCCGCCTGCGACCGACAGCAGGTCGCCCGCCTTCGTGCGCGCGGCCGCATGGCGTGCCGCTGCAACCGTCGCCGCATCGAACGGCTCGATCTCGAACGCGCCGAGCGGGCCGTTCCACACCAGGGTCGCAGCTGCGTCGATCTTCGCCTTCACGGTCTCGATGGATTTTGCGCCCACGTCGAGGATCATCGCGTCGGCGGGCACGGCATCGAGCGCGACGGTCTCGCAGGCCGCGTTTGCCTTGAATTCCTTTGCGACCACCGCGTCGGCCGGCAGCACGATCTCGCAACCGGCGCTCTTCGCCTTTTCCATGATGCGGCGCGCGGTGTCGGCGAGATCATGCTCGCACAGCGACTTGCCGACGTCCGTGCCCTTGGCCGCAAGGAACGTGTTGGCCATGCCGCCGCCGATCACCAGCATGTCGACCCTGGCCACCAGATTTTCCAGAAGGTCGATCTTGGAAGACACCTTCGCCCCGCCGACGACCGCGAGCACTGGGCGCTTGGGGGAACCGAGTGCGGCACCCAGCGCATCAAGCTCCGCCTGCATGGTGCGCCCGGCGCAGGCCGGCAGCAGGTGGGCGAGACCTTCGGTGGAGGCATGCGCGCGGTGGGCTGCGGAAAAGGCGTCGTTCACGTAGACATCGCCGTTCTCCGCCAGTGCCTTGGCGAAGTCGGGATCGTTCTTTTCTTCACCCTTGTGATAGCGGGTGTTTTCCAGCAGCAGGATGCCGCCCGGCACCATCTTCTCAACCGCGGCCTTTGCCTCCGGTCCGACGCAATCGTCGGCGAAATCGACAGAGAGGCCAAGCAGCTCGGAAAGCGGGCGCACGACGGGCTTCAGCGACATGGAGGCCACGCGCTCGCCCTTGGGCCGGCCGAAATGGGCCAGCAAGATGACCTTGCCGTTCTTCGCCGCGATGTCGCGAATAGTCGGCAGCACCCGTTCGATGCGCGTCGTGTCGGTGACCTTGCCGTCTTCCATCGGGACGTTCAGATCGACGCGCACCAGAACGCGCTTGTCCGCGAAATCCATGTCGTCGAGAGAGCGGTAACCCATCCCCGTCCGTGCCTCCATCCGTCTGTTGTTCTCCGCCGTGCCTTCTCAAGCGTCTCCGGCCCGGTCAAGTTCCTTGATCATCAGGATCCACCGCTTCGTTGCGGTTTTCCAGCCGTCGCATACCACATCCCGTGCGGCAATTTCGCGATAACCGGTGCGCTCGTAAAGCCTGCGCCCGCCGTCGTTGTCGTCGGCGACGATGATCGACATGCGCGAAAGTCCCTCGTCGCGCGCAATCTCTTCGGCGATGCCCAGAAGGCGGGTGCCGTGACCTTTGCCGCGATGATCGGGATAGGTGGCGAGAACGTTCACGTAGCAGCTCTCGGGGGCGAGGTTCTCAAGCTCCTGCAGCGGCACGAACATCGCAGGCATGTCATCGGTGGGGACCGGATCGGTTCCAATGCCGTAGCCCATGAGCACGGCAATGGCGCCGCCGCCCTCGTCCACGACCACGATCTGCCCGTCCTCCGCCTTTTCCGCCTGCCGGGCGCGGCCGATCGCCCACGGATCCTGTCCGTTCTCGGCCATGCAGGCCCACAGGTGAAGCGGCAGTCCATCGCCGGCGAAATTGACGAGATCGGCAAGCGCCGCCGCATCCGACGGCGTTGCGACGCGCAAAGGAGGAAGGAGAGGTATCACTGGTCGCGCACTCCGTATCCGTGGCCCAGAGCCTATTCCCATCAGATCTTTCCGATCTGATGGGAATAGGCTCTGCTCAAGAGATTGATCTGGAGCGATTTTCCATCGACCAGGCGATTCCGTCTGGAAGGATAAGCGCTCTGGAACCGAAACGCGGTACGCTTCTCCGAAATGCCGGAAAGTGCAGGCAGGCGGAGAACGCCAGATAGAAAAAGGGCGCGGCCGTTGTCGCCCGCGCCCTTCGTCAGATCAGATGTGCTTGGCCATCGCCACGGCGGTGTCGGCCATGCGGTTGGAGAAGCCCCATTCGTTGTCGTACCAGGACATGACGCGCACGAAGGTGCCGTCCATCACCTTGGTCTGGTCCATGTGGAACGTCGAGGAGTGCGGGTCATGGTTGAAGTCCATGGATACCAGCTTCTCGTCGGTGAAGCCGAGGATGCCCTTGAGTTTGCCGTCGGCGGCCTTGCGGATCGCCTCGTTGATCTCCTCGACGCTCGTCTCGCGCTTGGCGATGAACTTGAAGTCGATGACGGAGACGTTCGGCGTCGGCACGCGGATGGCAACGCCATCGAGCTTGCCGTTGAGTTCGGGCAGCACCAGGCCGACGGCCTTGGCCGCACCCGTGGAGGTCGGGATCATCGACATGGCCGCGGCGCGCGCCCGGTAGAGATCCTTGTGCATGGTGTCCAGCGTCGGCTGGTCGCCGGTGTAGGAGTGGATCGTCGTCATGAAGCCCGTCTCGATGCCGACGGTCTCGTTGAGGACGTAGGCGACGGGCGCCAGGCAGTTGGTGGTGCACGAGGCGTTGGAGACGACGAGATCGTCCTTCGTCAGCGCATCGGTGTTGACACCGAAGACGATGGTCTTGTCGGCACCCGCGGCCGGCGCGGAGACGAGGACGCGCTTGGCACCGGCCTCAAGATGCATCGAGGCCTTCTCCTTGGCGGTGAAGATGCCGGTGCATTCCATGGCGATGTCGACGCCGAGCTCGCCCCAGGGGAGTTCCTTCGGGTCGCGGATGGCCGTCACCTTGATCGGCTTGCCGCCGTCGATGACGATGGCGTCGCCGGCGACCTCGACCTTGGCGGGGAAATGGCCGTGCACGGAATCATGGCGCAGCAGGTGGGCGTTGGTTTCCACCGGGCCCAGGTCGTTGATGGCCACGACCTCGATGTCGGTGCGGCCAGATTCCACGATTGCGCGCAGAACGTTGCGCCCGATTCGACCGAAACCGTTGATTGCGACCTTCACCGCCATTTCGTCATACTCCTGTCTGCGCGCCGTCCGGCGCCGTCCGTCCGTTTCAGGATGCAAAAGCCCCGGCGAACATGCCGGAACTCACTCCTCCGTCGTCTTTTCCAGGGCCTCCAGGCGGGCCTTGGCCTTCGATACGGCTACCTCGGCGGTAATGCCGAAATGCTCGTAGAGTTCCTTGTAGGGGCCGCTGGCGCCGAAGCTGTCCATACCGACGAAAAGCCCGTCGTCGCCAATGAAGCGCGACCAGCCCATCTCGATGCCGGCCTCAACCGCGATCTTCACCGGCGCGGTGCCGATGATCGAGCTGCGGTAGTCGTCCGACTGCTTCTTGAACAGCTCGAACGACGGCACGGAAACGACGCGGGTCGGGATGCCGTCCTCGGTCAGCTGGGCGTGGGCGGCCATCGCGATCTCGACTTCCGAGCCGGTGGCGAACAGTGTCACCTTCGCCTCATCGTCGCAGGAACAGACCTCGTAGGCGCCGTTGGCGCAAAGGTTCTTCGCCTCGAGCGTAGTGCGGAAGGCGGCGAGATTCTGGCGCGTCAGCGCGAGCACGCTCGGCCCGTTGCGGTTCTCCAGAGCGATCTGCCAGCATTCCGCCGTCTCCGTCGCGTCCGCCGGACGCAGCACGAGGAGGTTGGGAATGGCGCGCAACGCCGCCAGATGCTCCACAGGCTGGTGGGTCGGACCGTCTTCGCCAAGACCGATGGAATCGTGCGTCATCACGTAGATCACGCGGATGCCCATCAGCGCCGAAAGCCGGATGGCGGGGCGGCAATAGTCGGTGAAGACGAGGAACGTCCCGGAATAGGGGATGACGCCGCCGTGCAGCGCCATGCCGTTCATCGCGGCGGCCATGCCGTGCTCGCGGATGCCCCAGTGAACGAAGCGGCCGGAGAAGTCGTCCGGCGTGATCGCCTTCATGTCCTTGGTGCGGGTGTTGTTGGAGCCGGTGAGGTCGGCTGAACCGCCGATCGTCTCCGGCACCGCCGCGTTGATCGCCTCCAGAGCGACTTCCGAGGCCTTGCGGGTGGCGAGCGAGGGCTTCTCCTCGGCAAGCTTCGTCTTCAGTGCGCGAATCGCGTCGCCGAGCGCGGAGGGCAGATCGCCGCGCTGGCGGCGTTCGAACTCGGCCCGGGTGACGGCGTCGGCGGCCTCGAAGCGCTTGGCCCACTCGGTGTTGGCCTGGGCGGCGCGCAGGCCGGCGATGCGCCATGCGTCGCGGATGTCGGCCGGGATCTCGAAGGGTTCATCCGTCCAGCCGAGCGCCTCGCGGGTGATCTTGATCTCGTCGGTGCCGAGCGGCGAGCCGTGGGCGGAATTCTTGCCGGCCTTGTTGGGTGAGCCGTAGCCGATGGTCGTCTTGCAGGCGATCAGGGTCGGGCGGTCGGATTTGCGCGCGGCCTCGATCGCGGAAGCGATCTGCGTTGGATTGTGGCCGTCGATGCTGACCGTCTCCCAGCCGCAGGCCTTGAAGCGCGCGAGCTGGTCGGTCGAATCGGACAGCGAGATCGAACCGTCGATGGAGATGCCGTTGTCGTCCCACAGCACGATCAGCTTGTTGAGCTTCAGGTGCCCGGCGAGCGAGATCGCTTCCTGGGAGATGCCTTCCATCAGGCAGCCGTCGCCGACCAGGGCGTAGGTATGGTGGTTGACCAGATCCTTGCCGAATTCGGCCTGAAGCATGCGTTCGGTCATCGCCATGCCGACGGCGTTGGCGAGGCCCTGGCCGAGCGGGCCGGTGGTCGTCTCGATGCCGCCGCCGTGGCCGTATTCGGGATGACCGGCGGTCCTGGCGCCGAGCTGACGGAAGTTCTTCAGCTCCTCCAGCGTGAAGTCCTCGTAGCCGGTCAGGTGCAGCAGCGAATAGAGCAGCATCGAACCGTGGCCGGCCGACAGCACGAAGCGGTCCCGGTCGGCCCACTTGGGCTCTGTGGGATCGAAGCGCAGGAAGCGGGTGAAGAGGACGGTGGCAATGTCGGCCGCCCCCATCGGCAGGCCGGGATGGCCGGAATTGGCCTTCTGCACGGCGTCGATGGAGAGGAAGCGGACCGCGTTTGCCATCCGGTTGTGTTTGTCGAGATCGGTCATCTGATACCTGTGGCCCGAGCGGCCGGAGCGGTTGCCGCGATCGTCCGAGGTTCTGGTTTAATAAATAAGGAGGCGATGCTTGGAGAGCAGTCGCCGACACCCCGGCCCTGCGAGGCGGCACGACAAATAGCAGGAACGTTCCTTGAGTCAATGCAAGCGCTTGGGCAAGGGGGCGGGCCGGTCGTCCTCCCGATTACGTTGGGGGATCGGGCCCGCTGGGGGCGTCCGCCAACTCCTCGAGCTGTGACTTTTGTACATGTCATTTCGCAAGATCGCCGTCCAAGCACCGGCGATTGTTGACGGACTGGCGAATGAATGCCTAAGCTTCTGCGAAGCCGGATCCTGCCCGGCCGCGCGACGGAGCGGCCGGTGGGAGCGACATATCGACCGCGATCGTTCTCCGGAAAACATCGGCAAAATTGTCGGCCTCGGTGCAATCGTCTCTCGGGTTCGACGCACACCTTCCGGGAAACGGCCGCGTCCTGCACCGCAGTCCGGCAAGCACATCCGGCGATCGGGCCCGCTCAACGGCGGCCAATGCCGGGAATGGGGACCGAGTTTACGGCCGGAACGTTCCGTGCCAGGCGGTTTTCGCACGGGAAAAGTATGAGCCAGGCCAGCAAACTCGATGCGGCTTTTCAGCGACTTTCGGCATCGATCGGGCAGCTTGAAGCGGCCGTGAACCGCCGTATTGCCAGTGAAAAGACCGTCGGCGCCCTGCAGGACGAGCTGCAGCGGCTGAACGAGGACCGCGCCCGGCTGGCGGAAACGCTGGACGGCGCGGAATCGCGCTCCGACCGGCTGGAAAAGGCGAACAAGGAAGTCTCGCGCCGCCTCGTCTCGGCGATGGAATCGATCCGGACAGTTCTGGAAAGCCACGGAGGCTGATGGCATGGCTCAGGTCAGCGTGACGATCAACGGCCGCGCCTATCGCATGGCCTGCGACGACGGCGAGGAGGAGCGGCTGATGGGGCTTGCCCGCCGTTTCGACGAGACGATCGGCGAATTGCGCGGAAGTTTCGGCGAGATCGGCGATCAGCGGCTCACCGTCATGGCGGGCGTGATGATGACGGACCTGCTTTCCGAGGCGGAACGGCGGGTGCAGACGCTCGAAACGGAACTGTCGGCGCTGCGCGAATCGCGCGAGGCTGCGCTCAGCCGGACAGCGGAAAGCGAGACGCAGCTCGCCGTCCGCGTCAGCGAAGCCGCGGGCCGGATCGAGGCGTTGGCGGCCGAACTCAACAAGTCGGTGCGCGAAGAGCAGGGGTGAGGCGGTTGCTGCCGTTTTCTGGCAGGATGGTCGGCTAGAGCGGGGCGCCTGCCCGGGCCCTCTAACCTGAGACCATGCTCGCATGTCGCGTTCCGAACGTCTGTTCGATCTTCTCCAGCTCTTGCGCGGTTACCGCAGGCCGGTGAGCGGGGCGACGCTTGCCGCCGCGCTGGATGTGAGCCTGCGCACGCTTTATCGCGACATCGCCAGCCTGCAGGCGCAAGGCGCGGAAATCGAGGGCGAGCCCGGCGTCGGCTATGTGTTGAAGCCGGGCTTTCTGCTGCCGCCGCTGATGTTTTCTGAAGACGAGATCGAGGCTCTGGTGCTCGGCATGCGCTATGCGGCCGGACGTGGAGATGCGCGTCTCGGCGCGGCCGCCTCCAGCGCGCTCGCAAAGGTCGGTTCGGTGTTGCCGAAGGATCTGCGCGAGACCCTAGACACCTCCACGCTTTTCGTCGTTTCCAACGAGCGCCAGCCCGATGAACCGATCGATCCGGCCCGTCTGCGCGATGCGATCCGCCGCGAGCGGGAGCTGGAAATCGAGTATCGCACGGGCGAGGGCGTTGCCAGCCGGCGCATCATCTGGCCCTTTCTGCTCGGCTTCTTCGATCACGCGCGTGTCACGGTCGCCTGGTGTGCCTTGCGTCAGGACTTCCGCGCCTTTCGCACCGACCGGATCCTGTCCATGGCCGAAACCGGGAGGCGTTATCCGCGTCGCCGTCAGGAAATGCTGGCACGGTGGCGCGAGAAGGAGGGCATTCAGACCTGATGCAGGGCTCTTCCGGTGGATGCGGAGAACAATGCTGACAGGAATTGGCAGCATCGGCGTCTAGGGTCATTCCCGTGATTAACCAACGGGAGTTCCCCCATGTCCACAGGCGACTACACCCTTCTCTATGTCGACGACATTTCCGCAAGCCGTGCCTTCTATGCCGGCATGCTCAAGCGCGAGCCGGTGGAGGACAGCGCCACCTTCGTTCTTTTCATCCTCGATTCCGGCGCCAAGTTCGGCCTGTGGAAGCGCGATGAGGTGCAGCCGCCGGCCGGCCCGCGGGGCGGCTATGCCGGCGAATGCTGCTTCTCCGTCGCGGACGAGGCCACCCTCGATCGGATCTTTGCCGAGGCGAGCACACGCGGCCTGCCGATTGCCCAGGCGCCGGCCCGGATGGATTTCGGCTACACTTTCGTCTTGCTCGACCCGGATGGAAACCGGCTGCGCGTCTTCGCACCGGCCATGGCACCGGCTGCTTGATCCAGGCACCCGCGGACCAAGCGTCGGGCCACTTTGCCCGGCGCTTTTCCCCGATCTTCTCGGAGAATCTGACATAGGGTATACGGCCTCTGGCGCCGGCGCCCCGCTAGCCCTATATCTGTCACCGGCGTTGCTGCGCTGCGCGTTAGAAGACTGAATCCCCGGGGCCTTAATGATCCCTAAGGGAGCTGTACCTGACCGGGCCCGTGGGCTCGGGCAAACGGCGCCCACCTACGTTGTAGGTTTCCCGGGATCACACTCTCGACGGCTGCCGTGGCTTCGCCAGTCCATCTTCCCGAAATCGCCTTCCCCAGCGTTCTCGCCGATCCGCGCTCGCGGCTTGGTTTTGCCCAATTCATGCTGCGTTTTCTGCGCGGTGCAACAGTGGCATCGAAAGGACGCGGCATGCCCGAACCGACATTCACTCCCTTCAACGAAACGGCCGCCGGCGACGCGTCTTCCGGCGCTGACGTGCCCGAGTTCTTCGACATCACCGCCGCGGCCACCGGACAGGCCGCTGCAGAGCAGGCCGGCGGGGGGCGGAACATGCCGGAGCGACTGCCCAGCGACGGGTTCGTTACCGGCGATCCGGAAGACGCGATTCGTCGTGCGGCGGCCACGGCCGTATGCGATGCGGCGGCCTATCTCCAGAAATCGCAGAAGGTTGGGGAAGCGGCGCTCGCGCTTGCCTTGGCACGGCTCGAAGAGGGGCGGGATGCCGCCGGCGCGCGCGAGTTCGCCGCCGCCGGGCAGGAGGCCGTCGGCGCGGCGGTGGAGAACCTCGCAAAGGTGAGTGAGGCTGCGGAGGCGCTGCTGAGCGGTCTTGCGCGCGGGACCGGCGAGCCGAGCTTCATGGACGTCGTCTCAGACGCGGAACTCGATATTCAGGCGGACCGCTGAGCGGGACTTTGCGACGCGGCTGAATTGCGCCTCGCCTCTTTTCTTGCGTGAAAATGAGGGATACGAACGGCATTCGATGCGCCTGCGCGCCGTATGGCGGTGCAGGAGAACAGCCTTCTCGTCAGGAATGCCAGGTGGACGACCGATTGTTCGATGCGACCAAGGAGGGCTTGCGCGCCGCAGCCCTTGCCCGGCGCGGTGCGCTGGAACCGTCCGCGCGTATCGAGGCGGCGCTTGCGGTCGCGGAGCGGGCCGGCGAACTGGATCTTCCCACAGGCGCGATGGTGTCCGGCTTCTGGCCGATCCGCGACGAGATCGATCCTCGCCCGCTGATGAGCGCCCTGCGCGAGCGCGGACACGGGCTGTGCCTGCCGGTGGTGGCCGAGCCGCATCTGATCTTTCGCGAACTCCTGCGCGGGGCGGAGCTCGTTGCCGCCGGCTTCGGCACCGTCGCGCCCGGTCCGCAGGCGGCCGAGGTCGTGCCGGACGTCATGCTGGTGCCGATGGCGGCCTTCGACCGTGTCGGCCATCGCATAGGCTACGGCAAGGGCCATTACGACCGCGCCATCGAAGCCATTTCAGCCCGCCGCACGTTGCGCTTGATCGGCGTTGCCTATTCGGTGCAGGAAATCGAAACCGTTCCGTTCGAGGATCATGACCGGCCGCTCGACACGATCGTGACCGAGGCGGAACTCATCCGGTGCCGGACATGACCAGAACCAACAGACACGGGGATGCCGCATGAGGCTCTTGTTCCTGGGCGACCTTGTAGGGCGCAGCGGCCGCAACGTCGTGATCGACCGTCTGCCGGGGCTGGTGGAGCGCTGGCGGCTCGATTTCGTTGCGGTCAACGGCGAGAACGCCGCCGGCGGCTTCGGCATCACCGAGGAAATCTGCCAGGACGTGATCGATGCGGGCGCGGATGCCGTGACGCTCGGCAACCATTCCTGGGACCAGCGCGAGGCGCTCGTCTTCATCACCCGCCAGGACCGGCTTCTCAGGCCGGTGAATTATCCCAGGGGCACGCCCGGGCGCGGCGCGCATCTCTACACTGCGCGCAACGGCGCCAACGTTCTCGTCATGAACGTCATGGGCCGCATCTACATGGACGCGCTCGACGATCCCTTCGCCGCCGTCGGGCGCGAGCTCGATGCCTGTCCGCTCGGCCAGGTGGCGGACGCGATCATCATCGACATGCATGCCGAGGCCACCAGCGAGAAGCAGGCGATGGGCCATTTCGCCGACGGTCGCGCCAGCCTCGTCGTCGGCACCCATACCCACGTGCCGACCGCCGACCACCAGATCCTGGAGGGCGGCACGGCCTACATGTCCGATGCCGGCATGTGCGGCGACTACGACGGCGTGCTCGGCATGGAAAAGGAAGAGCCGCTTCGCCGGTTCACGACCAAGATCCCGTCCGGCCGTTTCACCGCCTCTCTCGGCGAGGCGACGCTGTGCGGCGTGGCTGTGGAGACGGACGATGCGACCGGGCTCGCGATCAACGTCGCGCCGGTACGCATCGGAGGCCGGCTCAGCCAGGCCTTGCCGGATTTCTGGTGAGTGCAGGCTGAGGCGCGAAAACGCGCCCTTACTCCTTTTCCGCCGTCCGTCAGAAGAACCGTACCATCCGCCTGAGCACCCAAAGCGGCGTCTTGTAGGGCGGGTAGATCATCCCGCCTTCCGGCTTGAGCGCCCGGCGCACGATCGCGCGCTGGTGGGAGAAGGCGTCGAAGCCGGCCTTGCCGTGATAGGCGCCCATGCCGCTCTCCCCGATGCCGCCGAAGGGCAGGCGGGTGTTGACGACCTGCGACAGCGTGTCGTTGATCGCGGCACCGCCGGACGGCAGATGGGCGAGGATGCGTTCCTGCGTCGCGCGGTCGCCGGAAAACACATAGAGCGCCAGCGGCTTCGGCCGGTTCTTCAGGATGATCAACTCGGTGTCGAGATCCTCGTATGCCATGATCGGCAGGACGGGCCCGAAGATCTCGCCAGCCATCAGCGGATGGGACCAGTCGATGCCGGTGACGAGCGTCGGGGCGATGTAGCGCTCCGCCCGGTCGCTCTCGCCGCCAGCCACGATCTCGGCGCCCTCCATCAGCGCTGTCAGCCTGTCGAAGTGGCGCTCGTTGACGATGCGTCCGAAATCCGGGCTCGCCTTCGGCACGTCGCCGTAGAATTTCGCGATGGTCTCGATCAGCTTTTCCTGCAGCGCGTCCTTGATGGAGGCGTCGGCGAGGACGAAGTCGGGCGCGATGCAGGTCTGTCCGGCATTGACGAACTTGCCCCAGGCGATGCGCCGGGCCGCGATGTCGAGATCGGCGTCCGCGGTGACGAAGCAGGGGTTCTTGCCGCCAAGCTCCAGAATGACGGGCGTCAGATGCCGCGCGGCGGCAGCCATGACGGTGCGGCCGACCGCGGTGCCGCCGGTGTAGAAGATCAGATCGAAGCGTTGGTCGAGCAGCGTTCTTGAGACGTCCGCCTCGCCTTCGAAGACCGCCACATGATGGGGCTTGAAGGTCTCGCGGATGATCCGGGCGATCACGGCGGCGCTTTCGGGTGCCGATTCCGAGGGCTTGACCACCGCGCAGTTGCCGGCGGCGATCGCGGGGATGAGGGGCCCGAGCGCAAGCTGGAAGGGATAGTTCCAGGGTGCGATGATCAGCGCGGAGCCGTAGGGCTCGGCCTCGATGCGGCTGGCGGAGCGCAGCGACACGAGTGGCGAGCGCACGCGCCGGGGTTTCGACCAGCCGCGCAGCTTCTTCAGCGTAACGTCGATTTCGTGCAGCAGCAGCGCGATCTCGCTCGTGTAGGCTTCGGTCTTCGGGCGGCCGAGATCAGCGTGCATCGCGGCGAGGATGTCCTTTTCGGCCGTCACGATGGCCTTGCGCAGTGCCTTCAGGCTTTGTCGGCGGAATGCGAGATCACGGGTGAAGCCGGTGCGGAAGGCGGCGCGCTGGTAGGCGGCGATGGTCGACAGTCCGGTATCGAAGATGTTCGGCGACGGGGAGGGACGGGCGGGAGAGGGGTCTGACTCTTCTGCGGGTTCGACCTGTTCTTCAGGCTCGCTTTCAGCGGTCAGGGCCGCTTCTTGCTGTTTCATCGTGTCGGCCATGTCGCTTGTCCTTGCTCGTGCGATCGTGTGAAATGACCCTGCCCTGTCTCATGGTTGCAAAGGTGGGGCGGCCGAGGCGTTCACTCAATGCCGCAAGATCTGCGTTGTTGCCGCACCCCCGCTGGATTTCTGCGGCGTTGCGAATTATAAGCGCCCCTTGAAGCCATTTCCGCGGAGCGTCGTGTGCGCTGGCGGGCCTTTCGCACGAAGGCCCCGCGCGCCCTCTCCGGCGGCGAAATCCCGAAACGAGATGCCAGGTAGCTCATGGCCGGACATTCACAGTTCAAGAACATCATGCACCGCAAGGGCCGTCAGGACGCGGTGCGCTCGAAGCTGTTTTCCAAGCTGTCGAAGGAAATCACGGTCGCCGCGAAGGTCGGCGGGCCGGATATCGACGGCAACCCGCGCCTGCGCCTCGCCGTGCAGAACGCGCGCGCCCAGTCGATGCCCAAGGACAACATCCAGCGGGCGATCAACAAGTCGCAGGCCGGCGATGCCGACACCTACGAGGAGATCCGCTACGAGGGATATGGTCCCGGCGGCGTCGCGGTGATCGTCGAGGTGCTGACCGACAACCGCAACCGCTCCGCCTCCAACGTGCGCTCCTATTTCACCAAGACCGGCGGCGCCATGGGCGAAACGGGCTCGGTCGCCTTCATGTTCGACCGGGTCGGCGAGATTGTCTTCAAGCCGGATGTCGGCGATGCGGACACGGTTCTTGAAAAGGCCATCGAGGCGGGCGCCGACGACGTGCAGTCGGATGAGGATGGTCACACGATCTACTGCGCGTTCGAGGATCTGGGCGATGTGTCCAAGTCGCTCGAAGCCGATCTCGGCGAAGCGGAATCGATCAAGCTGATCTGGAAGCCGCAAAACAACACCGAAGTCGACGAGGAAAAGGCCGGCACGCTGATGAAGCTGATCGGCATGCTCGACGACGACGACGACGTGCAGAACGTCTACACGAACTTCGAGGTTTCCGACGAGGTCATGGCGAAGCTCACCGCCGCCTGAGGCCCCCGGGATCTCCTGAAATGACGAAAGACGGAAGTCGCGGCTTCCGCCTTTTTTCTTGGCCGATTGCCGGGCCTCAGGCGAGGGATCTGCCGGCGCGTTCAGTTAACCGGATTCAGACAAGCCGTTGCGCCGGATAGAAGGGAAATGATGCCATTGCGTATGTCGTCGCGATGGTCCAGTGGCATTTCCGTCCAGACTTCGCGGTCCTCGTCGCGAACTTTGATGAGAAAATCGTGCTCACCATTCGAGAAAGCCGACAGCGATCCGGACGCGGAGTATCCGAGCCTCGTCTCTTTCTTGAAATCACTCGAGCTGAACGTGACGCTCCATATGTAGTCGCCGTGTTCATTAGCTTCGATTTTTAGCTCGAGCGGCATACCATTGTATTTTTCGCTGTTCAAAGTTCCCTCCAGATCTTGAGAAAAAGGTCTTGCTGAATTCGATTGAGCGTATGTGCGCACAGTGACATCCGGGCTGAAGCCAACCGGGGTCATGCTCAGAAAGTTTGTTTCGGGCGGTTCGCGCCTTTTCGCTGTTTCAAGCCCAGATGATCTGCCGTTCATAGATATCCGCTGGAAGGCCGCTGTCGCCGCCGCAATCGCTCGTCTCGCCGACCTTTTCGAAGCCGTGCGCCTGATAGAAACCGACGGCCTTCGCATTGGCGGGGGCGACTTCCAGCCTCAGGATCGTTGCGTCGGGAAAGGCGCCGTTGACCTCTTCCAGCAGGGCCGTGCCGATGCCCTTGCCCTGGCAATCGGGGCTCACGTAGAGCTGATACAGCATCACCCGCTTCTCATGCTCCGTCGAGCGCGCGGCATAGGCCATCCCGCCCAGACGCGTGCCATCATCCGCAACGACGAATTCCGAATGCGGCCGGTTCAGGCGGGCTTCCAGCGCTGTCACCGAATGCCACGCCGCGACGATCTCGTCGACCTTCTCCGCACCGTATAGGCGGTCATAGGTGTCGTGCCAGGTTTCGGCAAGCAGCCTGGCAATGGCTGGCAGATCGGGCCTTCCGGCCGTGCGGACAAAGAACACGCAATGCTCCGGGGTTGGTCTTGTGAGGGGCAGTCTGCGCCTTACCTGAGCACGCCGTCCAGTGCCGGCAGCGAGCCGAGGGCGGCGAGGGCGACGAGGGTGTAGGCAACGCGCCGGAACGTCTTTTCCGAGGCGAAGGTGAAGAGCCGCGTGCCGATGAAGAGCGCCACCGCATTCGCTGGCATCAGCACCACCAGAAGGCGGGCCACTTCCATCGTGAAGAAGCCGTTCCACCAGAAGGCGGCAAAGGCGCCGAGGCTGGAAATGGCGAAATAGACGATGAGATTGGCGCGGATGACCGGGGCGGCCGATGGCCCCGACATCCAGAACGCGATGACCGGCGGCCCGGAAATCTGCGATACGCCCGACAGGAACCCGGAGGTCATGCCGACGCCGCAGGAAATCGGCAGGGTGGGGCGGCCCTTGTAGCGCCAGCCGGACACGAGCAGGGCCAGCAGCGCCAGAACCAGCAGCGATATCCCCCAGCGCAGCAGCCTCGGGTCGCTGTGGGCGAGAACCGCTGCCCCCAGCGGCACCGTCAGCATGGCGGCGGCGACGGCCGGCAGGATGGTGCGCCAGTCGCAGATCCTCACCGCCCTGACCGCCATCGGCAGGGCGAGGATGTCGTCCATGACCAGGAATGCGGCAGCCGCGAGACGCGGATCGATCACCGCGCTCGCCACCGGCATGAAGATCATCGCGCCGCCGAAACCGGCAAAACCGCGCACCGCCCCGCCGACGGCCGCGGCCAGGCAGACGAGGAGAACGGTCGGGTCCGAAAAGGACGGAAGGAATTCGCTGAGCATGGAAGGGCTTTCGGCGGCAGGCGCGAATCGGCGGGTGACCTTGCGGAGTGTAGGGGCAGGCGCGCGAAGCGTCGCGGAAATTGGCGAGGCTGTCGGCAGGAGGTGCAGGTATCCTGCGGCTTGCTCCCCTCTCCCCCCTTGCGGGGGAGATGTCACGCCTTCGCGTGACAGAGGGGGGTAAGGCCGCTTGCGCCGAGCCCGCCGCCTCACCCCCCCTCTGTCGGCTACGCCGACATCTCCCCCGCAAGGGGGGAGAGGGGTGCAAGCGGTCAGGGCTTGGCTGAGGCTCAGCCCGCGCCAGTTTCCCTCGGAAAACCGTCCCCACTTGCACCTCTTTTCCCGCGCCGTCTGGTGCCCGCCGTCATTCGGCGTTACCTGTTTGTTCTATGAACCCGACGATTCGCATACTCGGTATCGACCCCGGTCTCAGGAACACAGGCTGGGGGGTGATCGACGTGACCGGCACGAACCTGAAATTCGTGGCCTCCGGCACCGTGCAATCGACCCAGGCGCTGGCGCTGGCGCAACGGTTGGTGGAGCTGCATGACGGGCTGACGCGGGTGATCGAGGAATTCGTGCCCAACGAGGCGGCGGTGGAGCAGACCTTCGTCAACAAGGATGCGGGCGCGACGCTGAAGCTCGGTCAGGCCCGCGGCATCGCGCTGCTGGTGCCGGGACTTAAAGGTCTGCCGATCGGCGAATACCTGCCGAACCTCATCAAGAAGACGGTGATCGGCGCGGGCCACGGCGACAAGAAGCAGATCCGCATGATGGTCCGCGTTTTGATGCCGAAGGCGACGTTCAATTCCGACGATGCGGCCGATGCGCTGGCGATCGCGGTGTGTCACGCCCATCATCGCGGAGCGGCGGCGGCCGCTGCCCGGGTGGCGGCGCGGATCGGGCAATGAGGAGACGGTAGGCGTGATCGGCAAGCTCAAGGGCGTGATCGACAGTTATGGCGACGACTACGTGATCCTCGACGTCCATGGCGTCGGCTATCACGTGCAATGTCCCTCCCGCGTGCTGCAGGGCCTGCCGTCGGCGGGCGAGGCGGCGACACTTTCCATCGAGACCTACGTGCGCGAGGACCAGATCCGGCTGTTCGGCTTCGCCTCGGATCTGGAGCGCGAATGGTTCCGCATGCTGATGACGGTGCAGGGCGTCGGCGCCAAGGTGGCGCTTGGTGTCCTCGGCATCCTGAAGCCTACGGAGATAGCCAATGCCATCGCGCTCGGCGACAAGGCGACGATCGCGCGTGCCCCCGGCGTCGGCAAGCGCGTGGCGGAACGCATCGTGGCGGAACTGAAATCCAAGGCTCCGGCCTTCTCCGATGCCGACATGGGCACCATCCAGGCCAACGACGCTATCGAGGCGAAGTCGGCGCCGCGCCCCGTCGCCGATGCTGTTTCGGCGCTCGTCAATCTCGGCTACGGCCAACCGCAGGCCGCGGCGGCTGTGGCCGCCGCTCAGCGTGCAGCGGGCGAGGATGCGGATACGGGTAAGCTCATCCGGCTGGGGCTGAAGGAGCTTTCGCAGTGAGAGCGGCGTTGGACGCGATCCGCGCTCGCTCGGTTGGGCACCCCTCTCCCCCCTTGCGGGGGAGATGTCGGCGTAGCCGACAGAGGGGGGCAAGCCATACGGCTCGCAACCTGCCGCTCACCCCCCTCTGTCACGCGATGCGTGACATCTCCCCCGCAAGGGGGGAGACGGGTGATCGTTGTACTTGCACGGGCAATCGATTGATATTGGTGTGCGGCCCAGCCTTCGAGACGGCAGCTTCGCGTTCTCCTCAGGATGACGTTACCGTGTTGTCGGTTTCCTCAATTCACCACCAAACACAACGTCATCCTGAGGAGGGGCGTCAGGCCCGTCTCGAAGGATGGGCCAAACGCCCTGATCCTCGCCACCCGCTTTCCCACCCCGTCGAGGCCCGCCCATGAGCGATGACCGGATCGTCTCCCCATCCGAGCGCGGCGACGAGGCGGATACCTCCATCCGTCCTCTGGCGCTTGACGAGTTCGTCGGCCAGCAGCAGGCGCGTTCCAATCTTTCCGTTTTCATCGAGGCGGCGAAGGCGCGCTCCGAGGCGCTCGATCATGTGCTGTTCGTCGGGCCACCGGGCCTCGGCAAGACGACGCTCGCCCAGATCATGGCGCGCGAGCTTGGCGTCAATTTCCGCGCGACCTCCGGTCCCGTGATCGCCAAGGCCGGCGATCTCGCCGCGCTCCTGACGAACCTTGAGGAGCGCGATGTCCTCTTCATCGACGAGATCCACCGCCTGTCGCCAGCGGTTGAAGAAATCCTCTATCCGGCGATGGAGGACTTCCAGCTTGATCTGATCATCGGCGAAGGCCCGGCCGCGCGCTCGGTCAAGATCGACCTGTCGAAGTTCACGCTGGTCGCCGCCACCACCCGGCTCGGCCTGCTCACCACCCCGTTGCGCGACCGCTTCGGCATCCCGATCCGGCTGAATTTCTATACGGTGGAGGAACTGGAACACATCGTGCGGCGCGGGGCCCGCGTCTTCGGCATCGGCATGACGGACGACGGCGCCAACGAGATCGCGCGACGCTCGCGCGGCACGCCCCGCATCGCCGGACGGCTCCTGCGCCGCGTGCGCGATTTCGCGGTCGTTGCCGGCATGGACGCGGTCGATGCGGCGATCGCCGACAAGGCGCTGTCGCAGCTGGAGGTCGACAAGGCCGGGCTCGACGCGTTGGACCGGCGCTATCTCTCCATGATCGCGGAGCATTTCGGCGGCGGACCGGTGGGCATCGAAACCATCGCCGCAGGTTTGTCGGAGCCGCGCGACGCCATCGAGGACATCGTCGAGCCCTATCTCATCCAGCAGGGCTTCATCCAGCGCACGCCGCGCGGGCGCCTGCTGATGCCCAAGAGCTTCGCCCATCTCGGTCTCGCCGTGCCGCAGGGCGCGAGTGCGGCACAGATGGGGTTGTTCTCGGAAGGGGAATAGGCCCGGAGCGCAGGGTCGGCGCAAGCCTCGCTGACGATTGTCACGCATACGTGTCGGGAACCCGATACCGTCTGGCACGTTAGCCGTGCACACTTGAAACCCGGGAGACCCCGATGCTCATCACCACCGCCCATATCGGACCCATCGTCGCGCTGATCGCCGGCATCCTGATCCTGCTCATGCCGCGGCTGCTCGCCTATATCGTCGCGATTTACCTGATCCTCACCGGCCTGATCGGCCTCGGCGTGATCGCCAACGTGCTTGGGGGATAGCGCCTTCTTGCCGGCGCATACGTCCTCTCCGTCGGCGTTCCCCGACATCGTCCGGGGGATGCCGCGCCCTTTTCGCGTATGATGGTGGAGGGTGTGTTTTTGTCCCGCCTTCTTGTATTTCGGAACGAGCGGTCCATATTGATGTGCCATGGACATGACCGCCGCCGATACGAGCACCCGTCGCTCGCCCGAAAACCGCTCCCATGGGCCGGGCCGCCCGCGTGAATACGACACGCAGGCAGTGCTGGATGCGGCGCTCAGGCTTTTCTGGGAACGGGGTTACGAGGCGACATCCGTCGATGCGCTGACGGCGGCGATGGGACTTTCCAAGTCGAGCTTCTATGCCGCCTTCGGCTCCAAGCAGGGTGTGCTTCTGGCCGCGTTGCAATGCTATTCCGACGAGGTGAATGCAGGCTGGGCTGCTCTGGCCGCGCAAGCCGACGCAGACGCTGCCATGGCGCTCGTCACTGCGCTTGCCCGGCCCGAATGCGGCTCGCGCGGCTGCCTTTTCGCCAATATGGTCTCCGAACGGGGGCCGCACGATGCCGAGGTTGCCGATCTCGGCCGCAGGCACTTCGCCCGTATCGAAACCCTCCTTGCCCGCTGCCTCGATCCGCAGGACTCTCACGAGGCCCATGACAAGGCCCGTGCGCTGATGGCGCTGGCCTTCGGCGCCATGATCCTGCGCAAGTCCGGGGTGGCGGCCGACGATGTCCAACATGCGCTCGCGCAGGCCGAGCGCTTGATCAAGGAACCATAAGATGGCCAAATCCAGCTCTATTGAGCATAGGAATGGCGATTATTGGACTAATTGGTCCACAAAGGGCCGGAGCACCGGCTGGATCATTGGAATGAAACCCCGAGCATTTTCTTCTCCACGCTTTCAGGAGCAACGCATGACGACCCCGAAGCTTTTCACACCGACGAAGGTGGGCGACATCGATGTGGCCAACCGCATCGTGATGGCGCCGCTGACCCGAAACCGCGCCCGCCCGGAGGACGACACGCCCTTCGAGTTGCACGCCGAATATTACGCACAGCGCGCCGGCGCGGGCCTCATCGTCTCCGAGGGCACGCAGATCTCGCCCGAAGGCAAGGGCTACGCCTGGACCCCGGGTATCTATTCGGACGCGCAGGTCGCCGGCTGGAAGAAGGTGACGGATGCGGTGCACGCCAGGGGCGGCAAGATCTTCGCCCAGATCTGGCATGTCGGCCGCGTTTCCCACAACACGCTGCAGCTCGATGGCCAGCCGCCGGTGGCTCCCTCCGCGATCGCTGCCGAAACGCGCACCTTCGACGGCAAGGAATTCCTGCCGACCTCAACCCCGCGCGCGCTGGAGCTTTCGGAAATTCCGCGGATCATCGAGGACTACCGCAAGGCGGCCGCCAATGCGGATGCCGCCGGTTTCGACGGCGTGGAGATCCATGCTGCCAACGGCTATCTGCTCGACCAGTTCATGCGTGATGGCTCCAACAAGCGCGAGGATGCCTATGGCGGCTCGATCGAGAACCGCGCCCGGCTCGTGACCGAGGTGACCGAGGCTGTCGTCGGCGTGCTGGGGGCGGGCCGTGTCGGCATCCGCCTCAGCCCCTTCGCCAATGCAAACGGCGTTTCCGACAGTAACCCGCAGGCGCTGTTCGAGCATGTCATCGACCGGCTGAACGGTTTCGGGCTTGCCTATCTGCACATGGTGGAAGGTCAGACCGGCGGTCCGCGCGAGTTGCCGGAGGGCGCCAGCATCGCGGCCCTGCGCAAGCGCTTCGACGGCACCTACATCGCCAATAACGGCTACACCCGCGAAATGGCGATCGACGCTGTGGAAACCGGCAAGGCGGATATGATCGCCTTCGGCCGGCCCTTTATCGCCAACCCCGATCTGGTGACGCGGCTGGAGAAGAACGCCCCGCTCAACGAGCCGGACAAGAACACGTTCTATGGCGGCGGCGCCAAGGGGTATACGGACTACCCGGTCCTCGACGAACAGGTTGCCTGAGGGCTTTCCGCCGGCGCACGTCTCGTGAACCGACGATGCCGCTTCGCCGCCTCCGGGCTGCTCGTGCCCCGGGGGCGGCGTTTGCATTTGCGGACACCGCACTCCCGGAGGTGCAAGGGCGTCCGACAAGGAGAAGGGAGCGGATCCCGGCCGTCATGGTCAATTTAGACAGTATTCAATAAACATATCATTTAATTTTGATTGTTGTTTTTCTTTGAAGTTCCGTCTTTTAAGGCTTTGTTTCCTGCGTCGGGTCTAGCTTCCCCTAGGGTTTAGGAGAGGGAAGAAGATGCTTCGCAAGAGCCTGTCCACGAAAATATCGGCGATCTTCCTCGCCGGTGCGTTCGTTCTGTGTGCCGCGCTCGTTGGCACGGCGGCGCTGCTCGGCGGGCGGGTCGCCAACGAGCAGGCGGACAAGGCGCTGATGAGCGCCACCGTGGGCAAGCGCAAGGCGCTGGAAATGACGCTGGAGCAGGTGCGCGAGAGCGTCCGCTTCTTCACCTCGCTGCCAACCGCCAAGGACAGCATCATGAAGATGCGCGCCGGCTGGAAGAACCTGAAGCAGGACCAGACAGCGCAGCTGCGCCGCATCTACGTGACCGACAATCCGAACCCGCCCGATCAGCGCCAGCTTCTCGTGGAAGCGCCGGAAAAGAACTACTACACGACCTCGCACGCCGTCATCCAGGCGAGCGCGCAGGAGATCATCGACCAGAACCTGTTTTCCGACATGGCGCTGAGCGATCCGGACGGCAATATCGTCTTCAGCTATCTCAAGGGCGAGGATTTCGGCCGCGCCTACGACGATCCCGCACTCGCGCGCAACGCGGTGGCGGCGGCGCTCAGTCCGCTTCTGGCGGGCGCGAAGGCCGGCACGCTGGCGCCGGGCGACATGTTCTTTTCCGGTTTCATGGTGGCCGACGGCGGGGCGGTCAATGCCGTGCTGGCGATGCCGGTCTTCTACCTCGACACATTCTTCGGGGCGGTCGCGTTTTCCATCAACATGAACCGCATCGCGACCATCCTCAACGATGCGACCGGCATCGCGGCGAGCGAGACCGGCATGCTGGTGACAAGCGAGGGCGAGGCCATCCGGTTCCGCGGCGCGGGAGGCAACGAGGTTTGGCGGTTTGCGGACATGCGCGAAAGCGACGGCGTCCTGCGTCTTAACGGCATGGCTTGGCGCTATCGTGCCGTGCCGGGCACGTTTCTCGAACGCAGCTTCACCGTTCTGGAGGCGGAGAAGCAGGAGGAACTGACGGCAGCCGCAAACCGGATCACCTATGGCCTGATCATCGCCGGCATCGTCTGTCTTCTGCCGTTCGCGCTCGTCATCTGGTGGTTGACGCGGCGCATGTTCGCACCGCTCGCGCGCCTGTCCGACGTATCCCGCCGCATTGCCGACGGCGATCTTTCCGCGCAAATCGGCGGACTTTCGCGCGGCGACGAAATCGGTGAGATGGCGCGTGCCGTCGATATCTTCCGGACCAATTCTCAGGAACGCGAACGGCTCGCTGCGGAAAGCGCGGCCGGCGCGGTGGCAAGCCGGCAGCGTGCCGAATCGGTCGAAGCGCTGATCTCCGGCTTCCGGGCTGAGGTGACCGAAATGCTGGCGAGCGTCGAGCAGGTGCTGGACGGGGTGGCGACCACGGCGGCCGATCTGGCCGGATCCTCCTCCGACGCGGCGCGTCAGGGAGCGGAGGCAGCCCTGCAATCGGAACGCGCCTCGGGCAACGTGGAGGCAGTGGCGGCCGCCACGGAGGAGCTGAACGCGTCCATATCGGAGATCGAACGGCAGGTCGCGACCACCGCTGATGTCGTGCGCCAGACCACCCGCTCGACCGCGGCGTCGAACGAGAAGGTGGCCGGGCTTGCCCGCTCCGTGGAGCAGATCGGCCACGTGGTCTCGCTCATTTCCGAAATCGCGGAACAGACGAACCTTCTGGCGCTCAATGCCACCATCGAGGCGGCGCGGGCCGGGGAGGCCGGGCGCGGCTTTGCCGTGGTGGCGGCGGAAGTGAAGGAACTCGCCGGCCAGACCGCGAAAGCGACGGAAGAGATCTCCACCCAGATCGCGGAAATCCAGGCCTCCACGACGTCCGCGGTGACCGAGATCGGCGCCGTTACCCGATCGATCGACGAGGTGAACGGCTACACCGAGGCGATCGCGGCGTCGGTGCGCCAGCAGGGGGCGGCGACGGGCGAGATCTCGCACAATGTCGCGGAAGCGGCGACGGGCACGCGCATCGTCAACGAATCCGTCTCGGCGCTTTCCGGGCGGGTGGGTGAAAGCGCCAGCGCCATGGGCGAGATGCAGGCCTCCACCCGGGCGATGAAGGAGCAGGCGGACCGGCTGCGCGCCTCCATCGACCGGTTCCTGCAGGACGTGGCCGCCGCCTGACGCGCCTTGCCGGGCGTATCCGTCACAGCTCCAGCTTGTCGACCTGGCCCTTCAGCAATTCCGCGCTCTTGCGAAGGGCGTCGTGTTCGTCGGGGTCCAGTTCGGGCACAAGATCGGTGACGACGCCGTCGGCGCCGAGGACGCGCGGAATGGACAGCGCCACGTCGCGCACGCCCTCCACGTTGTCGCTGACGCTGGAGACGGAAAAGACCGCGTGCTGGTCGCGCCCGATCGCTTCCACCAGCCGCGCCAGCCCCGCGCCGATGCCGTAATAGGTCGCGCCCTTGCCGTTGATGATCGTGTAGGCCGCATTGCGCACGCCGTCGTCGATACGGGCGCGCACCGCCTCGTCGAGCGGAACGTTCACCCGGGCCGCGACCTGGCCGATCGTCAGGGCGCCGGCGCGCGCGCTCGACCAGGCCAGCACCTCGCTGTCGCCGTGCTCGCCCAGTACATAGGCGTGAACGGAAAACGGCGAGACGCCCAGATGGCGGCCGAGCAGGGTGCGAAAGCGGGCCGTATCCAGGATCGTGCCGGACCCGATGACCCGGCTCGCCGGCAATCCGCTCACCCGTGTCGCGATCTGGGTGACGATGTCGACCGGGTTGGCGGCGGCGATCAGGATGGCGTCGGGAGCTGCCCGCAGCACCTCGCGGACGATGCCGCCAACGATGCTGGCATTGCGGGACAGGAGCTCAAGCCGCGTCTCGCCCGGCTTCTGGCTTGCGCCCGCCGCCAGGATGACGATGCGCGCGCCCTTCAGGTCGTCGTAGCTGCCGGAACGGACGCTGGTCGCCGAAGCGAAGGGCACGGCATGCGCGATGTCCTCGGCCTGCGCGTCTGCGAGCGCCTTGTTGAGGTCGACCAGAACGATCTGGCTGGCATGCCCCATGAGGGCGATGGCGTAGGCGGCGGCGCTGCCGACCATGCCCGCTCCGATAATTCCGACTTTCAAGGTAACCCCCGTCACGTTTCCGAAATTCAGTAGATGTGCCAGAACACCGCGCAAGAGGATCGCGGGCAAGGCGGCCGGCCGGTGATCTGCATGTCCGAAAACGCAAGGCTCGCACATGAGCGATGCGATTGCAAAGCGAGGGCAGCGCGCGGGGGTGGGGCGCATCGTTGCAGGCGCGGCAAAAGGCGGAACGAGGCCCTGTAGCTGCTGATCGAAAAGGTGTAAGTCAGCCGTCATGTCTGACAAGAACAAGTCCTGGCCCGACCTTTCCGGTCATCTGGAAGGCGGCGAACACGTCCTGCCGGTGCGCATCTATTACGAGGACACGGATTTCTCCGGCATTGTCTATCACGCGTCCTATCTGCGCTTCATGGAGCGCGGCCGTTCCGACATGCTGCGGCTGTGCGACATTCATCACAGCGAACTTGACGCAGGCCGCACCGGCGAACGGCTCGCCTTCGTCGTGCGCCACATGGACATCAATTTCCTCAAGCCCGCCCGCATCGACGACGTGCTGGAGATCCGCACGCGCTGTTCGAGCGTCCAGGGCGCGCGGATGATCATGGAACAGCAGGTGGTGCGCGAGGGCCAGGTGCTGATCGAGGCGAAAGTGACCGCGGCCGTGATCAACCCGCAAGGCCGCCCGCGGCGCATGCCGGCGGAACTCGCCGTCCGGCTCGGCGTTGGTCTGAGCCGCGACGGCTGAAGCCAGGCCTTGTCTGTCAAGAAAAGGCCGGCCGGGTGACGGTTGCCGGTTACTGGTCAGCGGAAATGCAGGCGCGCGGCCGCGCGCCACGCGCCTCGACACCCGATTGCCGCTCAAATCCGCGTCAACGCGGCCGTCGTTAAGGCGACGGTAACCTTGACAATGTCTTGCTAGCGTCGGGTTTGAGTGGCGAAAAGCCCCGGTTTCGCCAAATTCCACCGCCACAGAGGCTTCCGCCATGCGAGGGGTATCGCGGTTCTCGAAAGGGAGGTGGCGCGCAGCGGCCTTCATCGGCCGCGCGCACACATTGAGGTCCATCTGAATGATTTCGGAAGCGTTCGCGCAGACAACAGAGCTCGCCGCGCCGGCGGGCGACATATCGTTTTTCGCGCTGTTCCTCGGCGCGCACATCGTCGTGAAGATCGTGATGCTGGGTCTGATCGCGGCCTCCGTTTGGTGCTGGGCGATCATCATCGACAAGCAGCTGCTTTTCACGCGCACCCGGCGGCAGATGAACCGGTTCGAGAACGTGTTCTGGTCCGGCCAGTCGCTGGAGGACCTCTACCAGACGCTTGTCAACCGGGCCAACACCTCCATGGCCGCGCTCTTCGTCGCCGCCATGCGCGAGTGGAAACGGTCGCACGAGGGCAAGAAGCCGGCCATCGCCAGCCTGCAACAGCGCATCGACCGGGTCATGGACGTGACCATATCCCGTGAGATGGAGCGGCTTGAAAACCGGCTTCTGGTGCTGGCGACCGTCGGCTCGGCGGCGCCCTTCGTCGGCCTGTTCGGCACGGTGTGGGGCATCATGACCTCGTTCCAGGCGATTGCGGCCTCTAAGAACACCAACCTGACGGTGGTGGCACCGGGTATCGCGGAGGCCCTGTTTGCCACCGCGCTCGGCCTCGTGGCGGCCATCCCCGCGGTGATCGCCTACAACAAGTATTCGGCCGAGGCGACACGGCTGTCGTCGCGCATGGAAGGGTTCGCCGACGAGTTCTCGGCCATCCTTTCGCGCCAGATCGACGAACGCACGCAAGGATAAGCCGACATGGGTGTCCATACAGGAGCGGGTGCAAGCGGCGGTCGCCGTCGCGGGCGAGGCCGCCAGCGCCATCAGCCGATGAGCGAGATCAACGTGACGCCGATGGTCGACGTCATGCTGGTGCTGCTCATCATCTTCATGGTGGCCGCGCCGCTCTTGACCGTCGGCGTGCCCATAGATCTGCCCGAAACGCGTGCCAAGGCTCTGCAGGACGATGTCGAGCCGATCACCATTTCGGTGTCCAAGGACGGCAAGGTGTTCCTGCAGGATACCGAGATGGATCCGGACGAGATCGTGCCCAAGCTGACCGCGATCGCCAAGAACGGCTACGACGAGCGCATCTACGTGCGCGGCGATCGCGATGCCGACTACGGCACGGTGATGCGCATCATGGCGCGGATCAGCTCCGCCGGCTTCCGTCGCATCGGGCTGGTCACAACCGAGGAACAGAGCCGGTAGAGCATGCGTACAGGGCTCGTCGTATCCTTAATCGGCCATGCGGTCGTACTGCTTTGGGGGCTTATCGCCTTTCCGAGTGCGCAACCCTTTTCGGTCGAGCCCGTGGATGCGCTGCCGGTCGATCTGGTGCCGATCGAGGAAGTGACCAAGACCCGGATCGGCGACAAGACCGCGTCGAAGGACAATCCGTCGGCGCCCAAGCCCGCCGACAAGCCGGTGGAGGCGCCGAAGAAGGCGCCGGATCCGGGCAAGAAGCCGACGGAAAGCGCCAAGGCGCAGCCGGCCAAGGCCGAGCCGCAGAAGGTGGCCGAGGCACCGCCGGAGCCCGCGCCCGAGCCGCAGCCGGAACCCGAGCCTGAGCCGCAGGCGGAACCGGAGCCCGCGCCGCAGGCCGAGCCGGAACCGGCGCCGGCCGCGGAAGAGGCGCCGAAGGAAGCGGAGAAGGCGCCGGAGCCACCAAAGCCCGTCAACGTGGTGCCGCAGTCCAAGCCGGCGCCGCCCAAGCGCACGCAGACGGCGGCGGTGCAGCCGGCCAAGCAGCAGCGCGCACGCGAGCAGGATGACGAGAAGAAGTTCGATCCGAACGAGATCTCCAACCTGCTCAACAAGGTCAAGCCGGAGGGCGGAGAGCAAACGGTCTCCGACACGCCGGCCGGGCTCGGCAGCACGCGTGCCACACAGCAGCCGGGGCTTTCGGCCAGCCAGCTCGATCTCCTGGTCTCCAAGATCAAGGAGCGCTGGAACTACGTTCCCGACGCCTTCCCCCCCGATCTGGTGGTGGTGGTGCAGTTCCAACTGACCCGCGACGGCCATCTGGCCGGGACGCCGCGGATCATGAACTCCGATCCCTATCCCCGTTTCCGCCAGCTTGCGGAAGCGGCGGTGAGGGCGATCATCGCGGTCGACCGGTCGGAAGGCTTCGGTTTCCTGCCGCAGGAGAGCTACGACGGGAACGGTGGATGGAATACGGTGTTGGCCAATCTGAAGCCGCAGTGACGTTTCATGAGATGGTTCTGAGATCGAAGACATGTTGACAGGCACACGGCGCGGGCCTCTGGCCAAGGCCAGGGCAACGGCGGCCCGGCGCGGTGGGCGAAGTCAGTCTGAAGGGATAGCGATGCACGTCTTGTTCAAACGATGGGCCGTCATGGCCGCCGCGGTGCTCGGCTTCGTCGCCGTCAGCATCCAGCCGTCGAGCGCGCTGGTGGAGATCAACGTCGCCGGCGGCAACATCGAGCCGCTGCCGATCGCGCTGCCGGATTTCGGCGGCGACGACGCCAAGCTCTCGGCCGATATCGTCTCCGTCATCACCGCGGACCTGAAGCGCTCGGGGCTTTTCCGTCCGCTCGATCCGCAGAGCTTCATCCAGAAAAACATGGACGTGAACACCCAGCCGCGCTTCGGCGACTGGCGCGTGATCACGGCCCAGGTGCTGGCCACGGGATCGGTCTTCCGCCAGTCCGACGGACGGCTGCGGGCGGAATTCCGGCTGTGGGACGTCTTCGCCGGCGAGCAGATGCTCGGCCAGCAGTATTTCACCACGCCGGAGAACTGGCGTCGGCTCGCTCACATCATCGCCGATGCGATCTACGAGCGGCTGACGGGCGAGAAGGGCTATTTCGACACGCGCGTGGTCTTCGTTTCCGAAAGCGGGCCGAAGGACAAGCGCGTCAAGCGGCTCGCCATCATGGACCAGGACGGCGCCAACGTGCGCTACCTGACCCGCGGCGACGATCTGGTGCTGACCCCGCGCTTTTCGCCGACGAGCCAGGAGGTGACCTACATGTCCTACGCCTCCGGCGACCCGCAAGTCTATCTGCTGAACATCGAGACCGGCCAGCGCGAGGTGGTGGGCAACTTCCCCGGCATGACCTTCGCGCCGCGCTTCTCGCCCGACGGACAGCAGGTGATCATGAGCCTGCAGCAGGCGGGCAACGCCAACATCTATTCCATGGACCTGCGCTCTCGCCGGACGACGCGGCTGACTTCGTCGGCTGCGATCGACACCTCGCCGTGCTATTCGCCGGACGGGCGCCAGATCGTGTTCGAGTCCGATCGTGGCGGCTCGCAGCAGATCTACGTGATGAACGCCGACGGCTCGAACCCGCACCGCATCAGCTTCGGGCCGGGCAACTACTCCACGCCGGTGTGGTCGCCGCGCGGCGACCTGATCGCGTTCACCAAGCAGCACGAGGGCCGCTTCATGATCGGCGTGATGAAGCCCGACGGCAGCCAGGAGCGCATCCTCACCGAGGGCTTCCACAACGAGGGCCCGACCTGGGCGCCGAATGGCCGCGTCGTCATGTTCTTCCGCGACACGCCGGGCGCCAATGGCGGGCCGCAGCTGTGGACGGTGGACCTGACCGGCTACAACGAGCGCCGGGTGGAAACGCAAGGCTTTGCGTCCGATCCGGCCTGGTCGCCGCTGCTGGAGTAGGCGGCGTGCAGCGGGGCATGGCGCCGGGGTTGCCCGCCGCCTTGTCCCTGTGCGGCTTGCGCGCATGGCGCCGGGTGCGCGTCATGTGCGTTTTTTTCCGAATTTCGCTCCGCGCGATGGAACCAATCGCGGAGTGGCTGGTTACCGCCGGAGTTGGGCGGAAATCGTGCCGGCGGTCGCGGTCTTGATCGCGGGGGATACGGGGACTAGGTTCACTCACCGTTTCCCGAAATGGCAGGCAGGATCGGTTTCCTGTTCTGGCCGATTAGGGAAAAATTAACCATCTCCGCAAACCACGGCTTAACCAACTCGGGCTAGGTTTAGTTTACCCTATCGGGGCTCGGTGGGGACCAAGGAGTAGCGGGACTATGAAGATGAACGGGACATTCATGCGCGGATTGCGGGTCGCCGCTGTGGCGGCGATGGCGCTCTTCGTCGCAGCCTGCGCCCAGACGCGGCCGGACAACCTTGCCAACAGCACGGTGGCACCGGGGACGGCCCAGGATTTCGTGGTCAATGTGGGCGATCGGGTGTTCTTCACCGTCGACAGTTCCGATCTGACCGCCGAAGCCCGGGCCACGCTGGACAAGCAGGCGCAGTGGTTGCAGCAGTATCCGCGGTACACCGTGACGGTGGAAGGCCACGCGGATGAACGCGGCACGCGCGAATACAACATCGCGCTGGGCGCCCGCCGTGCGACCTCTGCACGCGACTACCTGATCAGCCGCGGTGTTTCGGCCGACAGGCTGCGCACGATTTCCTACGGCAAGGAGCGTCCGGTTGCCGTGTGCAACGACGCCTCGTGCTGGACCCAGAACCGCCGCGCCGTGACTGTCGTCAACAACGCGGGAAGCTGACGGCCGGCAACGCGCCCGCGTCTCAGACTTCTGGAAACAGGAGACCGGCGATCCCGAACGGGGCCGCCGGTCTTTTCGTTTTTCCCGCACACCGGTTGCGATGCGCGGCGAGCCTCCTATTCTCCTCACCTCGTGTCAGGTCAAAATTTGGCCGAACTCGGCGCGACCTATGGTAGGAAACGCGTAAACCCTTCTTCCGGGGCCTTCGGGCCCGTGACAACGGATGGATCATGAAGACATCACGTATCCCAGGCCGTCCGAAACGTGCCCGGGCCTTGGCTCTGGCGCCCCTGGCCGCGGCGTTCGCGCTGGCGCTCGCGGTTCCGTTGACCGCCGCAGGGCCCGCAGCCGCCCAGGGCGGCTTCTTCGGCTCGTCCAGCAATCGCGAGGACGGCCAGCTTGCCGTGCGGCTCGGTCAGCTCGAGGAACAGGTCCGCAAGCTCACCGGCCAGGTCGAGGAACTGAACCACCAGCTCCGCCAGACCCAGGACCAGTTGCGCCGCGCGCAGGAGGACAACGAGTTCCGTTTCCAGGAGCTTGAGGGCGGCAAGCCCGGCTCCGGCAAGCGGTCGCAGGCGCCGGCGCAAAGCGGCACCACCGGTTCGGCCAGCAACAGCTCTTATGGCAGCGCGCCTGCACCCGCCGCCCCCGATCCGAACGATCCTTATGCCACCAAGCGGCAGGCGACCGTGCGCGATCTCGGGTCCTATTCCGTGCCGGCCGGCGGCACCGGCGAAGAGGGCGGCTCGCTCGGCCCCTCCGGTCAGCCGCTCGACTTGTCGGCACTCGCGCGCGGCAATTCCGGCGGCGCCTACGGCGGCGATTCCTACGGCGGTGCGCCCGGCAACGGGGCTTATGAGGAGCCGGACAATCCGCCCCTCGGCGGCACAGGCGTCCCCGGTGTCGGCGGTGGCGACGATGCCATCGGCCAGCTTGCCGCGACCGCGCCGGACGGTTCCGCGCGGCAGGAATACGACGAGGCCTACTCGATGGTGCTGAACGGCCAGTACGATCAGGCCGCCCAGCGCTTCAAGCATATTCTGGCCGCCTATCCGGACGATCCGCTTGCCGCCAATGCGCAATATTGGCTGGGCGAGAGCTATTTCGGCAGGGGCAAGTACCGCGAGGCGGCGGATGCCTTTCTCAAGACCTACACGGACTATCCGGCCAACGACAAGGCGCCCGACAGCCTGCTGAAGCTCGGCCTGTCGCTCGATGGGCTCGGCCAGAAGGACGCGGCCTGCGCGACCTATTCGGAACTTTTGAACAAGTATCCCGGGGCCTCCGGCGCGGTTCTCGACCAGGCGCGCAAGGAGCGGAAGAGTGCCGGCTGCCGAGGATGACCAGACGCCGCTTTGCGACAGCGAGGCGACCGCGCTCTTAGCGCCGCTCAACGAATTTCGCCTGATCGCGCTCGCCGTTTCCGGCGGCGGCGATTCCATGGCGCTTCTGCATCTGTATGACCGTTGGCGAGAGGCCTGCCCCACGGCGCCCCGCGCGGTCGTTTTCACCGTCGATCACGGCTTGCGGGCCGAGGCGGCCGCCGAGGCGGAGATGGTCGCCCGGCGCTGCGAGCGCCTGCGAATTCCCCACAAGACGTTGCGCTGGCAGGGGCCCAAGCCCGTCTCCGGTATTCAGGAGGCGGCGCGCGCGGCGCGTTACGCGCTGATGGTACGGCACATGGCGGCGCTTGGTGCCGAGGCGCTGGTTCTCGCCCACACCCGCGACGATCAGGCGGAAACCTTTCTCGACCGGCTGGCGCGCGGCAGCGGCGTTTACGGACTGGCCGCCATGGCGCCGCGTACGCAGCGTGACGGCGTGACGCTGGCAAGGCCGCTGCTCGATGTCTCCCGCGCACGGCTGCGCGCGACGCTCGCCGCGGCGGACCTTTCCTGGGTGGACGATCCCTCCAACGAGGATCCCCATTATCGCCGCGTGCGCATGCGCCGGCTGATGCCGGTTCTGGCGCATGAGGGGCTTGGCCCCGATCGCCTCGCCGCGACCGCTCGTTCCATGGCGCGTGCTGCGGCCGCGCTCGACGGCTGGGTCGATGGCGTCATGGCGGGCGAGGTGGTGCGCCATCCGGCCGGTCCCTGCCGGTTCGACGCCGCGCTGCTGCGCCGGTTGCCGGAGGAGGTCGCGCTGAGGCTGGTTGCCCGGCTGTTGCGCGAAACCGGCGGCGGCGCCCACGTTCCGCGTCTTTCCCGGCTGGAGGCGGCGGTCGCGGCGCTGGAGGCCGGCGAGGGCCGGCGCACGCTCGCAGGCTGCGTCCTGGAGCGTCGGGGAGGAGAGATCCTTCTCTATCGCGAGATCGGCCGGTGCGGGCTTGAGGAACTCGAGCTGATGCCGGGAGAGTGCGGAATCTGGGACGGGCGTTTCGCCGTTTCCCTCAGCGGCGACGCGTCGGGCGGTGTGAAGGTCGGTGCCCTCGGCCCCGGCGGGTTGCGCCGTGCCGGGCTCCCTGCGCCCGAGGGCTGGCCGCGCGGCGTATTCGCCGGTGCCCCGGCGGCGCGGCGGGAAGGCGAGGTCCTGGCGCTGCCCGGTTTCGATCTCGACCCCGGCGAAAGGTGGCGGGGACGGGTCGTCGCCTGCCGCATCGGAGCGTGATTGTCGTGCCGGCTTAACAAAATGTCGACATCAATCGGTTGATAATGGGTCTGTGCCTTGTTCCGCGGGGGGGCGAGGCCTATCTTTCGGCAGGAACGCCACAGACGGCGCCGGATGCGGCGACGTCCAATCGAACCCCGGTCGGGGTGTGCCGGCAAGGACATGTCCTTGCTGGCGTCTCATCCACCGACCGGCGGCCAAGGGATCGTTATGAACTCAAATTTCAGGAATTTCGCGCTCTGGGTGATCATTGCCCTCCTGCTGATCGCCCTGTTCCAGCTGTTCCAGAGTTCGAACACGCGCACCCCGACGAGCGAAATCGCCTTCTCGCAGTTCCTCAATCAGGCGGAACAGGGCGACATTCGCGACGTCACGATCCAGCAGCAGCAGATCACGGGCCATTACACCAAGGGTGGCGGCACGTTCCAGACCTACGCGCCGGAAAACGAGCAGTATGTCGATCTTCTGCGCTCCAAGGGCGTGACCGTCGTCGCCAAGCCGCGCCAGGAGAGCTTCTCGCTTCTCAACACGCTGATCGGCGCGCTGCCGATGCTGCTGATCCTGGGCATCTGGATCTTCGTGATGCGCCAGATGCAGGGCTCGGGCGGCAAGGCGATGGGCTTCGGCAAGTCCAAGGCGAAGATGCTGACGGAGGCCCACGGCCGCGTCACCTTCGAGGATGTCGCCGGCGTCGACGAAGCCAAGGAAGATCTGGAAGAGATCGTGGAATTCCTGCGTGACCCGCAGAAGTTCCAGCGTCTCGGCGGCCGCATCCCGCGCGGCGTGCTGCTGGTCGGCCCTCCGGGCACCGGCAAGACGCTGCTGGCGCGCGCCATCGCTGGCGAGGCCAACGTTCCCTTCTTCACGATTTCGGGTTCGGACTTCGTTGAAATGTTCGTGGGCGTTGGTGCGAGCCGCGTGCGCGACATGTTCGAGCAGGCCAAGAAGAACGCTCCCTGCATCATCTTCATCGACGAAATCGACGCCGTCGGCCGCCATCGTGGTGCCGGCCTCGGCGGCGGCAACGATGAACGCGAGCAGACGCTCAACCAGCTGCTCGTGGAGATGGACGGCTTCGAGGCCAACGAGGGCATCATCCTGATTGCCGCGACCAACCGGCCGGACGTGCTCGATCCCGCGCTGCTGCGCCCGGGCCGTTTCGATCGCCAGATCGTCGTGCCGAATCCGGACTTCACCGGCCGCGAGAAGATCCTCAAGGTCCACATGCGCAAGGTTCCGCTGGCGCCCGATGTCAATGTCAAGACGCTGGCACGCGGCACTCCCGGCTTCTCCGGTGCGGACCTGATGAACCTCGTCAACGAGGCGGCACTGCTGGCCGCGCGCCGCGGCAAGCGGCTCGTCACGATGTCGGAGTTCGAGGACGCCAAGGACAAGGTGATGATGGGGGCGGAGCGCCGCACCCTGGCGCTCACCGAGGAAGAGAAGAAGCTCACCGCCTATCACGAGGCCGGCCATGCGCTGATCGCGCTGCACATGCCGGCGTCCGATCCGATCCACAAGGCGACCATCATCCCGCGCGGTCGTGCGCTGGGCATGGTGATGCGCCTGCCGGAGAAGGATCAGGTCTCGCTGACCCGCGCCAAGTGCCACGCCGACCTTGCGGTCGCCATGGGCGGGCGCGTGGCGGAGGAGATGATCTTCGGCTACGACAAGGTCACCTCGGGCGCCTCCGGCGACATCCAGATGGCGACCAAGCTCGCCAAGGCGATGGCGACGCAGTACGGCATGTCCGACAAGCTCGGCCCCTTGATGTACGGCGAAAACGAGGACGAGGTCTTCCTCGGCCATTCGGTCGCCCGCACGCAGAACGTGGCCGACGAGACCCAGCGTCTTGTCGATGCGGAGATCAAGGGCTTCGTCAACACCGGCTACGAGACGGCCAAGCGCATCCTCACCGAGCACGAGGACGAGCTGCACATCATCGCCAAGGGGCTTCTGGAATACGAAACCCTGTCCGGCGACGAGATCAAGGGCCTGCTGAACGGCACGCCGCCCGTGCGCGATCTGGACGACGAACCGATCATTCGCGGTTCGGCCGTCCCCAAGACGGGATCGCACAAGAAGGGCGACGGCGGCGAACCGGCCGGTGGCCTGGAGCCTCAGCCGCAGGGCTGAGCCCGTCTCGCGACACCGAATTGGAAAAGGGCCCGGCATAGCCGGGCCCTTTTTCGTGGGCGGGGCGGAGGGGATAGTGTCGCCCTTTCAGCGCTCCGCCGCTCGCATTTTTCGCATTCACGGCACTCAGGGCACTCACCGCACTCGACTGCACTTTCCGCTCGTCATTGCCGGCTCCGACCGGCAATGACGGGTGAGAGGGCGGGCGAACCGCATCGGGCCGCGGCGTGCGCTCTATCCTCAAGACAATTCGTCTGCGCACGAGCCCTTCGCTCGCGCGCCTCCCCGCCCGCTCGCACTCCGCCCCGCCTGTCGTCTCCGCAAAAGCCCCCACCTCCGGCGGGCACTGTCACAATCGCAAACAATTTTTGAACTCTTCGGTGACCATAATTCTGTATGTAGACGGCTGAGAACCGGTATCCGCCGCCTCGGCTGCAGACCCGCTCAAGGCTTGCGGCTTTGCAGGGAGCTGGCCGGAAAGCCCCATTGTTCACGCCCGCTGGCAGGCATTTGTCGCAGCCCCGCCCGAACCGGCGGACCGCGCGCCCCGGCGGATCCAGAATTTCGGAAGATCCATGACACGCAGCTACTTCGGCACGGACGGTATTCGCGGACAGGCCAACCGTTGGCCCATCACGCCCGAGGTTGCGATGAAGGTCGGCATGGCCGTCGGTGTCATCTTCCGAAACGGCGGCCACCGGCACCGGGTCGTGCTCGGCAAGGACACGCGGCTTTCCGGCTACATGATCGAGACGGCGCTGGTCGCCGGCTTTACCTCCGCCGGCATGGATGTCTTCCAGCTCGGGCCCATCCCGACGCCCGCCGTCGCCATGCTGACGCGCAGCTTGCGCGCCGATATCGGCGTGATGATTTCGGCCTCGCACAATGCCTTCGCCGATAACGGCATCAAGATCTTCGGCCCGGACGGCTTCAAGCTGTCCGATGAGGTCGAACGCGAGATCGAACGGCTGATCGAGAGCGATCTTTCCGGCCGGCTGGCGGCCCCCGCCGATCTCGGCCGGGCCAAGCGGGTGGACGGTGTGCGCGATCGCTACGTCGAGTACGCCAAGCGCACGCTGCCGCGCAACATGAGCCTGGAGGGCCTGCGCATCGTCGTCGACTGCGCCAACGGCGCGGCCTATCGCACGGCGCCGGAAGTGCTGTGGGAGCTGGGCGCGGAGGTGTTTTCCATCGGGGTTGAGCCGGACGGCCTTAACATCAACAAGGATTGCGGCTCCACCTCCATCGGTGCGCTGTGCGAGAAGGTGCGCGAGCTGCGCGCCGATATCGGCATCGCGCTCGATGGCGATGCGGACCGGGTGATCCTCGTGGACGAGAAGGGCGAGGCGGTCGATGGCGACCAGCTGATGGCGGTCGTGGCGGAAAGCTGGAAGGAGAGCGGCCAGCTCGCCCAGCCCGGCATCGTTGCCACCGTCATGTCGAACCTCGGGCTGGAGCGGCATCTGTCCGATATCGGCCTGACGCTGGCGCGCACCAAGGTCGGCGACCGCCACGTGGTGGAACACATGCGCCAGCACGGCTTCAATCTTGGCGGCGAGCAGTCCGGCCACATCATCCTGTCCGATTTCTCCACCACCGGCGATGGCCTGGTGGCCGCGCTTCAGGTGCTGGCGGTGGTCCGCCAGCAGAACAAGCCCGTGTCCGAGGTCTGCCGCCGGTTCGAGCCGGTGCCGCAGGTGCTCAAGAACGTGCGTATCGTCGGGGGCACCTCGCCGCTCGACAGCGCGGCGGTCGCGACCTCCATCGAGGCGGGCCGCGGCCGGCTCGGCAAGGGCGGTCGGCTTGTCATCCGTCCGTCGGGCACCGAACCGCTCATCCGCGTGATGGCGGAAGGCGACGATGTCGATCTCGTCAATTCCGTGGTCGACGATATCTGCACGGCGCTCACCAGCGTCGCGGCCTGAGGCCTGAAGTTCTGGGGCTGCTGGCGCCATCGGCTCCCGCCGTCCGCATTTTCTCTGATTTTTTTCGTTAAGGATTGCGGTCCTGTCGTGGGACGCTGCGGGAGGTTTGGTTAACGGGAAGGCGCGCGCCGCCCGTTTCCGGCCATGGTCCCGTTTTTGCCCTGCGACAGGCGGGGTCCGGATATTTCTCGATAACCAAGTATTTGTGCGCACTTGGCGAAAATGCCGGTTTCACCGGCGCCTGCCTGCGGTTCCCTATATTTCCGTCTCTCTAACTGCGCGTTAAAGAACGCTAACGGAAGATTAATGGTTTTAGTTAATGTAAATATGTCGGTAACCTAATCTATTATCCATTTTTGTTAGGGTTAATTGCCCATTAAACTTTCTGCACGCATCATTCGGCCCGTCGAGTATGAGTTTGACTGCCTGTTCACGATGGTTCTGGGCAACACAGAGGATGGGGTGCGAGATGTGCAGCCTGAGGAAACTGATCATATTTGCTAGCGTTGCGCTCGCCCTGCCGTCGGTCGCAAGCGCAGCTGACCTTCCCGAATACATTCCCGAACCCTATGTCGCGCCGCAGGGCGGCTGGTATCTGCGCGGCGACATCGGCTTCAAGATCTATCGCGACCCGGAAGCGAGCACGACCTACAACGGCATCGGCGACTTCTCCAGCGAAGGCATGGACAACACGGCCCTTCTTGGGGGCGGTATCGGTTACTACTTCAATGACTGGTTCCGTGCCGACGTGACGGCCGACTACGAGTTCAAGTCCGGCTTCGAAGGGCGCGCGCCGTGCTTCGGTCCGTGCGGTGCGGGGAGCACTTCCATCGAGACCGCCGATATCGATGCGTGGACGTTCATGGTCAATGCCTATGCCGATCTTGGCACCTGGCAGGGGTTCACGCCCTATGTCGGCGCCGGTATCGGTACGTCCTACGTCAAGGCCTCGGGCATCCGCTTCGACAATGGCAGCGGCAACACCGGTTCCTACGGCAACCACGGCCGCTGGAACCTCGCATGGGCGCTGATGGCCGGTGCCTCTTACGAGATCTCGCCGAACATGATGGTCGACGCGGGCTACCAGTTCCGCTCGCTCGGCAAGGCCAAGAGCGGCCGGATTTACGGCACCCAGAGCCGCATCGAGTACGACGACATTTACGCCCACGAATTGCGGCTGGGCCTGCGCTACAACTTCAACTGATCGACCTGAAAAGGTCTTCGGTGACAGACGGAACGGGCCGGGAAGGGTAACATCCCGGCCCGTTCTCGTTCGGTACGGCCCTGCCTTCGCTCAGGCCCGCACCTCCTGACGCTGGAAGGAGACATAGGCCAGCGTGAAGACCAGAACGATGCCCGCCACCAGGCCGGAGAAGTCCGGCCAGATGATCAGGAGGCTCTGGTCGAGCGGCAGCGGGGCGCCCATGAGCGCGCCTTCCATCTGGCTGCGGAACAGCAGGCCCAGCGCCCGGGTGGAGGGGTGCAGGATGCCCGTCAGCATCTCGCCGTAAAGCGTCGTCGGCGAAAGTCGCAGAAGGTCGTGCTGAAGGTTGTACTGGGTGAGCGCCGTCATCGGGTCGAGCGGATCGACGGGGGCGAGCGCCCCGGCCACCAATGGTGCCAGCATTGGCCAGAACACCGTGAACAGCAGCCACAGGGCAAGAGCGGCAAGCGCCGCCGTCGCGGTGGAGCGGAACCAGGTGGAAAACAGCAGCGCGATGCCGAGCCAGATCGCCGAATAGGCGACCGAGACCACAAGGAACGCGATGCCGCGCGCCACCTCCTCGCCCGAGGGCGGCAGGCCCAGCGACAGGATGCCGACGCCGGTTACCAAGAGCCACAGCGTGATCACGCAGATGGTGAGCACGACGAGGCCGCCCAGGAACTTGCCGGCGAGCAGCGCGTCCCGGTAGATCGGCTGGGAGAGGATCCGGCTCATGGTGCGGCGCTGGTATTCGCCGTTGATCGCGTCGAACGCCAGGGTGATGGCGACGAGCGGCAACAAGAAGCCCAGAAAGCCCGCAAACGAGGGCAGGGGCTCGCGCGCCGTGGTGAACAGGCGAAGGAACAGGAACGGATCGGAACCGACCGTTTCCTTCAGCTGCCCCGCCGAACCGTAGGCCGCGCCGATGGCGGTCAGGATGACGAGGCCGAGCACGATCTTCATCCGTGCGCTGGTGAGGTGGTCGGCGGCCTCCTTGGCGGCCACCGCCCACAGGCCCGTCCAGGGCGATCCCTCACGCTGCATGGCTCACCTCCATGGATGCGCGCTGGTCCTCGAAATAGCGCTGGTAGACGTCGTCGAGGCTCGGCCGGTGCATGGCGATGCGGCTGAGCCGGCCGCCGCGCTCCACAATCCGGGCCGCCACGTCGGCGCGAATGTCGGCCGTTGCGCGGATGCGCAGCCGGCCGGGCGTCAGGTTCTCGAAGCCGGCGACGCCGGGGATGGAGGCCACCGCCGTCTTGATGTCGATGCCGTCCGCTTCCACCTCGATCGTGTAGGATCCGCCGAGCACCTTCGAGCGCAGTTCGTCGACGGAGCCGGTGAGCCCGATCCGCCCCTGGTTGATCAGAGCCACCCGGTCGCAGATGGATTGCACCAGCGACAGAAGGTGCGAGGACAGCAGCACCGTGCGTCCGTCGTCGCGCAGCCGCCGGATGAGGTCGAGCAGCTCCGTGGTCGATTGCGGATCGAGCCCATTGGTCGGCTCGTCGAGGATGGCGATGGGACTGTCCTTCACCAGCACTTCTGCAACGCCGAGACGCTGGCGCATGCCGTGGGAAAAGCCCGCGACGTTCTTCTCCGCCACGTCGCTCAAACGGACCCGTTCTAACGCATTGTCGATGCGGGCATCGGCTTGCGCCGTGTCGAGCCCTGCGAGCCTTGCAGTGTAGCGCAGGTTCTCGCGTGCCGTCATGGTGTCGTAGAAGCCGACATTGTCAGGCAGGTAGCCGACGGCCCGTTTCACCGCCAGCGGCTGGCGCAGCGGGTCGAGCCCGGTGACGCGGACCTCGCCCGACGTAGGCTCGGTCAGTCCCAAAAGGATCAGGATCATCGTGGTCTTGCCGGAGCCGTTCGGCCCCAGAAGCCCGAAGACCTCGCCCCTGTTAACGGTGAGATCAAGCCCCGCGACGGCCTCCACGCCGCCGTAGCGCTTGACGAGACCCCGAACCTCGATCACGGGGCCTCCCTTTGCCGGGCCGCTCATCTGCGGCCATACCGGCGCACGCCGACGGCCATGACCAGAAGGGCGGCGGCGATGACGCCGAGCCCGGTCGCGCCCCACAGCGTGGAGGTGGCGACGGTCACGCGGAAATCGGCCGAGTTCGACACGCCGGAGCCGGATGCGCGCACGCTCGTCATGTAGTCGCCGGCGACCGCGTTCTTGGCCGGCGTCAGGTGCAGGGACACCTCCTGCTTGCCGTCGGGCGCCAGTTCATCAAGCGTTTTCGGCTCCATTTCCGCCTTCCAGCCGGAGGGCGCATGGGCGGTCAGGGTCACGTCTCGGGCTGCGTCGGTGCCGGTGTTGGCGAGGGTGAAGGAGAAATCGCGTTCTTCGCCGGCCGTCGCGGTGCCGGACAGCAGGCCGCCGGGCCCCATCAGCACGATCTCGGGCTGGCCGGTGATCTGCAGGTGCAGCGGGGCCTGGGCGGTGACGGCATCGCTCTGCGCGCCGATGGCGACGTCGTAGGTACCGGCGGCGACATTCTGCGGGGCCTTCACCTTGGCCTTGATGGTCTTGGTCTCGTTGGCCTTGATGGGCAGCGAGGTGATCTCCTGGCTGCCGTAACCTTCGGTGAAGGCGACCTGGAAGCCGTCGGGCGCCTTGGAGGTGAGGTTCACCACCGTGTCCTTCGGGCTGTCGTTCTTGAGGGTGAGTTCGAAATCGAAGGAGGATTTCGCCGTGCCGCGCAGGCTGGGCAGTTTCGGCTCCAGCGTCAGCTTCGCGGGCTTTGCCTCCGCCATGGTGAGCTTGATCGGCAGGCTCAGCGTCTGCGGTGCGCCCTGAGCGGGATCCTCAACCGTGCCGCGCACGTCGAACGAGAAGGTGCCGGCCGTCTTTGCTCCGCCCTTCGGCGGGGTGAGAACCACATGCAACGTCTCGGTGTCGTCCGTGCCGACCATGGCGGCGGAGACCTTCGATCCGCTGCCGTCGATCTCGGATGTCCAGCCTTTGGGAAGGCCGTCAAGCGCAAGTTCCACGCGCTCGGGCGGCAGGGCCTTGTTCTTGAGCGAGATGTCGAGCTTGACGGTATCGCCGAAGTCCACCGTTCGTTCGGGAAACGCCGTGGTGAGCCACAGACCGCGCACCGGCGGCGCCTGATCCTGGCCCATCATCATGGTTTCGGCGGAGGCTGGAAGAATGGTGATGAGAGATGCTGCGGCAAGCGCCGGCAGCCATGCGCGTCCAAGCGACATGGTTTGGTCTCCTGCTGTTCTGTCCGTCAGAAAACGGGCCCCTTCGCGTCGCGACGGCGGCGTTGGGGGCAGGTATTGGACGCGTGAAATTTCGTGACTGAAACCGGGCGAAATCGTGTTGAAAAAATTACAATGCGGTAATGTGCGGCATTGCCTTGCGGCGTCGCCCATTCCCCCGGCTCAGGCCACCCGCTCCTGTGTGACATAAAAAAAAGCCTGCGCGCGGGAGCTTTCCTCCGCGTGCAGGCCGACTGATCGTTATTCCGTTTTCAGTGGAGGCGCAGCCTCACTCCGCCGGCTGGGCCGCACCATGGCCGATGGCCGATTTCGGCGCGCCGACCGGCAGGACTTCACGGCCGTGGGTCTCGTTGATGACCTCGGCGGCTGCCAGATAGAAGGCGAGGATGGCCGTCACCAGCCCGACATAGCCGCCGGCATGCTTGACCGCTTCCAGTCCCGTGAAGTCGCCCGCCGCCAGCAGCGCGAAGGTGATCCACAGCGCAAGGAATACCATTTGCAGAGCGCGGGGCAGGGCGAGGCTGCCGATCCACATGAAGAACGTGAAGACGCCCCACATGGCGAGCCACCATGCGACGAACTCTCCGGAGACGCCGGCGGAGAAGAAGTGCACGAACAGGGCGAAGGTCCACCAGAAGGCGCCGTAGGAGCAGAAGGCGACGCAGCCGAAGGTGTTGCCACGCGGCATTTCCATCAGGCCGGCGGCGAATTGCGCCGTGCCGCCGAAAGCGAAGGCGGAGGCCAGCACCAGCGGCACGCTGGCACCGGTGAAGAAGCCGGCATTCACCAGGCTCAGCATCCAGGTCGTCAAGGCAAAGCCCGTCAGTCCGAGCGGCGCCGGATTGGCTAGTTTTCTTTCCATGACTTAAAATCCACTCTGCGCCGTTCTTTTATCTGGCGCGTATCTGCTTGGATGTTGCGTGGAGCTGATCTTCGAAGGGTCTCAAGCCTCGAATGTCCTCCCCACTGGCTCACGTTGCTTGCCGACCGTGATGCAGTAATATAACTCTGTCGGGGATAGACTTTAGACGCAAGCTATAGAATGTCGCAGGCCCTAAAATGACCTGATAGATATTGTTTATCGGCGAAAAAACGCTTGGTAATACCGGGAAAATTCGCTGCCCGATGAGCTCGGAAAACCGAAAGAATGCAACGCCGGGCGGTTGTCCCTCAGCTGCCGCGTCCGCCGGCCTCCAACTCGTCGCGTGGCCGGCAGCAGGCGCGGATGAGGCTGCGCAGCCAGCGGTGGGCGGGGTCGTTGTCGAGGCGCGGATGCCAGATCTGGGAGATCACGACCGGGTCCGTCGGGAACGGCAGCTCGAAGAATTGCAGTGCCGGCGGGTTCGGGCCGGCGGTTCCGGTCGGGGCGAGCGAATGTGTCACCAGCGCCACCAGATCGCTCTCCGCGGCGATCGCCAGCGCGGTGAAGAAGCTCGGCACCGTCAGCGTGCAGCGTCGTTCGAGGCCGAGCGCTGCCAATGCCGCATCGATTGGCCCCACGTGCCCGCTGCGCCGCGAGGAGAGTACATGGTCGGCCGCCGCATAGCGCTCCGGCGTCAGGACGCCTTCCATCAGCGGGTGACCCGTCCTGACCGCGCCGACATAGTGATCGCGGAAAAGCGTCTGGACCTTCAGTTCCGGCACGCTTTCCCCCAGAACGCCGATTTCCAGATCGATGGCCGCCTCGCGCAAGGGCTGCGGGTTCTTGTCCGGCTTCGGCGCGAAGCGCAGCCGGATCCCGGGCGCCTCGCGCCGCACCGCCGCGTGAAGCCCGGCCGCATAGGCGGCGACGAAGGCATCGTTGGCGCGGATGGTGAACGTGCGCTCCAGCGTTGCAAGATCCAGCGAGATATCGGCGCGGCCGAGGATCGCGTCGACCTCGCCCGCCACGTGGGGCACGCGCTCGCGCAGCGCGGCAGCATGCGGCGTCAGAACCATGGAACGGCCCGCGCGCACCAGCAGCGGATCGCCCGTCGTCTCGCGCAGGCGGGCGAGCGTGCGGCTCATGGCCGACGCGCTGAGCCCCAGCCTGCGTGCAGCGCCGGCCACGCTAGCCTCCGCAAGCAGGGCGTCCAGCGCCCGAAGCAGGTTGAGATCGGTGCTGGTCATCGCAAATTCCGTTCGCGCGCGGTCGTCCGGTTCATGACATGGCGTTTCATGCAGCTATTGAATGCAGTACGCGCGTCTTCTGCAATGGCTTGGGATGGATATTTTACCCGGCAGAGATCCGATGGAGCCCTTATGTCCTCACTTGCCCACACCGACGCCGTCGTGCCGATGGCCGGCCTTCCCATGCCACAGCGGCTTTTCGCGACGCTCGCCGTCCTCTCGACGCTCGTGCTGGTCGTGCTCGACGGGGCGATCGCCAACGTGGCGCTGCCGACAATCCACACCGAGCTGAAAGTCTCCGCAGCCGCCACGGTCTGGGTCGTCACCGCCTACCAGCTTGCGCTGGTGATGGGGTTGCTGCCGAGCGCCGCGCTCGGCCAGAGCCTCGGCTACCGAAAGGTCTTTGCGGGCGGCGTTGTGGTCTTCACTGTGGCCTCCGTGCTGTGCGCGCTGGCACCGTCGCTCACGTGGCTGGTGATTGCCCGCTTCGTGCAGGGGCTTGGCGCTGCGCCGCTCATGTCGTTGGCGGTCGCGCTGCTGCGCCATGTCTTTCCCCCGCGCATGATGGGCCGGGTGATCGGCTGGAACGCGCTGGTCGTCGCCCTTTCTTCCGCCATCGGGCCCACCATCGGCGCGGCGGTGCTGTCGGTTGCGAGCTGGCCGTGGATTTTCGCGGTCAACGTGCCCATCGGCCTTGTGGTGCTCGTGGCGGTTCGCGCGCTGCCCTCGCCCGCGGGCAGTGGGCATGCACTCGACGGGCTTTCGGTGCTGCTGAACGCGGCCGGGTTTGGCTGTCTGGTGATGGGTGCGGATGCGGTGATCGAGCGACCGGAAACCGGTCTGCCGCTGCTTGCCGTCTCGGCCGCGAGCTTCATCGCCCTGGTGCGGCGCGAAGCCCCGCGCCGGGCCCCGCTCATCCCGCTCGACCTGTTGCGCCGGCGCTCGTTCCGCCTCTCGGTGATTGCGTCGGTGTGCTGTTTCTCCGCCCAGATGTCGAGCTACGTGGCGCTGCCCTTCATCTTCCAGCACGGGTTCGGCCTTTCCGCGATGATGACCGGCATCGGCATGACGCCGTGGCCGCTGGTGGTGGCGTTTGCCGGGCCGGTTTCCGGCCGCCTTTCCGACCGGATGAACGGCGCCGTCCTGTGCGCCGTGGGCGGTCTCACGCTGGCCGCTGGTCTCCTCATGGCCGCCCTGTGGCCGGAAAGCGGCAGCCCGGTGCCGCTGGTCGCGATGACGATGGTCTGCGGCCTCGGCTTCGGCCTTTTCCAGGTGCCCAACAACCGCAACATGCTGGTCTCCGTGGAACCGGAGCGCGCAGGCGCTGCAGGCGGCATGCAGGGCACGGCACGTCTCGTCGGCCAGACGACGGGCGGGCTGATCATGACGGTGCTGTTCACGCTGACACCCGCTGATGTGGCCCCGCACCTGGGACTTGGCGTGGGTGCGGTGCTTGCCGCGCTGGCGGGCGGGGTGAGCGCGTTGCGGGCGCGGTAGGGGGAGGCCGGGGAGAGGGGACGAGCGGGAGGGAAGGATTGGACGGACGGGAGGAAGGGGCCGATGCTGCGATTCCTGCCTTGCCCGGCGGGTGCTTCTTATGCACCCGTACTCAACCCACCCACGATGTCATCCCGGCCTCCGAGCCGGGATCCATTCCGTGATGTTGCGGCGGCGGCTATGGGCCGATTATCGTGCCGGATCAGTCACTTCTTATCGCCGAGTTATAATTGATAATATTCGATTATATATTATACCATAAAAACTATTATATTCACATATAAAACAATATTTATTATAGATAATTTTCTGCAGAAAGTAATTTGTCTACTGGTCGTAGTAATAATATTTTCGGATTATCTTTTATTGAAATTCGCTTTTCTCTAAATTTCAACCAGAATGCGATGCGTAGTTCTTTTTCGTCTCTAAAATTTTCGGGCTTTATAAAGGCTATTTTATTCTTCAGATGTCTCACTTCGGAAATTGGGAAGTCCGCTTCCTGCTCAATGCAAATCGAACGTTCTTCGTAAGACACCGGTTGTATATCAACTTCCAATTGTAGGCCGCTTGCTAGTTCATTAAACCCGTTTTCTATCAATAGATAATCCGGTATGTCCTTAACTGAAATGCTACTCCATAGTAAATTACTCAAATGACCTGCAAAAGCACCCAGATTTTTAGCATTAATTTCCCAGAAACTGTCATGAGTCTCTGTTATAGAGCCGGCAGAGCTATTTTCACTGAGGGATAAGCAGTATATCCAGCAATTGTGCGTGGATCCATAAATTTCAACGCCCTTTATATGTGCCTGACCGGAAATAATAGCCATTTCCTCAATCGCAGCGTAACCCGTACCATCTTCGTGACCGCCAAATTCAAATTCGCTGACCCAATCGTTTGAGACGGGTGATAATTTCGGAAATTGAATGGAGAACTTAAATTTGCCTTCTCCAATATCTCTGAGTTTTTCATTTTCTTCTTTTCGATAGCTAAAAAGAGTGCCCAATCTTATTGTGTTGCATCCAGTTTTAATATTGTACGCTGAGGGGCAATATTTTACTAATGGCGGGCTCGAAAATTCGATAAATTTCGCCATCCATATCATCCTGTTCAATACGAATCTGACGGAAATATAAACTTTACGTTATATATGGTCAATGTTGGCGAAGTTTCTTGTGCGTATGAGAAGCCTCAGCATGCCCCGCAACAATCTGTCATTTGCCCTTCTCCGCATTTTCGCATATGTCGGTCAGTGGGACACCCTTCCCCAACGAAGGGCGCCTATCTGAAAGGGTAGCAACATGACAGTGACTGAAAAGCCGGCCATTTCGCCGGCCAATCCCGATTTTTCTTCCGGCCCCTGTGCCAAGCGTCCCGGCTGGACGCTCGATGGCCTCAAGGATGCCCCGCTCGGGCGTTCCCACCGTGCCAAGATCGGCAAGGCGAAGCTCGCCCAGGCCATCGACAAGACCCGCGAGCTCCTGCAAGTGCCCGCCGATTATCGCATCGGCATCGTTCCGGCCTCCGATACGGGCGCGGTGGAGATGGCGCTGTGGTCGTTTTTGGGCGCGCGGCCTGTGGACATGCTGGCCTGGGAAAGCTTCGGGTCTGGCTGGGTGACGGACGTCGTCAAGCAGCTGAAGCTCGACAATGCCCGCAAGCTCGAAGCCGGCTACGGCGAGTTGCCGGATCTCTCGGCCGTCGATTTCTCCCACGACGTGGTCTTCACCTGGAACGGGACGACTTCCGGCGTGCGCGTGCCGAACGCGGACTGGATTCCTGCGACCCGCGAGGGCCTGACAATCTGCGACGCGACGTCGGCCGCCTTCGCGCAGAAGCTCGATTTTGCCAAGCTCGACGTGGTCACCTTCTCCTGGCAGAAGGTGCTGGGCGGGGAGGCCGCGCACGGCATGCTGATCCTCAGCCCGCGCGCCGTGGAACGCCTTGAAACCTATACGCCTTCCTGGCCGCTGCCGAAGGTCTTCCGCATGACCAAGGCGGGCAAGCTCAACGAGGGCATCTTCAAGGGCGAGACCATCAACACGCCCTCCATGCTTTGTGTCGAGGACTATCTCGATGCGCTCGACTGGGGCCTTTCGCTTGGCGGGCTGGACGCGCTGATGGCGCGCGCCGATGCCAATGCCAAGGTCATTGCCGACTGGGTGGAAAAGACCCCGTGGGTCGATTTCCTGGCGGCCGATCCGGCCATCCGCTCAAACACCTCGGTGTGTCTCAAGATCGTCGATCCGGCGGTGACGGCGCTCGACGAAAAAGACCAGGGCGTGTTCGCGAAGGCGATCGTCGCAAGGCTCGATGCGGAAGGTGTCGCCTATGACATCGGCTCCTACCGCGATGCGCCGGCGGGGCTTCGCATCTGGTGCGGCGCGACGGTGGAGGCCTCCGATCTGGAAGCGCTGACGCCTTGGCTCGACTGGGCTTTCGCGGAAGCCGTCGCCTCTCTTCAACAGGCGGCCTGATCCGTGACGGGCGAACCGATGAGCCGCAAGCTCGCCGGGTTCGTCCGATCGGTCGGGATTCCGGTGCGTTTCGAAGCGCTGCCGGATCCCACCTTCCTGCCCGGTTTCGATATCCGTTTCGGCACGCTCGTCATCGACGAGGCGCGCCTTCTCTATCCCGGCGACATCCTGCACGAGGCCGGCCATATCGCGGTGAGCGATCCGGCCGAGCGGGAGCAGGAACGTCTGGATCCGAGCCCGGGCGACGAGATGGCGACGATCGCATGGTCCTATGCGGCCGCCTGCCATCTGGGAATTCCGCTGGAGGTCCTCTTCCACCCTGACGGGTACAAGGGGGATGCCGAAGCCTTGATCGAGAACTTCTCGACCGGCCACTATCTCGGCGTTCCCCTGTTGCAGCTCTACGGCCTCACCGTCGAGCCGCACCGCGCCGCGGAGGAGGGCGCCGATCCCTATCCCCACATGACGGGCTGGCTGCGTTCATGAGCCGGCCGAACGAGGTGGATCATGGCTCCCAAGGTACTGATTTCAATAGAAGTTGCGTCCGAATTCGGGCGTTTTGCGTGCGGCATGCCTCTGTCCGTCGTGTCTGCCGGGCGCGTGGCGTGCTCCTGGTATGATGCCAGCCCGGCACTGCTGAAGGCACCACTCTTCGCAACGGCTTGACGGCGATGCTGGCCTTCCAAAGGACTTTCCGCTTTGCCGACGTCCAATTGTCGGTGCGTTCGGAGGGCCCCGTTTCCACCGCGCTCTCCGAGCGGTGCCATCCGAAGCTGCCACAGGGCATGCGGATCGACTGGTGCACCGTTGCCACCGTCACGCTCGATTGCGTCGCCGGGGCCCGGTTCGCGGTTGGCCTGACATTGCAGCCGGCGGCGGAGGCAGGCTGGGAGATGGACCAGGAGACGGGCGAAGCCTTTGACGGGACTTCGTTTTGTTCCTCGAACGGAGACGTTGCCTTCGTCGCGATGCGTGATCCCGACTGGCTGGCGAACAGGTTCGCATTGCGGGTCGTGGACGCCAGCCAAGGCATCGCGCCGTTGACCGTCACCTATGAGGCGGCGGAAGCCACGTCGCCGATCATCCAGATAGCGATAGCCGAAACCATGCGTCCGTCGAACGAGCAGGAGGCTTTGTCGCCCTGCTTCGCGACGGACGTTGCTCTTGATTTCTAGAGGAGGTCAAATTGGCTCCCAAGGTACTGATTTCTGACAAGCTTTCGCCCGCCGCCGTGCAGATCTTCAAGGATCGCGGGCTCGATGTCGATTTCCTTCCCGATCTCGGCAAGGACAAGGAAAAGCTGGCCGAGGTGATCGGTCAGTATGACGGTCTTGCCATCCGCTCGGCGACCAAGGTCACGGAAAAGATCATCGCAAAGGCCGACCGGCTGAAGGTGATCGGGCGGGCCGGCATCGGCGTGGATAACGTCGACATTCCGGCCGCCACCGCCAAGGGCATCATCGTGATGAACACGCCCTTCGGCAACGCCATCACCACGGCCGAACATGCCATCGCGATGATGTTTTCCGTCGCCCGGCAGATCCCGGCGGCCGATGCCTCCACGCAGGCTGGAAAGTGGGAAAAGTCGAAGTTCATGGGCGTGGAGATCACGGCCAAGACGCTGGGGCTGATCGGCTGCGGCAATATCGGCTCCATCGTCGCCGAGCGTGCCATCGGACTTCGGATGAAGGTGGTCGCCTACGACCCGTTCCTCTCGGCTGAGCGGGCGCGCGATCTCGGTGTCGAGAAGGTGGAACTCGACGAGCTGCTGCGCCGGGCCGACTTCATCACGTTGCACACGCCGCTCACCGAAAAGACCCGTAACATATTGTCGGAAGAGGCGATTTCGCGCACGAAGAAGGGTGTCTACATCATCAACTGCGCGCGCGGCGGGTTGGTCGACGAGACGGCACTGAGGGCCGCGCTCGACAGCGGCCACGTGGCCGGGGCGGCGTTCGACGTGTTCGTAGAGGAGCCGGCGAAGGAGAACGTGCTGTTCGGCGCGCCGAACCTCGTTTGCACGCCGCATCTGGGGGCGGCAACGGAAGAGGCGCAGGAGAATGTCGCGCTGCAGGTGGCGGAGCAGATTTCCGATTACCTGATGAACGGCGGGGTCACCAACGCCTTGAATATGCCGTCTATTTCGTCGGAGGAAGCACCGAAGCTGACGCCCTTCGTGCGGCTTGCCGAGCAGCTTGGATCGTTTGCCGGCCAACTCACCGAGACGGCGATTTCGGGCATCCGGATTGAGTACGAGGGCCACGTTGCGCAGATGAACACCAAGGCGCTGACGGCGGCGGTCCTGACCGGCGTTCTGACGCCGCTTTTGCAGTCGGTCAACATGGTCTCCGCACCGTCGCTCGCGCGCGAGCGCGACATTCAGGTGGAGGAGGTTCACCGTTCGCAACAAGGTGCCTACGAAACCTATATCCGTCTGACAATATTGACGGAACGCCAGAGCCGTTCGGTTGCCGGCACGATTTTCGCCGACGGCACGCCGCGCATCATCCAGGTGAAGGGCATCGACATGGAAGCCGCGCTCGGGGCCCACATGCTCTACATCACCAACGAGGACAAGCCGGGCTTCATCGGCAAGTTCGGATCGATCCTCGGCGATGCCGGGGTCAACATCGCGACCTTCAGCCTGGGCCGTAACGAGCCGGGCGGCGATGCCATCGCGCTGATCGAGGTCGATGGAGAGGTGCCGGCGGAGACCGTGGAGAAGCTTGTCGCGCTGCCGCTGGTCAAGCAGGTCAAGCCGTTGAAGTTCTGAGGAAACGGGATGCGGGGCGGCGGGGATAACCAGGCCGTCCCGCGTCCTTTCGCATGTTCATTCGTCGATTGTTCGAATTTCGTCGAATTCTCTCGAATTCGTCTCGAATTTCACCCAAATGCGAAAGTCGTTCAAATGCGCCCGCGCGATGTGCCGCGACGCGCCATCAGCCATCTCGGAATTCGTCCGTCGATCGTGACGAGGGCGGCGGCGATCAGCGCCATGCCGGCCCAGTGGCGCGGCTGAAGTACCTCGCCCAGCACGAGCGCGCCGGCAAGGATGGCGCTGACCGGCACCAGGAACGTGACCAGCATGACATTGGCCGGACCGGCTTCCGCCATGATGCGGAAGAACAGGATGTAGGCGAGCGCGGTCGACAGCAGGGCGAGGCCGAGCATCGATGTTATCACCGGGGTGGACGGCCAGTTATCCACGAAGCCGACGCCGCCGGTCGCAAGCAGAATGACGATCAGGATGAGGCTCGATCCGGTCAGTTGCCCGGCAGCCGTCACCAGCGCTGGCGTGTTGCGGAAGCGGCGGGCGTAAAGTGCGGAGAAGCCGTAGGAAACGGTGGCGCCGAGGCAGGCGAGTTCGGCCACAACATGATCGCCGACGCCGGCGACGGCTTCGGCCCCGATCATCACCGTGACCCCGCAAAAGCCGAGGATCACGCCGGCGACTTTCAGCGGCGTGGCGCGGTCGGTCGTGGTGAACAGGTGCAGGATGATGACGGTGGAGATCGGGGTGAAGGCGTTGAGGATCGCCGCAAGGCCGGAGGCGATCTCGGTCTGGCCCCATGTCAGCAGACCGAACGGCACCACGTTGTTGAGGAGGCCCATCACCACGAAGGGCGCGAAGCCGGCAATCGTTGCGGGAAAGGGGATCCGCCTGATGCGCAGCACCACATGAAGGGTGAGGGCGGCCAGCGCGACGCGCAGGAAAACGATCTCCATCGGCGCGATCTCGGCGACCGCCACCTTGGTGAAGAAGAACGATCCGCCCCACAGGATGGAAAGCGCGATCAGCATCGTCCAGTTGGCGAGCGACATCTGCGGAGCGGAGGGTATTTCGGGCGGGCGCGTCATCATCGTGATCCGGTGTGGCGTGGGAGCCCAGATCTAACGGGTCACACGGCGGGATGACACACGTTTCTTGCGTGAGGGGAGCGGGGCGGGGATTGCGCAAGCGGCCCCTCCTTCGAGACGCCGTCTTGCGACGGCTCCTCAGGATGACGTTGTGTATGTTGATGCTTTAGAGAAACGATCAGCACGGTAACGGCATCCTGAGTGTCTGGCCCGGAATGCGCGCGGCTTGCTCCTGACTGTCATTCCCGCGCAGGCGGGGAGCCCGCACCCCGTGGGGGCTGCTATTCAATTCAATAAGGAAATCTTGTGGTTACTGGATCCCCGCCTTCGCGGGGATGACAATCGTGCCTGTGGCTGACGCCCTAACGGCTGAACCGCTGCGCCAGGAAAATCCCGGAGAGAATCAGCGCATAGCCGATGGCGTGGTAGAGGCGGAAGGCCTCGCCCAGGAACACGATCGCCACCAGCGAGGCGACGACAGGGATCAGGTGGAAGAACGGGCCCGCCCGGTTGGGGCCGATCAGCTCCACCCCGCGGTTGAAGCAGATGTAGGCGAGGATCGTCGCGATCAGCACCACGTAGGCAAGGGTCAGAAGCGTCTGCCCGTCGGCCTGCATGACGAAGCCGGACGCCATCTCCATCGCGGTTGCCGGCATCAGCATCAGCCCGCCGAGGCCGATGGCGATGACCAGGAACGACATGGGGTGGATCGGCGGGCGCTTGCGCAGGAGCGTGGCGTAGAGCGCGTAGCAGGCCATGGCCGCGACGAGATAAAGGTCGCCAGGATTGACGGTCAGCTCCGTCAGTCGCGCGGGATCGCCCTCGGTGATGATGGCCAGCACGCCGATGCTGGAGAGCACGATGCCGCCGATCTGGCCGGGTGTCAGCCGGTCGCGGAAGAGGATCAGCGACCACAGCGCGATCCAGAACGGCGCGGTCGACTGCATCAGCGCGCCATTGACGGCCTGGGTGTATTGCAACCCGACATAGGCCAGCGAATTGTAGAGCGTGATGCCGACGAAGGAGAGCAGCAGCACGATCGGCAGGTGCCGGCGGATGACGGACAGATCCTGCCGGACCTTCGGCCAGAAGATCAGCGCCAGAATGACGAAGGCGCCGATCCAGCGCATCTGGGCAAGCGCCAGCGGCGGGATATGGCCGGCGGCGACCCGGCCGAGGACGATGTTGCCGCCCCACGAGGCCGCCGTGGTGGGCAACAGGATATAGGGCTGGGAGTAGAGCCAGGTGCCGAGGCGCGCGGCGGACGTCGTCATGAAATCGGAAACCTCACGTTGCGCCGTATTCGGACGTGTTCGGGATGGCTCCCCTTCAAACCGGCACTTCATTGCCGAGTATCGGGTATCGGAATGTGTGTAAAGCCGCCCGAATGCCGTTGCGGTACGGTTGGCGGGGCTTTCCCGTGAATGCTCCCCCACCTGCGCGGGGATGACAGGGGCGGAAATACTGCGCTCCGTTTCCGGTGTCTCCTGGACTCTGTTCTCTCCGCCGTCATTGCCCGGCTCCGTTCGGGCAATCCAAGGCGGGCGGCGGAGGGTGTGGAGAGGGTAATGGATCCCCCGGACTTCGCCGGGGGATGACGGTGGAGAGTGTCGTGAGGGTGCCGAGGGCGAAGGGCATGGCGGAGAGCTTGGCTGCTCGCGAAAACGCCGCTTTTCCGGGACTGCGTCTCACAGTTTCGGTGTCATTCCCGCGAAGGCGGGAATCCAGCATTCCAGAGGCCTCTCGATTGAAGTCTGGGCGGTTTACGCATTGCGGCTGGATTCTGTGGTTGCCGGATCCGCGCCTTCGCGGGGATGACAAGGAAGGGAGCGGGGAGGACAGGGAAGAGGGAGGGGAGGACAGCGGAGGGAAATGCCGCGCTCTGTTTCCGGCGTCATCCCGCTCAGGAGTGCAAAGACGTGCGAGGTTCCCCTCGCAGGGACTCGTCACGGGCGGACGATATGTCTATAGTCCGCCCGCTTCGTGCGTGCCGGAAACGGCGCGCCGATTCCGGCCGTGCCCGCGCAACCGCGGTATCGCGCCGGGCCCGCGCATTTTCGAACGCCGGACGCCTTATGAAACGGGTGACCGCCGGCGAACCAATCTCAAGGAACAATAAGCCAATGGCCAACGTCGTTGTTGTCGGATCGCAGTGGGGAGACGAAGGCAAGGGCAAGATCGTGGACTGGCTGTCCGAGCAGGCGGATGTCGTCGTCCGCTTCCAGGGCGGCCACAACGCGGGGCATACGCTCGTCATCGACGGCGTGAGCTACAAGCTGTCGCTGCTGCCGTCGGGCTGCGTGCGCGAGGGCAAGCTCGGCGTGATCGGCAACGGCGTGGTGCTCGACCCGCATGCGCTGGTCGCCGAAATCGGCCGGCTGGCCGATCAGGGCGTCACCATCACGCCGGATAATCTGCGCATCGCCGAGAACGTTCCGCTGATCCTGTCGCTGCATCGCGAACTCGACGCCTTGCGCGAATCATCGAACGAAGGCACCCGCATCGGCACGACGAAGCGCGGCATCGGCCCGGCCTACGAGGACAAGGTGGGCCGGCGCGCCATCCGGCTGATGGATCTGGCCAACACCGAGACGCTGCGCGACAAGATCGCCCGCCTGCTGACTCACCACAACGCGCTGTTGCGCGGCTTCGGCAAGGACGAGATCAAGCCGGAGGCGCTGTACGAGGAGCTCACCAGCGTCGCCGACAAGGTCCTGCCGTTCATGGACATCGTCTGGCGGCTGCTCGACGAGAAGCGCAAGGAAGGCAAGCGCATCCTGTTCGAGGGCGCGCAGGGCGCGCTGCTCGACATCGATCACGGCACCTATCCGTTCGTGACCTCGTCGAACACGGTGGCGGGCTCCGCCTCGGCCGGCTCCGGCATCGGGCCGGGCAGCCTCGACTATGTGCTCGGCATCACCAAGGCCTATACGACGCGCGTTGGCGAGGGGCCGTTCCCGACCGAGCTCAACGACGAGATCGGCCAGTTCCTGGGCGAGAAGGGCCGCGAGTTCGGCGTGGTGACGGGGCGCAAGCGGCGCTGCGGCTGGTTCGATGCGGTGCTGGTCAAGCAGACCGTCAGGACCTGCGGCATCAACGGCATCGCGCTCACCAAGCTCGACGTGCTGGACGGGCTGAAGGAGATCAAGATCTGCGTCGGCTACAAGCTCGACGGCAAGGAGATCGATTATCTGCCGGCCTCCCAGGGCGCTCAGGCCCGCGTCGAGCCGATCTACGAAACGCTCGACGGCTGGCAGGAAACGACGGCGGGCGCACGCAGCTGGGCCGATCTACCGGCACAGGCGGTCAAGTATGTCCGCCATGTCGAGGAGCTGATCGGCGCGCCGGTGGCGTTGCTGTCGACGTCTCCGGAACGGGATGACACAATCCTTGTCCAAAATCCGTTTCAGGATTAACCCTAAACGTCGCAGAATTGTTCAGTCCTTATAAGAGTAGCCAATGGCGGACTATCACGCTGTCTTGAAGCGGGCGATCGATGCACTTCCCGAAAACACGGGAGCGGCGCGTCGGGCTGTCTACCAGCGCGCGCGCCAGGCGATCGTCAATCAGCTCAAGAGCTATGACCCGCCGCTGGCGCCTTCCGCGATAACGACCGAACAGCTGCATCTGGAAGAGGCGATCCGCAAGGTGGAAGCCGACGCGGCCCGCGCCTCTCTGGGGCTTGGACCCGCGCCGCGGCCGGCCGCTGCGGCGCCTCAGCCGTCTGCGCCTGCGCAGCCGTCTTCTCCGGCGCCTGCCCAAACCTCTGCCCCGGCCTCTGCCCCGGCCTCCGCCCCGTCCCCTGCCTCGGCGCCTGCGCCGAACGGGGCGCCCGCCGCCACGCCGACGCGGCCCGAAGCGGAACCGGTTCCCGGATACGAGGGCGGACGCGGGGCGGAGCGTCAGGCGGAGGAAAAGCCGGCTGCAGCCCCTGTAGCGCCGCCTGTCGTGCCGGGCGCAGCGGAACGTCCCGTCGGCAACGGCGGCAAGACGGCCGCAACCAAGCCGCCTGCCGGTGAGAGCGCAAGTGAGCGCGCTGGTGGCCATGCGGGCGGGCGGGAACGGATCGAGCCGACGCCGCCTGCGGCCGACGACATTTTCGACGATGAACCCGAGACGGGACCGAAGCCGGCGCGCAACGGCAACGGCGGCGCGGCGGAGGCGCCGGAACAGGGTACCGAGCCGCGCGGCAACGGCAAGTCGGGCAACGGTGGTCCCCAAAACGGCGGCCCCGAAAACGGTAGACGGGGACGGGATGCGATTTCCGACCTCGATGCCATGACGCGCGGCGCGCAGGATCCGACCGCCTCGACCATGCCGCGCTATTCCGATCGCGACCTTCGGCCCTCGCGGCTGCCGATGATCGGCGCGGCGGTGGTGGCCATCGTCGTCTTCATCGGGCTGGTGAGCGTGGTCTACACCCAGCGCGATTCCATTCTGGCGATGTTTTCCGGGTCGGACACGCCGCAGGCGAGCGACACGGCCTCCGGCACGGACGAGCCCGCCTCTTCGGAGGGCGGCAAGGACACGGCCCGGCTTCTCAACGACGACGGGTCGCCGGCCGCGCCCGATGCGCGCGCGGTGACGACGACGCGTGTGGTGCCGCCGGCCGAGGATGGGGTGACGGTCGCCCCGCAGGGCGGCGAGCCGGAAACCTCCGTCGACGAGCCGGACGCGACCCAGGCCGGCGAGCCGGACAATAGCGCGGCCGCGACCGCGCCGGCGGCGGCGAATTCCGATACCCAGGCTCCGGCTTCCGCCTCGCAGGCGACGCCGGTCGCCCAGCGCGCGATTCTTTACGAGGAAAGCGCGGACGCCAGTTCCGGCGGCTCGGCCGAGCAGGGCCGGGTGCTGTGGTCGACGGCGCAGGAAACGCCGGCCGGCGGGAGCAAGTCGGACACGGTCATCAAGGCCCAGATCACCATTCCGGGCCGTGACGTGGCGGTGGAACTGACGATCCGTCCCAACCAGGACAAGACGCTGCCGGCGAGCCACCTCATCGAGCTGAAGTTCAACCTGCCGAAGGATTTCGCCGGCAAGGGGATCTCGTCGGTGCCGGGGCTGATCATGAAGACCACCGAGGAGGCGCGCGGCGATGCGCTGCGCGGGGCCTCGGTCCGTGTCGCGGACGGCTTCTTCTGGGTGGCGCTCTCTTCCATTCCGGACGAGCGGGAACGCAACATCGCGCTTCTGCGCGACCGCGGCTGGATCGACATTCCGATCCTCTACGAGACCGGCAAGCGCGCCATCCTGACGCTGGAAAAGGGCTCGCCCGGCGACCGCGTCGTCCAGACCGCACTGGATGCCTGGACGAAGAGCTAGGGCCGCTCCCGTCGTGAGTGCCTCGGCCTGCCATGAGGGGCCTCCGCGCCGCCCCCCTTGCATTGCCATGCGAACCGCCCCACACTGACATTACTTCCGAGGGGTGTTCGCGAACGCGAACTGAGATGGCCAGTTCCGATCCGCTACAAGTGCGGGAGGGCAGGGGCCGAACCCTTCGAACCTGATCCGGGTCATGCCGGCGAAGGGACGGAAACCTGAGCCCTATTTTCCCGGGTCTCCATGGTCTTTGGTGTCAAGGACGGGGAGATCCCATGTTTCATCTGCATGCTGCGCAAGAGCGCGGCAGACCGATTTCAAGACTGCCGTACTCCGGTATGGCGCCCAGCTCGGACATGCCGCCCGGTTGCGGGAGAACGGTGTGCCCGTCGGATTGTTCATTGGCACACTCACTGGGGTGGCAAGCAGGGCGGTATTTCGCCCTTCCGGTTTCCTGATCCTTCGCAAGGCGTCGATTGACACCGGCAACCGGCGGGCCATGCGGTGTGCCGTTTTCCCGGTCCTGCCGTTTCCCGCGCCTGGGCAATCGCAACCGCCTGAGGTCCTCCGGCTCAAGGAAGATCATGTCTGAATTCCAACGGCGTATCGTGCGCGGGCTTGTAACCGCTGTCCTGCTCATGGGGGCGTGGGAACTGGCCGTGCGCGGCCTGAGGCTGCCCTCCTACATGCTGCCTCCGCCCTCCCGGGTGGCCGAGGTGCTGGTCGCGCGCGCCGACTTCCTGTTCCACCAGGCCGGCATCACGGCCTACGAGACGGTGCTGGGGCTCGTCTTCGGCGTCGTCGGCGGGGTCGTGCTGGCGCTGACGCTTTCGGTACTGCCGCTGGCGCGGCGCTACCTGCTGCCGGTCGTGGTGGTCAGCCAGGCGCTGCCGGTCTTTGCCATCGCGCCGCTTTTGGTGCTGTGGTTCGGCTTCGGGCTTGCCTCCAAGATCGTCATGGCGAGCCTGATCATCTTCTTTCCCGTCACCTCCGCCTTCTACGACGGGCTGCGCCGCACCGACCCCGACCTTCTCGACTACGCCAAGCTCGTGCGCGCCACGCCCTGGCAGACGCTGATGCTGATCCGCGTGCCCGCCGCGCTGCCCGCGCTGGGCTCCGGCCTGAGGGTCGCCGCCGTCTTCGCACCCATCGGGGCGATCGTGGGGGAATGGGTCGGCTCCTCGCAAGGGTTAGGCTTCGTCATGCTGCAGGCGAATGCCCGCGCGCAGGCCGACATGGTGTTCGCGGCGCTCGTGCTGCTCGCCGCGATGGCGCTTCTTCTTCGCACGATCGTCGACAAGACGACCCGGGCGATGACGCCCTGGCAATCCGAACAGGCCTGAGAAGGCCGGACCGGGAAAATTGAAAGAGAGGAGACCTCATATGCTGAAATCGATGAAAGCGACTTTCGCCGCGCTGGCCTTCGCCGCCGCCTTCGCCGGGGGGGCGGCACAGGCCGCCGACAAGCTGACCGTGCTGCTCGACTGGTACGTCAATGCCGACCATGGCCCGCTGGTGGTGGCCAAGGAGGGCGGATATTTCGAAGCCGAGGGGCTGGACGTGGAACTGGTGACGCCGGCTGACCCGTCCGCCCCGCCGCGTCTCGTGGCCGCCGGGCAGGGCGATATCGCGGTCTCCTACCAGCCGACGCTTTACGAGCAGGTGCAGGAGGGGCTGCCGGTCAGGCGCATCGGGACGCTGATCTCCACCCCGCTCAACACGGTGATCGCGCTGAAAAGCGGGCCGGTGAAATCGCTTGAGGATCTCAAGGGCAAGAAGATCGGCTTCTCGATCTCGGGCTTTGAGGACGCGATCCTGTCGACCATGCTCGGTACAGTCGGCCTGTCGGAGGACGACGTGGAGATGATCAACGTCAACTTCGCGCTGACGCCGGCGCTTCTTTCCGGCCAGGTCGATGCGGTGGTCGGCGCCTATCGCAACATCGAGCTGAACCAGCTTGAGGCGGAGGGCAACCCGGGCTTCGCGATCTACCCGGAAGAGCACGGCGTGCCGGCCTATGACGAGCTGATCTACATCGCCAACAAGGACAAGCTCGACGACGACCGCCTGCCGCGTTTCCTGCGCGCGGTGGAGGCGGCGACCGTGTTTCTGACCAACCACCCGGAGGAAGGGCTGAAGCTCTTCGTCAAGAACCATTCCGACATCGACGACGATCTGACGAAGAAGTCCTGGTACGATTCCGTGCCGCGCTTCGCCAAGCGCCCGGCGGCGCTCGATGCCGGCCGCTACGAACGGTTCGGCGCCTTCATGGAAAAGGCCGGTCTGATCGAAAAGGCGCCGAAGGTCGAGGATATCGCGGTGGAGATCAGGTAGGGGGCTCAGCGGACAGAAGTCCCTGGTCGCGGCATTCTCCATCGTCGTTGCCCGGCGCAAGTCCGGGCAATCCATTGCGCGCGACCGTGTGTGCGGAGGGTGCTGGATCCCCCGGACGAAGCCGGGGGATGACGGTGGAGAGATCTGGCCGGGGGGCGGGAGGTTCAGACCGCCACCGGCTGCGCATTGGACCGGTTCATGGTGGGGCGGGAACAGGTTGCCCGTCCTTCGAGACGCCCGCTGACGCGGGCTCCTCAGGATGACGTTGAATGTGGTGTCGGTTCCGTAAAGGCATCAACACACACAACGTCATCCTGAGGAGGTGCGAAGCACCGTCTCGAAGGATGGGCCACAGCACGAATCCTCGCGTTCGGCTTCCGCCCAATCGTGAAACCCTCCCGAGAGATCACAGCTAGATCCTGCGGTCGCGCAGCGTGGCCACGCGCTCGGCGAAACGGTCGTAGAAGGCGGCGAGGGTTTCGGGGGCGGCGGTGCGGCAGGCGGTGAGCGCCATGTCGGCCTTCCATTTGTCGCCCGCATGCCAGGCCGCGACCAGCTTTTCGTGCTGCGTTTTCAGCGCCGCGAATTCCGGCGAAGCCGCGTAGGCCTCGTCGCCGGCAAGCGCGTAGAGGGCGACGGGCTCCGACTTGCCCTTGAGCGGGATCTCGCCCGCCTCCAGAAAGGCAAAACCGGGCGCGGCGTGGGCCGTGTCCTCGGAGACGAGAAGCTCCGAGCCTACGGCCTTGCAGCTCGATTCGATACGCGCGGCCACGTTCACCGCATCGCCGACCACCGAATAGTTGAAGCGCCGGTCGGAGCCCATGTTGCCGACACAGGCAGCGCCTGTGTTGATGCCGACGCCGATCTGCACCTCGCTGATCGGCTTGTGGCCGGCCTTGAAGCCGAAGGCATCGGCCGCGTTCAGCTCCACCACGATCTCGCGCATCCTGAGCGCCGCGCGGCAGGCGAGGGCCGCGTGGTCGGGCGTTTCCAGCGGCGCGTTCCAGAAGGCCATGATGCTGTCGCCGATATATTTGTCGATGGTGCCTGCCTCAAACTGGATGGCGTCGGAGAGTGGCGACAGCAGCGTGTTGAGGAAATGGACGAGATCCTGCGGCGTCAGCATTTCCGAGATCGGCGTGAAGCCGCGCACGTCCATGAACATGATGGAGAGCGTCCGCATTTCGCCGCCGAGCTTCATCGCGTCAGGCTGGTCTTCCAGCTTCGACAGCAGTTCCGGCGCCAGATATTGCGAGAAGGCGCGGCGCACGAAGCGCTTTTCGCGGTCTGAGACGACGTATTGCTGCAGCGTCGCCGCGCCGTAGACGAAGGCGGCCGAAAGCGAGGGGTAGATCGGATCGATCAGCAGGGAGGCCTCGCGGAAGGCGAAGACGGCAACCGCGACGCCGGAGGCCGCCAGAACCGCTCCGATGATCGCGGATGGGACCGGGCCTGTGGCGACGAGGGCGGCGATGACGAGCAGGCCGAGCGCAAGGGTGATGAGGATTTCCAGCCCGTCGGCCCAGTCGGGGCGGCTGAGATAGGTGCCGCCGATGATCTGTTCGGCCGCCTGCGCATGCACCGAGACGCCGGGCACCAGCCCGCCCAGCGGAGTTGCGCGGATATCGTTGAGGCCGACGGCGGAGGTGCCGACGAAAACGATCGCGCCCTCCAGCGCATCGCGCAGCTGCGCTTCCCTTTCGGGCGCGAACAGGTCGCCAGCGGAGACGTAGCGCGCGGGCTCCGGCGGCGTGTAGTAGATCCACAATTCGCCCTCGGCCGTGGTGGGAACGGTGAAGGCGCCGACGCGAAGGGCGGCGATGGCCGGGCGGCCGGTGTCGGCCTCGCCGCTGGCGCCTGTCGAGCGCACGAGAACACCGCCGGCACCCTGCGCCAGCCGCAGCGCCTCCACCGCAAGGCTCGGGTAGAGCGCCTGGCCGTTGGAGAAGACCAGTGGAATGCGGCGCACCACGCCGCCGGTATCGGCCCGCGACAGCGAAATGCCGCCGGCGCCCGCAGCCGCCTGCTGCAATTCCGGCAGGCTGGCGAGCGCGGAGGTGAAGGGCGGCAGGATCGCCTTCGGGTCGGTGCCGCCGAAGGCGAAGCCCGCCTTGGGCAGCGGGCGTGTGCCGCTGGCATCGGCCAGGATCGCGAAGCCGAGCGCGACCGGCTTTCCGGCAAGCGTTTGGGCGAGCCGGGCATCGTTGTCGGGCAGGCGCGAGAGCAGCGCGCGCACGCGGGCGGCCTCCGGCGTGGCGCCGAGATCGAGGCTGCGGGCAAAGCGGGCGGGCGAGGTGCGGTCTCTTTCGGCAAAGACCATGTCGAAGGCGACGGAGGCCGCCCCCAGTTCGGTGAGCCGGCTGGTGAGCCGTGCGATGAGCGTGCGCGGCCAGGGCCACTGGCCGAACTGCTTGAGCGAAGCATCGTCGATATCGACGATGCGCACGGGAAGCGGCTGATAATCGCGCGGCCACAGGCGCTGGTAATAATCGAAGGTGAGCTCGCGCACGGCCGCCACGAAGGGCGGATTGGCGAACCTGAGTCCCACCATGACGGCAAGCATGGCGAGGCCGGCAATGACCACGAGCGCGGTCTTCCTGCGTTTGGGGCGTCGGGCGGCCATCGGGTCCTGTCCGTGCAGGGAAGGGGCCGCGCGCGGGATGCGGCGGCTGGCGACACGGTAGGCGAGGGCATCCGGACGGGCAAGATGGCGCGGGCTCCGCGACGGTTCTTCCAGCGCGCTTCCGGATCGGATGCGACGGTTAAGCCGTTGCGGAGGTTTCGGCCCGGGCCTATCTTTGCACCGTGCCCCGGGTGATTGTCCGGGCGCACCAATGGAGACTGGATGTCAGAGCTTGTGTGATCGGCTCTCCGCGTGAACGGAGAGCCTTCGCGAACCGATAGACCCGCTGGCCAGCGTTTGCGGCCGGCACGGGTGCGTTTGCGTTCCATCACACGAGAAATCCATGAACATTTCCCGCAACGAGCAACGTGCGCTGCACGTGCTGGCGCTCGGCGGCCATATCCGACATACGCGTGACGACGACGGGAGCCGCAAGGTCTGCGCGGTTCTCTGCGTGACCCGCGAGGGACAGATCCTTTCCGATTGCACCCTGGCCGTTTTCCTCTCGCTTCGCCGCAAGCGGCTGATCCGTTCCGAGGGAGGAAAACCCTACACCATCACCCATCGCGGCCGCCTCGCGGTGCGCGCACAATTCGACAACAAGGGAGCCTGACATGGGCAGGGAAGCTGACATGCAGATCCGCAAGGAAACCGCGCGGGATTGTCCCGCCATATCGAGCCTCATCGCCGAGGCCTTCCTCAGCGCCGAGCATTCCACAGGGCGGGAGGCCGATATCGTCATCGGCCTGCGCACTGCCGGTGCGCTGGTCCTTTCGCTGGTGGCGGAGGAGGAGGGCCGGATCCTCGGCCACATCGCCATATCGCAGGCGAAGGTCGGCGGGGAGGCGGGCTGGTTCCTGGTCGGCCCTCTCGCCGTTCTGCCCGCATGGCAGGGCCGCGGCATCGGCTCCGCGCTGATGCGGGCGGCGATCGAAGAGCTGAAGGGGGCAGGGTCCGGCTTCGTGCTGGTCGGTTATCCCGACTATTACGGCCGCTTCGGCTTTCGCAGCTTCGCCCGGCTGACCGTTGCCGGCGTGCCGGCGGAAAACGTCATGGCCCTGCCGTTTGGGAGCGCGGAGCCGGTGGGCGAGATCGTCCACCATCCGGCCTTCGGGCTCGATCAGGCGTAGGGCGCGCGACGGGGGAGGGCGCAAGTCCTCCCCTTGTCCGTCCCGCGCGGGGATGACACTCGGGGGTGGCGGGGCAAACGCACTGTTCCGCAATGCCTGCCCGTTTCTCGGCCTGCCCCCGGTTCGGGCCCGCGCTAGCCCTTGAGCCAGTCCTCGAGCTTGCCCGCGTCCGGCAGACCGCCGGAATGGACGAGCTTGCCATCGACCGCGATGCCCGGCGTCGACATCACGCCGGCCATGGCGATCGATTTGGGGTCGCTCACCTTTTCCACCTCGATGTCGAGGCCGAGCCTTGCGGCGGCGTCGCGGACCATCTTTTCCGTGGTCTCGCAGCGTTTGCAGCCGGGACCGTAGACCTTCACGCTTTTCACGGTATTTCCTTCCTCAAAAGATCAGGTTGAACAGAAAGCCGACGGCGAGGATGCCGCTTGCGACGACGGCGATGAAGACGCCGATCAGCCGCAGCGTGAGCACCTGCCTGAGGATGATCATTTCCGGCAGGCTCAGCGCGATCACGCTCATCATGAAGGCGAGCACCGTGCCGAGTGCCGCGCCCTTGCCCAGAAGCGCCTCGACGATGGGGATGACGCCGGCGGCGTTGGTGTACATGGGAATGCCGAGAACGACGGCGGCCGGCACCGACCACCAGGCATCCGCCCCCATGATGGAGGCCATCAGATCCTCAGGCACATAGCCGTGGATCAGCGCGCCGACGCCGATGCCGAGGATGATCCAGATCCAGACCCGGGCGAAGATCTCGCGCACGGCCTCGATCCCCAGCCGGTAGCGCTCGACCATGGTCTGGCTCTCGCCTTCCACCGCCTGCGGGGCGGTGGCGCCGGAATGGATGTCGCGCACCCAGTCCTGCAGCCAGCCTTCGAGATTGAGCTTGCCGATGACGAACCCGGCGACGATGGCGATGGCGAGGCCGAAGGCGAGATAGGTCACCGCCACCTGCCAGCCCACGAGGCCGAAGAGCAGCACCAGCGCCACCTCGTTGACCATCGGGGCGGCGATGAGGAAGGAGAAGGTCACGCCGAGGGGGATGCCGGCGGAAACGAAGCCGATGAACAGCGGCACGGCCGAGCACGAGCAGAACGGCGTCAGCACGCCGAGACAGGCTGCCATCGCGTTGCCCACGCCCTCGGCCCGGCCGGAAAGCAGCGCGCGGGTCTTTTCCGGGCTGAAGAAGGAGCGCACCACACCCATGGCGAAGACGATGAGCGTCAACAGCATCATGACCTTGGGCACGTCGTAGAAGAAGAACGCGAACGCCTCGCCGGTGTGGCTGTGGCGCGCGACCGGCAGCAGTGCGGTCAACGCCTCGGAAAGCGGGATCAGCTGGCGATAGATGAGCCACCAGAGGGCGAGAGCGACGGCGACGCCCGTGTGCCAGAGCCATTCGGGCCGGGGATGACCGGCGGGGCCGGCGGTTTCCGTGCTCATGCGGCCTCCCTTTCGCTGGCCTCGGCGTCGAACACCGCATCGAGGATCGCCCGGATTTCGGGCCGAAGGTCCGGGTTCAGCCGGTAGCGGACCCATTGCGCATCGCGCCGGTCGCACACGAGCCCTGCCTGCCTGAGAACCTGCATGTGACGCGACATGCGGCTCTGCGTGGCATCGAGCTTTGCCATCAGCTCGCACACGCAATGCTCCGCGCCATCCTTCAGAAGACGCATCGCCTCAAGGCGCGTGGGTTCGGCAAGGGCGGACAGAACGGAAAGGACCATGGCTTGTGCTCACTCAAATCAGCATATGCGCATTGGCGCATGAAAAGGGCTGCGCGTCATTGCGATTGATCAACGGCGGCGGGGAGCTGGGAGGATCGGGGCGCGCAGATCGACGGCGGAGAACTCTCGGCTTGCACCAATCACCTCTCCGATGGGGAGTGGTCGCCGCGAAGCGGGGGCGCCCTCCGTATCCATGTGAGCCCGAAACCCCTCACCCCCGCCCTCTCCCCATGGGAGAGGGAGCTGTTTGGCCGAGCTGCCCGCTCTACAGCAGTTCCTGTTCCAGACCGGGGATGGGGCCGGTGATGTCGTAGATCTCCAGCCTCTCATCGCGGCTGATGGCGCCGGGGTTGGAGCCGGGCGCGCCCTCCGGAACGTCCATGCCGAAACACGCGTAATATTCGATCCAGGCAGGGTGCGGCTTTCCGGTCGCGATGTCGCGGAAGCTCATCGGCTCTTCCACGAAGAAGGGCGCGCCGTCATTGGCGTGGCGGAACATGTTGACCACGAGCTCGGAGCAATAGAGCGCGCCGTTGCCGGTGAGATAGAGCTCGTCATAGGGCATCTCGCACAGCGCGAAGCCGTATTCCATCGCCCTGTCGATAAGGTCGGTGTGGGGCGCGCGCAGGCGCCCGAGCATCAGCCGCGCGCGGCCGTCGTCGTCATGCGAGCGGCGGGCGAAGTTCTGGAACGGGGTGAGCTTCACCTCCGGATAGAAGGCCTCCAGCACGAACTCGCCAAAGGGGGCCACGGCGACGACGCCCATGTGGTTGAGCCGGGCGCCGCGATAGCCGACGGTGACAGCCGATATGGCGTTGTCCTCGTGACCGATCGCGGAGAAAATCAGGTCTCCGGTGCGCATCGATAGGGGGCCTTTGCTCGGACGCGGTTGTCTTGCATGGCCGCTATCATGGACGTACGAAGACGTTCAACGGGCATTAGCGCGCAGGCGCGGACATGGGCGCGAAACGGCCCTCCGCGCCGGGAGAAACGTATGGAAATCCGGGACGCGGACATCCTGACGATCGGCCATTCGACGCACACGCTGGAGACGTTCATCGGCCTCTTGCGCGGCGCCGGCGTGACGGCGCTGGCCGATGTGCGCTCCATCCCCTTTTCGCGCCACATGGCCCGCTTCAACCGCGAGGCGCTGGCGGACGCGCTCAGCCCCCACGCCATCGCCTATGTCCATCTGGGCGCCGAGCTCGGCGGGCGGCCGGCCGATCCCGCGCTGTGCCGCGACGGCCGGCCCGACTACGAGAAGGTGGCGCGGACAGCGGAGTTCGCCGCCGGGCTCGACCGGGTGATGGCGGGGGCGGAGCGCTATCGCATCGCGCTGATGTGTGCGGAACGCGATCCGCTCGATTGCCACCGCTGCCTGCTGGTCTCGCGTGCGCTGAAGGAGCGGGGCGTCAGGGTCGGCCATATCCTGGCGGACGGCCGCATCCGGGCGCATGAGGAGATAGAAGCGGAGCTTCTGGAAATGGCGGGGGACGATCCCGGCCAGACGGATTTTCTGGCAAGCGGCACGGAGCGGCTGGCCAACGCCTACCGCCACCGCCTCGCCGGCGGGCGTCGGGCCCGCACACGCCGGGACGGCATGCGGGCGCCCGAATAAACGAAAGGCCCGGATACACGAAAGGCCCGATTAAACGAAAGGGACGGCACATGATGCCATCCCTTTTCGTGCAGTGGTATTCCAGGGCGCATTCTGCCCCGCCCGGCCCTTGGGCCGGGGTTGGTTTCGTGTCGCTCAGGCCGGGACTTCCTCGCTCACCACGGGCGACTTCGCGTCTTCGGCAGCGAGCTTCTTCATCTCGCTCTGCACCTTCTCGAAGGCGCGAACCTCGATCTGGCGCACGCGCTCGCGCGAGACGCCGAATTCGCCGGACAGATCCTCCAGCGTGATCGGATCCTCCGACAGGCGGCGCGCCTCGAAGATGCGGCGTTCGCGGTCGTTCAGCACGTCCAGCGCGCGCCGCAGCATGGAGCGACGATGGTCGAACTCTTCCTGCTCGGCCAGAATCGTCTCCTGGCTGTCGCTGTCGTCCACCAGCCAGTCCTGCCACTCGCCGCCGCCATCGCCGTCGGTGCGGATCTGGGCGTTGAGCGAGGTGTCGCCGGACAGGCGCCGGTTCATCGAGATCACCTCTTCCTCGGACACGCCGAGGCGGGTGGCGATGGTGGTGACGTCTTCCGGCTTCAGGTCGCCCTCGTCGAGCGCCTGGATCTGGCCCTTCACCTTGCGCAGGTTGAAGAACAGCCGCTTCTGGTTCGCGGTCGTGCCCATCTTCACGAGCGACCACGAGCGCAGGATGTATTCCTGGATGGAAGCCTTGATCCACCACATGGCGTAGGTGGCGAGGCGGAAGCCCTTGTCCGGCTCAAAGCGCTTGACGGCCTGCATCAGGCCGACATTGCCCTCCGAGATCACCTCGCCGATCGGCAGGCCGTAGCCGCGATAGCCCATCGCGATCTTGGCGACGAGCCGGAGGTGGGAGGTGACGAGCCGGTGCGCGGCCTCAGGATCCTCGTAATCCTGATAGCGCTTGGCCAGCATGTATTCTTCCTGGGGTTCCAGCATGGGGAACCGCCGGATTTCGGTGAGGTAACGGGACAGCCCGTTCTCGCCGGCTGAAATCGCCGGAACACTCGCCTGGGCCATTGAATGCACCCTCCTTCATCGTGACACGGATCTCCCCAATTCGCGGGCAAGATCTCTTGTTCGGACGCCCGCAAGGGCGCGTCCGCCCGATTTAATATAGGGATCAATGCGCCGAAAACACGGCCCTGTCAGGTTAAAGTTTCGTAAAGGTCAATCAGTTCCGCGAAGTCTTCGGGAAGCGGGCTTTCGAAGCGCATCACCTCTCCGGTAACCGGATGCTCAAAGGCGAGCAGGCCCGCATGAAGCGCCTGACGGCCGAAACCGGCCACCTTTTCCCGCAAACCTTCCGGCAGCCGGTTCACCTTGGTGCGGAAATGGGCGCCGTAGTCCGCATCGCCCACGAGCGGATGGCCGATATGGGCCATGTGGACGCGGATCTGGTGGGTGCGCCCGGTCTCCAGACGGCATTCGATCAGCGAGGCGAGCGCGTCGCCGTCCCTGGCACCATAGCGCTTCTTCAACTGCCAATGGGTGATGGCGTGGCGTGCGCCGTGGGCGGTCTCGCGCACGACCGCGATCTTCAACCGGTTGTTGGGCGAGCGGGCGAGCGGTGCATCGATCGTGCCCTTCAGGCCCGGAGGGGCGCCCCACACGAGCGCGGAATAGGCGCGCTCCAGTGCGGTGGTGCGGCCGTGATCGGCGAATTGCGCGGAAAGCCCCTGATGGGCGACGTCGGACTTCGCCACGACGAGCAGGCCCGAGGTGTCCTTGTCGATGCGGTGGACGATGCCCGGACGGCGCACGCCGCCGATGCCCGACAGGCTGTCGCCGCAATGAAAGAGCAGCGCGTTGACGAGCGTTCCCGTCCAGTTGCCTGCACCGGGATGGACGACGAGGCCGGCCGGCTTGTCGATGACGATGAGGTCGTCGTCCTCGTAGACGACGTTGAGCGGGATATCCTCCGGCTCCGGCGTCGCGTCCTCCGGTTCCGGTTCGCTCAGGCGCACGGTTTCGCCTTCGTTGACCCGGTACTTGGGCTCGACTATGGTCCGCCCGCCGACCGTGACCTGGCCCTGCTTGATGAGGTCCTTGTAACGGTTGCGGGAGAAGGTGCCGGCGCTTTTGGCAAGCCAGGCATCGAGCCGCTCGCCGGCATCGTCCGCCGTCACCGTCAGTTCCACGTCAACCCGTTCTTCGCTGGGCCCGTTCGCCATGTCCGATCCTGCTTTCGACGACGAAGATAAAGAAAAGCCGCTCGATCCCGCCGCCGAAAGGTTGCAGGCCAAGCTGAAGCGACTCGTGTTCTTCTCCTCCCTTATCATGGTGGCGGGGCTTATCGCGGTGTTTTCCGCGATCATCTACAAGGTGAGCTCGCGCGGCGGCAGCACGGCGGGCGTTTCAGGCGCGGAGATGGCGGCGACGATCTCGGTCGGCGCCGATGCCCGCGTGCTTTCCACCCAGGTCGACGGCGGCCGCCTGTTCGTGCTGGTGGAAGAGGGCACGGGCCGCGCGCTGCTGCAGTATGACGCCACGACGGGGAAGCTCATGGGGCGCACGGATTTCGTGGCGCGGTAGAGAAGGCTTTTGTCCCGAGGCGCCTTTCCTCGCGCCAATCCCAAGCTTATCTCGATCGCTCGACCGTCATTGCCCGGCTTCGTCCGGGCAATCCAGCGGAGAGGGCGCCTCACACCCCAATCACCTCTCCCATGGCCCATTTGGGGGGAAGAGGTCGGACCGCAGGTCCGGGTGAGGGGTTGCGCGTTCTCCGTATCCCCGAGGCATTCCATCCCTCCATCCCCTCACCCTATCCCTCTCCCCATGGGAGAGGGGACCCGTTCATTCCGTGTTGCGTCGCTTGAGATCCCTGCGGGCCGCAGCGTTCGCTGGATCCCCCGGACTGCGCCGGGGGATGACGGTGGAGAGAGCCGAACCGGAGGCGGAACAGCCAGGGCGATCTCTTTCCTTGTCATTCCCGCCTTCGCGGGGATGACAGAATCGAGCGTGTCCCGGCGTTTTTCGACACGCCTGGGGATAGCGAAAAAGAAACCGCTTGAACCCGTTTCCCCCTCTTGCAATGGTGATCCTCACAGGCTATATCCGCCATCCATCGCGCAAGCAAAAGCGCGACACCGCTGCTCCCATCGTCTAGCGGTCTAGGACGCTGCCCTCTCACGGCAGAAACAGGGGTTCGAGTCCCCTTGGGAGTACCATTTCTTCAAAAAGAAATGTGTTTTTAGCCACTTGGCACTGGGTGCGGGGTGGCTTCATTGTCTCGTGCGGGCGTGGGCGTCATCGCCACGACTCTTTTCCTGCCATTGCCGCTTCGTTCACCGATCCCTCCCGCGTCATCCCGGGCGCGCTGCAACGCGCAACGTTGCTGCGCAGAACCGGGACCTCGCGCGGCAGGCACCGATGGCAGATCCCGGATCTGCGAAGCGGCACTTCGCGCCGCATCGCGTCCGGGATGACGCTGGAGAGTTCTTCCCAAATGGCAGGACACGACCCGCTGTCCGTCCCGAGAAGCGCGCCGGACGTCTCGGCTGCCGCGTCTAACTCTCCGCCTGTTCCAGCCGCACCGTCAGTCCGCCTCCTTGCCTCTGGTGCAGGGTGACGGCGATGGCGTTCGCCTCGCAGATCTCCTCCACGATGGCGAGGCCGAAGCCGTGGCCGGGGCGCTGTTCGTCGAGGCGGACGCCGCGGCGGAAGGCGTGCGCCATGTCCTCCTCGCTCATGCCGGGGCCGTCGTCGGAAATCTCCACGACCGTGCCGTTCCGCGCGGTCTTCGCGCGCACCTCGATGCGCTGCTCCGCCCATTTCGTGGCGTTTTCGAAAAGGTTGCCGAGAAGCTCCATGAGATCGGCGACCTCGATGGCGAGTGTGGCATCCGGTTCCACGGCGATCTTCCAGTCGAGCACGCCGCCGGCCGGCGTCTGCTTCAGCGTGCGTACCAGACGGTCGATCTGGGGTTTGAGCTCGATACGGGCGGCGGAGCGGCCCTGCGCGCGGGTGCGGATGCGCGCGAGCACGAGCTGGTGCTCGATCTGGCGGCGCATGTCGCCGGAAACCGCGTCGATGTCGTCGGCGACGGGCCCCGCGCCCTCGCGCCTCAGCCGGGCGGCGAGTGAGGCCAGCACGGTGAGCGGCGTCTTCAGGCCGTGAGCGAGATCGGCGGCGCGGGCGCGGGCGTGGGTGATCGCCTTTTCCTGGTCGGCCAGAAGATCGTTGACCGCATCGACCAGCGGCATCACCTCGTCGGGCTGGTCACGCGGAACCGTTTGCGCCCGTCCGGCGCGGATGCGGGCGACGTCGCGCTCCAGACGGCGCAGGGGGCGCAGGCCGACATAGGTCTGGACCGCCGCCGCCATGATCAGCGCCAGCGCCAGCAGGGCTAGCGAGGGCAGGATGGCGAGCGTGTAGTCGCGCTGGGCGTCCGCGACCTCGCCCGCGTCGATCGCGACGGCGACGCGCAGCGCCACCGCGCCGGCGGGACCGGGATGCGTCACCAGCCGTTCGCGCACGATCAGCTTCTCGCGTCCCGGGCCGGTGACCTCATGGCGATGGGGAAGGCCGGTGGAGAGCTCGTCGGGCGGCAGGGAAAGCGTCGCATCCCACAGCGAGCGCGAACGCAGCACCTGCCGCGTGCCGGTCACGGTGATGCTCCAGTAGAGACCGGAGAGCGGGCGGGAAAAGCGCGGATCGGCGGGTTCCCGGTCGAGCCGCACGGTGCCCTGCGCATCCACAGCCACGCCCGCGACGAGCTGGGTGATGAACGTGTCGAGCTCTGCGTCGATGCGCGCCTCGTACTGGCGGGTGAAGATGGCGATCAGGCCGACGGCCGACAACGCCAGCGCGGCGACGACGATCGCCGCGGAGAAGACCAGAAGCCGCGCGCGCAGCGAGGAGGGGCGCAGCCCGCCCATCAGTGCCCGGTAACGCTTGCGGCGGGCTCGGCGATGTAGCCGAAGCCGCGCCGGGTGCGGATATGGTCGGGCCCGATCTTGCGGCGCAGCCGGCCGATCATCACCGCGATGGTGTTCTCGTCGCAGTCGGCGTCGGGACCGTAGAGATGTTCGATCAGTTCCGAGGCGGTGACGACGCGGTCCTGGTGGAGCATGAAATAGCTCAGGAGCCGGTATTCCTGCGGCGGCAGGTGCAGGGCGCGGCCGTTGAGCGTGATCTGCTTGTGCTTGGGATCGAGCACGAGATCGCCGAGCCGGATGGTGGCGGTGGCGTGGCCGGCGGCGCGGCGGATGATGGCGCGAAGCCGGGCCAGCAGTTCCTCCATCTGGAAGGGCTTGGCGAGATAGTCGTCGGCGCCGGCCTCGATGCCCTCCACGCGCTCCATCCAGGCGCCGCGGGCGGTGAGCACCAGAATGGGGAAGCTGCGCCCGTTGGCCCGCCAGCGCTTCAGGATCGTGAGCCCGTCGAGCCCGGGCAGGCCGAGGTCAAGCACCACGCCGGCATAGTCCTCCGTATCCCCAAGGAACCAGGCCTCGTTGCCGTCGGCCACATGCTCGACGGTAAAGCCCGCTTCATTGAGGATCTCCCCGATCTCCTTTGCAATGCGGCGGTCGTCTTCCACCAGCAGGATGCGCATCGTCAGTCCACCTCCAGAATGCGCCCGTTCGACGGGTCGATATGGTATTCGCGCACGCGGCCGTTCTCGCTCATGATCTTGATCTCGTAGACCGGCTGGCCGTCCTCCATTTCCAGCTCCACCTTGATGACCTGACCCGCGTTTTCCAGCCCGCTCAGCCGGATCACGTCGACGAGCGGCAGGATCTTGCCGCTTTCGCGCAACTCGATGGCGCGGTCCTGGGAGGTGATGATGTGGTCGTCGCGGGGGCGGCCGGACTTTTCCCCGTGGTCGGAGTCTGCCCATGCGGCCGCCATCGAGAGGCCGGCGAATGCGGCAAGCGCCAGCCCGGCCGCAATGCGGCGACGGGGTCCGTTGCCCGGCGGCAGGGGGAACTGGAAATGTTTCGCGCGTGTCTGCATGAAGGTGTTGTCGCTCCTTGCGCATGACAAATGGCTGACAATGCGCGTCAGGTGGCCGTCACGCAGCTTCCTCTAGGGTCGCCGCAGTTCGGATCCGGACCCCCGGACCGATTGCGGAGCCGGACCGATTGTGAAACCGGCACGATTGTGAAACCCAATTGGGAGAAAGACCATGCGTAAGTTCTCGATGTTTGCATGTGCGGCGCTCGTTGCGGCGGGTGCCGGGGCTCTGGCGGTCGGCAGTGCGCAGGCTTCCGACAGCGAGGGCGGCTGCGGCAATGCGCCGAAGTCGCAGTGGATGGGCGAGGACGCGGCCAAGGCCAAGGGCGTCGAACTCGGCTACGAGGTGCGCCGCGTGAAGGTGGAGAAGGGCTGCTACGAGCTCTACGCCAAGGACAAGGACGGCAAGCGCGCCGAACTGCTGATGAACCCGGTCACCGGCAAGATCGTCGGCACCGACGGCGACGACTGATGGACAGCGTCTCCGAGACGACCCGTTCCGGCCGCCTGGAGCGGCCGGACGAGGTCCGGGTGTGGGATCCGCTGGTGCGGATCTTCCACTGGAGCCTCGTGGCCGCCTTCACCTTCGCGTATCTCACCGGCGACGAGTGGCAGAGCGCGCACGAGACGGCGGGCTACGTGATCGTCGGTCTGGTCGCCTTCCGCCTGCTTTGGGGGCTCGTCGGCCCGCATCACGCGCGTTTTGCCAGTTTCGTGCGCGGGCCCGCCGCCGTCATCGGGTTCCTGCGCGACAGCGTGCGGATGAGGGCGCCGCGCCATATCGGTCACAACCCGGCCGGCGGGGCGATGGTGATCGCGCTGCTCGTCATGCTGGCGGTCATCACCGGCACCGGCATCATGATGACCACTGACCGCTTCTGGGGCGTGGAATGGGTGGAGGATGTGCACGAGATCGCCGCCAACCTGACGCTCGGGCTCATCGCTCTCCATGTGGCGGGCGTCGTTCTGGCGAGCTTCGAGCACGGCGAGAACCTGGTGCGCGCGATGGTCACCGGGCGCAAGCGGCGGTAGGGGCCCGCGACAGGGGAAGGGCTCCTGTCTTTTCCTGTCGCATCGCCCTCCGCTGTCCTTCCCGCGAAGGCGGGAATCCAGCATTCCAGAGGCCCTTCGGTGGGGACAAATGCCGGATCCTGTGGTTGCTGGATCCCCGCCTTCGCGGGGATGACAAGGAAGGGGCCGGTGCTCTCCTCCGTCATTGCCCGGCGTAGCCCGGGCAATGACGGAGGAGAGGCATGGGGTGAGAAAAGAGAGAGGGCGGTTGCCATCCGTCCGCCCCAATCTTCCCGGCCTTCCCATCCTGATCGTTCTTCCCCGACACCCTCCCTCTCCGCCGCTCACCTTCCCCTCCGGCAAATGTTCAAGCCTTTCCGGTTTTCCTTCATCGTCGCGCGGCGATCTGCTGCCTAGTTTCTCCCGCAACTGCCGGTCTTGACTGGCAATGGAGGAGGAACCGGCCCGGTGGGCGCTTTTTTGCGCTGCGGCGGGCCGACATGGGAGGAAACTTCATGCGTACCCAGGTCGCCATCATCGGCGCGGGCCCGTCCGGCCTGCTGTTGTCGCAGATCCTGCACAATGCGGGCATCGACAGCGTCATTCTCGAGCGCAAGTCGCTCGACTACGTTCTGGGCCGCATTCGCGCCGGCGTTCTGGAGCAGGGGCTCGTCGACATGCTGGATGCGGCCGGCGTCGGCGCGCGCATGCACCGCGAAGGGCTCGTCCACGACGGCACCGAACTGTGCTTCAACGGCACGCGCCACCGCATCGACTTCAAGGAGCTGACCGGCAAGACCGTGATGGTCTACGGCCAGACGGAGGTGACCCGCGATCTGGTCGATGCGCGCCGCGCGGCGGACGCCAAGCTCGTCTACGAGGCCGAGGACGTCGAACTGCACGATTTCGACGGCGACAGCCCGTGGGTCACCTATCGCAAGGACGGGGTGGAACACCGCATCGACTGCGATTTCATCGCCGGCTGCGACGGCTATCACGGGGTGTCCAGGGCGAGTGCGCCACAGAGCGTGCTGAAGACCTTCGAGCGCGTCTATCCGTTCGGCTGGCTGGGCATCCTGTCGGAGACGCCGCCGGTCTCCGAGGAACTCATCTATGCCCGCCACGAACGCGGCTTCGCGCTGTGTTCCATGCGCTCGCACGTGCTGTCGCGCTACTACGTGCAGGTGCCGCTCGACGACAAGGTGGAGGCGTGGTCGGACGAGCGCTTCTGGGACGAGCTGCGCCGCCGCATCGACCAGAAGGCCGCCGACACCATCGTGATGGGGCCGTCGATCGAGAAGACCATCGCGCCCTTGCGCAGCTTCGTCGCCGAGCCGATGAAGTTCGGGCGGATGTTCCTGGTGGGCGACGCCGCCCACATCGTGCCGCCGACGGGGGCCAAGGGGCTGAACCTCGCGGCCTCCGACGTGCATTACCTGTCCGAGGCGCTGATCGCGCATTACGGCAGCGGCGAGGGTGAACTGATCGAGCGCTATTCGGAAAATGCGCTCAGGCGGATCTGGAAGGCGGAGCGGTTTTCCTGGTGGATGACCAACCTGATGCACACCTTCCCCGACGCTTCCGGCTTCGATGGCAGGATGCAGGTTGCCGAACTCGACTATGTCACCTCGTCGAAGACGGGGGCTGCGGCACTGGCGGAGAACTACGTCGGCCTGCCGTACTAGAGCGCTTGTCGTTCAGACGGAATCGTCTGAACGAGAAGAAACCGCTCCAGATCAATACCTTGAGCATATTCTTAATCGATCAGATTGCCTCGATCCGATCGGAATATGCTCTGGGGGCGGCTCTAACCCCGTCGCGTTCACGGGCGTGCGCCCCGGCACGTTTCACGTACGTGGGCGCGCGCCTATGCCTTTGATACATAAAGTTTATCCGAAACAGAATTTCCGTAGCCGGGCCTTTCCGCGTAGGAGCGTCTTCTGGGTTTTCAAACAGGAGATGCAGGCATGGCTCGTCTGGAAGGCAAGGTCGCCGTCGTCACCGGCGCCAGCTCCGGGATCGGGGAGACGACGGCACGGGTTTTTGCGCGCGAGGGGGCGACCGTCGTGCTGGTGGCGCGTCGCGAGGCGCGGCTTGCGAAGGTGTGCGACGACATCGAGGCTGCCGGCGGGAAGGCCGACTACGTGGTCGCCGACCTCGCCGAGCGGGCCAATTGCGACCGGGTCGTGGAAACCGTCATCGCGCGCCATGGCCGCCTCGACGTTCTCGTGAACAATGCGGGCATTCCCGACAAGCACATGCCGACGACCCGCACGACGGACGAACTGTGGGACCGGGTGATCGCGGTGGACCTCACCAGCGTGTTTCACATGAGCCGTGCGGCGCTGGAGACCATGGAGGCGCAAGGCTCGGGCAGCATCATCAACATCTCGTCGATTGGCCAGCGTGGTCTTGCCGGGGCCGCCTATTCATCGGCGAAGGCGGGCGTCATCGCGCTGACGCGCAATATCGCCATCCAGTTCGCAGGCAAGGGCATCCGCTGCAACGCCACGCTGCCGGGGCCGACGCCCACGGAGCTGAACACGCCGGAAGCGATCGCCACTTTCGATCCGGAAATGCCCGGCGTTACCGCGCGGCACTTCGATCTCAGCGTGCCGGAGGCGACGACGGAGGACCAGGCTGCGGCGATTTTGTTCTTCGCCTGCGACGAGTCGAAGGCGATGACCGGCCAGTGCCTGACCGTGGACAACGGCGCCACGCTTTAGGCGTCTCGTAGGAAGGCCCGCAAGGGAAAAGCCGTTCGCGCGGCATGATATCGTGCCGGCAGGGAGCACCTCCCGCGTGACCTTCCGCCGGCCGTTGCCCGGTCTTCAGGAAGCGCTGGCGCGTTCGCGGGCGGGGGTCTTGTCGGCCAGCGCCTGTGCGCGCAGGGTGCGGATGCGATCGGCGAGGCTTGCCGGGGCGTCCGCGCCGGCTCCGTTCGCTGCCCTGTTTTGCGCTGGCGAACCTGCCGCCTTCAGAATGCGGTCGGTTTCCGAGCCCTCGCCCTCCATCGCCGCCGTCAGGGCGACGATCTCGGCGGCGAGGTCGGTGATCTGGTCGCGCAGCAGGCGGTTCTCGCGTTCCTCGCCGGAATTGAGACGGTCGAAGCGACTGCGCAACTGGTCGTGCTCGGCAGAAAGGCGATTGAGCTCGTCGGCGAGCGCGTTGTTTTCCGCCTCCAGCGAGGCGAGCACGCCTTCCACGTTGTCGCCCGAAGTGCCGCGCAGCGCCTCAAGCTGGAGCGACAGGCGGGTGATCTCGGCCTGGGATTCCACCTTCTGGCCTTCCAGATCGAGGATCATCGCCTCCATCTTCTGAAGCGCCGCATCGGCGGAGGTGCGCGGGCGCGGAGCCTCGTGCGGACGGGCCTTCTCCAGATCCTGAAGCTGACGGCGCAGACCGTCGCATTCGCCTTCGAGCCGCAGGATCCGGCTGGCATCCGCCGTGTGGCGCGCCTTGTGGCCGGCGATTTCCTCTTCGAGCTCCGCAACCGTCATGTTGATGCCGGCCGCATGGGCGGCGGCCGCGGCATCTTCCTGGCGGGCGAGTTCGGCGGCGCGAGTCAGCTCGGCGATCTGCTTGCCGCGCTGGACGAGGTTGCGTTCGGCCTCGCGCACGCGGGCCGAAAGTCTGGCGATCTCTTCCTGCCGTGCGACGAGCTCGGCGCGCAGCGCCTCCTCGCGGGCTTCCAGCTCGCGCACGTGGCGGGCCTTCTCGTCGCGCTCCAGAACGGCGGCCTTCAGCGCCTCGCGGGCCTCGGTGACATCGAGCTCCTGACGGATCATCCGTTCCTTGAGCCCTTCGGCGCCCAGTTCCAGACGCCGGGTCTTGACCGCGTATTCGGCGCGCAGCTGATCGCGCGCGGCGCGCGCTTCCGACAGCGTCATCGGGGAGGTGGCCTCGACGGAGCGGCGCGTCAGGCGAACGGCGCGGCGCCACAACGCGGGCCCGAGAACCAGCATCACAAGCCCTGCGGTCAGGAAACCGAGGGCAAAATACATCGCCGCGTTGATCACGATCCGATCCCGTCTGCGCCGTTCCGGCCGGCCCGCCCGCGCCGCTGTTGCTGGTCCTTGACACGTATAAGAACCAAATACCGGAAGTTGTCCGACCCGCCAAGTCCCGTGCCCGGTTGCGACAAGGCCCTGTTGTGGGCCCTGTTGTGAGCCCCGTGGCGGGGGCGTCCCCGCGACAGCGATGCTTTACGACCGACTGTCAGGGCCCGCAAGGGGTTCCCTGGCAGGCTGCAATCTTCCAGCCTGCCGATTTTTACCGCCGATGCAATCACGAGCGATTGCGGACCCGTCCGCCGGCCCCGGCAGGGCATTCCGTGCAGCGAGGCTGCCGGCGCGGTACGCAATGCCGGTCGAGGCGCGTCAGAAAGGGTTCCAGGTCGGCTTCTGGGTGAATTTCAGGTAGCCGACATTGATGCCGAGGCGGGCGCCGACGCCGGCGCGGATGGGCACCACGTAGATCTCGTTGTTGGACAGCACCGTCATGCCGAAGCCGCCGACGAGATAGGCCGAGCCGTTGACGCCGACATAGCGGCGGAAGATCGCGTCGACCGAGGGCAGGTTGTAGACCAGCATCATGACGCGGGCGCCGTCGCCGCCGAAATCCCAGCCGATCGAAGGGCCCTGCCAGAAGACCTTGTGAGTACCGGCGTTGCGCGTGTAGAGCTGGCCCTCGCCGAAGCGCGCGCCGGCCACCAGCGCGCCGGAACCTTCCTCGCCGAGAATGTAGCCGTTGGGCTGGCCGTACTTGGAGACGGCGTTCTCAACGATGGACGCAAGGCCGCCGGCGGCCTTGCCGAAAAAGCGCTGGCCGGCATCGACGATCTCGTCCTGGGAATAGGACTGACTGCCCGGAGGCGCGGCGTTGTCGTAATTGCCCTGGCCCTGATAGCCCTGGGCCTGACCGGCAACCGGCGCGAGCGCGGCGACGACGAGGGTGGCCGCAAACAGTGCCGGCGCTGCAAGCCGCATCACCATTTTCCTGATCGGCAGATACATTCACGGATCTCCTTTGTGCCCTGTTGCGCATGCCAGGCTCTTGTGACAGTGCGCGCGGGCCGGGGGACATGCCGGGGCGCCCGGATCGATGCTATATGCTACATGCGACACGAACACGAAAGCCGGCCCTGACTGGGAGGCGCCGGCGGGCGCGGTGCGAATCGGTGACAAAGTCTATTCGAAATTCGGCAACCTTTGGGCTCGCCATCCCCTCGGGGGCGATATTCGTGTCCCGTTCCTTCTTCCGTTTCCTTTTCGCCGCGTTGTGGCTTGCCGCCCTCACGCTCGCAGCCGAGCCATGCATGGCGCAGGATGCGGCGGAGCCGGGGGTGGCGCAGGAGGGGGCGACCGGCACGGGGAACGCGGCTGCGGAGAACGCCGCGCCCGCAGACGGGCAGGGAACATCAGAGACGCCAGATACACCGGCGGCGGGCTCCGGCTACACGATCCCGCAGCGTTACGTCCAGGTCGATGCGGCGACGGGGCTTGCCATCGGCGGATACGACCCGGTCGCCTATTTCGTCGATCACCGGCCGCGGCTGGGCCTGCCGCGCTTCGAGTTCGTCTGGTCGCAAACCATCTGGCGCTTCGTCAACGAGGGCAACCTTGCCGCCTTCAGGGAGGCGCCGGAGATCTATGCGCCGCAATTCGGCGGGCACGATGCGCGCGCGCTCGCGGACGACCAACTGACACCGGGGGATCCGAAGGTCTGGGCGGTCTACGGCGAGCGGCTTTACCTTTTCTATTCTCCGGCGCGGCGGTTCTCGTGGCTGGTGGCGCCGGACGCCTATATCCGCAACGCCGAGCAAAGCTGGGACAAGCGGCTGCATTTCACGATCGCGCCGGATCTGAGCCGGTGAGCAGGGTTAGCGCCGCTGCCATCTGACACTGGCGGGCAAAACCGGCGGCGCGGGGAAGCGTCCCGACTTGGCACGGCGGGGGTGTCGGTGTAACCCTCGTCTGGCCTGCGTCGAATCAGGCCGATTGCCACCCATCACGGACCCGAGGTTTTCATGGCCAAGCCGATTGACCTGTCATCGCTCGATCTCGCAGCGCTGATCGCCAGCCGTGTCTGCCATGACATCATCTCGCCGGTCGGCGCGGTGACCAACGGGCTGGAAGTGCTCGACGAGGAAAACAATGAGGAGATGCGCGAATTCGCCATGGACCTCATTCGAAAGAGCGCCAAGCAGGCCTCGGCCAAGCTGCAGTTCGCCCGGCTCGCCTTCGGGGCGGCGGGGTCGGCCGGTGCGGAGATCGACCTCGGCGATGCCCATTCGGTCTCGGCCGGCTACATGGAGAACGAGAAGTCCACCCTGGTGTGGAACGTTCCCCGGCTCCTGATGGGCAAGAACAAGGTCAAGCTTCTTCTCAACCTGCTGCTCATCGCCAACCAGTGCGTGCCGCGCGGCGGCACCATCACGGTGGAGATGACCAACGAGGACGCGGCCAAGCCGAGTTTCCGGCTCACCGCGCAGGGCCTCAACGCCCGCATTCCCGCGATGATCGCGGACCTTCTCACCAACCAGGAAGTGGAGCGCATCGACGCGCATGCGATCCAGCCCGCCTATGCGGGGCTTCTGGCAGACGACAGCAACATGTCGATCCTGATGGAGAAGAAGGATGATTCGGTAATTATAACAGCCGAGTAGATGCTTATCCCGGAAGCGTGATTGCCCGCCCGCGCTTCAACCTATCTTAACTTATTCCGCCGAGACTTGGCCCTGCGGGCAGAATGCCCGTGGGGCCGCCTTGCGAGCCCCTGTGCGTATAGTATGTGGGTGGGCACCAGACATGGATGATCTCCTTCGTGAGTTCCTGACTGAGACCAACGAGAGTTTGGACGTCGTCGACGTGGAGCTCGTGAAGTTCGAGCAGGAACCCAACAACGCGACGATTCTCGACAATATCTTCCGTCTCGTTCACACGATCAAGGGAACCTGCGGGTTCCTCGGCCTGCCGCGTCTGGAAGCGCTGGCACATGCCGCCGAGACGCTGATGGGCAAGTTCCGCGACGGAGCACCCGTCACACAGGCCGCCGTGTCGCTGATCCTGTCCTCGATCGACCGCATCAAGGGCATCCTCGCCGATCTTGAGGAAGCCGAGGGCGAGGAGCCGGCCGGCTCCGATGAAGACCTCATCAAGCAACTCGAATACATGTCGGAGCACGCCTTCGAACAGGCGGGCGGCGCTGCCGGCAAGGCCGCGACGGAAACGGCCGACGATGATGCGGAGGGCACCGCGTCCGACGACGCCGATGCCGCCGCGATCAAGCCGATCGATCAGTCGCTGGAACGCGAGCTGCGCCCGGGCGAGGTTTCGCTCGACGAGCTCGAGCGCGCCTTCCAGGAAACCGCGATCGAGATCGAGCTTCCCGAACCCAAGCCCGAGCCGGAACCGAAGGCGGCCGACGTCGGCGCCCTCGCGGCCGACACCAAGGCGGCCGGCGATCACCACCCGGAAAAGGCGCCCGGCGACAAGAAGTCGTCTGTGTCCAACCAGTCGATCCGCGTCAACGTGGAGACGCTGGAACATCTGATGACCATGGTTTCGGAACTGGTGCTGACGCGCAACCAGCTTCTGGAGATCGTGCGCCGTCACGAGGACAGCGAATTCAAGGTGCCGCTGCAGCGGCTCTCCAACGTCACCGCCGAGCTGCAGGAAGGCGTCATGAAGACGCGCATGCAGCCGATCGGCAACGCCTGGCAGAAGCTGCCGCGCGTGGTGCGCGACCTTTCGCAGGAACTGGACAAGCCGATCGAGCTGGAGATGATCGGCGCCGATACCGAGCTTGACCGCCAGGTGCTGGAGCTGATCAAGGATCCGCTCACCCACATGGTGCGCAACTCCGCCGATCACGGCCTGGAAGGCCCGGAGGACCGCAAGGCCGCCGGCAAGCCGGAACAGGGCACGATCACGCTTGCCGCCTATCACGAGGGCGGGCACATCATCATCGAGGTCAAGGACGACGGCAAGGGCCTCGACGTCGATGCGATCAAGCGCAAGGCGATCCAGAGCGGCATGCACACGGAAGCCGAACTGGAGAAGATGACCGACGCCCAGATCCACAAGCTGATCTTCGGCGCGGGCTTCTCCACGGCCGCCAAGGTGACGAGCGTGTCTGGCCGCGGCGTCGGCATGGACGTGGTGCGCAACAACATCGAGCTGATCGGCGGTTCGGTGGATCTGAAGTCGGTCCCGGGCAAGGGCACCAGCTTCATCATCAAGATCCCGCTGACGCTGGCCATCGTCTCCACGCTGATCGTTGAAAGCTCCGGCGATCGCTTCGCCATTCCGCAGCTCTCGGTCGTGGAACTGGTTCGCGTCCAGAACAATTCCGAGCACCGCATCGAGCGCATCAAGGACACGCCCGTCCTTCGCCTGCGCAACAAGCTGCTGCCGCTCTTGCATCTCTCCTCGCTGCTCGGCATGGAGACGGTCGCCAACGCCGACGAGGCGCTCGACCAGGACAACGGCTTCATCGTCGTCATGCAGGTCGGTTCCCAGACCTTCGGCGTGGTGGTCGACGGCGTCTTCCATACGGAGGAAATCGTCGTCAAGCCGATGTCGACCATGCTGCGAAACATCTCGATGTTCTCCGGCAACACCATCCTCGGCGACGGCTCGGTGATCATGATCATCGATCCCAACGGCATCGCCAGCGCGATGGCGAGCCACGCCTCTTCCGCTCTTGCCGAGCAGGAAGAGGAACACGACGAGCGCAAGAAGTTCGTGGACCATCACGCGACCACGTCGCTCTTGCTGTTCCGCGCCGGTTCGGCCGAGCCCAAGGCGGTGCCGCTGTCGCTGGTCACGCGTCTGGAGGAGTTCCAGGTCTCCGAGATCGAACGCTCCAACGGCCGCGACCTGGTTCAGTATCGCGGCGTGCTGATGCCGCTCGTCTACATCGAGCCCGGCCAGGCGCACCGCACCGAAGGCACACAGCCGATGCTTGTGTTCTCCGATAGCGGCCGCTCCATGGGCCTGGTGGTCGACGAGATCGTCGACATCGTGGAAGCGACGCTGAACATCGAGGTCGGCTCGGAAGTGCCGGGCGTTCTCGGCTCCGCCATCATCAAGGAGAAGGCCACGGAGATCATCGATCTCGGCCACTACCTGCCGATGGCCTTCGAGGACTGGTTCGTGCGCAAGGAGATGGCGAGCGAGGCGCTGACGAAGTCGCTGCTGTTCGTCGACGACAGCTCCTTCTTCCGCAACATGCTGACGCCGGTGCTGAAGGCGGCGGGCTACGACGTGACCGTGTGCGACAGCGCGCGTTCGGCCGTGCAGGTCCTGCAGTCGGATCGCAAGTTCGATGTCGTCGTCTCCGATATCGAGATGCCGGATATCAACGGGTTCGAGTTCTGCGAGGCGCTGAGACGCGACCCGCGCTTCCGCAACATACCGGTGCTGGCGCTTTCGTCGCTGGTCACCCCGGCTTCCATCGAACGCGGCCGCCAGGCGGGCTTTGACGACTACGTCGCCAAATTCGACCGGCCCGGTCTCATTGCCGCGCTCAAGGATGTGCTGACGAACGAGGCGAGGGCCGCAGCATGAAGAACGAGCACCAGAACAAAGAAAAGAGCGCCGTGGAAAAGATCACTTCGGCAGGGGCCGGCAGCGAGAACATCCAGTATGTGACCGTCGTCATCGGCGGTCAGCTGTTCGGATTGCAGATCAGCCAGGTGCACGACGTGTTCGTGCCGGAGAGCGTGACGCGGGTGCCGCTGGCGCCGCCGGAGGTGCAGGGCGTCTTGAACCTGCGCGGTCGCATCGTCACGGCGATCAACATGCGCCGTCGTCTGTCGCTGCCTGCGCTTGAAGGCGGCCAGACGATGATGGCGGTCGGGATCGAATACAAGGGGGAATCTTACGGACTGGTCATCGATACCGTCGGTGAGGTACTCACGCTTCCGGTCAGCTCGCGCGAGCCGAACCCGACCAATCTCGACCAGCGCTGGGCGGAGATTTCCGCCGGCGTGCATCGTCTCGACGGCCAGCTGATGGTCATTCTCGATGTGGCGCGTCTTCTCGGCGCGATGATGAGCGAGCCCATTGCCGCTTAACGGAACCGCGTTCCGGCGTGCGTCCCGTGATCAGGAGTTCAGGTGATGAAAACATGCCTCGTGGTCGATGATTCCAGCGTTATCCGGAAGGTGGCGCGGCGGATCCTGGAAGACCTCGACTTCTCCATCGCCGAAGCCGAAGACGGCAAGGCGGCCCTGGAAAGCTGCCGCAAGGACATGCCGGACGCGATCCTTCTCGACTGGAACATGCCGGTCATGGACGGTCTGGAGTTCCTGACAGCGCTTCGGCAGGAAGAAGGCGGAGACCGCCCGACGGTGGTCTTCTGCACCACGGAAAATGATGTCGGCCACATTGCCAAGGCGATCCGGGCAGGGGCCAACGAATACATCATGAAACCGTTCGACAGAGAGATCGTCGAAGCGAAGTTCCAGGAGGTCGGTCTCATCTAGAGACCCCCCCAACAGGAATCTGACATGGTTACAGCGACCCAGTCTGCCGCCCCGCCGGTCGGGACGGTAACGGACCCCATTCGCGTAATGGTCGTCGACGACAGCGTCGTGATCCGCGGCTTGATCAGTCGCTGGGTCGACGCTGACCCGGCGCTCGCCGTGGTGGCGTCCCATCGCAACGGCAGGCTGGCGGTCGACGATATCGAGCGGTCGAACCCGGACGTCGTCGTCCTCGATATCGAGATGCCGGAGATGGACGGGCTCACGGCGCTGCCGCTGATGCTCGCCAAGAAGAAGAATCTCGTCGTCGTCATGGCCTCCACGCTGACCCGGCGCAATGCCGAGATCAGCCTCAAGGCCCTGTCGCTCGGCGCGCAGGACTACGTCCCGAAGCCCGAATCCTCCTCCTCGATCTCCACCTCCGTCGATTTTCGGCGCGACCTGATCGAGAAGCTGAAGAATCTCGGCCCCAAGGGGCGTCAGGGCGGGCTTCCCGGTGCGGCCATCGCGCGCCGTCCGATGCGGGCGGAGACGGCGGCCGGTCAGCAGCTCGGCCGCACGGCCGCGGCGCCCGCGCCGCGCCAGTCGGCGATCGCGCGTCCGCCCTTCACGCTTCGTTCCTATTCCTCCGCGCGCCCGCGCATTCTGGCGATCGGCTCCTCGACGGGCGGACCGCAGGCGCTGCAGCAGCTCTTTCGCGATATCGGCAGCAACCTGGGCGACATTCCCGTTGTCGTCACCCAGCACATGCCGCCGACCTTCACGGCCATTCTCGCCGAGCATCTGGCCAAGGCGGCGTTGCGCCCGGCGGCCGAGGCGCAGAACGGCGAAGTGCTGAAGCCGGGCCAGATCTACGTCGCTCCGGGCGGCAAGCATCTCGTTCTGGAAAAGGACGGCGTGGCTGCCAAGGTGCGGTTGACCGACGATCCGCCGGTCAATTTCTGCAAGCCCGCGGTCGATCCGCTTTTCGACAGCGTGGCGAAAATCTATGGCGCGGCGACGCTGGCCATCGTGCTGACCGGTATGGGGCACGACGGGGCGGCGGGCGTCAGGACGATCGCGGCAGCCGGCGGCAGTATCATCGCGCAGGACGAGAAGACCAGCGTCGTGTGGGGAATGCCGGGTGCCGCAGCCCAGACCGGTCAGTGCTCCGAAGTGCTGCCGCTCGAAGAGATCGGTCCCAAAGTGATCCGTATCCTGGGAGGCCGGCGTTGACCCCGACTGAATTCGAATTCCTCAAGACGTTCCTGAAGACCCGGTCCGGACTGGTGCTGTCCAACGAGAAGCAGTACCTGGTGGAAAGCCGCCTGCTGCCTCTGGCGCGCAAGGACGGTATCGCGTCGCTCTCCGAGCTTGTAACCAAACTCCAGAGGGGCACCGACAGGAAGCTGGAAACGGCCGTTGTGGAGGCGATGACGACCAACGAGTCGTTCTTCTTCCGCGACAAGACGCCGTTCGAGAACTTCACCAACACGATGCTGCCGGCGCTCTTGAAGGCGCGGGCGGACCGCAAGCGTCTGCGGATCTGGTGTGCGGCCGCCTCCACCGGCCAGGAGCCTTATTCGCTGGCGATCCTGCTGAAGGAAGCCGCGGCCCGGCTTTCCGGCTGGCGCGTGGAGATCATTGGTACGGACATCTCCACGGAGGTGCTCGACAAGGCCAAGACCGGCGTCTACTCGCAGTTCGAGGTGCAGCGCGGCCTGCCGATCCAGATGCTGCTGAAATATTTCACGCAGAACGGCGACATCTGGCAGATCAATCCGGACATTCGCAGCATGGTGCAGTGGCGGATGCTCAATCTGCTGGAGAGTTTCTCTTCGCTCGGCGAATTCGACGTGATCTTCTGCCGTAACGTGCTGATCTATTTCGACCAGCCGACCAAGTCCGACATCCTCAATCGCCTCGCCAAACAGATGCCGAGCGACGGCTATCTGGTGCTGGGGGCGGCGGAGACGGTGGTGGGCCTTTCCACGGCATTCCAGCCGGTGCCGGGCCTGCGCGGCCTCTACAATCGGGGCGCTGCGGGAGCCGAGACCGGCGCGAGCGGCCTCGGAATGGCCGCCCGCGGCAGCGCCACGTCGCGTCTTTTCGCGAATTAGCGCCGATCTGCTGTCGCGCAAGCGCGACGGTAAAACGTTACCCGGGCAGTCCGGATTGCAGATAATGCCGAAAGGGCGCCGTCTTCTGACGGCGCCTTTTTCTTTTTGTAACGTAGGGGAAATTGCTCAAATTACCTTGGGTAGACTATTTGTCGATAGGACTATTTATGGTTGTAAAATTTGTACGTCCAATTCTATCTCGCCTAAAATCCGTTTCTACTGGGTAAGTATTGCATTCAATATTTCATATTGTAAGATATGTTACGCCAACGGAACGCTGTGCGAGTATCAGATATTGCTATTGATATCTATAGTTGTTACGTGTTTTTACGAAATATTAAGCATATTATATTATTCCTCGAGACCGAAGATCTTCGCACGGCTGGCGTATGGCCGGGTCGGGATCTGGGGTGGCTTGAGAGGGCGCCCCCTGGTCATGAGGCAACAGAAATGCTCAACAACGTATCTATCAAGACGAAACTGTTCGTGGGCGTGGGGCTCCTCGTCGTCGCGCTCGCGGGCCTTGTCGTCTTCAATCTGACGGGGCTGAAGCAGGTGTCGGGGCTGTTTGACACCTTCAAGAACGGCTCGATCGAAGCGCAGCATGTCAACACCGCGACGCAGAACGTCATTCTGGCGCGACTGGCCGTTCTGAAGTTCGGCGATACAGGCGACGAAGCGCTGGCGGAGAAGGCGACCGTCGCCATCAAGGGGATCGTCGCGGAGGCCGGCAAGATCCGCTCCCAGGTCACGAATCCCCAGATACGCGCCAAGCTGGAGGCCCTGGAAAGCCAGATCAGGGACTACGGCGAAGCCTTCCGGGAGTTCGTGCTCAACGACGCCGACATCGATGCAAAGAACGCGGAGCTGGAGAAGCTGACCGCGACGATGCAAAAGGGGCTCGACGATCTGGCCCGCCAGGCCTATCGGGACGGCAGCGGCAACGAGATCTATTTCGCCGGGCAGGCGCTGGGGGCGCTTCTGTCGGGGCAGGAATACATCAACCGGGTGGCCGACGATCCCAAGGGCGGGGACATCGACCTGGCCAACGGTCAGCTCGAAGCCGTTGGCAAGCACCTGTCCAGCCTGAACGCCATGGCGTCGAACATGGAGCGCCGCAAGGCCGCATCGGGGCTTTCGGAGCAACTCAAGCAGGAAAAGGCCCTTCTGGACGCCCTGCACGCCGACTATCTGAAGCGCGACCGTATCTGGGACGAGCAGCTCGCCGCTCTGGGCTCGAAGTTCATGGATGCCTATCGCGGCATTCTCGAAGACGTCGTGGCCTCGCAGAATGATGTCGGCAAAACGGCCGGCGTGCGCATCGAATCCATCGTCATGGAGGTCACGACGATCGGCGTTGTCGCGACGCTGATCGGTGCCGTAATCGCGCTTTATCTCGGGATGTCGCTGTCGCAGGCGATCCGTCGGATCACCGGCGCGATGACCAGGCTCGCCGACGGCGATCTTGAGGTGGAGATCTTCGGAGTGGGCCGCAAGGACGAGATCGGCTCCATGGCTGCGGCGGTCGGTGTCTTCAAGGAGAACGCGATCGAGAAGGTTCGGCTGGAGGCCGAGCAGAAGGAAGTCGAGGCGCGTGCGGCTGAGGAGCGCAAGGCGCTGATGGAGCGCATGGCGAACGAGTTCGAGGAAGCCGTCGGCACCATCGTGGACACGGTTGCCGGGGCCGCCACAGAGCTTCAGGCCGCTGCCGAAACAATGACGGCGGCCGCAGCCGATACCAACGACAAGGCCACGAACGTCGCTGCCGCTTCCGAGGAGGCGACCAGCAACGTGCAGGCGGTCGCCACCGCCTCGGAAGAGATGGCGGCATCGGTGGAGGAGATCGGTCGGCAGGCGAGCGATACGGCGAGCCGGGCGGCGACCGCCTCCGGCGAAGCCAACCAGATGGTTGACAAGATGCACCAGCAGCAGACGTCGGCCCAGCGTATCGGCGACATCGTCGGCCTGATCCAGGACATCGCAGAGCAGACCAACCTGTTGGCACTGAACGCCACCATCGAGGCGGCGCGTGCGGGCGAAGCCGGCAAGGGCTTCGCGGTCGTGGCGGCGGAAGTAAAGGAGCTTGCGACGCAGACCTCCAAGGCGACCCAGGAGATCGCGGAGCAGATCTCAGAGATCCAGGCCGCCACGGCGGGCTCCTCGGAGGCGATCGGCTCCGTTTCCAGCGCTATCGCGGAGCTGAACGAGATCAGTTCGGCCATCGCGGCGGCCGTGGAGCAGCAGACGATCGCGACGCAGGAGATCGCCCGCAACGTCCAGATGGCGGCGGTCGGCACCCAGGATGTGTCCAACAACATCACCCTGGTTTCGGCCGCAGCCTCCACCACCGGATCGGCCTGTGCGCAGGTCGAGGCATCGGCCGGCGAGCTGTCGCGCATGTCGGAGACGCTGCGCAACGAGGTGAGCCGCTTCCTCTCCACCGTCCGCGCTGCCTGAACCATACCGGACGCTTGCCCGGCCGGCGGCCGGGCGGGCTTGCCTCGACAGGGGTGTGCCAATGGAGGTCCGGCTTCGGCCGGGCCTTTTTCTTTGTTTTCAGAAGGGCCGGTAATCGGTTGCCGCAGCGCTTGGGCTCCATATCTGCAACATATTGATCGGACTCGATTTTCTTGACGAGCTGGCCGCATTTCCAGCAGCTCGGGCGTCCCGTGGCCGGTGTCGCAGCAGATATCCAATTGAAAATGGCATTTTTCGCTCAACAATTCTGTTATTCTATAAAATAACGCAGGCGAATACGATAACAGGTGGCTATATCACCATACGTAAGCGCGAATGTGATAAATAGATATTGGATTTATAAATATAAATCTGTGTAAATGACATTACGTCAACTTTATCTTTTGTATGGAATATTGGAAAATATACGTATTATTAACAGGTATTACGCCTATTGTGCCTCGGGTCACGGCGTTCGCGCTCCCGTCTTCTGAGAAGATGCGATACGGCCGCGCTCCTTGCTCAATGATTGAGGTGGCACAAGTGCTCAACAACATGTCGATAAAAATCAAGCTTCTCGGGGGGGTGGGATTGCTTGTGGTTGCTCTGGCCGGATTGGCCGGGGTCAGTCTCTGGGGGCTCAACACAACGAACAGCATGTTCACGGATTACCGGGGCGAGGCGGGCAAGACCGTCGCGATTACGGACGTGACCAAGGCGTTCACGATGGCACGCGTGGCGGCACTGCAGTTCAAGCTGGCGCCCTCGAAGGAAAACGGGGAGGCCGTGGGGACCTATACGGAGCAGGTCAAGGACGGCGGTGCCGGCCTCAAGAAATGGATCAAGGATCCCGCCCAGCTCGCCCGGTTCGATGTCCTGCAGTCCGATGTCGCCAAGTACGACAAGCTCTTCGACAAGATCCGGGAGAGCCAGGGCGGTGTCACCGGAGCCTTCGCTTCGTTCAAGGCGTGGGGGATCCAGGTTCCCGACCAGATGGGCCGGCTTCTGGGCCTTCTGGCGAGCGATGGTGATCATGGTGCGGAACTGCAGGCGAGCAGGGCCCTGAACGACTTCCTGGTCGCCAGTCTCCATGCCGAACGGATCGCACGCGAGCCCTCGGAGCAGAATTTCAAGGCTGCGCAAGACAACCTCGCCAGCGCTCGCGAGGCCATTGGGGCGCTTGCCAAGGACGTGAGCGATGCGCGCGCGCGCAAGATCGCAGCCGACGTGGGGGAGGCCGTTACCCACTATCTCGATCAACTCGACGAACTGAAGCGACTTTCGGAGGCGCGCAGGCAGGCTGATACGGAAATCGCTGCCATCGGTCCGAAGATCCTCGCGGCCTATCAGGGCATGCTGGATACATCGATCGACAGTCAGAACAGGCTCGGGCCGCAGGCGGTCAAGTTCATCGACGGCACGATCCGGAAGGTCGGGATCATCGGCCTGATCTTCGTGCTCGCGGGCGCGGCGCTGGCACTCTATCTCGGTCTGTCGCTGTCGCGGGCGATCCTTCGCATCACCGCCAACATGAAGACGCTCGCGAAGGGAGACCTGAAGGTCGAGATCTTCGGCGCCGGCCGCAAGGACGAGATCGGCGCGATGGCCGCGGCGGTCGGCGTGTTCAAGGAGAACGCGATCGAAAAGGTCCGGCTGGAGGCCGAGCAGAAGGAAGCCGAGGCCCATGCGGCCGAGGAGCGCAAGGCGCTGATGGAGCGCATGGCGGACGAATTCGAGGAAGCCGTCGGCACGATCGTCAACACCGTCGCCGGGGCCGCCACCGAGCTTCAGGCCGCTGCCGAAACCATGACGGCGGCCGCAGCCGATACCAACGAGAAGGCGACGAGCGTCGCGGCCGCCTCGGAAGAGGCGACCAGCAACGTGCAGGCGGTCGCCACCGCCTCGGAGGAGATGGCGGCCTCGGTGGAGGAAATCGGGCGTCAGGCGACAGATACCGCGAACAAGGCGGCGGTCGCCTCACAGGAAGCCACGCAGATGGTGGAGAAGGTGCACCAGCAGCAGGCGTCCGCCCAGCGCATCGGCGACATCGTCGGCCTGATCCAGGACATCGCGGAGCAGACCAACCTTCTTGCGCTCAACGCCACCATCGAGGCGGCGCGTGCGGGAACGGCCGGCAAGGGCTTTGCCGTGGTTGCGGCGGAAGTGAAGGAGCTTGCGACGCAGACCTCCAAGGCGACCCAGGAGATCGCCGAGCAGGTCTCGGAGATCCAGACGGCCACGGCCGGCTCCTCCGAGGCGATCGGCACGGTTTCCAGCGCCATTGACGAGCTGAACGCCATCAGTTCGGCGATTGCGGCGGCCGTGGAACAGCAGACGACGGCGACGCAGGAGATCGCCCGCAACGTCCAGATGGCGGCGGTGGGCACACAGGATGTGTCCAACAACATCATCCTGGTGTCCTCCTCCGCTTCCACGGCCGGCTCCGCCTCGGCCCAGGTGGAAGCATCCGCGGACGAGCTGTCGCGGATGTCCGAGACGCTGCGCAGCGAGGTCGACCGCTTCCTGGCCTCCGTGCGCGCGGCCTGAGGTTTCGGCCCCCGCCGCCTGCAAGGGCGGCGGGGCACGTCTGCCGGGTTATCAAGTTCCCGCGGAGCGGCACGGACTGCTCCGTGGCTTTTGTCGAGACCCTCGACATCATCACCCGGACTTCGCCGGGCAATGACGACGGAGGGGGGATGGGGGCGCATAGCCCGATACCATTGCCGGGCTTGGCTCTGAGGAGGCGCGAGAGCGCCGTCGCGAAGGATGGGCAACGCGCTGAAAGACCCGTCGCGATCCGGCGTCGCCAGACCATGAAACGATCTCGCTTTTGTCGTCTCGAACGCGCCCATTCTCCTCGTGCCATCCCCGCCGGCGCCGGAAGCGGGCAAAGATGGGACCGACGGAAGGTTCGGCGTGCGCAAACGAAAAAAGCCTGGCCGGGGCCAGGCTTTTTCAAATGATTTCGGAGACGCGCCTCCTTATCAGGACGCGACGCGTTCCTCGTCGGGCTCGCGCAGAACGTAGCCGCGGCCCCAGACCGTCTCGATGTAGTTGCGGCCGGCGGTCGCCGCCGCAAGCTTCTTGCGCAGCTTGCAGATGAAGACGTCGATGATCTTCAATTCCGGCTCGTCCATGCCGCCATAGAGATGGTTCAGGAACATCTCCTTCGTCAGGGTCGTGCCCTTGCGCAAGGAGAGCAACTCCAGCATCTGATATTCCTTGCCCGTCAGGTGCACGCGCTGGCTGTTGACCTCGACCGTCTTGGTGTCGAGGTTCACCGTCAGGTCGCCGGTCGTGATGACCGACTGCGCATGCCCCTTGGACCGACGAACAATGGCATGGATGCGAGCGACGAGCTCGTCCTTGTGGAAGGGCTTGGTCATGTAGTCGTCGGCGCCGAAGCCGAGACCACGAACCTTGTCCTCGATGCCGGCCAGACCCGAAAGGATCAGGATCGGCGTCTTGACCTTGGAGACGCGAAGGGTCCGAAGGACCTCATAGCCCGACATGTCCGGCAGATTCAGGTCAAGCAGAATGATGTCGTAATCATAGAGCTTGCCCAGATCGATGCCTTCTTCGCCAAGATCCGTTGTATAGACGTTGAAGTTTTCGGACTTGAGCATCAGCTCGATGCTCTGGGCCGTAGCGCCATCGTCTTCTATGAGCAGTACTCGCATGCCAATTTCCTCGTCTTGCCTATTCTGGGCAAACCGCACCAACCTAGGTAGGCGATCGCGGCGAATGACTGCTGCTAACCGCGTCTCGAAACCTCGAGGCCCTAGTTAACAAATTCCGATTCGCAGCGGAAGCGTTTTGATACGTAAGCTATGAAACTGACGAGAATTTCTTGAAATTCCCGCCGAATTCCGGCCCGTTGCTATCGACAATCCACATGAGGAATTGCCGCTAACCGATTCAACGGACTCACAGCTTGAACGCTTCGGCCTATAAAGGTTCCCAATCTGTGAACATCCTCTTCAATATGATTAACCAGAACCGTAAACGATCGGTTACCATTCCCCTTAACCGGCTCAATCGGTCCCCGGAGCGGCGCACGTGCAATCCCTGATCAACGAAATCGAATCACTGGACGCCGTCGAGGTCTACGGCCGGGTTGTCGGCGTGCAGGGACTGCTCGTGGAGATCTCCGGACCGGTGCACGAGATGAGCGTCGGATCGCGGCTGGCGATCGAGGGCGGGGCGGGCGACGAAGTGCTGGCCGAGGTCGTCGGCTTCAGGGACGAACGCGCGCTTTGCCTGCCATTTTCCGGGCTTCAGGGCGTGCGCATGGGCTGCAAGGCCGTGCTGGTGGAGCGCGAGAGCGTGGTGCGCATGTCCGATGCGTGGCTCGGCCGGGTCATCAACGCGATGGGCGAGGCGGTGGACGGCAAGGGGGCGCTTGCGCGCGGCGGCGAGCCCCGTCACCTGCGCACCAGCCCGCCGCCGGCCGCCGACCGCGCCCGCGTTGGCGGGCCGATCGACCTGGGGGTGAGGGCACTCAATACCTTCGTGACATGTTGTCGCGGCCAGCGCATGGGCATCTTCGCCGGCTCCGGCGTTGGCAAGTCGGTGCTTCTTTCCATGCTGGCCAAGAACACGGCCGCCGACGTGGCGGTGATCGGGCTCATCGGCGAGCGCGGTCGCGAGCTGCAGGAGTTCGTGCAGGACGACCTGGGCGAGGACGGGCTGAAACATGCCGTCGTCATCGTCGCGACATCGGACGAGAGCGCCTTGATGCGCCGGCAGGCGGCCTATCTCACGCTGGCGACGGCGGAATATTTCCGCGACCAGGGCAAGTCCGTGCTGTGCATGATGGATTCGGTGACGCGCTTTGCCATGGCGCAGCGCGAGATCGGCCTTGCCGCCGGCGAGCCGCCGACCTCCAAGGGCTACACGCCCACCGTCTTCACCGAATTGCCCCGGCTTCTGGAGCGGGCCGGGCCGGGGGTGGTCGGGTCGGGCTCGATCACCGGGCTCTTCACGGTGCTGGTGGAGGGCGACAACCACAACGAGCCGGTGGCGGATGCGGTACGCGGCATTCTCGACGGCCATATCGTGATGGAGCGCGCGATTGCCGAGCGCGGGCGCTATCCGGCGATCAACATCCTGAAGTCGGTTTCGCGCACCATGCCGGGCTGCGTGAAGCCCGAGGCCCTGCCCGTCATTCGCGAGGCGAAAAGGCTGATGTCGACCTATGCCGACATGGAGGAATTGATCCGGCTCGGCGCCTATCGCCGCGGCTCGGACGCCACCGTCGACCTCGCCATCGAACGCCACGATGCGCTGGAAGCCTTCCTCCGTCAGGGCAAGGGCGAGGCGACCACACTGGATGAAGGTTATGGTGAACTCGCCAACCTTTTGGAAATGAGTTTGGGTTAAGGTCGCCCTTCGTTAGGGGGAGTAGTGCCCGATGAAGTCCAGAGAGAGCATCATACGGTTGAAGCGATTCCAGGTCGACGACAAGCGTCGGCAGGTGTCGCAGATCGAGGCGATGATCGCCGATTTCGACCGCATGGCGAAGGAACTAGACGACCAGATCCTGTTCGAGCAGGAGCGCGTCGGCATCACCGACGTGGCGCATTTCGCCTATCCGACCTTCGCCAAGGCGGCCATGCAGCGCCGCGACAACCTCAAGGCCTCGGCCGAGGAACTGCACGGCCAGCTCGAACGCGCCCAGGATGAACTGGCCGAGGCGGTGGAAGAGCTGAAGAAGATCGAGCTGATGGAAGAGCGCGATCAGGAACGCGAGCGCGAGGCCGCGGAAGAGGCCGAACAGGCCGAACTCGACGAGATCGCCGGGCGCAATCACGCCTTCGGCAACTGAGACGAATCATCCGAAACGGCACTGGCCCGTCCGCGGGACAGGTGCGTCAGACAGTCCGCAGCCGGGAAACCGAGGTTCTTCGCGAGCCGGGGTCCTGGCTTTTGTGTTTTGTCCGTTAGCGGGCATGCTCGAAATTCAATCCCCCATGTTTTTGCGAAGGGTAACCCCCACCCCTAACCCCTCCCCTCAAGGGGGAGGGGGATGAGATCGTGCCTGCAGCGGTTGGTCAGGTGAGCACCTGGCAAGCCAGGCTTGCCGACCGGTCCCCCTCCCCCTTGAGGGGAGGGGTTAGGGGTGGGGGTTACCCTTTGCAAAAAAAAACATGGGGTCACCCACCGCAAGCATCCGCCGGCTCTCCCTTCGAGAGCGCGGCAGGATTTTCGCCAGTTCGGCAAGCGGTCGGCGAAAGTGAGGAGGCTCGGCCGCCTGTCTTCGGCAGAAGACTTCCGAAGCCTTTGGGCCGACAGGCCCGCACGCGGGCAGGGTTCGTCGGAGCATCGCAGGGGAGCGGTCGCGAAGGTTGTAGTATCCGAATACCGCATTCGGGCTTTGTCTGCGGGCTTTTCAGTAAAATCTCGCTCGGATTGGCAATATTCACAATGTGTCTTTGTCTTCAATGATTTGAAATGCATCAAATGTCCATTTTAGTAACTTTTTTCAGGAATTTCCGACACAATTTGTTTCAGGTGAAAGCCGTTGTGTTAGCCGGGAAGGCCAGCGTGAGCCGAACCGCATGGGAGACATATGCGCTTGAGAAAACTCTTCCGCCAACTCGCTGGTCAAGACGGGCAGGACCCGGGCGGGTTGCCGAGCGTGGCCGGTCTGCTGGGCAATCTCGCGCGGCTCAAACGCACGATCTTTCTGGTCGAATTCACGCTGCTCGCCGCGTTGTTCGGTTTCGAGATCCTGCATCAATACCGCGCGACGCAGACCCACGAGCGCGATATCGTCACCTCATACATCGACGACGTGGAGACCAAGTCGCGGATCCTGATCGGCATGTCCTGGCAGGATCTGGAGGTCGCGGCACGGAGCGGCGAAGGGGCGAAGGAGACTGCCTCCCAGGCGCCGTGGCAGAGCATGCTGGAGGTCGAGGGCTATGCGACCGTGTCGCTGGTGCTCGGCGGCGCGTTGCTCGGACATGCCGATGACGGCAGCGGTGACAGCTTCATGCCGGAGGAGATCTTCCCCGATATGTCCGAGCCCGTCTGGGGCGAAAGCACTCTTCGAAATGGACGGAGCACGCCTTCGCGTGTCGTGACCGGGTGGTTCTGGCACAACGGCTCGCCCTATCTCGCGACCGCAGGTCCGGTGCCGGTGAAGCTCGATGGCGTGCCGGGCCAGCCCGGCGCCCCCATCCCCCTCCTGGTGCTGACAACACGGTTCGATGCCGCCCGGCTGCAAGCCATCGCGAAGCATTTCGACCTGCCCGAACTGAGCGCCAGCCCCGTTGACGGCGACGACGGCAACAATGGGGTGAGCCTCAGGGACAGCCGCGGTCGTCCGATCGGCGAGCTCGTCTGGGAGACACGGATCGACGATGCCTTTCGGTTGGTCGAGCTGAGCCTCGTGGTTGCCGCCCTGGCCGTCGGGCTCTTCCTGATCGGCCGCTACATGGTGCGCCGCGTAACGGCCGTCGGCCTCGCCGTCGACCGCATCAATCAGGCGAACATGAAGGAGAAGGCACATCTGCGCAGCCTGATCGAGGCGTCCAACGACGGGCTCGTCGTGCTCGACGCGACAGGGATCATTCTCGATTGCAACGAGACGGTCTCCCGGCGCACCGGCGTTGCGAAGTCGGAAGTCGTCGGCGCCAACATATGCACGTTCCTGCCGGAGTTGCCGCTGGACGACCAGGAATTCCTGGACGGAGACAAGACGGTGCGTTGTCGGATCGAGCGGCGGGACGGAACGGTCTTCTGGCTCGACGTGGGTTGCGGCCGCTTCGCCGACGAGGATTCCAAGGAGCGCTACATCGTCGTTGCGCGCGATGTGACGCAGCGGGTGGAGGCGGAGGAAGCCGTCTGGCACAAGGCGCATTTCGATACGCTGACGGATCTGCCGAACCGCGCGCTTTTCAACACGCGGCTGAACGGCGAACTGATGCGCGCGCGCGAGGAGGGCACGCAATGCGTGCTGATGTTCGTCGATCTCGACGGGTTCAAGGCCGTGAACGACACTTTCGGTCACGAGGCCGGCGATGCGCTGTTGCAGACGGTCGCCGATCGCTTCCGTGAACTGATGCCTGCCGAAGCGATGGTGGCGCGGCTCGGCGGGGACGAGTTCAGCGTCATCCTGCCGACCGGTGTGGATCTGGAGGCGGCGATCGCGCTCGCCGGCACGCTGGGGCAGGGGCTTTCGCAGCCCCACGATCTCGCGGACGGGTCGATACGGGTTTCCGCCAGCGTCGGCATCGCGCAGGCGCCGCGCGACGGGCAGACGGCGAGCGAATTGCTGCGCGCGGCCGACAAGGCGATGTATTCCGCCAAACGCAAGGCGCCCGGCGGCTATGCGCTTGCCGGCGAGGGAGGCAAGAACGGCGGCTACCGGGCGGTGAAGCGCTATTCCTGACGGCAGGCGTCGTGATGGCGCCCGGCCGCACCCGGCCGCGTTCGGCCTTGCCCGCGCTTGCCTTGCCCGGCAGCCTTGTGCCACAGGATGGGAGATGTCCCCGACAACCCACCATGCGGCACGTTCATGCGCCTGATGCTCGCCCTGCTCCTGCCGCTCGCCACCTTCTCCTTCGCGCTCGGCCTGACGCTGCCGCTCCTGTCCTTCGAGAAGCTCTATTTCTTTGAAGAGACGCCGTCGCTGATCGAGGTGGTGCGCGGGCTCGATGCGGAGGGTGACCGGGCGCTGGCTATCCTGGTCGGCTGCTTCTCCATCCTGTTTCCGGCGATCAAGATCCTGCTGCTGCATGTGGTGGCGCTCGGCGGGCGGGGGCATTTCCTGTCGCTGCTGGGGGCGGTGTCGAAATGGTCGATGATGGACGTGATGGTGGTGGCGCTGGTGGTGTTTGCGGCCAAGTCCAGCGGGCTTGCGACCGCCATCACCCAGCCGGGCCTGTGGTTTTACGCCTTCGCCACCCTGTCCACCGCGCTCGCCGCGCTGATGTGCCGGCGGTAGAGCGGTCCCTGGTTGACGGAAGGATGGGCCGCAGCACAAAGACCTGCGATCCGCTTGCGCCCGCAGAACAGGCAGGTTTCACCCGTTTTGCGCAAATTTGAAGCGCAAGTGCCGTCAGAATGGATTTGACTATTTGGTCAAAAAACTGAAACTGACGTAACGAACCCTTCCGGCAAAGAGAAGGGTCGAAACGACCACCTTTGAAGACGGGAACATGTGCCGGAACGCTGCCGGGGCCGCTCGCCATGGGCGGTCGCCCCGCAAGGCCGGCCCGCGTTCGATGAAAATGGGAAACGCGCGACGCCCCGCCTCCTGTCCGGTGCGACGGGACCCGCGCGACGAGGAGGTTCCATGACCGACGTTGCGTCCGGTCCGGACATTGCGTGCGGCCGTCTGCCCGCCGAAGCGTATCTGGACAATTTCGCCGATCTGCATCCCCCGCTCGATGCCCACGAGGCGGTGGTGGAGGCGGACCGCTGCTATTTCTGCTTCGATGCCCCGTGCACCAAGGCGTGCCCGACCTCGATCGACATTCCGCTGTTCATCCGCCAGATCTCTACCGGCAACGATACCGGCGCCGCAAAAACGATCTTCGCGCAGAACATTCTCGGCGGCATGTGCGCCCGCGTCTGCCCGACCGAAACCCTGTGCGAGGAGGCCTGTGTGCGCCAGGAGGCGGAGGGAAAGCCGGTGAAGATCGGCCTTCTGCAGCGCCACGCCACGGACCGTTTCCTTGAGACCCGCCCGAAGAGCTTCGCCACGCGGGCGCCTGAGACGGGCAAGTCCGTCGCCATTGTCGGCGGCGGGCCGGCGGGACTTTCGTGCGCCCACCGGCTGGCGGAACTGGGCCATTCGGTCACCATCTATGACGCCAAGCCGAAGCTCGGCGGGCTCAACGAATACGGCATCGCCGCCTACAAGACCGTCGACGGCTTCGCGCAGGAAGAGGTCGACTTCATTCTGTCGGTCGGCGGCATCGCGGTCGAAGCCGGCAAGGCGCTGGGGCGCGATTTCACGCTTGCGGACCTGAAGGCGAAGCATGACGCGGTGTTCCTTGCCATGGGGCTTGCCGGCGTCAACGCGCTGAGGCTTGAGGGCGAGGAGATGGAGGGCGTGCTCGACGCGGTCGATTATATCGCGCGACTGCGCCAGGCCGACAATCTTGCCACGCTGCCCGTGGGCCGGCGCGTCGTCGTCATCGGCGGCGGCATGACGGCGATCGACATCGCGGTGCAGATGAAGCGGCTGGGCGCGGAGGAGGTGACGATTGCCTACCGGCGCGGGGCGGGCGAGATGAAGGCGTCGGCCTATGAGCAGGAGCTGGCGCTGACGAACGGCGTCGTCATCCGCCACTGGATGCGCCCGGCCGCCCTCATCGGCGCCCATGGCCGGGTGAGCTCCATCGTGCTGGAAGGCACAAGGCCCGGAGACGACGGTCGGCTTGAAGGCACGGGCGAAACGTTGCGCCTCGAGGTCGATCAGGTCTTCAAGGCGATCGGCCAGACCTTCCTTGATGCGCCACTTCTGGGTGCCGTGCCGGCGCTGGAAGGGGGCCGCATCGCGGTGGACGAGGACGGACGCACCTCGGTTTCCGGCGTGTGGGCGGGCGGCGACTGCGTGGCGGGCGGCGAGGACCTCACGGTCGCCGCCGTCGCGGACGGCAAGGTCGCGGCCGATGCCATCCACCGTTCCTTTGGTCTTTAGGGGAGAAGAGGACCATGGCCGATCTTTCCAATTCATTTGTCGGCATCAAGTCGCCGAACCCGTTCTGGCTGGCCTCCGCGCCGCCGACCGACAAGGAATACAATGTCGTGCGCGCCTTTCAGGCCGGCTGGGGCGGCGTCGTGTGGAAGACGCTCGGCGACGGCGATCCGGTCGTCAACGTCAACGGCCCGCGCTACGGCGCGACGCATGGCAAGGACCGCTCGCTCACCGGCTTCAACAACATCGAGCTGATCACCGACCGGCCATTGCAACTCAACCTGCAGGAGATCAAGCGGGTGAAGAAGGCGTGGCCCGACCGGGCGCTGGTCGTCTCGCTGATGGTGGCGTGCGAGGAGGAGAACTGGGCCAATATCCTGAAGCTCGTTGAAGAAACGGAAGCCGATGGCGTGGAGCTCAATTTCGGCTGTCCGCACGGCATGTCGGAACGCGGCATGGGCTCGGCCGTCGGCCAGGTGCCGGACTACATCGAGATGGTCACGCGCTGGTGCAAGAAGCACACGCGCATGCCGGTGATCGTGAAACTGACGCCGAACATCACCGACATCCGCTATCCCGCACGCGCCGCGAAGAAGGGCGGGGCGGACGCGGTGTCGCTGATCAACACGGTCAACTCCATCACATCCGTGAACCTCGACCTGATGGCGCCGGAACCCACGGTGGACGGCAAGGGCACGCATGGCGGCTATTGCGGGCCGGCGGTGAAGCCGATGGCGCTCAACATGGTGGCCGAGATCGCGCGCGATGCGGAAACCCGGGGCCTGCCGATTTCCGGCATCGGCGGGGTGACGACGTGGCGCGATGCGGCGGAGTTCATGGCGCTTGGGGCCGGCAACGTGCAGGTGTGCACGGCGGCGATGACCTACGGCTTCCGGATCGTTGAGGAGATGATTTCCGGGCTTTCCGACTGGATGGACGAGAAGGGCTATGCCTCCATCGACCAGTTCATCGGCCGCGCGGTGCCGAACGTCACCGACTGGAAGTTCCTCAACCTCAACTACATCGCCAAGGCGCATATCGATCAGGATCTTTGCATCAAGTGCGGGCGCTGCCACATCGCCTGCGAGGATACCTCGCACCAGGCGATTTCCGCGACGATCGCGGGCAAGCGCGGTTTCGAGGTGATCGAGGCGGAATGCGTGGGCTGCAACCTGTGCGTCAACGTCTGTCCGGTGGAGGGCTGCATCACCATGGAACCGATGGCCTCCGGGACGGTCGATCCGCGCACGGGCAGGCCGGTGGAGGCGGCCTATGCCAACTGGACGACGCATCCGAACAATCCGAACCGGGTGGCGATGCCTGCGGAGTAGCGGTGGGATGCAAAAATATTGGATGGACATGTGTTCTTGAGCACATGCATGGTCGCGTTTTTACGAATCTATGTATGTGCGCTGGGGAATCGTATATCATCATAAGATGAAGAAGAATATACGCGTGGGAACATTATGGGCATTCTTATCTGTGTCTGGTAGTACGCTGGGTGCGTGCTTTCTGGACCAAAGGTATAATTCGTACGTTTTTTATGCATCTTTAGCAATATCTTTGATGTGCTGTGCATGTCTAATGTGGGAGTACCTAGCTATGTCAAAAGAAAAATCCGATAATGCAGTATGGAAAGTCGGGAAATCGGGAAATATAACATTTAGGCGACATAGGTATGAAGGTAATGGTGTGTATTTCGAGGGTGAGGACGTGGGTGATATAGTTTCAGAGGACATGGAAATGATTAGAGGGAAATCTGATGAGCAAGGAAGATAGCTCTAGTAAACGCCCGACGGCAGTTATGATAGGATGCGGGGCGGCTTATTGTGGGACCGGCGTTTTATTCGACGCTAAAGGGCAGAATTTGGTTGTGGATGGATTCAATGGGTACGAAAATAATGTCGATTTTGACATAAAGAACGCAGGAGATATTCATGCATCTCATATAAATATTAAAAAATCAGAAGAAAATAATAGAAATTATAGAAAGAAATATATCAGAGGATGGCGGCCATCTGATTAGAATTTTCCCCATAAGTTTATTTTTTTCAATTTATTTTTTAAATATTATATTATTTTGTGAATGCTGGAGTTGATATTCTGGCCTATTTTATCAGATAGCGACATTCATTGGCTATTTGATTGACTAATTGGAATTTTTTCGAAAAAAGACCATCTTCATGGTAAAGGCCTTTTGGGTGAACGTTTATGGTTTTCCCGGTATGTCATCCCCTTCTGCGCGGTAACGACAAGCTGTGTGGGCTGACGGCGCGGGAGCGGGTGGCCGGATCGTGCTTGTGCTCGCCGACCAGAACGTTTCGTGGTTTGGCAAAGCCTCCGATCCACTTCCCTCAAACCCCAAACCGCTCTACGGAATGAGCGCGCGCAGGAACAGCGTTTTCAGCGTCTCTTCAGCCGTTTTCCGAAACTTCGGTTCTTCCACCGAGTGGCCCGTGATCGCGCGGATCTGGGTGTCGAAATCGGCGTAGTGCTGGGTCGTCGCCCACAGCATGAAAACCAGGTGATGCGGGTCCACCGGCTTCAGCCGGCCCTCCTCGATCCAGGTGCGGATGACGCCGGCCTTGGCGTCGACCAGATCGCGCAACGGTCCCTTCAGCACATCCATCATCACCGGCGCGCCTTCCAGAACCTCGTTGGCGAAGAGGCGGGAGGCTTTGGGGTTCGCAGCCGAATGCTCCAGCTTGCGGGCAATGTAGTCGCCGAGTTCCGATGCCGGGTCGCTCGCGACGTCGAGCGCGCGCAGGGGCTTGAGCCATTCGTCCAGGATCTCTTCCAGAACGGCCTTATAGATCTGCGCCTTGGAGGGGTAATAATAGAGCAGGTTCGACTTCGACATGCCCGCCTCGCGGGCGATCTGGTCGAGCGTCGTGCCGCGGAAGCCGAAGCGCGAGAATATCTCGAGCGCCGCCGCCAGAATGCGGTCGCGGTTGACCGTCTGGATGCGGGTCGCCTTGCGCGATCCCTGTCGGGCCGTGCCCTCGATACTCATCGGCGCCCACCCTCGCCACGCGTCGTCATCGGATCGTTTCCTCCTCCTTGTCCGCCCCTTAGCCGACCGGCGCGGCGTCTCCTGCTATAGCGCGATTTGAACCGCGATTTCACCCCAAGACCGCGCCGGGCACTTTTGCTGCGCCGCAGCGCTTCGAAAAAGCGCCCATTTTTCGCGCGCTTGCGCCCGCAAATCGAGCAAAATCCGCAACTTGGCGATGATTGCTTTTGCATCCGCGTGGATAGAAAATGACCTTGACCGCACTTACGCGGCACTCCTATCGTTATCTTGACCATTTGGTCAGAAATCGCAACGTGAGACATCGCCGAAGTCTTGAAGCTCTCGCAGGGTTGTCGCAGAGGTTTTCAGGGGCGGTTCGGTGTTTTCCGTCTTTTTCCGGTAATGGCGCCATGCGAATGCGCGCAAGGGAAACGGGCGGGCCGGTGCGGGGGCTGACCCATCCCGCGCGACCGCCAGGAAAGGCGGCGCGTTCGCTTGGAGGAATCATGTCGCAGGCCGCCACCAACAATCTCGAAGCCTTCTGGATGCCGTTCACCGCGAACCGGCAGTTCAAGAAGAACCCGCGCATGCTGGTGGGTGCCAAGGACATGCACTACACGGCCGCCGACGGCCGCCAGATCCTGGACGGCACGGCGGGCCTGTGGTGCTGCAACGCCGGACACGGGCGGCCGAAGGTGGTGGAGGCGATTCAGAAACAGGCCGCCGAACTCGACTACGCGCCGGCCTTCCAGATGGGGCACCCGAAGGCGTTCGAACTGGCGGCCCGGCTTTCCGCGATGATGCCGAAGCCGCTCGACCATGTGTTCTTCACCAATTCAGGCTCTGAATCGGTGGAAACGGCGCTGAAGACGGCGATCGCCTATCACCGCGCCAAGGGCAATGCGGCCAAGACCCGCCTCATCGGCCGTCAGCGCGGCTATCACGGGGTGAATTTCGGCGGCATCTCGGTCGGCGGCATTTCCGGCAACCGCAAGATGTTCGGCGGGCTTCTGACTGGCGTCGACCATATCCGCGATACGCACGACATCGAGCGCAACGCGTTTACCCGCGGCCAGCCGGAATATGGCGCGGAGTTCGCCGACGATCTGGAAAACGTCATCAAGCTGCACGATGCCTCCACCATCGCGGCCGTGATCGTGGAGCCGATGGCGGGGTCCACCGGCGTGCTGATCCCGCCCAAGGGGTATCTGGAGCGGCTTCGCAAGATCTGTGATGACAACGATATCCTCTTGATTTTCGACGAGGTCATTACCGGCTTCGGGCGTCTTGGTTCGGCGTTTGCGGTCGATCATTTCGGCGTGGTGCCGGACATGGTGACGACGGCCAAGGGGCTTACCTCGGGCACGGTGCCGATGGGGGCGGTGTTCGTCTCCTCCTCGATCTACGAGGCCTTCATGCAGGGGCCGGAGCACATGATCGAGTTCTTCCACGGCTACACCTATTCCGGCCATCCCTTGGCGTGCGCCGCAGCGCTCGGCACGCTCGATACCTACGAGGACGAGGGGCTGATGACGCGCGGGGCGGAGCTTGCCGACTATTGGGCCGATGCGTTGCACGGGCTGACGGATCATCCGCATGTCATCGATATCCGCAACCTCGGGCTGATCGGCGCGGTGGAGTTGGAGCCGATTGCCGGCGAGCCGACCAAGCGGGCGTTTTCCGCCTTCCTCAAGGCATTCGAGGAGGGGCTGATGATCCGCACCACCGGCGACATCATCGCGCTGTCGCCGCCGCTGATCATCTCCAAGGCGCAGATCGACGAGCTGTTCGGGATTCTCGGCAAGGTGCTGAAGGCGATCGACTAGAGGGAGGACGTCCACTCCGGATGTCATTCCCGCGAAGGCGGGAATCCAGCAACCATCAGGGTTTGGTTGTCTGGCACGCAATTGGAGGATGAGCGGGGCATTCGGCGAACCGCCCCGCCCCGCTGTTTGCTGGATCCCCGCCTTCGCGGGGATGACAATCGAGTTTGTGGCGGGGGCGGAAGACATGGCCTTGCCAACGGATTTCAAAGCGCCCCGCCATGAGGGCGCGCGACAACGCGACGACTGGCCTTTCGGACAAAACCCGCGGCAAAAGCGGGAGCCGATCGGGCCGGACAAGAACCGAAGAGAGCGGAACAGAGTGCGGCGCGCAAGCGCCGGGAATGACATCGGCGATCAGGGGGACAGACGTATGGCCGCAAGTACCGGAGCACCGGGCGAGAACCTGCGCATCAACGCCGACAGGCTGTGGGACAGCTTGATGGAAATGGCGAAGATCGGGCCGGGCGTCGCCGGCGGCAACAACCGCCAGACGCTGACCGATGCCGACAGCGAGGGCCGCAGGCTTTTCCAGAAATGGTGCGAGGATGCCGGTATGACCATGGGGCTCGACACCATGGGCAACATGTTCATGACGCGCCCCGGCACGGAGCCGGATCTGCCGGCCGTCTATGTCGGTTCTCACCTCGATACCCAGCCGACAGGGGGCAAGTATGACGGCGTGCTCGGCGTTTTGGGGGCGCTGGAGGTCTGCCGCTCGCTCAACGATCTCTGCATCAAGACCAGGCACCCCATCGTCGTCACCAACTGGACGAACGAGGAAGGCACGCGGTTTGCCCCGGCCATGCTGGCCTCCGGTGTGTTCGCAGGCCAGCACACCGAGGAATGGGCGAAGGCGCGCGAGGACGCCAAGGGCCTGAAATTCGGCGACGAGCTTGTGCGCATCGGCTGGCAGGGCGATGAACCGGTTGGCAGCCGCAAGGACAAGATCAAGGCGTTCTTCGAGCTCCACATCGAGCAGGGGCCGATCCTGGAGGCCGAAGGCAAGGATATCGGCGTCGTCACCCACGGCCAGGGCTTGTGGTGGCTTCAGGTCACGGTGACCGGCAAGGACGCGCATACCGGCTCCACCCCGATGCCGATGCGCCGCAACGCAGGCCTCGGCATGGCGCGGATGACGGAGCTCGTCCACGAGATCGCCATGAGCCATCAGCCCAACGCGGTCGGCGCCATCGGGCACTGCGATTTCCATCCCAATTCCAGAAACGTCATTCCGGGCAAGGTGGTCTTCACCATCGATTTCCGCTCGCCCGATCAGACCATCCTCGACGGCATGAAGGCGCGCTTCGAGGCGGAAGCCCCGAAAATCGCGGAAGATCTGGGGCTTGGGCTCGAGATCGAGGTCGCCGGGCATTTCGATCCCGTCACCTTCGATGCGGGTTGCGTCAAGGCGGTGCGCGATGCGGCGGAGCGGCTCGGCTATTCGCACCGCGATATCGTTTCGGGTGCGGGGCACGACGCCTGCTGGATCAACCGCGTGGCCCCGACCTCGATGGTGATGTGCCCCTGTGTCGACGGTCTCTCGCACAACGAGGCGGAGGATATTTCCAAGGACTGGGCGAAAGCGGGCGCCGACGTGCTGTTTCATGCGGTGGTGGAGACGGCGGAGATCGTGGGGTGAGGAACGGGTGGATCCGGCGCGAGTTGCGTGCGGAACGCGCGGTTTTGGCGTGATCTTTCCACCCGTCATCCCCGGCTTGACCGGGGATCCATTGGCATCTCTGCAGGTGTTCACGGCAGAGAGACGCACGGTAGCTCTGCGAGATCGAGGGACGCGACGCGATTTCCCTGGCCGACGGGGCATTCGATCCCCGATCAAGTCGGGGATGACAGACGGTGGGTGATGCGGGCGCCGAGGATGCGGCACCGCGCGGACAGGTCCCCTCTCCCCTGGGGAGAGGGTTAGGGTGAGGGGTGTCGGGTTCTCCGTATCCACGAGGGTTCGACACCCCTCACCCGGGCTTTCAGCCCGACCTCTCCCCATGGGAGAGGTTCTTTGGACGAAGCTCGGTGTTACCGCCGTCATCACCCGGCTCCGTCCGGGTGATCCATTCGGGGGCGGTGCGTGCTGTGACGGCAATGACGGAGGAGAGTGGGGGAATTGACGGCTGAACTCAGCATTTCCATCGAGCCGGTGAACCAGCCGGAAATCGTCGAGCTGATCGAGTTGTCGGACGCCTATTCTCTGGCGCGCTATCCGGCGGAGGGGCATTTCGGCACGGATGTCGAGGGGCTTTCAGGTGACGATATATCCTTTGCCGTGGTGCGCGATGAGGGCCGGGCGATCGGCTGCGGGGCGCTGAAATGGAATGGCGACGGGACGGCTGAACTGAAGCGGCTGTTCGTGCGCGACGAGGGGCGCGGCAAGGGCGCTGCGCGCAAGGTGATGGTGTATCTGGAGGATATGGCGCGGGCGCGGGGCGTCACGCGGATCGATCTGGAAACCGGGCCGCTCAATACCGAAGCCGTGGGGCTTTACGGCGCGTTGGGATATGCCGAATGCGGGCCTTTTCCGCCTTACGAGGCGAACCCGTACAGCCTGTTCATGACGAAGGAACTGCGGGCCTGAGAGGGGCGGGAACAGGAGCGTACATCCGATGTCATCCCGGGCGCGCCGCAACGTGAAACGTTGCTGCGCAGAACCGGGATCCGGGGCGGCAGACACCGGGGGTGGATCCCGGATCTGCGAAGCGTCACTGGCGTGCCGCATCGCGTCCGGGATGACGCTGGAGAGATCGAATGCGGGATTACGCCAGAGAGATTGAGAGGCGGAGCCGGAGAGATTGATACGCGGAGCCCGAGAGGTGGGGCGGCGGGGCCAGGGAGACTTCGGCGCGGAGCCGGGGGAATTGAGAGGCGAAACCGATTTCAGGGCCGGCGGGAGCGAACAGGACCCGGACGACGAGGGATGAGGGGCGAGGTGCACCAAAAAAACAAGCGCCCGCCGGCACACCGATAAACCAGAGGAACCAGACATGGCATCGAAAGTCATCAAGGGCGGCACGGTCGTCACCGCGGATCTGAGCTACAGGGCGGACGTCAAGATCGAGGGCGAGACAATCGTTGAGATCGGGCCGAACCTGTCCGGCGACGAAACCCTGGATGCCACCGGCTGCTATGTCATGCCGGGCGGGATCGATCCGCACACGCATCTGGAAATGCCCTTCATGGGCACCTATTCCTCCGATGATTTCGAAAGCGGCACGCGGGCGGGGCTGGCCGGCGGCACGACCATGGTGGTCGATTTCGCGCTGCCGAACCCCGAACAGTCGCTGCTGGAGGCCATCCAGCGCTGGGACAACAAGTCGACGCGCGCGAACTGCGACTATTCCTTCCACATGGCGATCACCTGGTGGGGCGAGCAGGTCTTCAACGAGATGGAGACCGTGGTGCGCGAGAAGGGCATCAACACCTTCAAGCACTTCATGGCCTACAAGGGCTCGCTGATGGTGGACGACGACGAGATGTTCGCCTCGTTCTCGCGCTGTGCCGAGCTTGGCGCTTTGCCGCTTGTGCACGCAGAGAACGGCGACGTGGTCGCCCAGATGCAGGCGAAACTCATGGCCGACGGCAATACCGGGCCGGAGGCGCACGCCTATTCGAGGCCGGCGGAAGTGGAGGGCGAGGCCACCAACCGCGCCATCATGATCGCCGACATGGCGGGCGTGCCGGTCTATATCGTCCACACCAGTTGCGAGCAGGCCCACGAGGCGATCCGGCGGGCCAAGCAGAACGGCATCCGCTGCTACGGTGAGCCGCTGATCCAGCATCTCACACTCGATGACGGCGAATACCAGAACGGCGACTGGGACCACGCCGCCCGGCGCGTGATGTCGCCGCCGTTCCGCAACAAGAAGCACCAGGACAGCCTTTGGGCCGGCCTGCAGGCGGGCACGCTGCAGGTGGTGGCGACCGACCATTGCGCCTTCACCACGGAGCAGAAGCGCTACGGGGTCGGCGATTTCACCAAGATCCCCAACGGTACCGGCGGGCTGGAGGACCGGATGCCGATGCTGTGGACCTATGGCGTCAACACCGGCCGCATCACCATGAACGAGTTCGTGGCCGTCACCTCCACCAACATCGCCAAGATCCTCAACATGTACCCCAAGAAGGGGGGCGTGCTTGTGGGGGCGGATGCCGATCTCGTCGTCTGGGATCCGGAAAAGGAAAAGACGATCTCGGCCAAGTCGCAGCAGTCGGCCATCGATTACAACGTGTTCGAGGGCAAGCACGTGAAGGGCCTGCCGCGCTACACGCTGACGCGCGGACACGTGGCGATCATGGACGGCGAGATCCGTACCCAGGAAGGCCATGGCAAGTTCGTGGCGCGCGAGCCGTTCACCGCCGTGAACCGCGCGCTGTCGCAATGGAAGGAGATCACCGCGCCGCGGAAAGTCCAGCGGGCGGGGATTCCGGCGAGCGGCGTCTAGCGGCGCGCGGATGGCAGGCGGGGAGACTGCGGAGCTTGACGCGCGCTGCGCCGCCCTGCGGCACGTGATTGCCTATCTGGCGGCGGTGTTCGTGGTCGCCGTGGCGCTGTCGGTGGTCATCCACACGATGCTGCCCTTCGAGCGCTTCGGCCCGCCGCCGCCCTTTTCCGCCCTGGGGCTTCGCCAGTTCGCGGAGCTTGCCAGCGCGATTGCGGGGCTCGGCTGGATCGGGTTCGTGCCGGTCACGTGGTTTCTGCTCGCGCGCGGGCGGCGGGGCTGGCCGGCCTTTGCGCTGGCGGGGATCGGCTATGCGGTGGCGATCACGGCTGTCACGCTGGCCGATGTGGGCAGAGGCATGGCGGTTCGCGATGCGCTTTATCTTCTGGCCGTCCTGTCGGGCGGGCTTTGCGTGATCCTGGTGCCGGCCAATCTCGTCTACTGGGCGCTGGCGATCCATCCGGCAACGCTGGGGCTCTGGCCGCGAATTTGCAGGAAGCGGGGGTGAGGGGGCTGACTGCTTTTTGTGAAGGGTGACCCCCACCCCTAGCCCCTCCCCTCAAGGGGGAGGGGGATGAGATCGTGCCTGCAACGGTTGGTCAGGTGAGCACCTCAAAGGCCAAGTTTGCGGAGCAAGTCCCCCTCCCCCTTGAGGGGAGGGGCTAGGGGTGGGGGTCACCCTTCACAAGAAAGGGGGGCTTTGCAAGAAGGCCCCTTCGAGAACAAGGCGGCGTAGATCCGCGCAACCGGTGAAATGGGAACGACAACGTGACGACGAGTGCAGCACAAAGCCTGACACAGGCGGGCGCGGGGGAGGTTCGCGGCGTTGCGGAGCGCGCCAGCGTGATCGCGGCGAGGGATCTCTCGCTCACCTTCGAGACCTCCGACGGCCCGGTCCACGCCCTGTCGAACATCAATCTCGATGTGGCGCGCGGCGAGTTCGTGTCGTTCATCGGGCCGTCGGGCTGCGGCAAGACCACGCTTCTGCGCGTCATCGCCGATCTGGAACAGCCGACGTCGGGCGCGATCACGGTCAATGGCGGCACACCGGAGCAGGCACGGCTCGATCGCTCCTACGGCTATGTGTTTCAGGCCGCCGGGCTTTACCCGTGGCGCACGATTGCCGGCAATATCGCGCTGCCGCTGGAGATCATGGGGTTTTCGAAAGCGGAGCAGCAAAAGCGGACGCGCAAGAATCTGGAGCTGGTCAATCTTTCCGGCTTTGAACGCAAGTTCCCGTGGCAGCTGTCGGGGGGCATGCAGCAGCGCGCCTCCATCGCCCGGGCGCTCTCCTTCGATCCGGATCTGTTGCTGATGGACGAGCCCTTCGGCGCGCTCGACGAGATCGTGCGCGATCATCTGAACGAGCAGCTGTTGCAGCTCTGGGCGAAGACGGAGAAGACGGTCGTCTTCGTCACGCACTCGATCCCCGAAGCGGTGTTCCTGTCGACCAAGATCGTGGTGATGAGCCCCCGGCCGGGGCGGATTTACGACATCATCGAGAGCGATTTGCCGAGGGAGAGGGATCTGGATATCCGCGAAACGCCGGAGTTTCTGGAGATCGCCCATCGGGTGCGCGAAGGCTTGCGAGCGGGGCACAGTTATGAGGATTGAGGGTGTGCTTTGGGTTACGCAAGGGGCGGTTCATCCTCGCTGTCTGCCTCCACTCAATGTCATCCCGGCCCCATTTATTAGGATTGGGCCGGGATCCAGCATCCCGCGACGGCGGCCGATGGGCTCGATTAACGAAACCCGGCGGTTACTGGATCCCCACCTGCGCGGGGATGACAACGGTGAGGGCGGTGACCGCCCCACTGGAGAAATCGGGTGGGCACGCAATGCCTCCACCGTCATCACCCGGCGTAGTCCGGGTGATCCAGTCGGGCGTGCGGTGCATGGGGGCGGCAGTGGATTGCCCGGACTGCGCCGGGCAATGACGGCGGAGAGGGGCCCCGCCCGTCTCTCTGTGGACCGGGGGGCCGCCGCATGACCCGCCTCTTCTCCGGCCGCACCGGGCCCGTCATCGTCGTCGTTCTCGCCATCATCGCGATCTGGTATGCGGGCGCGGTGTATCTCAATGCGCCGTTCCAGCGCGATACCTATGCACGCGCCAAGCAGGCGGATGTGCCGGTGACGCGCCTTGTCACCGACACGCTCAATCAGGACCGGCCCGTGCTGCCCGCGCCCCATCAGGTGGCGGAGGAGATCTGGCAGACGACCGTGATGAAGTCGGTCACCTCCAAGCGCAGCCTCGTCTATCACGCGGGCGTCACGCTCTCCTCCACGCTTTTGGGCTTCGTCATCGGCACCGTGCTCGGCATTCTGCTCGCCGTCGGCATCGTGCATTCCCGGGTGCTCGACAAGTCGCTGTTGCCGTGGGTGATCTCCTCGCAGACGATCCCGATCCTCGCCATCGCGCCGATGATCATCGTGGTCTTGAACGCCATCGGCATATCGGGGCTGCTGCCGAAGGCGTTCATCTCGACATACCTGTCGTTCTTCCCCGTCACCGTCGGCATGGTGACGGGGCTGCGCTCGCCGGAAATCCTGCATCTCGACCTGATGCGCACCTACAACGCCTCGAAATCCCAGGTCTTCTGGAAGCTCCGGTTTCCCTATGCGGTGCCGTATCTCTTCACCTCGATGAAGGTGGCGGTGGCGGCCTCGCTCGTCGGAGCGATCATCGGCGAATTGCCGACGGGCGCGGTTGCCGGGCTCGGCGCGCGGCTTCTGTCCGGTTCCTACTACGGACAGACGGTGCAGATCTGGTCGGCGCTGATCGCGGCCTCGGTGCTGGCCGGCGTACTGGTCGCCATCGTCGGGGTGGCCAACGGGATCGTTCTCAAGCGGATGGGGATGGCGCGATGAGGGGGCTCATGGAACGGACCCTGCCGATGGCGGCCGGTGCGGCCGCGTTGCTCGGGCTGGTGCTGCCGTTGTTTTCCGGCGAGGCGGGGGTGGTCTCGACGTGGGGGCAGACGGGTGCGCTGGTGTTCGCGCTCGCGGTGCTGGTGATGGCGGGGGAGAACCTGCTCGGGCTCTTGGTGCAGGGAAAGGGGGCGTCGGACCACTCCTGGTTTCAAGGGCCCTCCGGCGACATGATCATCGCTGTTATTGCCCATTTCGGTGCCTGGGTGCTGCTCTCCGCGCTTGCCACCCATTCGGGGGAGGCGGCGGGCGGGTTCTGGGCGCTGATCGCCGCCGCCTGGCTGACGGGCTGGCTGTTCGTCCAGCGGCTGGCGAACCGGACGTTTGCGTCGAAATTCGCCCAGCGCGTGGTCGGCATCGTCATTCCGCTTCTGTTCGGGCTGTGGATCCTGATCCTGTGGCAGGCGCTTGTCACCGGTTTCGGCGTGCCGAAGGTGCTGCTGCCGGCGCCATCCGAAATCTGGGTGCGGCTCGTCGGCGGGTTTCCGAGCCCGCTGTGGGAGGATTTTCGCCAGACCTTCCTGAAGGCCGTGCTGATCGGCTACGCGCTGGGGTGCGGTTCGGGCTTTGTTGTCGCGCTGCTGGTCGACCGGGTGGATTTCCTCAAGCGCGGGCTGCTGCCGGTGGGCAATCTCGTTTCCGCGCTGCCCATCGTCGGCGTCGCGCCGATCATGGTGATGTGGTTCGGCTTCGACTGGCCCTCAAAAGCCGCCGTCGTCATCATCATGACCTTCTTTCCGATGCTGGTGAACACGGTCGCGGGGTTGGCGGCTTCCGATCACATGCAGCGCGATCTGATGCGCACCTATGCCGCCTCGCACTGGCAGACGCTCGTCAAGCTCAGGCTTCCGCAGGCGTTGCCATTCGTTTTCAACGCCCTGAAGATCAATTCCACGCTGGCGCTGATCGGCGCCATCGTTGCCGAATTCTTCGGGACGCCGACGGTCGGCATGGGCTTTCGCATCTCGACCGAAGTCGGCCGCATGAATGTCGACATGGTCTGGGCCGAGATCGCCGTGGCGGCGCTCGCCGGCTCGCTGTTCTACGGGTTGATGACGCTGTTGGAGAGGGTTTTCACGTTCTGGCATCCATCGTTCCGCACATAAAACAAAAGGGACGGGTGTGCCGAAACCAGAGGGAGAATGAGGACATGAGGAAGGTATTGTGGGGGGCCGTGGCACTGGCCGCCGGGCTCGGCATGGCGAATGCGGGTGTATCCGGGGCTCTGGCTGCCGATGCGGTGACGCTGCAGCTGAAATGGGTCACCCAGGCCCAGTTCGGCGGCTATTACGTCGCCAAGGACAAGGGGTTTTATGAGGACGAGGGTCTCGACGTCACCATCAAGCCGGGCGGGCCGGACATCGCCCCGCCGCAGGTGATCGCCGGCGGCGGCGCGGACGTCATCGTCGACTGGATGCCCTCGGCACTCGCCAGCCGCGAAAAGGGCGTGCCGCTCGTCAACATCGCCCAGCCGTTCAAGAAGTCGGGTATGATGCTGACGTGCCTGAAGGAGAGCGGCGTCAAGACGCCCGAGGACTTCAAGGGCAAGACGCTGGGCGTCTGGTTCTACGGCAACGAATATCCGTTCCTGTCGTGGATGGCGCATCTGAACATCCCGACCGACGGCGGGCCGGAGGGCGTCAAGGTGCTGAAGCAGGGCTTCAACGTCGATCCGCTGTTGCAGAAGCAGGCGGCCTGCATCTCCACCATGACCTACAACGAATACTGGCAGGTGATCGACGCCGGCATTTCCGAGGATGACCTCGTCGTCTTCAAGTACGAGGACCAGGGTGTGGCGACGCTGGAGGACGGGCTCTACGTGCTGGAGGACAAGCTCAAGGACCCCGCCTTCGTCGACAAGATGGCGCGCTTCGTGAAGGCCTCCATGAAGGGCTGGGAATATGCCCGCGAGCACCCGGACGAGGCGGCGGACATCGTTTTGGAAAACGATGCCACCGGCGCCCAGACCGAAAAGCACCAGCGCCGGATGATGCGCGAGATCAACAAGCTGACCGAGGGCACCGACGGTGCGCTGGACGAGGCCGACTACAAGCGCACGGTCGAGACGCTGCTGTCGGGCGGGTCCGATCCCGTCATCACCAAGGAGCCGGAAGGCGCCTTTACCCACGCGGTGACCGACAAGGCGCTCTAAGCGCTTCGGCCGGATGAGAGCGGAGGGCGGTGCAGCCGATGCGCCGCCCTCTTCGTATCCGCCCATGTCCGCGCGGCGCCCGCATGGCGCCACAGGTTTCCTTTTCACAATCGGGAAAAGCCGGTTTTATTGGTCTGTAAATTAACGTCCAAACCCATTAGATAGCGCTTGCGGCGGTTCTCATCCGAACCGACCCTTCCCACGCACAAGGCGGCAGGATCGCAAGGCTTACCCATGAGCTTCACGTTGGATCTGGCGAATTGGGTAATCGCTTATCTCGGCCACAATCCCCATCTCTCCATTGCCATCGTGTTTCTGATCTCGATGGGCGAGGCCCTGCTGATCATCGGGCTGTTCGTGCCCTCCACCGTGGTGCTGGTGGGGGCGGGCACGCTGGTGGGCGGCGGCAAGCTGGATTTCTGGCCGATCTTCGTCGCCACGACGCTCGGCGCCATCATCGGCGATGCGGTGTCCTACTGGGCAGGGCGCATCTATGGCGCCCAGCTCAAGCGCATGTGGCCGCTGTCGCGCTATCCAGGCCTCGTTGAAAAGAGCGAGCTGTTCTTCGCCGATCACGGCGGCAAGTCCATCGCCATCGGCCGCTTCGTGCCGGGCGTGAAGGCGGTCATTCCCGGCATCGCCGGCATGATGGGCATGAGCCATACGCGCTTCGTCACCATCAATGTCGTCTCCGCCTTCGTCTGGTCGCTGATGCACCTTTTGCCCGGCGTCTTCATCGGCAAGGGGCTGGCGGTCGCCAACCAGGTGTCGGGCCGTTTCGCCATCGTGCTGTTCGGGCTGATCGGTGTGGTCTTCATCGCCGCATGGCTGATCCGGGTCGTGGTGATGAGCGCGATCCCGCCGCTCATTCGCCTGCAGACGCGCTTCGTCGCCTACGTGGCCTCCAAGCCCGGCCGCGGCTGGCAGTGGCTGGCGGAAACCTTCGCGCCCGACAATCCGCGCGCGCTGCGCGTCGTTGCCCTGAGCGCGGTGCTGGCGGCCGGCGGCATCGGCTTTGCCGCGCTGTTGGAGGACCTCGTCGCCCGCGATTCGATGATCTATGCCGACCTTTCCATCGCCAATCTCGTGCAGTCGGTGCGCAACACGCCGGCCGACCGGGTGATGGTGGCGATCACCATGATCGGCGACGGCACGGTGCTGATCGCGCTGGGCGCGGTGATCGTCATCTGGCTGGCGGCGCGCAAGGCGTGGACCATCGCGGGCGCGGCGGCGGTGACGATGGTGTCGGCCGCCCTGTTCGTTCCCTTCATGAAGCTGCTGTTGCAGGGCGCGCGGCCGACGGAAGCGTTCGGCGCCGATCTCTACACCTTTCCCTCCGGGCACGCGACGCTGGCGACCGTCGTCTTCGGCATGCTGGCGGTGCTGATCGGGCTTGGTGTCGGGCGCTGGGGCAAGGCGGTGATCTTCGCCTGCGCCGGCGCCATCATCGTCGCGATAGCCTGTTCGCGCATCTATCTCGGCGCCCACTGGCCCTCGGACGTCGCCGGCGGCTTCCTGTTCGGCGTTTCCATGACGGCTGCCTTCGCGCTGGCGGTGGAGGCGACGCGTCCGGAGAAGATCGCCCCCGTCGCGCTCGGCATCGTGTCGCTGACGATCTATGTGCTCGTGTCGCTGGTCTATGTGGCCAACGGCCATGCCAATGCGATGCTGTTCTACGCCGCGCCCGTCCACGAGACGGTGATTACCGAGGACCACTGGCGCGATACTGGCTGGAAAAGCCTGCCGGCACGGCGGATCGAACTGACGGGAGAGACCGGCGAGCCCTTCATCGCGCAATGGGCCGGGCCGGTCGACACGCTCTCCCAACTGGTGCGCGCAAACGGCTGGGAGATCGTGCCGACATGGTCGTGGGTCGATGTGCTGGCCTATTCGGACGGGCGCAACCGGATCGACGCGTTGCTGCCGCGCCCCTCGCTGCACGAGGGGCGGCTGGCGGACCTGAGCGCGACCATGGCCGCGCCGCAGGATCACGGCCGTCTGGTGCTCAGGGCCTGGAAGACGGACATGATCGTGACCGGGCAGAACGGCGAGCGCTTGCCGCTGGTGCTTGTCAGCCTGACGCTGGAGCGCAAGAAGGAGCTGCCGATCATCGCACTGCCGCATGACGTTCCCGCCCCGCCGGGCGACGTGATCACGGTGCTGCGGTTGCTGTCGCGGGCCGGCAAGGCCGAAACGGCGCCCGAAGATGGGCACTCCCGGCGCAAGCCGCCGCTTCTGGTGCAGGCGGCCCGTTAGGGCGGTTCAAGGCTGGAGGGATCCGTATGGCGGGCGTCTCTCAGGATGGGCGGCAACACGAAGACGCGCGATCCGCGTCCTCATTCGCGGCATTCCTCCATCAGGCATGCGCCGTCGTTTTACGTCGGGCTCGCGGTCACTCCGCCGCGGTGTCGCCGGAGGCGGTACGCTTCGACCTCAGTGCGTGTATCATCCGGTCCAGCACATCGTAGGCCTCACGCATCAGGTCCTGGCCGATATCGCTGGTGATCGAGCGATAGAGCCGCTCCGATTCGGGCGCGATCTGGTTGAACAGGGCACGTCCCTTGGGGGCGATGGTGACGATCACGCGACGCTGGTCCGCCTTGTTGGGCCGCCGGTTGATGATGCCCGCCGCATCCAACTTCGGCAGAATGCGCGACAGACTTGCCGGATGGATGCCGCAGACGTCGCTGAGATCGAGAATCTCGCACGATTCGACTTCCATCAGCGCGCGGATGATGCGCCACTGCTGGTCGGTCAAGCCATGCGCGTGAAGATGCGGCCTGAACCGCAGCATCACCTCCTCCCGGGCCGTCATGAGTTGCATGGGCAGCGACTGATGAAACGGACGGAGGTCTTCGTCTTCGCCGCTCACATCGTGTTCCGAAGCTGACTTCAATTCATTTGCCGTCAATGGGATCGCCTTGTGTCTTGTTCAATCCTACAAAGCTGCGGCGATGGGAAGTCGTGCCAGTTTCGGTCGATCTTTCAGGGGATTGGAGATGCCCCCCTCGTTATTTATTTAACTAATGAAATAAATTCTATCGAAAATGTGTTTCGCTCCATTTCCGATAGAATAGGGCCGAAGCGGAGTATGTCAAAACATCATTTTGACGAAGGGGGCGGTGCGCGGGCGCCGTTTTGCGGCCCTGTCCTCCGGCCCATCCTCCGGCTCTTTCCTTTGGCCTCGTCCTCTGGCCATGTTCGGGGCGCCGCGCCCGACCCCGTGCCGGGACTGCGTGCGGGCGACGGGCTTGCGGCGCGGGCGTCGGCATGGCAGGGAACGGAGCGGGCCGAGGGGGGCCGGCGACACATCACCATGGAGTGCTCAATGCGGCGACGTGCAACGACCATATCGGGCCTGGCGGGCCTGCGGATAGCGGCCCTGGCCATGGCGGCCGTGGTGACGGCGGGGGGGCTCTCCGGCGCGGCGCGCGCTGCCGGATGCAGCGATCCCGCCAATTTCGGAAAATGGCTCCAGGACTTCAGGGCCGAGGCGCGGACGCAAGGGATTTCCGAGCGCACGATCGCCGCCTCGCTTGACGGGCTGCGCTACGATCCTTCCATCGTGCGCAAGGACCGGGCTCAAAGCGTCTTTTCCCAGAGCTTTCTGGAATTCTCCAACCGGATGGTCTCCTCCTACCGGATGAAGCACGGCACCGGCTATCTGAAGAAATATGCCGGCGAATTCGCCGATCTGGAGCGCAAGACCGGCGTGCCGGGGGCGGTCATCGTCGGCTTCTGGGGGCTGGAGACGGATTTCGGCGCCAATATCGGCAATCTTCCGGTGATGAATTCCCTAGCGACGCTGGCCTTCGACTGCCGGCGCCCCGATCTCTTTCGCGAACAGCTGATGTTCGCGCTGAAAATCGCGGAACGCGGCGACCTCAGGCCGGACCAGATGGTCGGTGCCTGGGCGGGCGAGCTTGGTCAGTTGCAGTTCCAGCCCAAGGACTATTACCAGCTCGGCGTCGACTACAACGGCAACGGCCGGGTGGATCTGTTGAAGGAGGTGCCGGACGTGCTGGCATCGGGTGCGAACCTGATCAGGCATCACGGCTGGCGCGCCGGCGAGCCGTGGCTGGTGGAGGTGCGGGTGCCGCGCTCGATGCCGTGGGCGGAGGCCGGACTTGAGACGCATCACGACGAGGCGAAGTGGTCGGGGTGGGGCGTGACCCAGCGCGACGGCGCGCCGTTGCGCAAGACCGGCCTCGAATCCTCTCTGCTGCTGCCCATGGGCCGCAACGGTCCGGCCTTTCTCGCCTATCCGAATTTCGACGTCTACCTGCAATGGAACCAGTCGCTGGTCTACGCGACGACGGCCGCCTATTTCGCCACCCGGCTCGCCGGCGCGCCGCCGCGTTTCGAAGGCAACGGCAACGTCGATGCGCTGAGCTTCAGCGAGATCAAGCGGCTTCAGCAGATCCTGCAGAGCCGCGGCTATGACGTCGGCGGCGTCGACGGCATGATCGGCGCCAACACGCGCTCCTCGGTGCGTGATGTCCAGGCCAAGCTCGGCCTGCCGGTCGACGGATATCCCACGCAGGACCTGCTGCGCCGGCTGTCGGGCAACTGACCTGGCGGTCCGGCCGGTCCTCGCGGTCAAGCGCGGCCCGGCCCGATGAAGAGGCGTGCGGGAAATGCGTGCGCGAGACAATAATGCTGAAGCGGTCGGCGCCGTTCGCGCCGGCCGCTTTTCTGTTTTCGACCAGGCGTTGTCAGATACGCATATATAACGATACATTATACAACGTACCGGTGATATCGTTATCTTTGGGAGTAATGATTAGAGCTGCGGCATGACGCGGTTCTGGACGGGAATTTCTACTTCGGGGTGATTTATCTCAAGACGCGAGAGGTGCGGGCCTTCGGGTCGCGGTGTCCTCCGGTTGGCGACAATCGCGCCGCAGTGGCTGATACGCGCAGGGGACGGATCCGGATACGCCAGCCAAATCGGCGATTTCGGACCGGTGGGAGGGGCGTTCTTCATCTTTCGGTGGGCGCCGTATTGCAAGTGGACGGCGGTCATGCTTGGCAAATACAAAGGCAGCGTCGCCAACAGGATCATCTTCTGGACCGTGATCTTTTCCCTCGTCGCCAGCGCTCTGGTGACGGCGGTGCAGTTCTACTTCGAGCACCGCAATCAGGTCGCCCGCATCCGGCACGAGCTTTCCGACATCGAGCGATCCTACGGCAACAGCGTGCGCCGCGCGCTGTGGACCCAGGATGTCGCGCAGCTGCAGATCCTGGCTGAAGGGATCGCGGCGGCGCGCGAGATCGCCTTCGTCGCCATCAAGGAAAACGGCAAGGCGGTGGTGGAGGTGGGCGAGCGTCCCGCCGACAGCAATATCTCTTGGGAAAAGAGGGTCACCTTCGAATACCGCGGCGCGACCATCGAGATCGGACGGATCGAGATCGTCGCCGACCTGTCAAGCGAACGCGAGCGCATGCTGTTGCTGGCGCTGCGAATGCTGGCGACGAACGTGGCGATTACCCTGGCGGTCGCGATCTTTTTCTATTTCGTGTTCTCCAGGCTGGTGACACGGCACGTCAGCGCGATGGCCGAACAGTTGAGCGGCATGTCGGGCGACGATCTCGATACCGTCGTCAGACTGCGGCGCCCGGCCGGTCACCGTGAAAGCGGCGACGAGTTCGACCTTCTCGTCTCCGCCTTCAACGGTTTGCGCGAGCGGTTGCGAGAAACCCGGCGCACCATGATGAAAAGCGAGGCGGAGCTGAAGGCGAGCGAGCGGCGCTACCGGGCGATCCTCGACGAGATGCTCGATACCTACTACCGCACCGATACCGAGGGGCGGGTGACGATGGTCACGCCGTCCATGTACGATCTGCTCGGCTGGCAGCCGCAGGAGGTGATCGGCCGCAAGGCCCGGGAATTCTACGCCGATCCGAAGGATCACGATATCTTCCTGGAGGCTTTCAAGACCGGCGGCGGGGCGGTGCGCACCTACGAGACAGCCATGCGGCATCGCGACGGACGGACCGTGTGGATTTCCACGACAGCACGGGTCTATCGCGGCGAAGACGGCAGCCTTGCCGGCATCGAGGGGATCGCCCGTGACACCACCGAACAGCGGAATGCGGCGGAAGCGGTGCGGCGCAGTCACAACCAGCTGCGGCTGGTGGCCGATTCCGTGCCTGCGCTGATCCTCTATGTGGACCACGACCTGACGATCCGCTTCGCCAACCGGGAGGCCGCAAACTGGCTTGCGCGCGATATCGGGGATCTTGTCGGAAGCGATCTCGAGACGGTGATGGACACGGCTTGGGTCGAGCGCATCCGCACGTACTGGGATGCGGCGCTGACGGGCGAGATGCAGGTGGTCTCCGATGTCTTCCCCACGCCCGACGGCAAGGAGCGCCGGCTGGAGCTGCGTCTGGTGCCGCACCTGCAGGGCGACGGCGAGGTCGAGGGCTTCTTCGCGCTCGGCCTCGACATGACCGAACGGTTGGTGCTGGAGGAAAGGCTGCGCCAGTCGCAGAAGATGGAGTCCGTCGGTCAGCTCACCGGCGGCGTGGCGCACGATTTCAACAATCTCCTGGGCGTGATCCTCGGCAACGTGGAGTTTCTCATCGAGGAGCCGGAGATGAGCGCCCGCGAGCGCGCACCGCTTCTCTCCGCGATCCAGCGGGCGGGGGAACGGGGTGCGCGGTTGACCCGGCAGTTGCTGGCGTTTTCGCGTATGCAGCCGCTGGAGCCGAGCGTGCTGCATCTCGACCGCGATCTGAGGGAATTCCTGTCGATGCTGCGCCCGACCATCGGCGATGCGGTAACGGTGACGATGCACGCCCAGCCGGGGCTGTGGCCCTGCATGGCGGACAGGGGCTTGCTGGAACTGGCGCTGCTCAACCTGACGCTCAACGCGCGCGATGCGATGCCCGGCGGCGGAGACGTGACGATCACGCTCGCCAATGCGGACGCGAACGAAATAGAGGATGCCGAACGGCTGGAATTGTCACCGGGCGACTACGTGATGATCGCCGTGTCGGACGCGGGCAAGGGCATTCCGCCGGAGATCCGGCAACAGGTCTTCGAACCCTTCTTCACCACCAAGGGGGTCGGGCAGGGGACCGGGCTAGGGCTCTCGATGGTCTACGGTTTCGTCTCGCAATCGGGCGGCCAGGTGCTTCTGGAAAGCGAGGTGGGCGCGGGAACCACGATCCGCATCTATCTTCCGGCGGCCAGGGCGCAGCCGGCGGACGCGAAGCCTGACACGCAGGCCGCGGCCGGTTCCTTCGGGGGGGCGCCGCGCGCCGGTATGTGCGGCCAGAACGACCGCATCCTCGTTGTGGAGGATGACGACGATCTGCGCAATCTGACGGCGACGATGCTCGACCGGCTGGGCTATCAGGTCCTCCCCGCCCAGGATGGAGCGCAGGCGCTGGAACTCCTGCACAAGGGGCCGGCCCCCGATCTCCTGCTCACCGACGTAAGGCTTCCCAACGGCCTTCTGGGGCCGGAGGTCGCGCGCGCCGCGCGTGAGATCAAGCCGGACATCCATGTCGTCTACATGACGGGTTTCGCCGACCGCGCCGAAACCGGTTGCGAAAGCCTGCACGACGGCGAGGCGATCATCAACAAGCCGTTCCGCTCCGACGATCTGGCATCGGTGCTGGCGCGCCTGAAAAGCGGTGCCTGAGCGCCTGTTCCCGCGATGGCGCCGCGGGACGGTCGAGACCGATACCACGCTGGCAGGAGGCTTGCGCGGCAGACCGGTTTTTGGCACTTGATTTGCGGTTGCCGGGTCCTTGTCCTTGCGGGCCCCGCGCTCGGGAGCGATCTTGCGTCGTCCCGTTCGGCCTTTCCTCCCCATCCCTCTTTCGCAACAGCAGTCGAGGCACGTCCATGAATGCCACCGGTTCCGTCATCGTCCCGCCCGCCGTCCCGGTTCTTCCCGTTCTCGGCACGCAGGCGACGTTTCCGGTGCGCCGCATCTACTGCATCGGCCGCAACTATGCCGCTCACGCCATCGAGATGGGCCACGATCCGGATCGCGAGCCGCCGTTCTTCTTCCAGAAGAACCCGGACAACATCGATACCTCCGGCCGGTTTCCCTATCCGGTGAAAACGGGCGACGTTCATCACGAGATCGAGCTGGTGGTCGCGCTCAAGACCGGCGGCACGAACATTCCCGTCGAGGGCGCGCTCGACCATGTCTTCGGCTACGGCGTCGGCCTCGACATGACGCGCCGCGACCTTCAGGCGGAGGCGAAGAAGCTCGGCCGGCCCTGGGAGATCGCCAAGGCGTTCGAGCATTCCGCGCCGATGGGGCCGCTTGTGCCGGCCGAGCGCATCGGCCACCCGCAGGCGGGCCGGGTGACGCTGTCGGTCAACGGCACGCTGCGCCAGGAGGGCGACCTCAACCAGCTCATCTGGAAGGTCCCGGAAATGATCGCCTATCTGTCGGATTTTTTCGAACTGGCGCCGGGCGACCTGATCATGTCGGGCACACCGTCGGGCGTCGGCGCGGTGGAGCGGGGCGACGTGATGGAGGGCGCGATCGCGGGCGTGGGCGAGCTCCGCGTCGAAGTCGTCTAGGGCGCGAGAGCACCCGGAAGGGAACCGATCGGCGCCCAATACCGTTGGCTAGCTGAAACGACCGGGCGGTATGCCGTCACCGGCCGGTCGTTCCGGTCAAGCATTTCAGCCTGCCAGCGGAAGGACAAGCCATTGGAATACCTTGCAAGACGTCTCGGTCTGAGAACGGATCCGGCCATCTTTTTCATCTCCGCCGGTCTGACCGTCGCCTTCGTCTTGCTGCTTGTGATCGCGCCCGGGCCGATCGGCGACGCGTTTGCCGCCGGACGGTCGTGGATCGTCACCAATCTCGGCTGGTTCTTCATCTTCGGCGTCAACCTGTGGCTCGGCTTCCTGATCTGGGCCGCCATGTCCAACCACGGCCACATCCGGCTCGGCACCAAGGATTCGCGACCGGAATATTCCAACCTGTCGTGGTTCACGATGCTGTTTGCCGGCGGCATCGGCACCGTTTTGATGTTCTGGGGCGTGGCCGAGCCGATCAGCCATTTCAAGGATCCACCGCTGCCGGGTGTCGAGCCCTTCTCCGCCACGGCCGCACAGGATGCGATCTCCATCGCCATCTATCATCTCGGCCTGCACACTTGGACGATCTTCACCCTGCCGGGGCTGGCGTTTGCCTATTTCATCAACCGCTACGACCTGCCGCTGCGGGTCAGCTCGGTCTTCTATCCGCTGCTGCGCGAGGGCATCCACGGGCCCATCGGCAAGGCCATCGACATCGCCTCGATCCTCGGCACGCTGTTCGGCGTGGCAGTGTCGCTGGGGCTCGGCTCCTCGCAGATCGCGGCCGGCCTTTCCGCGCTGTTCGGCTGGGAAGCCGGCACGTTCCTGAAGGTGGCGATCCTGACCGTGCTGACCGCCGTCGCCGTGACCTCCATCGTCGCCGGCCTCGACAAGGGCGTGAAGATGCTCTCCAACATCAACATCGCCATGGCGGTCGGGCTGATGCTGTTCGTGCTTGCTGCCGGTTCGACGCTGTTCCTGCTGCGCGGCGTGGTGGAGACTTTCGGCCTCTATCTGGAGAACCTGCCGCGTCTCGCCTTCTGGAACGACATGCTGGCCAATGAGAACCCCGCCTCCGACGGCTGGGGCTGGCAGGCGGACTGGACGGTCTTCTACTGGGCGTGGACGGTGACGTGGTCGCCCTTCATCGGCCTGTTCGTGGCGCGGATCTCGCGCGGTCGGACGATCCGCGAATTCGTCTTCGGCGTGCTGCTGGCACCCTCGCTGTTCACGCTGATCTGGTTCGCGATCTTCGGCTGGCAGGCGATGGAATTCGACGGCATCGGCGCGGCCGCGCGGGCGGCGATGGGCGACAGCGCGGGCGAGATCAGCCGTGCGGTGACCGACAGCGTGCCGCTCGCCATGTTCGCCTTCTTCGAGCATTTCCCCTTCACGCATTTCGTCCAGGGCTTTGCGGTGGTGATCGTTGCGATCTTCTTCGCGACCTCGTCGGACTCGGCCTCTCTGGTGGTCGACATGCTGTGCACCGGAACGTCGAAGCCCGGCCCCGTGCACCAGCGGGTGTTCTGGGGCGTGGCGGAGGGGCTGGTCGCGGCCATGCTGATCGTGCTGGCCGGCGAGGCGGGGCTGACCGCCCTGCAGCAGGTGATCACCGTCGTGGGGCTGCCGATCTTCGTGCTTGTCTCGATGATGATCCCCTCGCTCATCCGCGGATTCGCGCTGGAGGACATCGACGGCGTGACCATCGGTACCCGCCCGAAACTGGAGGAATTCTGAGGCGCCATGCCGGGCGCATGCGCGCCGGCGATCTTCGCCGCAGAGACTTTCTCTGCCGATGGCCGCGATGACGGCCCATCTCTCCGCCGGACGCGGTGCGAACAGTCTCTCTCTCCGGCCAGTCCGGGGCAATCTCCCGATCTGACCGGTGTTTCGCACAGGGGAGGGAGAGACCCATGACCGCAATCCGCGCCCGCCGCGAGCGTCACGACGCGCTCGATCGCCTTGCCGACCGCCGCCTCTTGCGCGAGCTCGCCTATGTGGGCGGGGCTTGGACGGCGAGCGAGACCGGCCTCGGCTTCGAGGTCGTCGATCCTGCGACGGGCGCGCAACTTGCCTGGGTGGCGGCGCTAAGTGCCGACCAGACCGACACCGCCATCGATGCGGCTGCCGGAACCTTTTCCGCCTGGGCGGGGCTTCTGCCGCAGGACCGCGCCCGCACCTTGCGCGCCTGGTACGACCTCATTTGCGCGCATCGCGAGGATCTTGCCCTCATCATGACGCTGGAGCAGGGCAAGCCGATCGCGGAGGCGCGCGGCGAGATCGACTATGCGGCGGGCTTCGTGGAATGGTTCGCCGAGGAGGCGAAACGCGTGAACGTGGAGGGCGTCACCTCGCACCTGCCCGGAGCGCACATGTCGGTGGAACGCATGCCGCTCGGCGTCGTCGGCCTCGTCACGCCGTGGAACTTTCCCTCAGCCATGCTGACCCGCAAGGCGGCGGCAGCGCTCGCCGCCGGCTGCACCGTCGTCGCCCATCCCTCCTCGCAGACCCCGCTCTCCGCTCTGGCGCTGGCGGAACTCGGCGAGCGCGCCGGCCTTCCCGCCGGGGTCTTCAACGTGGTCACGGGCGAGGCCTCGGAGATCGTCGGCCGCCTGTGCGATGCGACCCGCGTGCGCGCATTGTCGTTCACCGGCTCCACAGAGATCGGCCGGCTGATCGCCGCCCGCTGCGCCCCCACCATGAAACGGCTCGTGATGGAGCTTGGCGGTCACGCCCCGCTTATCGTTTTCGACGACGCCGATATCGACCGCGCGGTGAAGATCGCGCTCGACGCCAAGTTCGCCACCTCCGGCCAGGATTGTCTGGCCGCCAACCGGATCTATGTGCAAGGCCCCGTCTACGATCGTTTCTGCGCCCGGTTCGCTGAGGCCGTCTCGGCGCTGAAGGTCGGCAACGGCCTCGACGAGGATACCGAGATCGGCCCGCTGATGCACGCGCGCGCGGTGAGGAAGGCAACCGATCACATCGCGGATGCGATCGCGAAGGGCGCGCGCCTTCTCGCCGGCGGCGGCATCCACAAGGCCGGCCCGCTTTTCGTCACCCCGACGCTTCTGGCCGACGTCTCCGCCGATGCCGCGATCATGAATGAGGAAACCTTCGGCCCCGTCGCCGCCGTCACCCGGTTCGAAACGGAGGACGAGGTCGTCGCGCGGGCCAATGACACCGATTACGGCCTCGTCGCCTATGTCGTGACCGAAAACGGCGCCCGCCAGCGCCGCATGGCGCGGGCGCTGGAGTTCGGCATGGTCGCGATCAACCGGGTGAAGATCACAGGCGCGCCGATCCCGTTCGGCGGCATCAAGCAGTCCGGCATGGGCCGCGAGGGCTCGCGCCACGGTCTGGAGGCCTTCACCGAGCTCAAATACGTGTGCTGCGATGCCGCGTGAGCGTGGCCCGAGCTTCTTTTTTGCAGGGGGGACCCCCACCCCTAGCCCCTCCCCTCAAGGGGGAGGGGTATGAGATCGTGCCCACAGCGGCTGGTCAGGAGAGCACCTGACAGGCCAGGCTTGCGGACCAGTCCCCCTCCCCCTTGAGGGGAGGGGCTAGGGGTGGGGGTCTCTCTTCAAAAAAGAAATGGGGGCACCGGCAGAAACAACACCGAGCCGCCCGATATCCGTCATCACCAACCAAGAGGATCCGACATCATGCTCGACCGTTCCAACGAACTGACCGCGTGGGACCGCGATCATTTCTTCCATCCCTCCACCCACATGGGCCAGCACGCACGTGGCGAGACGCCGACGCGGATCATCACCGATGCGCAAGGCGTTACCATCACCGATGCGCAGGGCCGTTCCAGTCTCGATGCGTTTGCCGGGCTCTATTGCGTGAATGTCGGCTACGGCCGACGCGAGATCGCCGACGCCATCGCCGAGCAGGCGAAGAACCTCGCCTACTATCACGCCTATGTCGGCCACGGCACGGAAGCCTCGATCACGCTTTCCAAGATGATCATCGACCGCGCGCCCAAGGGCATGAGCCGTGTCTATTTCGGCATGTCCGGCTCGGATGCCAACGAGACCAACATCAAGCTGATCTGGTACTACAACAACGTCCTCGGCCGGCCGGAGAAGAAGAAGATCATCTCGCGCCATCGCGGCTATCACGGCTCGGGCGTGATGACCGGCTCGCTGACCGGGCTCGCCACCTTCCACAACGCCTTCGACCTGCCGCGCGCGCCGATCCTGCACACGGAAGCACCCTACTATTTCCACCGCGAGGATCGCTCCATGAGCGAGGAGCAGTTCGCAAGCCATTGCGCCGAGAAGCTTGAGGAGATGATTCTCGCGGAAGGCCCGGACACCGTCGCCGCCTTCATCGGCGAGCCGATCCTCGGTACCGGCGGCATCGTGCCGCCGCCGGCGACCTACTGGGCGAAGATCCAGGCGGTGCTGGCGAAATACGACATCCTGCTGGTGGTGGACGAGGTCGTCACCGGCTTCGGGCGTCTGGGCACCATGTTCGGGTCCGACCATTACGGACTGAAGCCCGATCTCATCACCATCGCCAAGGGGCTGACATCGGCCTATGCGCCGCTGTCGGGCTCCATCGTGTCTGAGAAGATGTGGAAGGTGCTGGTCGATGGCTCCGACGCGATGGGGCCGATCGGCCACGGCTGGACCTATTCCGCCCACCCGATCTGCGCGGCCGCCGGTGTCGCCAACCTGAAGCTCATCGACGAGATGGGGCTTGTCGAGAACGCCGGCACGGTCGGCGCCTATTTCCGCGGCGAGCTGACTTCGGCGCTGAAGGATCACGCCAATGTCGGCGAGGTGCGCGGCGACGGGATGATGGCGGCGGTCGAGTTCGTCAAGGACAGGGACGACCGCGTGTTCTTCGACGCGTCCGAAAAGGTCGGCCCGCGTGTGGCAGCGGCTCTGGCGGCGCGCGGCGTGCTGGGACGCGGCATGCCCCAGGGCGATATCCTCGGATTTGCCCCGCCGCTGTGCCTGACGAGGGAAGAGGCCGATATCGTTGTCGGTAAGACGGTCGAAGCGGTGAACGAGGTGCTGGGCTAAAGACCGCGAAAATGACGGGAGCCGGCGCGGGAGTATCGGCTCCAATCGCCAACCGCTGTGGAAGTGGAGGGCCCGTTACCCCCACCCGAACGACCAAGCGGTCGTTCGACCTCCCCTCAAGGGGGAGGTGGGTCGTGCTGCGGATCTCGTTCCTCAAGCCCAACGCGATACCTGGGGCAAGCCGCATCCGTCCCCCTCCCCCTTGAGGGGAGGGGTCAGGGGTAGGCCACGCGCGGGATGCCCGTGCAAGGGGAAGGAGGGGCCGCCTGCCGAGCGCCGGCGCCCTCGTTCACCCCGCCGCGATCGCCTTCAGAAACGGCTCGGCATATTCCGCGAGTTTCTTCGGCCCGACGCCGTTGACCTCGCCCATCTGCGCTTCCGACGTCGGCCGGGCTCTGGCGAGTTCGATGAGCGTCGCGTCGGGAAACACCACATAGGCCGGCACGCCGCGTTCGCGCGCCAGTTCCAGCCGCAACGCCTTCAGGTCCGCCAGAAGCCGCTGGTCGCGTTCCGACAGATCGCCGGCCGCCGCCTGCACGCGTGCCGCGCGCTTTTCCCCGCGCGCCGATTTCGAACGCGGCATCAGCGCTTCCTCGCGGATCGAGAAAGTCTCCGTGCCCGTCATGACCGCATCGGCGCGCGGCGTCAGTTCAAGGCAGCCGTATTTCTGGATGTTGATGACCAGATAGCCGCCGGATACCGCCTGGCGGATGAAGCCCTGCCAGAAATCCTTCGGCCGCGCCTTGCCGATGCCGAACACGTCCAGCTTGTCGTGGCCGCGTTCGGCGATCTTCTGCGTCTCCGCCCCGCGCAGGATGTCGATGATGTGCGCGGCGCCGAAGAACTGCCCCGTCGCCGCGATCGCCTCGAACAGTGCGCGCGCCTCGCCGGTGCCGTCGATGACCTTTGGCGGATTGAGGCAATTGTCGCAATTGCCGCAAGGCCCGGTCGTGTCGTCGAAATAGGCGAGCAGCGCCTGACGCCGGCAGCTTGAGGCCTCGCAATAGGCGAGCAGCGCGTCGAGGCGCTTGTGCTCGCGCAGCTTGTGCTCGCCGTCCTCGCCGTCGTTCTCGATGAACTGGCGCTGCATGCGGATGTCGTCGAGGCCGTAGAGCATCAGCGTTTCGGCCGGCTGGCCGTCGCGGCCGGCGCGGCCAATCTCCTGGTAGTAGGCCTCCATCGAGCCGGGCAGGTTGAGGTGGCAGACGAAGCGGATGTCCGGCTTGTCGATGCCCATGCCGAAGGCGATGGTCGCCACCATGACGACGCCGTCCTCCGACATGAAACGGTCCTGGCTTTCGCGGCGCTGGTCGGCCGGCTGGCCGGCATGGTAGGCGATCGCCTTCACGCCCTCCTCGCCGAGATAGCCGGCCACTTCCTCCGTCATCCGTCGCGACAGGCAGTAGACGATGCCGGACAGCCCCTCCTTGCCATTGAGGAACTCCATCAGCTGCCGGCGCCAGTTGGTCTTCGGCTGCACGGCGAGCGTCAGGTTCGGCCGGTCGAAGCCGTGGACGATGGTGCGGCCCTGACCGTGGAAGAGCTTGTCGGCGATGTCCACCCGTGTGGCGCTGTCGGCGGTGGCGGTGAAAGCGGCGATGGTGGCATTGGGGAAATGCTGCGAGAGCGAGGCGAGCTGCTCGTATTCCGGGCGGAAGCTCGGGCCCCACTTGGAGATGCAGTGCGCCTCGTCGATGACGAAAAGACCGGGGCCGATTCGCGCCATCGCCGAGAGCATGCGCGGGGTCATCAGCCGCTCCGGCGAGAGGTAGAGGAGTTTCGAGCGCCCTGCGGCGAAATCGCGCCATTCCTCGACATTGTGCTCGCGCGGGCGGCCGGAATGGATGGCGGCGACGTTCACGCCGTTGGCTCTGAGCGCGGCCGCCTGATCGTCGATCAGCGCCACCAGCGGCGAGACGACGACGGTGGGGCGGTCCGACAGGATCGCGGGGATCTGGTAGCACAACGATTTGCCGGCGCCGGTCGGCATGACGGCGAGCGTCGATGTGCCATCGCACAGAAGATCGATGATCTCGGCCTGCCCGGGGCGGAACGCCTGATAGCCGAAGACATCGTGCAGCACATCGAGCGGTCCGCGGAATCGCTGCGGTGCGTCCGCCGCGTCCGTCGCATGTGTCGCGCCCGCCTGCCGCAACTCACCGTTCCCGTCCACGTGCCCTGAACCTCTCGACGTTTCCGGCCAAATCAGCCGGGGCCCCTCGGGTAGCGCGTTCGCTTCGTCCGTGCAATCGTTCTGCGGGCCTTCTGCTGGCGTCCTGCGGCTTGCTTTCTGGTCGACGGGGCCCGATAACGCGGGCGTCTCGAAGGGCGGGCAGCACGCCACCCCGTCCATACGAAGCGTTTTCAACGGAGGCCCCGCCCCCTTGTTCTCCTCCCTCGGCCAGCGGATCCTGGACCGTCCCGCAAAGGGGCTCTTTCTTCTTTGCCTGATGCAGGTCGCCTTCTGGAGCGCGCTGCCGGCGATGACGAGCCGGGCGCCCACGCTCGACGCGGTGGAGATGCTGGCCTGGGGCGAGCACTGGCAGCTCGGCTACTACAAGCATCCGCCGCTTCCCGCCTGGATCGCGGAAGCCGCGCGGATGGTTTCCGGCGAGCCGATCCTCGGCCCCATGGTGGCGAGCCAGCTCCTCGTCGCGCTGACCTTCGTTTTCGTCTTTCTGCTGGGGCGGCGGCTTCTGGGCGCGCGCGATGCGATCCTCGGCACATTCCTGTGCACCGGCGTCTACTATTTCTCCTGGCCGACGCCGGAGCTGAACCACAACGTGGTGCAGATGCCGGTCTGGGCGGCATGCTTCTGGCTCTTTGCCGTGATCCGCGACAATCCCCGCCGCATGCTCCCGTGGCTGGGCCTCGGGCTCGCCGCCGGCATCGGGGTTTATGCGAAATATGCGGTCGTCGTGCTCTATGCGGTTCTGGGCGTGTGGATCCTTGTGGAGGCGCGGCTGCGCCGGGCGCTCGCAACTCCGGGGCCGTGGGCCGGCGCGGCGCTCGCCGTCCTCATCGCGCTGCCGCATCTCGTGTGGCTCGTCCAGACCGATTTCATGCCCATCGCCTATGCCGAGGCGCGCAGCGCGCGGGCGGCCGACAGCGTTTGGCGTCCGGCCGGATTTCTCCTCGCCCAGATCGCCGATCACGCGCCGATGCTGATCCTGCTGGCGCTTGCGGTACTGCTGCCGCAGCTGCGCCGTCGTGGCCCGGAAGCGCCGCACGCTCCGGCATCGGCCCGCGCGATCCGCTTTCTGGCCATCGCCACGCTCGCGCCGGCGCTGATAACGGCGGCTGGCGCATTCCTGACCGGCGCCGGGCTGAAGGACATGTGGGGGGCGCCGATGTTCACCACCTCCGGCCTCTTCGCCGTCGCGCTCCTGTCCCGCCATCTCGGCGACAGTGTGGCGAAGAGGGTGCTTGCCGGCTGTGCGGTGCTGCTGATCGTGCTGCCGGTCGCGTTTGCCGCGCAGGTGCCGGTGGCGCTGGCGATCGGCAAGGTGCCGCCACGCAACGGTGCGCCGATGCCGGCGATCGCCGGTTCCGTCACCGCCGCCTGGCGTGCGGCGACCAAGCGCCCCTTGCGCTATGTGGGCGGCAATACCTGGCTCGCCGGGCTGGTGGCGGCGGGAAGCGCCGACCGCCCGGCCATGGTCGCCGACCGCGATCTTGCCTATTCGCCCTGGGTGACGCCCGAGGACATCGCCCGCGACGGCCTGCTGATCGTCTCCTTTGCCAAGGATGCGCCGCCGGCCCAGCCCGGCATGGAGCCGCGGTCCATCGGCAATGTCGAAATCCCGTGGGGCGGCCCCCGACCGCTCGTCATCCGCTACGCGATCTATCCCCCGCGCGCGCCGGTCGAGCCGTGAAAGCCTGGCTTGGAAACAGTGCCGGGGGGCGCTTGCAAACCCACCCGCCCATAACCCTCCGCCGTCATTGCCCGGCTTTGTCCGGGCAATCCATTGCGGGCGGCGGCATATCGGGCGGACACTGGATCACCCGGACAGAGCCGGGTGATGACGAAGGAGGGGCATGAGGGGGAATTCGGGTGAAGAACCAACCGACATTTCCGGGCGAGGCTCTCAGAATAATGTAGCTGCGTGGTGCCCCTGCGGCATTGCGGACTTGCCCCGCATTAGCCCGATGCGCGGTTGCGGAAACCGCAGTTTCCCGGACAATTCTGGTTTGCTCCGCCCGCTTCCGCAGGCTATAGCCCAGAGTATCAGCGCTGCGGACGCTCTCGGCCGCGCGCGTGCGGGCTATGGGCGATCCGGAAAACGTTTCTCCTGTTCCGCATGTGTGCCGCCGGCCCATGAGCTTCGTCTTGCGCGACAACAGATGATGCTCCATGGGAAGGAAATGCCAGCATGACATTCAGTATCCGCAAGACCCTGATGCGCGCCGCCGCCGCGAGCCTTGCGCTTGCCGCGTTTTCGTCGGTCGCGGCCTCGGCCGCCGACAAGGTCACGCTCGGTGCGATCCGGTTTACTTCCCATGCCGCGAGCTTCGTCGCCTATGAGCGCGGCTACTTCAAGGAGCAGGGGCTCGATGTCGAGCTGAAGTTCTTCCAGGCCGCCCAGCCCATGGCCGTGGCGATCGCCTCCGGCGACGTCGATTTCGGCGTCACCGCGATTTCCGGCGGGCTGATGGGCCTTGCCGACAAGGGCGTCGTCAAGGTCATCGGCGGCGCGCTGCACGAGGAAAAGGGCATCGACGGCCAGATCATCCTCGTTTCCAACAAGGCCTATGACGAGGGCGTCACCGATCCCTCAAAGCTCAAGGGCCGCACCTTCGGCATCACCCAGGCCGGGTCCTCCTTCCACTACATGGCGGCCAAGATCGCCGATGCGGAAGGCTTCACGCTTGAGGACATGAAGGTGAAGCCGCTGCAGAAGGTGGGCGCGATCATCGGTGCGCTGAAGTCGGGCCAGATCGACGCCTGGGCCATCCAGCCGCACATCGCCAAGGCGCTGATCAACGCGGGCGCCGCCAAGAAGATCGGCATGGTCGCCGACTTCATCCCCGACTATCAGGTCACGACCGTCTTCACCTCCACCAAGGTGGCCGAGGAAAACCCTGACCTCGTCAAGCGCTTCCTCGCCGCGTTCTCCAAGGGCGCTGCCGACTTCAACGCCGCCCTCGTCGACAAGACGGAAGGCGAGGAGGGCCAGATCGCCATGGCCAAGCTCATCCACAAGTACGTCTATGCCGACCAGCCGTTCGAGAAGGCTTCCGTCTCGATCATCAACGGCGCCATGCGTTTGAACCCGAACGCCCGGCTGGACATGGGAAGCGTCAAGGACCAGCTCGCCTGGTTCAAGGCCGAGCATCTGGCTCCGGAAAGCCTGACGCTGGAGAAGCTGGTCAACACGAACTACGTGGAAACCTACTGAACCCGTGCAAGAGCGTCCGCTGGCGTATTGCCGGCGGATGCTCAAGACGCCGCGGCTGATTTCTTGCCCGCGATTGTCATCCCCGCGAAGGCGGGGATCCAGCATTCCAGAGACCTGTCGTTTGTGCGCCGCGCCCCTATCCTGTGGTTACTGGATCCCCGCCTTCGCGGGGATGACAGTCGCCGGATGGCGAGAGCCGGGCAATCGAATTCCGGGTTCAGGAACACCCCAAGCCGAAAGCCGACAGCGCTTCGCAAGGAGAACAGGTCGATGGACCTCAAGCTCGACCGGGTCAGCCATTCCTACGGCGCCACGCATGTGCTGGACGATATCTCGCTCACCGTGAAGAAGGACGAGATCGTCTGTCTCATCGGGCCGTCGGGGTGTGGAAAGTCGACCCTTCTGCGCTTCATCGGCGGGCTGGAGCGGCCGACATCGGGCGAGATCCTGCAGATCGGCGAGCCGCCGGCCGCCTCGCTCAATCCGCTGACCTACATCTTCCAGGATTTCGCCCTGCTGCCGTGGCGCACGGTGGAGGGAAACGTCTCGCTCGCGCTTGAAGATCACAAGCTGCCCAGGGCCGAGCACCGCGCGATCATCGAGGATGTTCTGCGCCGCACGAACCTGACCGATTTCGCGAAGGCGCTGCCGCGCCAGCTTTCCGGCGGCATGAAGCAGCGCGTGGCGATCGCCCGCGCGCTTTCCGTGCGCCCCGCCGTGATGCTGATGGACGAGCCGCTGTCGGCGCTCGACAGCCAGACGCGCGAACTGCTGATGGACGATCTCGTCGATCTGTGGACACGCGAGTCCTTCACCGCCGTCTACGTCACCCACAATCTCGCCGAAGCCGTGCGCCTCGGTCATCGCATCGTCGTGCTGTCGCGCCGGCCGGGCCGGATCCGCGAGATCGTGGAGATCGACATGCCGCTTGCCGAGCGCAAGGACCGTTTCCTCGAGCTGGAGACGAAACAGCACCACCTGTGGGATCTCATGCGCGAGGAAGCCCGCGCCGCCGACCGGGAGCTTGCCGATGTCTGAGGCCACCATGACCAACGCGGATATCCAAGATACGCGCACCGAGGCCACACCCGTCGCCCGCCCCGTGCCCTTCCGCGGCGGCGGGTTCGTCTACAAGCCGGTTCGCATCGCCGGGCCGCTCGTCTTCCTCGTGCTTCTCGCCATCTGGGAGGTCGGCTGCGACATGGGCTGGATCAGCCCGCTCATCCTGCCGGCGCCCTCGGAGGCCTGGGGCGCGTTCATGGATCTCGTCCATTCCGGCCTGCTGTGGAAGCATATTGGCGCCTCGCTGCAGCGCCTCGTCATCGGCTGGACGGCCGGCACCCTCCTCGGCATCGTCGCGGGGCTCGCCATCGGGCTCTTCTCGCTCGCCCGCTCCGGCCTGCAGCCGCTCGTCTCGGCGCTGTTTCCCGTGCCGAAGATCGCGCTCCTGCCGCTTTTCATCATCTGGTTTGGCATCGATGAGGGCTCCAAGGTCGCGACCATCCTGTTCGGCACCTTCTTTCCCACCGTGATCTCCACCTATTCCGGCGTCGACAATGTCGATCGCACGCTCATCCGGATGGGGCAGTCGTTCGGGCTGTCCTGGCTGTCGATCGTCCGCAAGATCGTCATTCCCGGCGCCATGCCGGCGATCCTGTCGGGCTTCCGCATCTCCGTGTCCATCGCCATCGTGCTGCTGGTGGCGGCGGAAATGATCGGCGCGGAATACGGCGTGGGCGCCTACATCCTGATGGCGGGCTCGCTGATGGCGACCGACCAGCTGATCGCCGGCGTCGCCATCCTTTCGGTGCTGGGGCTGATCATCGCCTGGGCGATCGGGCTTGCGGAGAAGTACTTCCTGCGCTGGCGCACGTGAGGGACGGAGCCTGTGCCCGCGAAAGCGGGTGCCGGGCAATGACGGTGGAGGACGCGGACGCCGTGGCGATCCTGGCCCCTTGCGAGGACGACGGGTCCTGCGCCCTATTCCTCTCCCGCGCCGGGCAGCAACGCGGCCACCGGCAGCGCCGCCTCGTCCTTCACCACCTTGGTGACGATGTAGGTGAAGTAGCGGTCGATGCCGATCTCGCGTTCCAGCAGCGCATCAACGAGGCGCTGGTAGGCGTCGATGTCGCGGGCGGTCACCTTCAGCATATAGTCGATGCCGCCGCCCACAGACCAGCAGGCGACGATCTCCGGCACGTCTCGCACGACACGCTCGAAGCGGTCGAAATCGGCCTGACGGTGGTTGGCGAGCGTCACCTCCATCAGCACGGTCGCGAAGGGGGCGACGGATTTCAGGTTGAGCCGCGCATGGTAGCCGGCCACGATGCCGGACTTTTCCAGCCGCGAAAGACGGGTCCAGGCCGGCGTCGGCGACAGGCCGACACGTTCGGCGAGCTTCAGCTTGGTGATGCGGCCGTCGCGCTGGATCTCCGACAGGATCTTCAGATCGATCGCATCAAGCTTCAGCTTGGCATCCATGCGGGGGGAGGTGGCCATGTGCGGATCCGTCCAGAGGGTGGAGATCAAATGACAATGCCAGAAAAAGATTGTCAATTGACCTGATTTCGATCTCTTATAAGTCATGACATTCTGGCGCCCCGATCCGACGCTTCTTCGCCGCCCCGCCTATCTCTCGCTGGCCGACCAGATCGCACGCGCGATCCAGGAAGGGGTTCTCGTCAACGGCACGCGGCTGCCGCCGCAGCGCAAGATGGCGGATGAACTGAAGCTTTCCGTCCAGACGGTCTCGCGCGCCTACGAGGAGCTGGGGCGGCGCGGGCTGATCACCGGCGAGATCGGCCGCGGCAGCTTCGTGCAGACGCCCCGGCGCGAGATGCATCCGCCCTATCTGCCGGACCGGCTGGGCGAGGTGATCGACCTGTCGATCCTGAAGCCCGTGTGCGAGCCGATGCATGTGGAGAAGCTGAAGGAGGCGCTCGGCTGGCTGGCGCAGAACCTGCCGGCGCGCTCGGCCTTGTCGTTCCGGCCGAACGTGGTGTTTCCGGCCCATGCCGCGGCGGCGGTGGAATGGCTCAGGGCCTGCGGGCTGGAAACTTCGGCGCAGAACGTCACCATCACCAACGGCGCGACCGGCGCGCAGACCGTGGCGCTGATGAGCGTTGCGCCTCCCGGCTCCACCGTTGCCTGCGAGGAGGTCACCCACCACACGCTGTCGCCGCTTGCCTGCTACCACGGGTTCACGCTGGCCGGGCTTGCCATCGACGGGGAGGGACTGGTGCCGGAGGCGCTGGACGAGGCGTGCCGGCAAGGCGGGATTCGGGCGGTCTTCATCCAGCCGAGCGTGATCAACCCGACGGCGGCGCTGATGGGGCGGGCGCGGCGCGAGGCGATCGTCGAGATCGCGCGCCGGCACGATATCGCGATCATCGAAAACGACATTCTGGGGCCGCTCGTAACCCACCGGCCGCCTCCGATTGCGGCGCTGGCGCCGGAGCGCACGCTTTACATCACGAGCTTCACCAAGGTGACGGTGCCGGGCCTCAGGATCGGCTATCTGGTGGCGCCGGACCGCTACGTGGCGGCGGCGGCGAACCGGCATCTCGTCTCCAACTGGATGGCGACGCCGATGGTGGCGGAGATCGCTACCCGGTGGGTGAATGACGGTACCGCGCTGGAGCTTGTGCGCTGGCAGCGCGCCGCGCTCGCCAAGCGTCATGCCATCGCAGCACAGATGCTCGGCAACGTCCCCTATGCGAGCCACCCCCAGGCGCTGCACCTGTGGCTGCCGCTGAAGGAGGGGCGCACGGAGGAAGGGTTCGTCGCCCAGGCGCGGTTGATGGGGGTCGCGATCGCTCCGGGCTCGGCCTTCCGGGTCACGCGTGGGGAGCGGAGGCCGGCGGTGCGTCTTTCCATCGGATCGACCACGGAAGCCGAGCTGCGCGACGGGCTGAGCGTGGTCGCCAAGCTCCTGCGCGGGGATCAGGAAGTCGTTCTGCCCGCAATCTGAACAAATTGCCTGACATCGCATCATTTGCAGCGCGATTGTCATGATACGATATAAATGATTGACATGATTTCAAAGTGCTTTCATCGTCAGGGCAATCCCTGATCACGAGCGCATTTCTTGCGAAAGGCACCGATGAACGCGCCAACGACCCCGCCCGCCCCGGATGCCTCTCCGGCTCCCATCATCGAGATCGATGCGATCTCCAAGAGTTTCGGCACCTTCCAGGTGCTGAACGGGCTGTCGATGAACGTGATGCCAGGCGAGAAGCTGGCGCTGATCGGGCCTTCGGGGTCCGGCAAGACCACCATCCTGCGCATTCTGATGACGCTGGAGAGCATCGACGACGGTCATATCCGCATCGACGGTGAAGAGCTCTACCACATGCCGAAGAACGGCGGCCTCGTGCCGGCGAGCGAGGCGCACCTGCACCGGATGCGCCAGAAAATCGGCATGGTGTTCCAGCTCTTCAACCTGTTTCCGCACAAGTCGGTCATCGACAACATCACGCTGGCGCCGATGCTGACGAAAGGGACTTCCAGGGCCGATGCGGAGGCGCGGGCGATGGAGCTTCTGGACATGGTGGGCATGGCCGACAAGGCGAAGGCCATGCCGGCCCAGCTTTCCGGCGGCCAGAAGCAGCGCATCGCGATCGCCCGCGCGCTGGCGCTTTCGCCCAAGATCATGCTGTTCGACGAGGTGACTTCGGCGCTCGATCCGGAGCTTGTGGAAGAGGTGCTGAACGTCATGCGAAAGCTCGCGGACGAGACCGACACGACCATGCTGCTGGTCACCCACGAGATGGGATTTGCCCATGATTTCGCCGACCGGGTGCTGTTCTTCGACGGCGGCCGGATCGTGGAGGAGGGGCCGCCGGAGGAGATCTTCTCCAACCCCAAGGAAGAACGCACGCAGAGCTTCCTGAAGAAAATCATCGCCGCTGGCCATCGCGTCTGAGCGCCTTGCCGCCGGACGGGCCGACCGCGGCCGGTTTTCGACACCAGACCAACAACAGAAGAACACCGCATCACGAGAGGAGTAACGAGATGAAGACCATCGGATGGATTGCCGCGGCCGGGATCGCGGTTGCCGCTCTCGCCCAGTCCGCCAATGCGGCGGATCTGGAGCAGCTGAAGGAACAGGGCTTCGCCCGCGTCGCGATCGCCAACGAGCCGCCCTATACGGCGGTTGGCGCCGACGGCAAGGTTTCCGGCGCCGCGCCCGACATCGCGCGCGAGGTGTTCAAGCGCCTGGGCGTGCCGGAGATCGTCGCCTCCGTGTCCGAATACGGCGCGATGATCCCGGGCCTGCAGGCGCGCCGCTTCGATGCGGTCACCGCCGGTCTCTTCATGAAGCCGGAGCGCTGCGCGGCGGTCGCCTATTCGGAGCCGATCCTGTGCGATGCGGAGGCCTTTCTCGTCAAGAAGGGCAATCCGAAGGGCTTCAAGAGCTTCGCCGATATCGCCAAGGACGAGAGCGCGAAGATCGGCGCGCCGGGCGGCGGTACGGAAGAGAAGCTGGCGCTTGAGGCCGGCGTTCCGCGCAGCCGCGTGATCGTGGTGCCGGACGGCCAGTCGGGCCTGAAGATGCTGCAGGACGGCCGCATTGACGTCTATTCGCTGCCTGTTCTCTCGCTCAACGACCTGAAAAAGAAGTCGGGCGACGATACGATCGAGGTCATGGCCCCGGTCGAGGGCGCTCCGGTCTATTGCGACGGCACGGCCTTCCGCAAGCAGGACACGGCGCTGCGCGACGCCTACGACAAGGTGCTGGCGGAGATGAAGGAGAGCGGCGAGTTCGCCAAGATCATCGAGCCTTACGGCTTCTCCGCCGCGGCGGCGATGTCGACCTCGCGCGAGAAGCTCTGCAAGGGCTGAGCGCACGGGACTGACGACTGCGGGCGGAGCGGCTTCAGGGGCGCTCTGCCCAACGGGTCCGGGTGCGGCGCCGGGTTAGGGGGCGTGCGGGTGGCCTATCCTTCGAGACGCCGTCTGCGACGGCTCCTCAGGATGACGTTGTTATTGTTGATTCTTCAGAGAAACAAGCGACACGAAAACGTCATCCTGAGGAGGTCGCGAAGCGACCGTCTCGAAGGATGGGCCAGGCGCTCCGTCCCGCCCCCGCTTTCCCGTCGCCACCCGACGACGGCCGGACTTTCATTCTTCAACCGCCCAACGAGTAAGCCATCATGATCGACTGGTCCGGATATCTCGGCCTGATCCTGAAAGGGGCGCTGGTCACCGTGGAGCTCACGCTGATGGGCTGCGCGCTGGCGCTCGTCATGGCGTTCATCGCCGGGCTCGGCCGGTTGTCGCGCCACTTCGCGTTCCGGGCACTCGCCACCGCCTATATCGAGTTCTTCCGCGGCACCTCCATCTTCGTGCAGCTGTTCTGGGCCTATTTCGTGCTGCCGCTGTTCGGCTTCGAGCTGACGCCGTTGCAGGCGGGCGTGCTGGCACTGGGGCTGAATGTCGGCGCCTACGGCGCGGAGGTGGTGCGCGGCGCGGTGCTCTCCATCGGACGGGCGCAATACGAGGCCTGCGTGGCGCTGAACCTGACGCGCTACCAGTGCATGCGTCACATCATCCTGCCGCAGGCCTTTCTCGTCATGCTGCCGACCTTCTGCAACAACGCCATCGAGCTTTTGAAAGCGACCGCCGTGGTGTCGCTGATCTCACTGTCCGACATGACGTTCGAGGCGCAGGTGGTGCGGGCACAGACCGGCAACACGCTGGTGCCTTTCGGCACCATTCTCATTCTCTACTTCCTGATGGCGCTCGCCATCTCCCGGTTCGTGCGGATGCTTGAGAAGCGTCTTGCGCGCGGCCTCGACGGGGTGAGGGTCTAGGTCATGGAATGGGACTGGGAATTCGTCTGGAAGATCATGCCGACCCTCATCGAGGGCGTGAAGATCACCATTCTCGCGACGCTGCTGGGCTCGGTGCTGTCGACTGTCGTGGGGCTCGCGATCGCGCTCTTGCGGCGTTCGCCATCGCGACTGATCTCCCGGACGGTCGGCTTCCTGGCGGAGTTCATCCGGGGCACCCCGCTTCTGGTGCAGCTCTATTTCATTTTCTACGTCTTGCCGGATTTCGGCATCCTGCTGCCGCCGCTGGTGGCCGGCGTCATCGGGCTCGGGCTGCATTACGGCACCTATACGGCTGAGGTCTACCGGGCCGGCATCGACAACGTGCCGAGCGGCCAATGGGAGGCGGCCAAGGCCTGCAACCTGACCGGGCGCCAGACCTGGACGCACGTGATCCTGCCGCAGGCGATCCCGCCGATGATCCCGGCGCTCGCCAACTATTTCATCGCCATGTTCAAGGAGACGCCGCTTCTGTCGGTGATCACCGTTCTGGAACTGATGAACCAGGCCAAGAGCGTTGCGAACTCCTACTATCGCTATGTCGAGCCGATGACCCTTGTCGGCGTGTTCTTCCTGACGATCAGCATCCTGTCCGTCTTCGGACTGCGCTGGCTGGAGCGTCGCTACGGACGTATCGAGAGATGACCACGATCACCAGAGTGCCCCAGATCGTGCGGGCGGAGACAACGCCGGACTTCGACCAGCGCGCGATCGAGAAGCGGGTCGGGCTCGTCGTGCTTTCGACCGATCACACGAGCGAGGCGGATTACGCCCGCATGGTGGCCGGTGAGCGCATCGGCGTCTTCACCAGTAGGGTTCCCTACGTCAATCCGGTGACGCGGGAAAACCTGCGCGCCATGCAGCCGGACCTGACGGCGGCAGCGGGGCTGATCCTGCCGGAGGAGGACCTGGACGTCGTGTGCTATTCCTGCACGTCGGCGTCCGTGATGATCGGCGATCAATCCGTCATCGACGCGATCCGCGCGGCGAAGCGCGGCGCGCCGGTGGTTACCCCCGCGATGGCGGCGGTTGCCGGGCTGACCGCGCTGGGGGTGACCCGCATCGCCATGCTGACGCCCTACACCCTGGAAACCAGCCAGCCGATGGCCGACTATTTCGTCGGGGCCGGGTTCCAGCTGGAAAGGCTCACCTATCTTGGGCTTGACGACGACCGCAAGATGGCGCGGATCAGCACGGCTACGCTGGTTGCGGCGGCGCGTGAGGCGATGGTCGAAGGTGCCGAGGCGTTGTTCATCTCCTGCACGGCGCTGCGCACGGCCTGTGTCATCGCCGAGATAGAACAGGCGCTCGGCTGCCCGGTGGTCTCCTCCAACCAGGCGACGGCGTGGATGTGCCTCAGGCTTCTAGGCGAGACGGCCGCTCGGCCCGAATACGGGCGGTTGATGACCCTGCCGCTTTCCGATGAAAGCGGGAGCCGTGCAGGTGCCGCATGAGTGCCGCGACGCTTCCGCTGACGGAAATCCATGAGGCGCGCCAACGCATTGCCGGGCTGGTGGAGCGCACCGCCTGCACCGTTTCGCCCGACCTGAGCGAACGGGCCGGGGCGCCCGTGCATCTCAAGATGGAACATCGCCAGACGACCGGCAGCTTCAAGCTGCGCGGCGCCTCGAATGCGGTGGCTTTGCTTTCGCCGACAGAACGGGAGCGCGGCGTGGTCACCGCCTCCACCGGCAATCACGGCCGCGCGCTGGCCTTCGCCGCCGGGCGCGAAGGCATATCCGCGACCGTGTGCATGTCGGAACTGGTGCCGCAAAACAAGGTTTCGGAGATCCGCAGGCTCGGGGCCGATGTTCGCATCATCGGCCGCAGCCAGGACGATGCGCAGCGGGAAGTCGACCGGCTGGTGGCGGAGGAGGGACGCACGATGGTGCCGCCCTTCGACGCGCCGGCCGTGATCGCCGGGCAGGGCACGCTAGGGCTGGAGATCCTTGAGGACGTGCCGGACGTGGCCTGCGTGGTCGTGCCGCTTTCCGGCGGCGGGCTGATCGCGGGCATCGCCAGCGCGGTCAAAGGCATCAACCCGAACGTCCGCATCGTCGGCGTCTCGATGGAGCGGGGGGCGGCGATGAAGGCGAGCCTCGATGCCGGGCACCCGGTCGAGGTGGAGGAACAGGCTTCGCTCGCGGATTCTCTGGGCGGCGGCATCGGGCTCGACAACCACTTCACGTTTTCGATCTGCCGGGCGCTGGTCGACGAGGTGATCCTGCTTTCAGAGGACGAGATCGCCGCCGGCATCCGGCATGCCTACGCCACCGAGCGCGAAGTGCTTGAGGGCGCCGGGGCGGTTGGCATCGCGGCGCTTCTGGCGGAAAAGCTGACCGTATCGGGGCCGACGGTGCTGGTGCTTTCGGGCCGCAACATCGACATGGGCGCGCATCGCGAAATCGTGGGTGCCGGGGAGGGCAGGGCATGAGCCGGATGACGATCCTCACCGAAGCCGATCTCAGGGGCGTCATTTCGCTCGATCGCGATGCGGTCGCCTGCGTGGAGGAGGCTTTCCGCGCGCTTGCGACGAAGCCCGTCGCGATGCCGCCGATCCTCCGGCTCGATATCCCGGAATATCGCGGCGAGGTCGACGTGAAGACGGCCTATGTGCCGGGCATCGACGGCTTCGCGATCAAGATCAGTCCGGGCTTTTTCGACAATCCCTCGCTGGGGGTGCCGAGCGTCAACGGGTTGATGGTGCTGCTGTCATCGAGAACCGGGCTTGTGGAGGCGCTGCTTCTCGACAACGGCTATCTGACGGATGTGCGAACGGCGGCGGCCGGAGCGGTCGCCGCGAAGCATCTGGCGCGGGAGGATGCGCGGGTGGCGGCCATCTTTGGCGCCGGCGTGCAGGCCGGGCTGCAGCTTGAGGCGTTGAGGCTGGTCAGGCCCATCGAGGAAGCGCGGATATGGGCGCGCGATCCCGGCAAGGCGGAGGCGAAGGCGGCGGAATTGAGCGCGCGGCTCGCGATGCCGGTGCGGGCGGTGGAAGCCCCGCGCGCGGCCATGGCCGGGGCCGACGTGGTCGTCACCACCACGCCGTCCGAGACGCCGCTCGTCATGGCCGACTGGCTGGAGCCGGGCCAGCACGTTACCGCCATGGGATCGGACGCGGAGCACAAGAACGAGATCGAGCCGGCCGCGCTTGTCCGCGCCGACCTCTATGTCGCCGACAGCCTCGCCCAGACGCGCCGCCTCGGTGAATTGCATCACGCGATCGCGGCCGGGCTTGTCGATGCGGATCGCGCCTTTCCGGAACTTGGCGCGATCGCCGCCGGAAATGTGCCGGGAAGGGAGCGGGCGTCGGCGATCACCATTGCGGATCTGACCGGCACGGGCGTTCAGGACACGGCCATTGCGACGCTCGCCCGGCAGCGGGCCGCCGCCGCCGGCGCGGGAACTGTTTTCGACACCTGATTTTTGACCGTCGAGTTTGCGGTCGTTGGACCGCGCCACCTGAGGATCAGCCCATGACGGGTCCCAATCTGAAATTCACGCGCGCAGAGTATGCCGAGCGGCTCGCCAAAACCCGCCGGGCGATGGAGGCCAAGGGCATCGACACGCTGATCGTGTCCGACCCGTCCAACATGGCCTGGCTCACCGGCTATGACGGCTGGTCCTTCTATGTGCATCAGGCGGTGATCGTGCCACCGGAGGGCGAGCCGATCTGGTTCGGTCGCGGGCAGGACGCCAACGGCGCAAAGCGCACGAGCTATCTCGGCCACGACAACATCATCGGCTATGCCGATCACTACGTGCAGTCGAGCGAGCGTCATCCGATGGACCGCCTGGCCGAGATCCTCAAGGAGCGGCGGCTCGATCGCGGCGTGATCGGCGTGGAACTCGACAATTACTGGTTTTCCGCAGCCGCCTATCTGGCCTTGCAGCGGCATCTGCCCGACGGGCGGCTCGGCGATGCCAACGCGCTGGTGAACTGGCTGCGCGCGGTCAAGAGCCCGACCGAGATCGACTACATGCGCAAGGCCGCGCGGATCGTCGAGAAGATCCACGAACGCATTCTGGAAAAGGCCGAGCCGGGTCTGCGCAAATGCGATCTGGCGGCCGAGATCTATGACGCTTCCCTGCGCGGCGCGGAGGGGGCTGACGGCGCCTTCGGCGGCGATTATCCGGCGATCGTGCCGTTGATGCCGTCGGGCGCGGATGCGTCCGCTCCGCATCTGACCTGGGACGACAAGCCGATGCGCAAGGGCGAGGGCACCTTCTTCGAGGTGGCCGGCTGCTACAACCGCTACCATTGCCCGCTGTCGCGCACCGTCTTCCTCGGAAAGCCGGATGCGGCATTCCTGGAGGCGGAAAAGGCGACGCTGGAGGGCATGGAGGCCGGCCTTGCGGCGGCGCGGCCCGGCAACACCTGTCAGGACATCGCCAATGCCTTCTTCGCGGTGCTGGCGAAGTACGGCATCGTCAAGGACAATCGCACCGGATACCCGATCGGGCTCAGCTACCCGCCCGACTGGGGCGAGCGGACGATGAGCCTCAGGCCCGGCGACACGACCGAACTGCAGCCGGGCATGACCTTCCATTTCATGACCGGACTGTGGCTGGAGACGATGGGGCTGGAGATCACCGAATCCATTCTCGTCACCGAGACCGGCGTGGAATGCCTCGCCAATGTTCCTCGCCAGCTTTTCGTGAAGGAGTGAGCCATGTTGGTCACCTATCCGGCCGCGCCGCTCAGGCCGTCGCCGATATCGCCGAGCGTCGATTTCGAGAAGAACGGCGTGCAGCACGGGCTTCTGCGCCTGCCCTACAGCCGGGATGACAGCGCCTGGGGCTCGGTGATGATCCCGATCTGCGTCGTGAAAAACGGGGACGGGCCGGTGGCGCTTCTGTCCGGGGGCAATCACGGTGACGAATACGAGGGGCCCCTGGCGCTCTACGATCTCGCCAACTCGCTGAAGCCGGAGGACGTCACCGGCACGGTCATCATCGTGCCGGCGATGAACTTCCCGGCTTTCCAGAACGGCTCGCGGACGTCGCCTGTCGACTACGGCAACATGAACCGGATCTTTCCCGGCCGGCCCGACGGCACGGTGACGGAAAAGATCGCGGACTATTTCCAGCGCTATCTGCTGCCGATGGCCGATATCGTGCTCGACTTCCATTCCGGCGGGCGCACGCTCGATTTCATTCCCTTTTGCGCCGCTCATGTGCTGGAAGACAAGGATGTGGAAGCGCGTGCCATGGCTGCGGTGGAGGCATTCTCCGCGCCCTATTCGGCCCGCATGCTGGAGATCGATGCGATCGGCATGTACGACACGGCGGCGGAAGAACTGGGCAAGGTGTTCCTCACCACGGAGCTTGGCGGCGGCGGCACGGCGCGGGCCGCGACCGTGCGGATCGCGCGCATCGGGGTTGCGAACGTGCTGAAACATGCCGGCATCCTGAAGGGCGAGCCGGTGCGCCAGCCGACCCGTTGGCTCGACATGCCCTCGGTCGACTGCTTTTCCTTCGCCGAGGACGGCGGGCTCTGCGAGACCATGGTCGATCTCGGCGAGCGGGTGGAAAAGGGCGACGTGATCGCGCGCGTTCACGGCTACAACCGTACCGGTCGTCCGCCGCAGGAGTTGCGGGCGAAGCTTTCGGGCGTGCTGGCGGCGCGGCACTATCCGGGCCTGATCAAGCCCGGCGACTGTGCCTCGGTGGTGGCGGTGCTGACGGATTGAGAGCCTCAGGGTGTGATGCCGCCGGATCGCCTCTCCCGTGGGGAGAGGTCGGCGCGTATGCGCCGGGTGAGGGGATGGGATTTTTCGTGGATACGGAGAACCCGACACCCCTCACCCTAGCCCTCTCCCCATGGGAGAGGGGACATATCCGCGCGGTGCGGCTGCCGGTGCCGTTTCCCATCGAACCTGAATCGGCCTAGAGATGCCCTGCAACGAAACCGGCATCGGATATCAGGCGTGGACAGGAAACGGCTTATCATCGGGATTTCCGGGGCATCGGGGGCGATCTACGGCATCCGGGCTCTGGAACTCTTGAGACGCGCGGGCGGCGTGGAGACGCATCTCGTGCTCTCGCCCGCAGCGCTTTCGACGGTGGAGACGGAGACGGACTTCACCGGGGCGGAGGTTGCGGCGCTCGCCGATGTCGTCCACGACTTTCGCGATGTCGGGGCGTCGATCGCATCAGGCTCCTATCGCACGCTCGGCATGCTGGTGGCGCCGTGTTCGATCAAGACGCTGTCGGGCATCGCCAATTCCCATTGTGACAGCCTGCTGACCAGAGCCGCCGACGTGTGCCTGAAGGAACGGCGCCGGCTGGTGATGATGGTGCGCGAAACGCCGCTTCATGCCGGGCATCTGGAGCTGATGGAACGCGCGACGCGGTCCGGCGCGGTGATCATGCCGCCGGTGCCGGCGTTCTACACCAAGCCGCAGAGCCTCGACGATGTGGTGACGCATTCCGTGGCCCGCGCGCTCGATCTGTTCGATATCGAGATCGAAGGGGTGAGGCGCTGGAAGGACGGGTAGGGGGACTTTTGGTGGCGTGCGCCGCACGCCGCTTGCTCCTCTCGCGGCGTATGATTTCCCGTCTCGAAACGTCCCCTACCTCAGGCACTCCAGCAGATCCGCCTGGCGCACCACGCCCAGCACCTCGTCGCCCTCGCGAACGATGACCGGCTCGTTGGCCTCCAGGCAAAGATCGATCAGCTCGCGCACGGGCGTGCGGGCGCCGCAGGTGGGGCCCCCGTTGAGCGTCATGCCGGTGGCGTCGCCCATCACGTCGCGCGCGCGCAACACGTTGAGCGGGTTCATGTGGGCGACGAAATCGGCCACATAGTCGGTCGCGGGCTTGCGGACGATCTCCTGCGGCGTGCCGAGCTGGACGACGCGGGCACTCTCCATGATGGCGATGCGGGTGCCGATCTTCACCGCCTCGTCCAGATCGTGGCTGACGAAGATGATGGTGCGGTTGAGTTTGGCCTGGAACTCCAGAAGCTCGTCCTGAAGGCGGGAGCGGATGAGCGGGTCAAGCGCGGAAAACGGCTCGTCCATCAACAGGATCGGTGCGTCGGTGGCAAAGGCGCGGGCAAGGCCGACGCGCTGCTGCATGCCGCCGGAAAGCTCGTGCACGCGCTTGTCCGCCCATTCGGTAAGGCCGACGAGTTCGAGCTGGGCGCGGGCGCGTTCCTCGCGCACCTTTCGTTCCACGCCGGAAAGCTCCAGCGCGAAGCCGACATTCTCCAAAACGGTGCGCCAGGGCAGCAGCGCGAACTGCTGGAAGACCATGGCGACGCGGGAGCGGCGCAGATGGCGCAGGCGCTCCGACGAACAGTCGCCCGGATCGACCATCTCCTTTCCGTCGCGCACCAGAACCCGTCCGCGGATGACGGGGTTGAGGCCGTTGACGGCCCTGAGCAGCGTCGACTTGCCGGAGCCCGAAAGCCCCATCAGCACAAGCACCTCGCCCTCGTGTACGTCGAAGGTGGCGCCGGTGACGCCGACGATCTGGTCGGTTTCGGCCTGGATCTCGTCGCGGCTCTTGCCCTCGTCGATGAGCGGCAGGGCCTTTTCAGGCCTGTCGCCGAAGACGATATCGACGCTCTCGAAGCGGACGATCGGGTTTTCGGTCGCTGTCATGTCTCCGTTTCCCATGTCAGCGGCCCGCCTTTTCGTCGTCCATCTTGAGGAAGCGGTCGAGCATGATCGCGATCATCACGATCGCGAGGCCGACCTCGAAGCCCTTGGCGATGTTGACCTGGTTGAGCGCGCGCAGCGTCGGCACGCCGAGCCCGTCCGCGCCCACGAGGGCGGCAATGACCACCATGGAGAGCGAGAGCATGATGGTCTGGGTGAGACCGGCCATGATGGAGGGCATGGCGTAGGGCATCTCGATCTTCCACAGAAGTTGCCATGGGGTGGCGCCGAATGCCTGTCCGGCCTCGATCAGCGGCTTGGGCGTGGAGGCGATGCCGAGCCGGGTGAGGCGGATGGGGGCCGGGATGGCGAAGATCACGGTTGCGATCAGGCCCGGAACCATGCCGAGGCCGAAGAGGATCAGCGCCGGGATCAGGTAGACGAAGGTCGGGATCGTCTGCATGAGATCGAGGATCGGGCGCAAGATGGCGTAGAAGGTATCCGAGCGCGCCGCCAGGATGCCGATAGGAACGCCGACGACCATGCACAGCACGGAGGCGGAAATCACCAGCGACAGGGTTTCCATCGTCTCCGTCCAGTAGCCCTGGTTGATGACAAAGAGCAGCGCGATGGCGACGAAGAGCGGGAAGCTCCAGTTGCGGCGCACGAGCCAGGCGAGCCCCACCGTGGCCAGCACCACGACGAGCGGTGGAGGCGTGAGCAGGATCCAGAGAAGACCGTCGATCAGCTGGGACAGGGCCCAGGCGATGCCGTCGAAGACGCCGGCGGCGTTGTCGGTCAGCCAGTCGACGAGCCAGGCGACCCAGCGTCCGATCTGAAGCTTGTGCTCAGCTATCCAGTTCATGCGTTCTCGTTCTTCGTGTGGGGCAAGAGGTTCGTTATCGCCAAATCGCATCCGGACCTTGCGCGCGTACCCGCGTTCCGGGTGCAGGCGGAAGGTTCAAAGTAACAATGATGCGCGCAAGCGGGCGCGCGGTCGAGGGCAAGCTTTACGCGCGCCTGAAGTGACGTGGCGGGTGCGCGCGATTGCCGGTGGAAAAAGGGGGCGCCGACAGGAGAGCCGCGTTTGCCGCCCTTCGCTCTCTGCGTCGTTTTCCGATCACTGCCGGCCTCGCCGTCGTCATTGCCCGGCGACGTCCGGGCAATCCAGTTCTTCGCCCCGCGAGGACGAGGGGGCGATGGATCCCCCGGATTGCGCCGGGGGATGACGATGGAGAGAGCGGGTGAGGGTGCGGGCGCGCCCGGTCCTCAGAGCCCTATCCTCAGAGCCCCAGCGAGGCCTTCACCGCGGGAAGCGCGTCCTTGCCGTCGATGGTCTTCACGCCGTCGAGCCAGGCGTCCAGAACGTCGGGGTTCTTCTTCAGCCAGGCCGTCGCCGCCGGCTGGGCATCTTCACCGTCGTCCAGGATCGCGCCCATGATCTCGTTTTCCATCGGCAGCGAGAATTCAAGGTTCTGGAGCAGCTTGCCGACGTTGGGGCAGGCGTCCATGTAGCCCTTGCGCACGTTGGTGTAGACGGTCGCGCCGCCATAATTGGGGCCGAAGACGTCATCGCCGCCCGACAGATACTCCAGATCGAAGTTGGAATTCATCGGATGCGGCGCCCAGCCGAGGAACACGATGTCCTTGTCGCGGCGCGTGGCGCGGCGGACCTGCGAGAGCATGCCCTGTTCCGACGATTCCACCAGATCCATCTTGCCCAGGCCGAACTGGTCGTTCTTGATCATGTCGAGGATCAGGCGGTTGCCGTCATTGCCCGGCTCGATGCCGTAGATCTTGCCGTCGAGGTCGTCTGCAAACTTCGCGATATCCTGGAAGGACTTGAGGCCCTTTTCATAGGTGTATTTGGGAACCGCCAGCGTGTACTTGGCGCCTTCGAGATTGGCGCGCACGGTCTCCACCGAGCCGTCCTCGCGGTAGGGCTTCAGGTCTGCTTCCATGGTCGGCATCCAGTTGCCGAGGAAGACGTCGATGTCCTTGTTCTTGAGCGAGGTGTAGGTGACCGGCACCGAGAGAAGCTTGACGTCCGGCTCGTAGCCCATGCCTTTCAGCACGACCGAGGTGGCCGCCGTGGTCGCGGTGATGTCGGTCCAGCCGACGTCGGAGAAGCGGACCGTCTTGCAGGCGTCGTCCGCCGCCGTCGCCGATCCGGCGAACCCGAGGCCGATGACCGTCGCGGTGGCCAGTGCCGCGATCGTGCGCGCAAGGACCCGTCCGTTCTGGCGCCCGCTGGCGCTCACTTCGGTTCGGCTCGTGTCGTTCTGCATCGATGACATCTCCTCGTTTGTCTCAGGTTCGTCGGTCTCAGGTTCGTCTAACGCCCGGGGGCGCAATCTGGATTTTGTCGGGCCGCAATCTCCGCGCACCGCATCAGGGTGAGCGGTATCGAGCGGGCTGGCCCGGAAGCACCGGAGCTTGCGCGTTCGGGGAAGCGGGCACAAGCCATCGGGCCGCGCGGCGGGGCGCACGTCGGAATCTTTCCGGTCGTTTCCACCGGAAAGATGGTTATATCGGCGCGGAACCGGGCCGCAATCGGACGATGCCGGCTCGCGGATGCTGGCCTGCCGGTGCGGGCAAGAGACTGCCCCGGATGCGCGGAAGCATCATGCTGCGGGCGCGCTCGTCCTGGCCGCTTGCCGAAGACATTCCGCGAGGCGGAGCGCCGGCTCTGCGGGATGCAATCCGTAGCAATCCCCTACGCGATACTGCGACCATATAACCACCAACCCGCATGGATGGCAAATTTTTATTGATTGACTGTTCAATCAAAAATAGATTGGTGCCGATCGGCGGCCAGTCAGAGGTGGCGGGCTCAAGGTCAGATTTGGGGGTAAACGCTGAAGTCAGGCGCTAAAATCCGGCGCTTAAGTCAGACCCTGAGATCTGGGGCGGTGCCGGGCGTCCGGCGAGAAAAGCCGGTCTTCGCACGCCTGTCCGGCGGCTGGAATGGTGCCGTACGGAGCGAAGGGGGACTGTCGGCTGTGCTGCGCCCCTGGGCTGGCTGTGTGGCGGGCCGGCGGGACCAATTGAAGAACATGAAGGCCCCGCAAAGGATGCTACGGCGCGCCCGAAAGCGGCCGGCCGCATCGCGAAGGGCCTCGGGAAAGCGAAAATGCCTCGGATCGGAATGGAAGGCGCGCGCAGGCGCGCGTTGATCTCGGCGACGGTGGAAGCGATCCACGAGCGCGGCTTCTGCGATGCGACGGTGGCCGACATCGCGCGGCGCGCCGGTGTCTCCGGCGGGCTCGCGCTGCACTATTTCGGCTCCAAGAAGGCGCTTCTGACGGAGACGATGCGCCATCTGCTGGCCGATCTCGCGCGCGAGTTGAAGGAAGAGAGGGCGAAGGCGCGCACGCCGCGCGAACGCATCTCGGCGGTGATATCGGCGAGCTTCGCGCCCTCGCAGTTTCGTTCCTCGATCATTTCCGCCTGGCTCGCCTTCTACCTGCAGGCGGAGACGGATCCGGAAACGCAGCGGCTGTTGCAGGTCTATCACCGCCGGCTCGTGTCCAATCTGACCTATGAGTTTCGCAGCGCGCTCCACCGTCGCGGAGCCGCGCGGCAGGCGGCGGAGGGTACGGCGGCGCTGATCGACGGGTTGTGGCTGCAACGGGCGCTCGCCAGCGGCGAGCCGGATGCCCGCTCCGCCATCCGTCTGGTGGAAGACTATGTGGAGCGGCAGTTCGCCGGAGCTGCGCCGGCCGGCGCAAGCGCCGGCAAGACCGGTGGACGCACCGGCAAACATGACAGCAACGATTGAGAGAAAAGCTGAGTGAACCAGTACGATTACATTGTCGTGGGGGCGGGCTCCGCCGGCTGTGCTCTGGCCGCACGCCTGAGCGAAGATCCGAAGAACGAAGTGCTGCTGCTGGAATATGGCGGAAGCGATTTCGGCCCCTTCATCCAGATGCCGGCTGCTCTGTCCTATCCGATGGGCATGAGATGCTACGACTGGGGCTTTGAGACCGAGCCCGAGCTGCATCTGGGCGGGCGGCGGCTTCAGACCCCGCGCGGCAAGGTGATCGGCGGGTCCTCCGCCATCAACGGCATGGTCTATGTGCGCGGTCACGCGGGCGATTTCGACGCCTGGGCGGAGATGGGAGCAACGGGCTGGGACTATGCGTCCGTGCTGCCCTACTTCAAGCGCATGGAGACGAGCCACGGCGCGCAGAGCGCCTGGCGCGGCACGCATGGGCCGGTGCATGTGACACGGGGCGCACGGAAGAACCCGCTTTATGACGCCTTCATCGAGGCCGGCCGGCAGGCCGGATACGAGGCGACCGCCGACTACAACGGCGAGCGGCAGGAAGGCTTCGGCGAGATGGAGATGACGGTGTGGCGGGGCAAGCGCTGGTCCGCCGCCGATGCCTATCTGAAGCCCGCCATGAAACGGCCGAACCTGACGGTGGTGACCGGGGCGATGACCCGGCGCGTGCTGATGGAGGGGATCGAGGCTGCGGGCGTGGAATACGAGCTGCGCGGCAGCATAGAGACGGCACTGGCCAACAAGGAGGTGATCCTGGCGGCCTCTGCGATCAATTCGCCGAAGCTCTTGATGGCATCGGGCATCGGCAATGTTGAGGAGCTGAAGCGCGCAGGCATCGAGCCGCTCGTCCACCGGCCGGGCGTCGGGCTCAATCTGCAGGATCACCTGGAGGTCTACGTCCAGCAGGCCTGCACGCAGCCGATCACGCTCTACAAATACTGGAACCTCTTCGGCAAGGCGCTGGTCGGCGCGCAATGGCTCTTCACGCGCACTGGCATCGGCGCCTCGAACCAGTTCGAGAGCTGCGGTTTCATTCGCTCGCGCGCGGGCGTTTCCTATCCCGACATCCAGTTTCATTTCCTGCCGATGGCGGTGCGCTACGACGGACAGACGGCTGCCGAGGGCCACGGCTATCAGGCCCATGTCGGGCCGATGCGGTCGGCCTCGCGCGGGACGGTACAGCTTGCCGGGCCGGACCCGGCCGCAAAGCCGGTGATCCGCTTCAACTACATGAGCGAGCCGGAGGACTGGGCCGATTTCCGACAGGCGATCCGGCTGACGCGGGAGATCTTCGCGCAAGACGCCTTCGCGCCCTTCCGCGGCAAGGAGATCCAGCCGGGCGAGGACGCGGTGAGCGATGCGGCGATCGACGATTTCGTGCGCGAGCATGCCGAAAGCGCCTATCATCCGTGCGGCACCTGCCGGATGGGGGCTGCGGACGATCCGTTCGCGGTGGTCGATCCGGAATGCCGGGTGATCGGGGTCAAGGGCTTGCGGGTCGCCGACAGCTCGATCTTCCCTCGCATCACCAACGGCAACCTCAACGCGCCCGCGATCATGGTGGGCGATAAGGCGGCCGATCACATACTTGGCAAGAGCCTGCCGAGGGCAACGAACGTGCCGGCGTGGTGGCATCCGGATTGGCGGAATGCGCAGCGGTAGGGAGAGGCGTTCGAGCGGCCGGAGCTTGTCCGAAGATTGGCAGCGGGCACCCTTCTACCCCCTTGCGGGGGAGATGTCGACGAAGTCGACAGAGGGGGGCTAAGCGGCAGGTGCGGCGCAAGCGGCTTCACCCCCCTCTGTCACGCGAAGGCGTGACATCTCCCCCGCAAGGGGGGAGAGGGGCACGAGCGGTGGGATACGGGCTTTCTCCCGGCAACGCTTTGTTGACCGCCATCGTGCTCCCATCCCGTACCACCAGAATTACGGCGCATGGCGGAAATGCGAATGCGACACTCGACATCGAGGGCCTTTCCGGGCTCCAATCGCCAGACTTCAGCTCAATAAGAACAGGAGGCCGCCCATGCGCGCCCAACCCGAAGCATCCCACTACATTCACGGTGCCTATGCGAATGAGGCCGAGGGGCCCGAATTCGACAGCGTCTATCCCGCCACCGGCGAGGTGATCGCCCGGATCGGTGCGGCGCGCGGGGAGACGGTGAATGCGGCGGTGGCCTCGGCGCGCGCAGGCTTTGAGGAATGGTCGGCGACGCCGGCGGTGGAGCGCGGACGGGTGCTGCGGCGGGCGGCCGAAATTCTGCGCGATCGCAACCGGGAACTATCCGAACTGGAAACGCTCGATACCGGCAAGGCGCTGCAGGAAACGCTGGTCTCCGATCCGGCCTCGGCGGCGGAATGCCTTGAGTATTTCGGATCGCTGATCCCGACGCTCGCAAGCGAGCACATCGATCTGGGCGGGTCGTTCGCCTATACCCGGCGCGAGCCGCTGGGCGTGTGCGTCGGCATCGGGGCATGGAACTACCCGATCCAGATCGCCGGCTGGAAGGCTGCGCCGGCGCTCGCCTGCGGCAACGCGATGGTGTTCAAACCGTCAGAAGTGACGCCGCTTTCCACGCTGAAGCTCGCCGAAGTCCTGATCGAGGCGGGCCTGCCGAAGGGCGTCTTCAACGTGATCCAGGGCGACGGCGAGACGGGGCGGCTGCTGGTCTCGCACCCGGAGATTGCCAAGGTGTCGCTGACGGGCTCGGTGCCGACGGGCGAAAAGGTGGCCGCACTCGCGGGCTCCGGCCTGAAGCAGACGACGCTGGAGCTCGGCGGCAAATCGCCGCTGATCATTTTCGAGGACGCCGATCTCGACGAGGCGGTGTCGGGCGCGATGCTGGCGAATTTCTATTCCACCGGGCAGATCTGTTCCAACGGCACACGGGTCTTCGTGCACCGCTCGATCCGCCGGCAGTTCATCGAGAAACTGGTGGAGCGCACGCGCAGGATCGTCATCGGGGATCCGATGGACGAGGCGAGCCAGATGGGGCCGCTCGTTTCCAAGGCGCAGTATGACAAGGTGCTGAACTACATGCGGCTCGGCCAGGCGGAGGGCGCGGAACTCGTCTATGGCGGCGAAGCGGCTGTGGTCGAGGGCTTTGCTGACGGCTGGTGGGTGAAGCCGACGATCTTCGCGGATGTCGCCGACCACATGCACATCGCGCGCGAGGAGATCTTCGGTCCCGTCATGTGCGTTCTCGACTTCGACAGCGAGGACGAGGTGATCGTGCGGGCGAACGCCACGCAGTTCGGTCTCGCCGCAGGGCTCTTCACCCGCGATATCGCCCGCGCACATCGGGTCGTGGCGCGACTTCACGCGGGCACATGCTGGATCAACACCTACAACCTGACACCGGTTGAAATGCCGTTTGGCGGCATGAAGAAATCCGGCATCGGCCGCGAGAACGGCAAGGCCGCGATCGAGCATTATTCCCAGGTCAAGGGCATCTACGTGGAGACGGGCAAGATCGACTGTCCCTATTGAGGGGCGGAGCACTTTCCTGTCCACTGTCTCGGTCGTCATCCCCCGGCTTTGTCCGGGGGATCCACCTTTTGTTCGTCGCACGCGGCGGTCGGCAATGGATTGCCCGGACTTCGCCGGGCAATGACGGTGGAGAGGTTTGGGGCGGAGGCACGAGCCCCGAGGCAGCTTCAGTCGAGGCTCACCCGGCAAGCGGGCCCGGCAGTTCGTGCAGGGTCGCGCCCGGGCAGACCTTCTTTGCGATGGCGCACAGGTGAGGATGGTGGGTCAGGTAGATGACCTGACCCTTCTCGCCCATTTCCGCCAGAAGCTTAATGGTCTCGGCCGCGCGGTCGTCGTCGAAGGTTTCCAGAATGTCGTCGGCAACGAAAGGCAGGCTTGCGCGGCTTGCGACGAATTCGTGATAACCGGCGATCCTGAGCGCCAGATAGAGCTGGAAGCAGGTGCCCTTCGACATTTCCCCCGCCCGCTTGGAGGCGTTGCGGTGGTCGATGCCGATCAGCTCTTCCCGTTCGCCGTTCGACTGGGTGACGAGGCCCTGATAGGCGCCGCATGAGATTTTCCGGAATGCCGCGCTCGCGCGTTCCATCATCGAGGAGCGGTGGTTGTCGCGATAGGCGCGCAGCGCCTGTTCGGCGGCCAGAATGCCGGCCCTGAGGCGGAGCCACTGCTTCGCACTTTCCTCGATTTCCAGAAGCACGGTCTGGCGTTGCTCCTCCAGCCGGGCGACCGCATCGTCGCCGCCGATGGAGGCGACCGCCTCGGACGCCTTCTCGCGCGCGGCGTAAAGCTCGCGCAGACGCGCGTCCTGATCCTCGATGCGCTGTTCGGTCTCCGCCCTTTCCGTCTCCAGCGCCTCGCGGTCGGCCTCCTCCAGCCGCGCCTCCGCTTGCGCCATGTCGGCGAGGCCGAGGCGCGTCAGGATCTCGTCTTCAAGCTCGGTCTCCTGTGAGCGCAGGCGCTCGCGCTCGCGAAGGGCGGCGAAGGCCTGTTGCACCTCGTCGAAGGTTGCGACTTCGAAATGCGCGGTCATTTCCGCCTTGCGCCTATGAAGGGCGGCGATGGCTTCGGCCGTCTCGCCGGCGCTGTTGCGGGCTTCGTTGAGGCTTTCGCGCAGGGCCTCGCGCTTCTCGTGTGCCTTGCGGGCGGCAGCGGCGCGGGCGCTGAGGTCGCGGAAAAGATCGCGGGGATCGGCCGCCGCCGGCAGGCCGAGTTCGTCGCCGAGGACCTCGCACGCCTTGCGAAAGGTCTCTGCGACGGTTTCCATCGCCTCGATGCGACGGGCCACACCGTCGCGGGCTTCGAGCGCGGGGGCGAGATGGTTCAACTCGTCGAGAAGTGCGCGCACGGTTTCGGGCGAAGGCGTTCCGGCTTCGCCGAACCAGCAGCGGGAACAGGCCTCCGCCCAGTCCGTCTGCCAGCGCTCGGCTGCCTCTTCGGCCGCTTGCAGCACCGTCTCGCGGCGACGGGTTTCGGATCGGCACTCCTCCAGCCGCTTGCGCGCCCCGGCCATTCGCGCTTCGCCGTCGACCAGCGTCTGTCCGAGTTCGAGAAGATCGGCTGGGGACATGTCGCCCTGCACCGTCGCGCCGGCGTCCTCAAGCGCGCGCACGAGACGGTTCCGCAGGTCGGTCTGCGCCTCGTCCGCGACCTTCAGATCGCGTTCGCTCTGGCGAAGCTCCGTGCGCTGGTCCAGAGCCTTATCGCGCTCGCCAAGCCAGGCGCGCAGGGCGGGGAGGCTGAAATCGGCGAGCGCCGGATCGCATTGGCGCAAGCTGGCTGCGATCTCGTTCTTCAAGGCATCCGCCTCCGCGCGTGCGTCGTCGCGGATCCGGTGCGCGGCCGCAAGATCCGCCGAGACTTCGGCGAGCTCGATGCTCATGCGCTTGTGTTCCGCCCTGTCGGCCGACTGGGCGAGCCGGGCGGCGGTCAGCGCGTCGTCCTGTTCCAGAGCCTCGCGGAAAGTGGCGGCCGTCTGCGCATCGAGCCGGGCGGCATGGGCTGCCCACGCGGCGTCGCGCGCGGTGCGGACCCGGGTCGCGGCCGTCTCGTCCAACAGGCCCGCGGCCTGTTCCAGCGCCTCGCGTCCGGCCGTCAGCCGGTCGTGTTTCTGGCTGAATTTCGCGATCTGTTCCTTCTGGAAGGACAGCGTGTCGCGCAAGGTCGCGCCCGTCTCTTCCCATGCCTGAAGGGTGGCGGGGGCCGGCACCTTGAGATGGGCCAGCGCGCCGGCATCCCCCTGCCAGGGCAGAAGGCGCTCGAAGCAGGCGTCGAGCGTTTCGCGCTGGTTCACGATGCTGCGCTCCGCCTGACGCTGTTCGGCCGAAATCCGCGCCGCCTCGGTCTGAAAGGCGGGGAGTTGGGCCTTGAGCGCGGCAAGTGCCGCGTGGTCGCCGGCATTCCCGCCGGCGTCTTCCGCTTCCGCCGCGGCCTTGCGTTCCGCCTCACGCGCCGCGTCCAGTTCGTTTCGGGCGGCCAGCGTTTCGCGGGTGACGGTGGTGCGCGCCTCGATCAGCTCGCGCAGGCGCGCCACGCTCGCCGCCGGCAGGACAAGGGCTTCCGGCTCGGCTTCGCCGTCACGCTCCAGCTTGCGCAGTATGTGCGCGACACGCGCCTCGGCCTGTTCCAAGCGGGCGCGCTCTTCCGGCAGATCGGTCGCAGCGCTCGCGTGCCGGGCCGCGAGGTTTGCGAGATCGTCGATGCGGGGGGCAAGTGCCAGCGCGGTCTCGTCGATCCCGATTGCGGCGAGGTCCTGCTCCAGCACCTCGATGCGCGCCTGATTTGCGCGGGCGCGCTCCTCCAGTTTCGGTTCCTCGCGGATGAGGTCGGGCAGGGCCTCCGCCCAGCCGGCAGGTGCGTCGCGCAGACCTTGCAGTGGGGCAAGGGTTTCGCGCAGACGGCGCAAGTTCGCGAGGCGGGGCAGTGCGGAGAGAAGGGCGTTCACCACGCCGAGGCGCTGCTTCAGGCGTGCGCTCTCGCCAAGCGCCGTGTCGTAGTCGGCGGCAGCCTGATCGCGGTCCCTCACGAGCTTGCCATAGGCGGAGGCTGCCGTGTCGAGTTCCTTGCGCCGGCTCGCAAGATCATCGAGCGTCCGCTTCAACTCGCGCAGCCGCGTGGCGCTGCGCCCGCCGGGGCGGTGAATCGCGTCGGCGTCATCGTGCAATTTGGCCAGATGCAGCGAGAGTGCTGCAAGTCCGGAACTGGCGGAAAACAGCAACTGGCCGAGATCGCCCTTGCTCTCAAGGATCGCCTCGCCGCCGGTTTCCAGCGTCTTGTCGTCGAGCGAGAACATGGTGCGGTAGGCTTCGCGGTCAACACCGGCAAGCGCTGCCTGGAGCAGTCCTTCGGGAAGCGGACGGTCGGCCTCGTCGAGCAGGCTGTTGCTGCGCTTCTTGACGCGCGCCAGCGTCAGCGGGCGGTCGCTGAGATCCAGCCGCGCACCGATGCGCATCGTGTCGTAGGCATGCAGGAAATTGAACTTGCTCTGGGGCTCAATCCCGAACAGCAGGTCGAGCCAGGCATTGAACAGCGTCGATTTGCCGGCCTCGTTCGGGCCGTAAACGATGTGGAAGTCCGGCGTTCCGGCCGCACCTTCGCCGAAATCGAGCGTGTGGCCGGTGAACTTGCCATAGCGAACCAGGTCGAGCCGTTCGATGCGCATCAGACGTCCCCGCTTTCAGGGGCTGCCTGGAGACGGGCGAGGATGTCCCGCGCGCCTTCGCGGGCGAGATCGTCGAGGATCTTCGCGCGGGTTTCCGTATCCTCGCCCAGCACGTCGCGGATCTCGCCGGGAAGCTGGCTGGTGAGGTCGTCGGCGAGGGCCTCCACGGCCTGCCGGTAACCCGGGCTTTGCAGGATTTCGCCGTCGATGAGGGCGCCGAGCTCTTGCAACGGCGGGCCGTCGCCGGAAGGGGCATCCGCTTCGCTGCCGGCGGGAACGGTGGCGTTGATGATCTTGTCGATCCAGGTATCGCCGACGGCGAGCGCGACGGCTTCTGCCTCGCTGGCGAGCTTGTCCGCATCGCGGCGCAGTCGCCAGGAAAGCGGGGTCTGTCCGCCCAGCTCCAGCCGCGCGACGAGGTGCCGGCAGTCGAGCGCCGCACGCGCCGCCCTGAGCGCGGTTTCCAGACGCGACACCATCTGCGGCCAGTCCTCGACCCCGGAAAGATCGACGCCGACGCGTTCGAACCGGGCAAGCGCCACGGTGCGCTCCTCGATCGTGATGGAGCGGTCGTCGGCCACCGTGACGAGGCTCACCGATTTTTCGCCGGCCTCGCCGATGTCGCGCCCCTGCGGGATGCCGGGCATGACGATCTTGGAGGACGTGCCCTGCACGCTGCGCTGATGGATATGGCCGAGCGCCCAGTAGTCGAAGCCCATGGCATCGAGTTCCGCCGGCTGGCAGGGGGCGTAAGGGTCATGGCCCGGCGCGCCGCCGAGGCTCGTGTGCAGCATGGCGATGTTGACGGCACCTGCCACCGGCGCCTTGAACTTGTCGAGAAGGCTGTCGGGTGCCTGCGGCTGACGGAAGCTGACGCCGTGGATGGCGACCTCGAAGGGCGCATCGGCGGTGAGCGTTACGGTCTCTGCCCGGGCGGTGAAGGTGGTGACGCTCTCGGGCAGGGTCAGTTCGTTGGTGATGCGCGAGGCGGCGTCGTGGTTGCCGCGAATGAGGAAGGTGCGGATGCCGGCCGCATCGAGGCGCTTAAGCTCATGCGCCAGAAACACCGCCGTCTTCATCGATGTCTGCGCGCCGTCATAGAGATCGCCGGCGATCAGCACCGCGTCGACGGCCTCTTCGCAGGCGAGATCGACGATCTGCGAAAACGCCGCCCGGGTGGCCCCGCCGATCAGCCGGCCAAGCTCGGCATTGCGCAGCGCTAGCGATTTCAGCGGGGAATCGAGATGAATGTCGGCGGTATGGATGAAGCGGAACGGCAACGGAGCGGGTCCCCTGGCGGGCGTGCAAGGAATTGCGAATACAAAGCGAAGGAACGTGGCGCAAGGTGCATTTCTAGCGGGAGTCGGGGGTGGGGGAAAGGCGCGGGTGACGCTGGAGAGAACGGTGGAAGATGCCGGCGGGCCGTTTCCCTTTCGCATGTCGCACTTGCTATGCCTCAACGTTTTCCCGACGTAACCGATGACATGTCGAATTTCCCCCGCTACAAATTGCCCTTGGGTAAAAGCGCGCAAAGCGCACCGAGCCGGGGAACAGGGATATGGCATCAAACGGGTTGGGAGGGGCGGCGCTTGCCGCCCTGTTGATGGCGGGCGCGATGGCGGTTTCGCCGGAGGCTGCGGCCGAGCCGGTCAAGGTCGGCATGATCACCACGCTTTCGGGCGGCGGGGCGAGCCTCGGGATCGATGCGCGCGACGGCTTCCTGCTGGCGCTGAAGCAGTCGGGCACGAAGGACGTCGAGGTCGTCGTGGAAGACGACCAGAGGAAGCCCGACGTCGCGGTGCAGCTCGCCGACAAGATGATCCAGTCGGACAAGGTCGATGTCTTGACCGGTATCATCTGGTCGAACCTCGCCATGGCGGTGGTGCCGGCGGCGGTGAACCAGGGCAAGTTCTATCTCTCCGTCAATGCCGCGCCCTCGCAGCTCGCCGGGCGGGGCTGCAATCCGAACTATTTCTCCGTTTCCTACCAGAACGACAACCTGCATGAGGCGGCGGGTGCCTACGCCTCGAGCGCGGGCTACAAGAAGAGCTTCATTCTTGCGCCCAACTACCCGGCCGGAAAGGACTCTCTCACCGGCTACAAGCGCTTCTACGAGGGCGAGCTTGCGGGCGAGGTCTATACCAAGCTCGGCCAGACCGATTATGCGGCTGAGATCGCCCAGATCCGGGCTTCGGGCGCGGACAGCGTGTTCTTCTTCCTGCCGGGCGGCATGGGTATCGCCTTCATGAAGCAATACGCACAGTCGGGGCTCGACGTGCCGCTGGTAGGTCCTGCCTTCTCGTTCGACCAGGCGATCCTGCAGGCCGTGGGCGATGCGGCGCTGGGTGTGAAGAACACGGCCAACTGGTCCAAGGACATCGACAACGCCGCGAACAGGAAATTCGTCGACGGCTTCGTGGAAGGCTATGGCCGGCTGCCCTCCATCTATGCCGCCTATGGCTACGACACGGCGAACCTGTTGCTTTCCGCGATGGCAAAGGCCAGCGTTTCGGATGCGGATGCCTTCCGCAAGGCGCTGGAGGTCGCCGATTTCGAGAGCGTGCGCGGCAAGTTCTCGTTTGCGGCGAACCATCATCCGATCCAGGACATCTACGTGCGCGAGGTGGTCAGGGAAGGCGATGTCTTCACCAACAAGATCATCGCCACCGCCATGACCGACCGCGACAACGCCTATGTGGCGGACTGCAAGATGTGATCGGGGCGGGCAGGATCGGCTACGCGTCGCGACTCTCGACCGTCATCACCCGGCGCAAGTCCGGGTGATCCATCCGGGGCTGGTGCAGGATGAGGGCGCAATGGATTGCCCGGACTTCGCCGGGCAATGACGGCGGTGGGGGCGGTCGCGTTTGGCTCTGCGGAGTGTGGGCTGATCGTCCGAGAACGAAGTTTCCAGAGTTTGCGAACGGTCCTGCGATGCCTTCCACATCCCTCGATGTCATCTCCGCGAAGGCGGTGATCCTGCATCCCGGAGGCCTTTCGATGATGCGCCGAAATCCGACCCGGTGGTTGCCGGATCCCCACCTTCGCGGGGATGACACCGGTGCGTGGGATGGGCGCAAGGGACAAGGCAACTTGCGGGACCGGTCCCGGAACGGTGCCCTTCGCCGGTCATCATGTAGTTCGATGTGGGCCGAGGCGCTGCGGCTTGTTCCCCTCTCCCCCCTTGCGGGGGAGATGTCACGCTCTTGCGTGACAGAGGGGGGTATGCGGCGGGTTCGGAGCAAGCGGCTCCACCCCCCTCTGTCGGCTCTGCCGACCTCTCCCCCGCAAGGGGGGAGAGGGGAGCCCGGAGTTGGCTCCCGGACAAACGAGGCGCATTGGTGACCGCATCCCTTCTCTTCGAACAGACCCTCAACGGGTTGCAGTTCGGCGTCATGCTGTTTCTGATGGCGGCGGGGCTGACGCTCGTCTTCGGCGTGATGGGGCTCATCAATCTGGCGCACGGCTCGCTCTACATGGCCGGGGCGTTTGCCTGCGCGGCCGTGGCTGCGGCCAGCGGCTCCTACTGGCTGGGACTTGCCGCAAGCCTCGTGGCCGCCGCTGCGGCCGGCGCCGTCGTGGAGGTGGTGGTGATCCGCCGGCTCTATGGGCGCGACCATCTCGATCAGGTGCTTGCGACCTTCGCTCTCATCCTGTTGTTTTCCGAAGGCACACGCTGGCTTTTCGGCTCGTTCCCGCTCTATCTCGATCTGCCTGCGGCGCTGAAGGGCGCTGTGCGGCTGCCGGGCGGGATCGACTATCCGCGCTTCCGGCTGGCGCTGATCGTCGTGGGGCTTGCGCTGGCGTTGGCGCTGATGTGGCTGATCAACCGCACAAGACTTGGCATTCGCATCCGCGCGGGCGAGGCCGACCGGGAGATGATCGCGGCGCTCGGCGTCGATATCACGAAGCTCTACACCATCGTTTTCGCGCTGGGGGCCGGGCTTGCCGGGCTCGCCGGCGCGCTTGTCGGCACCGTGCAGTCGGTGCAGGTGGGGATGGGCGAGCCGGTGCTGATCCTCGCCTTCGTCGTGGTCGTCATCGGCGGCATCGGTTCCATCAAGGGCGCGCTGGTCGGCGCGGTGCTTGTGGGGGTGACGGACACGCTCGGCCGTTTCCTGCTGCCGGAAGCCTTCGGGCTCTTCATGGATGCCTCGCGCGCGACCTCCATCGGCTCCGCGCTCGCCTCCATGTCGATCTACATCCTGATGGCGGTGGTGCTGGTGTGGAAGCCGGGCGGGCTCTATGGCGGGGACGCGCCGTCATGAGCCGCGAGACGATGATCAACGCGACGCTTGCGGTCGGGCTGTTGGCGGTCGCGGTCGGGGCGCAGGCGGCGGGGTGGACCTTTACGGTGACGCTCGCCACCAAGGTCGCGATCCTGGCGCTGGCGGGTGTCGGGCTCAACGTCGCGCTGGGCTTCGGCGGGCTCGTCTCATTCGGGCATGCGGCCTTCTTCGGTATCGGCGGCTATGCGGCCGGCATCCTGGCGAGCCATGCGATGCTCTACGAGCCTGTCCTGACATGGCCCGTCGAGATCGAAGGCACGCGGGCAATGCCGGCGATCTGGCTCATGGCGATCGCGGCGAGCGGGCTTGCTGCACTGGTCATCGGCGCGCTGAGCCTGAGGACGCGCGGCGTGTTCTTCATCATGATCACGCTGGCATTCGCGCAGATGATCTACTATTTCGCGATCTCCTGGCCGGCTTATGGCGGCGAGGACGGGCTGTCGCTGGGCATGCGCAACACCTTTCCCGGGCTCGATACGCTCGATCCCTTGAGCTTCTTCGCGATCTGCTACGTCTTGCTGATGATCGTGCTCGGGCTTTCCGCACTGCTTCACCGCTCGCGTTTCGGGATGGCGCTGGGCGCCGCGCGGCAGAACCCGGAGCGGCTGAAGAGCCTCGGCATCGATCCGACCCGCGTGCTGCTGACGGCCTGCGTGCTCTCCGCGATGGTGACCGGACTTGCCGGCGCGCTCTATGCCGATCTCAACCGCTTCGTCTCGCCCGCGATGCTGTCGTGGCAGACGTCGGGCGAGATCATGATCTTCGTGATCCTTGGCGGTGTCGGGCGACTGTTCGGGCCGCTTGCGGGGGCCGCGCTCTACATCGTGCTGGAGCACAGCCTCGGCGGGGTTTCCGAACACTGGCAGTTTCTGCTGGGGCTCATTCTGCTGCTGGTCGTTCTGTTCGCGCGCGGCGGGCTTGTCGGTGTCATCGCCGGGGAGCGGCGGCATGGCTGAACCGGTTCTGGAAATCCGCGGGCTGTGCAAGCAATTCGGGGCGCTCAGGGCGAGCGACAATGTCGATTTCGATCTGTTGCCCGGCGAAGTCCATGCGCTGATCGGGCCGAACGGGGCGGGCAAGTCGACGCTGATCAAGCAGATTGCGGGTGAGATCATGCCGGATGTGGGTGTCATCCGGTTTGCCGGGCGGGACGTGACGGGCCTGAACGCGGTGGCTCGGGCGCGGATGGGGCTTGCACGCAGTTTCCAGGTGTCGTCGGTCTGCGGCGAATTCACCGTGCTTCAGAACGTCATGCTGGCCGTGCAGGGACGGCTCAGGCGGAGCTACCGCTTCTTTCGGCCGGCGCTTTCGGACAGGCGGCTCACGGATCCGGCACGCGCCGCGATCGCGCGGGTGGGACTTTCGCAGCGCGAGGGCGTACGTGCGGGCGATCTCTCGCACGGCGAGCGCCGGGCGCTGGAAATCGCCCTCGCGCTGGCGCTGAAGCCGAAGGTCTTCCTGCTTGATGAACCGATGGCGGGGATGGGGCCCGAGGGCGCGCGCAGTCTCACCGGCCTTCTCGACGGGCTACGCCATGAGGCGCCGATCCTGCTGGTCGAGCACGACATGGAGGCGGTCTTCGCGCTCGCCGACCGTATTTCCGTGCTCGTCTACGGGCGGATCATCGCGACCGGCACCGTGGCCGAAATCCAGAACGATGCGGCGGTGCGCGCGGCCTATCTGGGCGAGGAGGAGGCCCGATGACGCCGCTGCTCGAGGTCTCCGGTCTCAGAGCCTTCTACGGCCCTTCGCAGGCGCTCTTCGGTGTCGATCTCGCTGTTGGCGCGGGCGAGGTCGTTGCGCTGATGGGGCGCAACGGCATGGGCAAGACGACGACGGTCCGGTGCATCTGCCGGATGATGCCGGCCGTCGGCGGACGCATCGCCTTCGCGGGGCACGATCTCGGCGCTCTCGCCTCGCACGAGGCGGCCCGGCTGGGCATCGGGCTGGTGCCGGAAGGCCGACGCTGCTTCGGGCCGCTGAGCGTGGAGGAAAATCTCGTCTGCGCGGCCCGGCCGGGGGAATGGGACATGCCGCGCGTCGGCGACCTTTTTCCGAGGCTCACGGAACGGCGCAGCCAGGCGGCGCGCACGCTTTCGGGTGGCGAACAGCAGATGCTCGCCATCGGCCGGGCGCTGATGACCAACCCGAAGCTGCTCGTTCTGGATGAGGCGACCGAGGGGCTCGCGCCCGTGGTGCGCCGGGAGATCTGGCAGGCGATCGGGGAACTGAAACGGGCGGGTCTTGCGATCCTCGTCATCGACAAGTCGTTGCGCGAGCTGAAGGCGCTCGCCGACCGCTGCGTTGTTCTGGAACGCGGCGCCACGGTGTGGTCCGGAATGCCGACGGCGTTGAGCGAAGACCTCTGCGATCGTTATCTCGGCGTGTGAATTCGAACCTCGTCATTACTGACTAAGTATTACAATCTTTCGTGTTTCTATAAGGCTCTAGCCTGTGGACGAGCGTGAATGTTTAATCTATGTTAACCATAAATTTGAAACCGATCGGGCATTTCAGGCTTTTTACTGAGTGAAAAGCGATGCGAGTGCCGCGGGCTGCGGGAATACAGGAAATGAGGCGGATTCTCGTTATCGATGACGATGAAATTGTTCGCAATGCTTTGCAGGCGGCGTTGAAGATGCGGGGTTTCAGCGTGCGGCTTGCCAAGGACGGGGTCGACGGCATGCGGGAAATCAGCCACCGGACCGTCGACCTCGTCTTCGTCGATATCTTCATGCCGACGATGGATGGATTCGAGTTCATCCGCGCGTTGCGCAAGGCCGAGCATCAGGTTCCGGTCGTGGTCATGTCGGGAATGAAGATGCGGCCGGCGTTTCCCTGCGGCGGCGTCGACGCACCGGACTATCTGCGCATGGCGCAGGCTCTGGGAGCCGTGCGCGCGCTCCAGAAGCCGTTCTCGCCTGAGGAACTGACAGCGGTGCTGGAGGCAAGTATTGGCGCCTCGGGAAGGGCGCAGGTGTCTCCCGGCGGCGCAGCGGGCGCCGGCGGTTTGGCGCTGATGGTCGCGGGGCGATAGCCCGGGCGTTGCCTTTTGCGGCCCGCACATCGCACGTGCGCGCCTTTTCGATACGATCTCCTCCAAACCGAACCGTTGAGGGCGGCTGCGTCATGGACGAGCTTGCGCCAGAGGAAAGCGCCCACGCCGGCAATGAACACGAGGCCGTGCCGGATGCGATGGCATCGCTTGCCCGTGGGGTCGCTCACGATTTCAACAATCTGCTTCTCGCCATGATGCTCTATGCCGATCTCGTCGCGTGGAAGGCCGGCGACGGCGAGGGGGCGGCCGAAGCGCGGGAGATCCGTCGCGCGGTGGACCGAGGCTGCAGGCTCACCCGGCAATTGCAGAGCTATGCGGGCAGCGATCCGCTCAGCGCCGAAACGCTTGATCTGGGCGAATTTCTGCGAGAGATGGAGCCGCGGCTGCGGCACGTGCTGGGGCCGGACATTGCGCTCGACATGTGGCTTGACGGTGGCGTGCTCTGGCCGGTCAATGCCGACGCGGCGCATCTGAAAGAAGCGTTCCTTGCGCTGGCGGGCGAGATCGGCATCTGGATGGGCAAGGGCGGGACGATGGTCCTCGATGTCGGCAACCGGTCGCAGGACGGGTTCATCGCGATCGGCGTGGACGGCGACGGTGCGCGCCTGCCCCCTGTCGCCACCCAGGCCGCGTTCGATCCGGCGCGGGTTTTCGAGCCCTATTACATCTCCCGAACTCTGGGGGCGGGCTCGGGGCTGGGGCTTGCCGCCTGCCGCACCGTCGTTGAGCATGCCGGCGGGGCACTCGAACTTGAGCGGTGGGACGCGCGCGGCATGCGGTTTACGCTCCGCCTGCCGCGCTGGCGGGAGCTGTAGCGGCCAAGGGATCGCCCCCGGCTTTCAGACGGCGGTGCCTGTCTTTTCGGCGCAAACCGCCTTGCACCAGGAAACCACGGTTTCGACGTTGCGCGGCAGCGTGATGCCGAGGCCGCCGTGGAAGGCTTCCCAGGCTTCGCGATAATCCGAACGCACGGCGGTGAGTACGGGAACGCCGTCGATAACCGCGCGTTCGAAGATCCGGCGCAGGCCGTAGCCTTCGGATTCGGAGCGGCCGAAGCGGTTGACCAGCAGGATGTCGGCGCCGGCGGCAAGTTCCGCCTCCAGCCGCCCGGCAACCTCCGTAATCGCGTGCGGGCTCAGCCGGCAGCCGCGCGCCTCCGTGCCGCGTTCCTCCAGGATGCGGATCTCCCATCCGTCGCGCAGGCTCTTCAGCGCCATCGCCTTGACGTCGCATCCCTCGCCGCCGCCGATCTGGACGACGCCGGCGATGCGATAGCCGGAAAGCGCGGCCGCGGCCTCGCCGAGCAGCGTGTCGACGTCTTCGCGCGGTTCAAAGGGAATGGCGGCAAGGAAGGCGGCAGTCGGCTCTGTATCGCCGGTCATGGGGGAAGGACATTCGCTCACTTGATCACTCGGTCGCTGGCGCTGGTCACTTGAACACGGGAGCGCGAGGAGGTTCGGTAAGCCCCGCCAGGCACTGATCCGCTCGGCGTTTGGCATTCGTCCGGCCATTTGGCCGACGGCCTCTACGGAGCGCGCTAGGGGGACGTTACGCGAACAACCTGCGTCTGCATTCCTCACTGGCCACGACTATAGCGTCAGGTGCGGGCGCGGTTCGACGGAAAAATCGGAAGTGGCGCGTTGGGCTCACTTCATCGGGCCGATGAGGCGGGCATATTCGGCCTCCGGTTTTCCGTAGGTATCCCGGGCGAATTCCTCCAGTCCGGCGCGGTCGCGAATGATGATGTGACCGCGCTGCGCGATGATCAGCCGCATGCCCTCCAGCATGTGAAGCGCGGTCGTGACCGACGGGCGTCGCACAGCGAGCATCAGCGATAGGAAATCGTGGGTGATGGCGAGGTCGTCGCCATCACACCGGTCGTGGCACATCAGCAGCCAGCGCGCCAGGCGTTCGTTGATGTGGTGTATGGCGTTGCTCAGCGCCGCATAGGCGGTCTGGCTCGCCAGCGTGTGCAGGTAGCGCACCAGCAGCAGGCGCAGGGTCGGGCTTGCCTCAACCAGTTCCCCCATCGTGTCGGAATCGATGCGGTAGCCATCGCCCGGCTGCTGGATGAAGATGGTGTAGAGGCTGCGGTCAGACCCGGTCAGGTGCGAGGTCGGCGCAAAGCCGTCGCGGCCGAAGACGCCGGTTTCCGCCTGCCGCCCCGAGGGGGAGACGGCGACGATCGAGCCGATGCCGCTGTTTGGAAAATAGGCGTGCGTGACCGGCTTGTCCGCCGTGGCCACAACGTACTTCATCGGTAGCTGAACAGGTTCGAGGTACGGCGCGAGACGTTCGAAGTCCTCGTCCGGCATCAGGGCAAGAAGACGATTGCGTATCGAACCACGCAAATCTGCAGACATGTCATTTTCTCCAGTGACCCCGAAAGCTGGACTGCTTTCCACGCCACGATTCTCTTTGGATCCTACGGTATTCGATAAGCTGCAAAATCACCGTACGCTATTGGACCAAGTCCTGATCACTCCGGGACAGGATCGATGGCGAAGCCGCCGCAGGGTCTCGGCTTGCCAGTGGGGGCGTGTCGGGGCGCAAGTGGCCCTGCCGGCAAGCTCCGCCGCATGCGGGTGCGGCGCATCCGTCGCGGCGTTGAACGCCCTTCGTCGCGTCGCGCGGACCCTGTAACCGGTGTCATTCCGGCTCGTCTTCAGCGTCCAGTATTCATAACGCGTTACCACCCGGCGCGTTCCGGGGTATTTTCGTGGCCAAGAGGCGGCATGGCTGTGGCGGCGGCCAGTCGCGTTCACGGATATTCCATCGAACCAAAGTGGCGCATCGGCGGTTTCCCGAAGGAAGACTGCGCTGGAAAAGGCTTCCGGCGCGGCATGGCCCGGGAAAGAACGCGATGTCTGTCCTTGTCGGAAAGTCCCCTCTGACCGGCCGCAGGGATGCGGCCATCCTTCTCGCGGGTCGCGTGAAAGCGGCGAGCGGCCTGAAAAGGGCCTGCGCGTCGCAGACAGGATGGTGGACATGAGCGATCCCCTTGGCGGCCCGGTCGCGCACGATGTGGTGATTGCGGGCGGCGGCCCCGTCGGAATGACACTGGCGCTTGGTCTGGCGCGGGCCGGGCTCGACGTGCTGGTTCTTGAAGAGGACGACTCGACCACGGCCCATTCGCGCGCGCCTGTCTTCTGGCCGGGAACACAGGCCGTGCTGGCCACGCTCGGGGTTTTCGACCGGTTCGCCGAACGCGGTTTCCGGCTGCCGTGCCCGACAGTGTGGGATGCGGACAGAAGCGCACCGCTTCTCGCCCTGCCACTGACGGAGCTTGCCGGGGAGACGCCCCATCCGAGCCTTCTCATCCTGCCGCAATCGGAAACGGAAGCGCTGCTTTGCGAGGAAATCCGCAACACCGTGGGTGTGGAAATCCGTTTTTCCAGCAAGGTTACAGGGCTTATCCAGGATTCCTTCGGGGTGGACGTCGTCTACCGGCGGTTCGACCACGAGGAACGGGTGAGAGCGAAATACGTGGCGGGCTGCGACGGAGCGCACAGCACGGTGCGCGACCACATCGGCGGCCGTCTGGAAGGCAAGACCTACGGGTTCAAGGCGGCGCTTGCCGATATCCGCATGCCGGGGCATGAGGATCTCGACTTTCCCAGGATCTCCACCGCGCCGCGGCTTGTCATGGCCCTGCGTCTCAAGCCGGACCTGTGGCGCCTCGTCTTTCCCTTTTCCGCCACGCGGCAGCCGGATCCCGCTTTCTGGATTTCGCAGGCGTCCGTGGCGCTCTTCGCTCGAGAGCCGGCGGAAATCGTCTGGCAGGACGATTTCCGCCTCCACCGGCGGGTCTCAAGCCACTGGGTGAAAGGGCGCATCGTTCTGGCCGGGGATGCGGCGCATCTCAACAGTCCCGTCGGCGGCGAGGGGCTGAATGCGGGCATGCAGGACGCCGTCCTGCTCAGCCGCGCGCTGCAAAAGGCGGTGGCGGTCGACCACCCTCAGCCGCTTGTCGATTATGTCACCTACCGGCGGCGGGCTGTGGAACGCGGGGTCAACGCCTTCACCGACATGCTCACGCGCATCCTGCTGTTCGACGAAGGCCGCATGATCCGTCCGGCCTTCGCGCTCGCACGCGTGCTGTTCGCGGTCCCCGCATGGCGCCGCCGCATGCTGCGCAGGCTGGCCCTTGTCGAGCACGGTTGAAGGTGCGCCGGATCGCCCTCCACGCGACAGGCATGGAAGGGGCGACCGGGCGTTGCGCAAGTCCGTTCTTCTAGAGCACATCCCGATCAGATTGAAGCAATCTGATCGATAAGCGCTCTAAAGGTGCTGTTCCTCGTAGTCGGCGCAGGAATAGCCGATCAGCGCGAGCCCCTCGCTGAGGTAATCGGCCAGAAGCGGCGTGCCGCAGAGATATTCGGCGGTGTGTTCGTTGTGGGCGTCGCTCGCGTCCTCGCGCACCGCTTCCCAGTCGGAGGCGGCATAGTCGCCGCGGCCGAGCCACATCAGCGTCACGAGATCGATCTGGCCGTCGACGGTCAGCGCATCGATCAGCGATGTGACTTCCTCCAGCACGGGATCCTCACCGCCTTCGTCCAGTACGTCGATGTCATCGTCGTCGATCGGGTTGGAACCGTCGTCGTCGTCGCCGGCGTCCTCCTTGACGTCCAGCTCGCGGGCCTTGAAAGCGATGTAGCAGGCAGTTTCCAGCGGGATGGAGAGTTCCGGCCGGTCTTCGTCGGTCTGGGGGGAGCGCTGCGTCATTGCGAATTGCCTCCTTGCCTTGGTGATCAGGGCCTGAATGACCTCATGTATCTGTCAACCGATCGGGCCCCTTCCGGTTTCCTCCTCCGGCACCGTGCCGTGCGCGTCGCGCGAGCCGACGCGACCCGTTCACTTCAGGAAAGCCCTGAACCGGTTCAGGGCGACGGCGAAGAATATCGCACCGATGACGATCAGCGCCAGAAGTTGTGGCCACACCACGGAGAGCCCGGCGCCACGAAACAGCACCGACTGCGCCAGGATCACGAAATGCGTGTTGGGGGCCGCCAGCATGATCCACTGGATGATTTCCGGCATGCTCTCGCGCGGCGTCATGCCGCCGGACAGGATCTGCAACGGCAGCAGCACCAGCACCATCAGCATGCCGAACTGCGGCATCGAGCCGGCCATCGTCGCAAGGAAGATGCCCAGCGCGGTGGTTGCGAAGACCTCCAGCACGGTGCCGGCGAGAAACAGCGCCAGCGAACCCTGCGTCGGGATGTCCAGCAACCCTTGCACGATCATGACCAGCGAAGCGCTCGACGCCACCAGCACCACGAGCCCCATCGACCAGACCTTGGAGAGCATGATCTCGAAGGGTGTCACCGGCATGACCAGCAAATGCTCGACCGTGCCGTGCTCGCGTTCGCGGATCAGGGCGGCGCCGGTCAGGATGATCGCCAGCATGGTCACGCTGTCGATGATCGAGGTGACTGCGCCGAACCAGCCGGGATTGAGCTCGGGATTGAAGCGGGCGCGCAGCGTGAGCGCGACGGGAAGATCGTCGCCGCCGCGGTAGCGGTTGAGGAACTCGGTGATTTCGCTTGTGACGATGGACTGTATGTGGCCGGCGCCGGTGAAGGCTTGGGACATGCGCGTCGCATCGACGTTGAGTTGAATGGTCGGTTGCTTGCCGGCCAGGAGATCTCGCTGGAAATCGGGTGGGATGTCGAGGGCGAAGGTGTCGAGCCCCGCATCCATGCGCGTGTCCATCTCGGTCGTGGTAATCTCGGCCGGCTTCAGGAAATAGGGCGGATAGAAGGCGTTGGAGATGCGAAAGGACAGTGGCGAGCGGTCCTCGTCGACGATGCCGATCGCGGCCTTTGAGAGCGTCTCCGGCATCGCCTTGGAATGGGTATAGACGGAGGCGGAGAAGGCATAGACGATGAGGATGAGCAGCGCGGGGTCGCGCAGGAGGCCGCGCAGTTCCTTGACCCCCAGTTGCCATATGTTGGCGATCCGCATGGCCTACCTCGCCTGTTTCTTGAGGAGGAACGTGCCGGCGAGAACCAGCACCGGAACCGTGACGAGAAGCGGCCAGAACGCGCCCGCCAGGCCAGCGAACTCGAGCCCCTTGGAGAACGTGCCGCGCGAGATCGTGACGAAATAGGTCGTGGGATAGATCTCGCCGATGAAGCGACCTGCGCCTTGCAGCGAGGAGACCGGATCGATGATGCCGCAATATTGCGCGGCCGGGATGATGGTGATCAGCGCAGTCGCGAAAAGGGCGGCGATCTGGCTGTTGAAGAAGGACGAGATCACCAGTCCGATCGCGGTGGACGACATCACGTAGAGCAGGCTGCCGAGGAGAAACGCCAGATAGCTGCCGGTGAACGGCACCTGGAAGACCACCCGGGCGAAGACAAGCAGCAGCAGGGCGTTGGCCATGCCGAGCACGACATAGGGAAGCTGCTTGCCGAGCAGGAATTCGAGCCGGCTGACCGGCGTCACGTAAAGGTTGACGATGGAGCCGAGCTCCTTCTCGCGCACCACCGACAGGGCGGTCAGGATGGCCGGGATCAGCAGCAGCAGCAGTGGGATGACCGCCGGAACCATGGCGACCAGGCTTTCCACATTGGGGTTGTAGCGATAGCGCAACGCGATGTCGAAATCGGCGGCGGCGGCTTGAGGTCCGTAAATCTCGCGCGCCTTGCGGGTGAGCCAGGCGGCGAACATGCCGCGCACATAGCCGCTCGCTGTCTCCGCCCGCACCGGCATGGCGCCGTCGAGCCAGGCACCGATCTCCACCTTGCGCCCGCGCATCACGTCCTTGGCGAAGCCCGGCGGGATCTCCACCGCAAGGCTCAGCTCGCCGGAGCGCATCCGCCGGTCGAGATCGTCGTAGTCGGTGATAGGGGCTTTCTCGATGAAGTAGCGCGAGCCGGAAATGTCGAGCAGGAAATCACGGCTGAGCGTGGTGTCGTCCCTGTCGAGCGCGGCGAAGGTGAGGTTCTCCACATCCATATTGATGCCGTAGCCGATGACGAACATCAGGATGAGGGTGCCGAGGACGGCGAGCGTCGCGCGGATGGGGTCGCGCTTGAGTTCAAGCGCTTCGCGGCGGGAATAGCTCAGCATGCGACGCAGGTCGAAACGGCGGGCGAGCGCCTTGCCATTGTGGGTGGCAGGCTTCGCCGCCTCGACGGAGGCCGTGTGTCGCTCGGGCTTTTCGACGATGGCGTCGAGATAGCCGATGAAGGCTTCTTCCAGGTTCGCGGCCCCACGGCCCTCGACGATCGCACGCGGACTGTCGCTGACCAGCACCTTGCCGGCATGCATGAGCGAGATGCGGTCGCAGCGTTCCGCCTCGTTCATGAAATGGGTGGAAATGAAGATCGTCACCCCGTCGCGGCGCGACAGATCGACAAGGCTCTGCCAGAAGGCGTCGCGGGCGACGGGGTCCACGCCCGAGGTCGGTTCGTCGAGGATCAGGATATCCGGCGAGTGGATCATCGCGACCGCGAGCGACAGGCGTTGACGGATGCCGAGAGGCAGGGCATCGGGCAAGGCGTCGGCCGTGTCAGCAAGGTCGAAACGCTCCAGCATCTCCGCAACCCGGGCGGGAATCCGGTCTGCCGGCATGGCGAAGAGGCGGGCGTGCAGTTCCAGGTTCTGGCGGACCGTCAACTCGCCGTAGAGCGAGAAGGCCTGCGACATGTAGCCGACGCGGCGGCGGACATCCATGTCCCGGGGATCGATCGGGTGACCGAAGAGATCGGCGGTGCCTTCGCTCGCCTCCAGGAGGCCGGTCAGCATCTTCATCGTCGTCGTCTTGCCGCAGCCGTTGGAGCCGAGGAAGCCGAAGATCTCGCCCTTGGCGATGCGAAAGCTGACATCGTCGACGGCGGTGAAGTCGCCGAAGCGCCGGGTCAGATGGTTCGCTTCGATGGCGATATCGCCGTCACCGTCGCGCGGCGGGATGACGATTTCGACGTGGCCGGCGCGTTCCTCCTCCGGCAGCAGTGCGATGAAGGCGCTGTCGAGGTCCGCCGTGGCGGTGCTCTCCAGCAGCTCTTGCGGCGTGCCGGTCGCCAGCACCCGGCCGGAATTCATCGCGACCAGCCAGTCGAACCGGGCCGCCTCCTCCATGTAGGCGGTGGCGACGATCACGCTCATGCCGGGCCGGCCGGCGCGGATGTCGTCGATGAGTTCCCAGAACTGGCGGCGCGACAGCGGGTCGACGCCCGTGGTGGGCTCGTCGAGGATCAGTAGGTCGGGATCGTGGATCAGCGCGCAGCACAGGCCGAGCTTCTGCTTCATGCCGCCGGAAAGCTTGCCGGCCGGGCGATCGGCAAAGGGGGCGAGGCCGGTTGCCTCGAGCAACTCGCCGATGCGGCGCTCGCGTTCCGCCCTGGCGTGGCCGAAGAGACGGCCGAAGAACTCGACGTTCTCAAAGACCGACAGGGTGGCATAGAGATTGCGGCCGAGGCCCTGCGGCATGAAGGCGATGGCCGGACAGGTCTGCCGTCGGTGGCCAGCATCGCGCATGTCGCCGCCGAGCACAAAGATCTCGCCGTCCTGCACGGCGCGGGCGCCCGCGATCAGCGACAGCAGCGTGGACTTGCCGACGCCGTCGGGCCCGATGAGGCCGATCATGCGGCCCGCGGGAATGTCGAGATCGATCGTCTTCAGCGCCTGCACATTGCCGTAGGCGTAGCCGATGCCGGAAAGACGCGCGACGCCTTCGGCGCCGGTTCCGGTCCCGTCGTCTCGTCCGGCCATGGTCATTTGACCAGATTTTCTTCAAGCCATGCCGGCCAGGTCGCATCCGGGTCGACCTGCACGTAGGCCATGCCCGGGAGGCCCGTCTTGACCATGCGGATGTAGCGCTTGAGCAGGTCCGGATCGATCCGCGCCTTGATGCGGAACATCAGCTTCTGGCGCTCCTCCTCCGTTTCCACGGTCTTGGGCGTGAACTGGGCGACGTCGGCGACATAGGAGATCTTCGCCGGGATGACGTATTGTGGGGCGGCGTCGAGCACGATGCGGGCATCGGAACCGATGGCAAGGCGGCCGGCATCGGCGGTTGGCAGAAAGACCGTCATGTAGACGTCGGCGAGATCGACCAGATTGAGCACCCGGCCGCCGCTTGCGACGATTTCGCCGGGCTGGGCGACGAGATACTGCACGCGGCCGGCGCGCGGCGCCTCGAGCGTGGAATCGGCGATCTGGGTCGCGACGTTCTCGAGAACGGCCTTCGCGGCATCGACGGCGGCCCCGGCATCCACCACCTGCGCCTTCGCCGCGCCGATGGCGGCATCGGAGGCGGCGAGCGAGGCTTCGGCTGCGGCAAGGGCCGCCCGGGACTGGCGCTCGCTGGCCTCGTCGTCATCGAGCACTTGCTGGGAGATGGCGTCGGTGCGTACGAGATGCTGCGAGCGGACGAGCTTCTTTTCAGCGGCATCGAGCTGGGCGCGCCGCTGTTCGATCACGGCCTGGGCGGAGCGCTTTTCGGCCTCGCGCTGGGTGACGAGGCTTCCCGCCGTCTCAATGCCGATTTCGGCGCGGCGCAGCTCCGCCTCCGCCTGGCGCTTCTGGGCGAGAAGCTGCCGGGTGTCCATCTTCACCAGAACCTGTCCTTCGTCCACGAATTCGCCTTCGGAGACGAGGATCTCGGCGATGCGTCCGGCCGTCTTGGCGGCGATGTCGATTTCTGTCGCCTCGATGCGGCCGTTGCCGCTGGCGATTCCCTCGGGAAGTTTGTTCGTGGTCAGATCGTCCCAGATCGCCAGACCGCCGGCACCAAGGCCCGCGGCGACCAGGATCACGAGCCAGGTCTTTTTCGAAAACTGCATTTGGGCGATCTCCGTTATTCAAAAGAAGGGCCGGGATGGCGAAACGGGGGCATTTGAACGGACGCCGCGCAAGACAACGGATCGCGCAGGATGCGCTGCTGGCGCAGGCAGGTCTCAAAATCTTCCCGTGGCAGACAGGGCACTCACCATCCGGAATCGTCTTTTTTTACAATACAGAACCTTACGGCAGAAGGCCTGCCCATATTATGACGCGGGCGGGCTCTGCGAATTGCCAACGATCAATGCGCGCGTCGGACGGTCGGCGGATCGGGGAGGCGTGCGGGCGAGGCGCCGTCAATGGGCGAGAAGCAGCGGGATGTTGCTCGTTTCCAGCATTTCGCGCGTGGTGCCCCCAAGGACGTTCTCGCGCAGCCGCGAGTGGCCGTAGGCGCCCATGACGATTAGGTCGGCGTCAACCTCCCCGGCCTTGTCGAGTATGTCCCTGGAAACCGACTGCCCGGTGTCTTTGACCGTGGCAACCGAGACACGCAGCCCGTGGCGGGCGAGAAGCAGTGCCACATCGGCCCCCGGTTCTTCGCCGTGGGCATCGATCCCGGTCTCCGGATCCACGAGAAGCAGCGTCACGGCCTCGGCCTTTGCGATGAGCGGCATCGCGTCGGCGAGTGCCCGGGCCGCCTCGCGCCGCGCGTTCCAGGCGACGAGGACATGGCGTCCGACGGGGCGGGTGGAGGCCGGATCGGGCATCACCAGAAGGGGGCGGCCGGAATCGAACAGGACGCCATCGATGGTCTGCTTTTCCACGGTGCTCAATTCGCCCCGGCGCGGGCGCAGCATCACGGTGAGGTCGGCGTAGATCGCGTGCCGGCCGATGACCTCGTCCTCGCCCGCAACGGACGTCAGGCGCGGTCGCACGTCGAACGAAATGTCACGGGTGGAAAGGATATGCTCGACGCGGGCGCCGGCGGCGGCGAGGTCACGGGCGCGCTGCTCGTTTTCCTCCACCCAGACCTGAGCGCCGCCCGCTCCGTAGCCGTAGAAGGGCAGGGGAGGCACCCCTCCCACCACGAGGACGGAAAGATGGGCCGAGAAGCGTTGCGCAAGCGCGATGGCGGCCTCGAATTCGAGCGTTCCGCTTTCGCTGAACTCGGTCACGGTCAGCAGCGTCTTGAAGGCCATCGACAGCATCCCCCGTTTCGGTGCGGGCACGCCATCGGATCTGGCGCGAGCCCCGGCGCCTCTGCGTCGCGCGGCGCGGGCGCGCTGTCAAGCCTCCTCGAAGGGCCGCCGGCGGCGCATCACGCCGCCGGCAGGATCTAACCTTGCGTCAGCAGGCTTCCATGCTGTGGCCGTGCGTGTCGTGCAGCAATTCATCCGCCAGCTTGCGCAGGGCGGGCGAGACGGTGATCGGGTAGGCGGGTGTTCCCTCCAGCCGCTTCAGCGGTTCCGGCAGGCGGGCGAGTTCGGCTGCCGCGTGGGCCCGGATCTCGGCGAGGTCCGGCAGCGGCTCCACCAGGGCGCCATCGCGCAGGATCGGCTTCAGCAGCGCCTCGCCCGGTGCGGTCTCGTCGGCGCCGGTGATGCGGTCGCCGGCGATGCGGCCGTCCGCGTCGAGGCTGCGCCAGACCTGCGTGGCACCCGGCCAGTAGGACTTTCCTTCGGCCAGCTTGCGCCGGGCCGTGCCCTCATAGGCCTTCAGCTTGTAGCCGCAATCGAGCGAGGGCAGGTCGGCGGAGGTGACCAGACTGGTGCCGACGCCGTAAAGGTCGATCGGTGCCTTGCGGGCGGTGAGGTCGGCCAGTTCGTATTCGTCGAGGCCGCCACTGACGACGATCTGGAGATGGCCGAGGCCGCCGTCGTCGAGGATCTTGCGCACCTTGCGGGAATGCTCGGCGAGATCGCCGCTGTCGATGCGCACGCCCTTCAGCCGGATGCCCAGCTCGTGCAGCTTCGGCGCCAGTTCCACGAGCCGGTGGGCGGCGCGCTCCGTCTCGTAGGTATCGAGCAGGAAGACGGTCTGTTCCGGCCGCGCGAGCGCGAAGGCGCGGAAGGCTTCGATCTCGTCGGTGAAGGTCTGCACGAAGGAATGCGCCATCGTGCCGTAGAGCGGGATGTCGAAATGACGCCCGGCGGGAACGCTCGCGGTGCCGTTGAAGCCGGCGAGATAGGCGGCGCGCGCGGCCAGCACGCCGCTTTCGCCCGAATGCGCCCGGCGCAGACCGAAATCGACGATGCCCTTGCCCGGCGCGGCCAGCATCATGCGCGCCGCCTTGGTGGCCACCAGAGTCTGGAACTGCAGGAAGTTGATGAGCCGCGTCTCGATCAACTGGGCTTCGGCGACGGGGGCGGTGATGCGCACGATCGGCTCGTCGGCGAAGACGATGGTGCCTTCCGGCACGGCGTCCACGTCGCCGGTGAAGCGGAAGTCGGCGAGATAGTCGGCCAATTGGTCGGAGAAGGCTTCGGAGTTGCGGATCCAGTCGATCTCGGCCTGATCGACGCGGGCGCCGAGCAGGAAACCGATGAGTTGTTCGAGGCCTGCGGCCATCAGGAAACCGCGGTTCTTCGGCATGCGGCGCACGAAGAATTCGAAGACGGCCGTGCCTTCCATGCCGGCGGAGCGATAGGCCTCCAGCATGTTGAGCTGGTAAAGGTCGGTCACCAGAAGGCTGTGGCCGAAATCGGTCTGGGAAAGAGTGTCTGCCATGGGTCTCATGCCGCGATTGCGTTGGAGACGACGCGGGTAGCACCCGCGCCGTCCATCGCGGCCAGCGCCGCGTTCAGGGAGCCGTCCAGATCGATCGCCCGGCAGGCGTCCTCGATCAGCACGGCGTCGAAGCCCTCTTTCAGGGCGTCCTCTACTGACCAGCGCACGCAGAAATCGGTGGCGAGCCCGCAGAAGAAGAGACGCTTGAAACCGCGTTCGCGCAGGTAACCGGCAAGGCCGGTCGGCGTGTTGCGGTCGTTCTCATAGAAGGCGGAATAGGAATCGATATCCGCGCGGTAGCCCTTGCGCAGGATCAGCTCGGCGCGATCGGCCCGGAAGCCGGGGTGGAACTCCGCGCCCTTCGTTCCCTGCACGCAATGGTCCGGCCACACGGTCTGCGGACCGTAGGGCGCCTCGATGGTGTCATAGGCGGCTGCATTGGCCTGCGCGGAAGCGAAGGAGAAATGGCCGGCCGGGTGCCAGTCCTGCGAAGCGATGACATGGGCGAACCGGTCGAGCAGCCGGTCGACAATCGGCACGATCTCATCGCCGCCGGGAACGGCCAGCGCGCCGCCCGGTATGAAGTCGTTCTGCAGGTCGATCACCACGAGGCAATCGCTTTCCGCGGGCCGGAATTCGGGCATGCGCTGTCCTTCGTCTTTTGCTCTGCCTGAGTATATAGGCGCGCAACGGAATTTTCGATGCCGCCGCAGTCATTGCAAGGCTGAGGGCATCGGTCAATGCGGCGTTTGATAAAAGATTGCCGAGAGGCTTCGGAAGGTGCGCCTCTAGCTCCGCATCAGAACCCGCTGCGCGGCGTTCCTGGCGTGGTCGGCAACGCCTGGGTCGCGGGTGATCAGGGCGGAGACGATCGCGCCGTCGATGAGCAAGGCCATTTCGTGGGCGAGGCCTTCGGGGTCGTCGGGGCGGGCGGCACGGGCAAGCTCGCGGATCTTCTCCATGACCAGCCCCTTGTGCTTCAGCGCGATGGTGCGCATGCGGTCGTCGTCCTTGTCGCATTCGCCGACCGCGTTGATGAAGGGGCAGCCATAGAAATGCTCCTCCGCGAACCACTTCTTCAGGACATCGAAGAGGTGGACGAGCTTTGCCGAGGCATCGCCCGGCAGCGCATCGACCTGTCCGATGAACCAGTCGCGCCAGGCGCTGCCCTCATGTTCAAGGACGGCCTCGATCAGCCCTTCCTTGGAGCCGAAGGCCTTGTAGAGGGTGGTTTTTGCCGTGCCGGCCGCGGCGACGATGGCGTCCACCCCGGTGGCGTTGATGCCCTGACGGCAGAACAGATCGGAGGCGGCAAGCAGCAGGCGTTCGCGTGCGGCGCTGGTTTCGGTGGTCACCGCGTGATGCGGGCCGCCGGAAGGGGCGGCGGAGCCGTTGAGGGAAGGCATGCGGACCTCCTTGCTGTTCCGTATGGGTGTACGGACCGATCTGTTTCCCGTGCGTAGCGCAGTTCGCGCGGGCGGGCAATGGGGGAGGGGCTGGAGGGTGAGGGAGAAAGGGAAGAAGGTAGATGGAGCGGCTTCGCCGCGCTTGCCCACGCTGGATCCCGGGTCTGGCCATGCGGCTTGCGCCGCAGACCGCCCAGGATGAGGGCGCGTGTGGCGGGCTTGAAGCTTCCCACGAACGCCCTCATTCCGGACAAGTGAGGCGAAGCCGAGCGCTGATCGGGAATCCGGCGCAACAAGCGCGACGAAGCCGCTCTCCATTCCTTCCATTGTGGTGCCCCTGCGGGCACTCCGCCCTCCGCCCCGCTCCCGGTGCACTTCAAGTACGCACGTCCACAAAATAGGCGTTTTCCCTAGGCGTCCGGCTTTCCTTTGCGCAGCGGCAGTTTCGGGCAAACAGGCCGGGAAATGCGGCCGGGAAACGAATTCAACGAGATAGTCGCATTTTCCGGCTTTGGCACGTCTCCTGCTTTATTGGAAACAGAACGGTTTGTTTCCTGCCTCCTCTTTCGGGGACGACATGTTGCGGGAGGTCGGCGATGAGGGGAGCGCATCTGGCGGTGGAGGAGATCACCCACCGCTATCGCCGGGCCGGCCAGCCGGCGGTCCGCGATATCAGTTTCGAGGTGAACCCTGGCGAGGCGCTGGCGCTGGTGGGGCGCTCGGGCTGCGGCAAGTCCACGCTTCTGCACATCATGGCGGGTCTGATCCCTCCCACGCAAGGCACGGTCCGCATCGACGGGCTGTCCATCGTGGAGCCGTCGCCAAGATGGGTGGTGATGTTCCAGCAGCCCTCGCTCTATCCGTGGATGAGCGTGGCGCAGAACGTGGCGCTGGGGCTGAAGTTCACCGGCCGCAAGCGCGAGATCGCCACCCGCGTGCCGGAAATGCTCAGGCTCGTGGAACTTTCCGACTATGCCGATCGCAACGTACAGGATCTCTCCGGCGGGCAGCAGCAGCGCGTGGCGTTGGCCCGCTCGCTGGCGCCCTCGCCGGAAGTGCTGATGCTGGACGAGCCGTTCTCCGCGCTCGACGCCTTCACCCGGGGCACCCTGCAGCGCGACGTGCGCCGCATCGCCAAGGATCTCGGCATCACGCTGGTGCTGGTCACGCACGATCTGGCCGAAGCGGTTGTGATGGCCGATCGCGCGCTGGTGCTGGCCGCCAACCCCGGCCGGATCTCCAAGGTCGTGCCGATCGATCTCGAAAATCGCGATGACCTGAGAACGCCCGAATACGCCGAGGCACGGACCCGGCTCGCCGCGGCTTACGAAACCGCAGTCGGACGCGAACTGGCGTCCTCGGGCGCAGGCGGGCCGTCCGCCACTCCCGATGACGATGGCCTGAATGCCGCGCGGCCTGCGGCGCGCTGATGACATTTACCGAGAACAGGGGACCGAGATGAGCGATCGCAACAAGGATCAGGATCAGGATCCGAACGGGAATGGCGCCTGGGACGACGACTATTTCCCGACCGATTTCACCCGTCGCCAGACCCTCGACATGTTCGCAGCCGGCGGGCTGATGGCTGCGCTCGGGCCGCTGATCGGGGCTATGAACTCGCCGGCCTTCGCTGCGGCGGACGATGAGGTCGTGCGTATCGGTTACTTGCCGATCACCGATGCCACCGCGCTGCTGGTGGCCCACGGCATGGGCTACTTCAAGGACGAGGGGCTGAAGGTGGAGCGGCCGACGCTGATCCGCGGCTGGTCACCGCTTGTCGAGGGTTTCGTCGCCGGCAAGTTCAACCTCGTCCACTTCCTCAAGCCCATCCCCGTGTGGATGCGCTACAACAACAAGATCCCCGTCAAGCTGATGGCCTGGGCGCACACAAACGGCTCCGGTCTCGTGGTCGGCGGAAAGACCGGCATCACCAGTTTCAGCCAGCTCGGCGGCAAGCAGGTGGCAGTGCCGTTCTGGTACTCCATGCACAACATCGTGCTGCAGTACGCGCTGCGGCAGTCGGGCGTCACGCCGGTGATCAGGTCGGCGTCGGAACCGCTCGCTCCCAACGAATGCAATCTCCAGATCCTGCCGCCGCCGGAAATGCCGGCAGCGCTCGCGGTCGGAAAGATCGACGCCTACATCGTCGCCGAGCCGTTCAACGCCATGGGCGAGCTGAAGGCCGGCGCGAAGATGCTGCGGTTTACCGGCGACATCTGGAAGAACCACCCCTGCTGCGTGATCTGCATGCATGAGCAGGTCACGACCGAAAAGAAGGAGTGGACCCAGAAGGTCATGAACGCGGTCGTGCGGGCCCAGATCTATTCCTCGAAGAACAAGGCGGAAGTCGCGCGGCTGATGTCGAAGGACGGCGAGGGCTACCTGCCGATGCCGGCCAAGGTCGTGGAATGGGCGATGACGCTCTACACCCAGGACGAGGAATACATCGAGACCGGCGCCATCAAGCACGGTGCCGAATGGGGCAACGGCCGCATTGACTTCCAGCCCTGGCCCTATCCATCCGCCACCAGGCTCATCGTCGAGCAGATGAACGAGACCGTGGTCGGCGGCGACCGAACCTTCCTCGACGGGCTCGACCCGCAGCATGTCGCGGACGATCTCGTCAACTACGAGTTCGTCAAGAACGCGCTCGACAAGTATCCGGAATGGAAGGACGACCCCTCCGTCAATGCGAACGATCCGTTTGCCCGTGAGGAGGTGCTTGAGCTGTGAGCACCGACCTCGTGGCTGACGCGTTCATGGAAGGCGAGGTGTCGGCGCAGCGCCGGGCCGGCCAGTGGAAGGCGCTCCGAAGCCTGGGCTTTGCAGGCCTCGGCATGGCGCTGCTGCTGGTTGCCTGGTGGATCGGCGGGCTTCTGGTGGAGAACGATCCCGCGCTGATGGCCTTCGCCGATTTCGCGCCGGAGCCGGCGCTGGCGCGGCTTGCCGAGATGATCGCCTCGGGCGAGGCCTGGGCGATGATGGTGCCGAGCCTTGGCCGGGTGATGCAGGGGCTGGCGCTTGCGGTTGCCACCGGGGTGCCGGTCGGCATCGCGATCGGCCGGCTGCCGGTGATGCGCGAGATCACCAACATCCCGTTCCAGTTCCTGCGCATGATCTCGCCGCTTTCCTGGATGCCGATCGCGGTGATGGCGTTTGCGACGTGGGACGGGGCGATCGTCTTCCTGATCACGATCGCGGCCGTGTGGCCGGTGCTTTTCTCTACCGCCGCAGGGCTGAAGCGGGTCGATCCGGCCTGGTTCCGGGTGGCGCGCAATCTTGGCGCCCGGCCCTGGCACATGCTCTTCACCATCATCCTGCCGGCGATCTCGCAGGACATCCTCACCGGCATCCGCCTTGCGCTCGGCGTCGCCTGGATCGTGCTCGTGCCGGCCGAATATCTCGGTGTCACATCCGGACTTGGCTACGCCATCAACGATGCCCGCGACACCCTGGAATACGACCGACTGGCGGCCACCGTCGTGATCATCGGCGTGATCGGCTTTGCCCTCGATTTCGCCTGCCAGCAGGCGATTTCCCGATTGAGCTGGCACCGGGACGACTGATCCCTGGCCTGCTTGATGTCCAACGCACTCAATCAAGGAGAGTGAAATGTCCAGTCAACCTGCAACGGCCCTCACGGGTTGCCTTGCCCCGATCGACAAGGGCGGGCTCAACGACCTGATCGAGAAGGGCAAGGCCGATCCCAAGGCCGTCAAGACGCTCAAGTGCAAGACGGTCGCCGAAGGGCGTTTCCGCCACGCCAACTACATCCGCGATCTCGATCCCTACATCGTCGACGAGCCGCCGGGACTGCTTGGCGACGACACCGCGCCGAACCCGTCGGAAGCCTCGCTCGCCGCACTCGGCTCGTGCATCGCGGTCGGCCTGCACGCCAATGCGATCCATCGCGGCATCACCATCAACTCGCTGGAACTGGAGCTTGAGGGCGACCTCAACATCACGGCCGTGTGGGGCACGGGCGATGTCAGCGAAAAGCCGGTCGGGTTCACCGACGTGCGCATCATCGTCCACATGGACGCGGATGCGCCGCAGGAGACGATCGACGAGTTGATCGCCCACGTCACGCAGTGGTCGCCGGTGTTCAACACCTTCTCGCGTCCCGTGAACATGGTCGCCCAGTCCGCCTGATCCTGCAGCCTGATCCGGCAGCCTGAACGCCTGTGGCCCCAGCTGCGGGAGAGGAGGCGGGTCCTCTCCCGCGGATTCCATCAACAAGGAAAACGAGACCATGACGATTGAGACGAAGACCCGGACGCCGGAAGCGGCGGCAGATGCACTCCAAGGTCCCGCCGCCGTGCCCAGTGCCATGATCGACGAAGTCGCGCGGATTTCGCGAACCGACCTGGCGCCGATTGTTCACGACATCGATCTCGACGGCGTCTACCCGGAAGCCGTGATGCGCGACTTCGGCAAGGCCGGTGCCTATGCCCACCACGCCCCGATGAACGGTAACGGATCGTACGACCTTGAGACCGCCATCAGGGCCATGTCTGCGGTGAGCGAGCATTGCCTCTCCACCGGTTTTTGCGTGTGGTGCCAGGACGCGCTCGCCTGGTATGTGGCCAACAGCGAGAACGAGACGCTGAAGGCGACACTCGGCCCGAAGCTGTTGACCGGCGCCGCTCTCGGCGGCACCGGGCTTTCCAATCCGATGAAGACGCTGTTCGGGATCGAGAAGCTTCGCCTGAGGGCTGAGCGGGTCGAGGGCGGCTATGTCGTCACCGGTATCCTGCCGTGGGTCTCAAACCTCGGCGAGGACCATTATTTCGGCGTGATCTTCTCATTGCCCGACGGGCGCATGGTAATGGCGGTTGCCGATTGTGCGGCCGATGGCGTGAAGATCGTAGCTTCCGACGAATTCGTCGCGCTCGACGGCACGCGCACCTTCGCGGTGCAGTTCCGCAAAGCCTTCATTCCCGACGAGATGATACTGGCCGACCCCATCGACGATTACGTCCCGCGCATTCGCGCCGGCTTCATCCTGCTGCAGGCGGGCATGGCCTTCGGTCTCATCCGCAACTGCATCGACCTGATGGAGCAGTCCGGCCAGTCGCTTTCGCATGTGAACTGTCATCTGCCGGATCAGCCGGGCGATTTCCGCCAGCAGCTCGCCGCCTTCGAAGACGAGGTCTACGCGCTTTGCAAGACGCCGTTCGACACGTCGGAGGACTATTTCGTCCGTGTGATAAAGGCGCGGCTTGCCGCCGGCGAGGCGACGGTGGCCGCCGCCCACAACGCCATGCTCCATTGCGGCGCGCGCGGCTACGTCAAGCGCGGCACGGCGCAGCGGCGCCTGCGCGAGGCCTATTTCGTGGCGATCGTCACGCCCGCCACCAAACAGCTCAGAAAGATGCTCGCTGATTTCGGCGCTGCCTGATCCGTTCCGGCGTGGCCTGACCGGGCGCGACGAACGACGCCGGCAGACCTCGCCGTTTTGCCAGAGGGACCAGACATGAAAAGGAGTGCAGCATGACGGACAAGAGCCTGTTGTCGCCTGAAGAGCTTGCCGAACTGATGAAGAGCGAGCCCTGCGTGCTCATCGATACGCGCAATCCGGAGTCCTATGCGGCCGGGCATATTCCCGGCGCCGTCGACATGCACGACATCTTCACCTACCTCGCGACCTCCTCGGCCGATGGCATCGCGGAGTTGCGTCACAAGTTCGCCGAGGAATTCGGCGCGGCCGGGCTCTCGGGAGAGGAGACGGCCGTCATCTACGAGCAGTCGATGGCAACCGGCTTCGGCCAGTCCTGCCGCGGCTATTTTCTGCTGCAGTATCTTGGCTATCCGAAGGTGAAGGTGCTGCACGGCGGCTATCAGGCGTGGGAGGCGGCGGGCCTGCCGGTCTCCACCGAGGTGGTGAAGCCCGTGCCCAGGACCTTCCCGGTATCGCAAGCGGGCGCGGATCTGATGCTCGACGTTGCGGACATGATGGCGGCGATCGGGACGGACGACATCGTCAAGCTCGACGTGCGCGACATCGACGAGTGGATTGCCGACAGCTCCTCGCCCTACGGCAAGGATTTCTGCCCGCGCAAGGGCCGTATTCCGGGCGCTAAGTGGATCGAGTGGTATCGGATGATGAAGCCGACGCCGACCGGGCCGATGATCAAGAGCAAGAACGAGATCCTGGCCGAATGCGCGACCGTCGGCATCACGCCGGAAACGCCCGTCTATCTCTACTGCTTCAAGGGTGCGCGGGCTTCCAACACCTATCTGGCGCTGAAAGAGGCGGGCGTGAAGGACGTGAAGATCTATTTCGGCTCGTGGAATGAATGGTCCCGCGACCCGGCGCTGCCGATCGAGGAAGGGCTGCCGTTCTAGAGCGGCGAACGGTATCCCCATCGACCATCCGGCCGGGACGGTTCCGCCCCGGCCGCCAATGACAAAAGGGCAGGACAATGAGCGATCCGATCATCATCGTTGGTGCCGGTCAGGCCGGGCTGAAGGCGGCGGAAACGTTGCGCCAGAAGGGCTATGAGGGTGGCCTGATCCTGATCGGTGACGAGCCGTTTTTCCCCTACCAGCGTCCGCCGCTTTCCAAGGCCTATCTCAAGGGCGAGATGGACGAGGACCGGCTGTTCCTGCGCCCGCCGGCCTGGTTTGAGAGCACGTCCGTCGACTTGCGCAAGGGCACGCGCGTCGCCTCTCTCGAGGCCGAGGCTCACACCGTGACGCTGGAGAGCGGCGAAGAGCTTTCCTATTCGAAGCTGCTGATCGCGACCGGTACCCGGGCGCGCAAGCTGCCGATCGAGGGGGCGCATCTTCCTGGCGTCTTTACCCTGCGCACCATGGCCGATATCGCGCCGATCCGGGCGTCTCTCGAGGCGGTCGACGAGGTCGCCATCGTCGGCGGGGGGTACATCGGCATGGAATTCGCGGCCGTCGCCGCCGGGTTAGGCAAGACCGTGACCGTCATCGAGGCATGCGACCGCATTCTGGAGCGCTCGGTGGCACCGGAAACCTCCGAATTCCTTCAGGATCTCCACCTCTCCCATGGCGTTCGGATCAAGCTGGGGACGGGCGTGGCCCGCATCGACGGCGAGGGGGCCGTTTCGGGTGTCGTGCTTGCCTCTGGCGAGACCGTTCCCGCCGGGCTGGTGCTGATCGCGGTTGGGGCGGAACCCGTCACCGAACTGGCGGGGGCCGCCGGGCTGAGGGTCGAGGGAGGCATCGTGGTGGATGAGGCTTGCCGCACGTCGGCGCCCGATATTCACGCCGCCGGCGACTGCACCGTTTTCCCCTCCGCCCGCTATGGCCGCATGATCCGTCTGGAAAGTGTGCAGAACGCCTGCGACCAGGCGAGGGCCGCCGCTGCGGCAATGCTGGGTGAGGACGTTTCCTACGATCCGGTGCTGTGGTTCTGGTCCGATCAGTACGACGTCAAGCTGCAGATTGCGGGGCTTTCGCAGGGCTACGACCGCACCGAGATCGACGGATCGCCTGAAGAAGCCAGCTTCGCGCTTTCCTATTTCGCCGGCGACCGGCTGCTGGCCGTCGATACGGTCAATGCGCCCCGCCAGCACATGATGGCCCGGAAGATGCTTGCCGAAAGCGACAGCGAGACCACCCCGAAACCCGCACGCCAGGCCGTTGCCTGACGCGACCGTTTATCTTGAAGAGGAGAACAAACCATGTCGAACGTGACCAGTCTGAATGCCGCCGATGCCGCTCCCGCTCCGCTGATGTCGAAGCTGGAAATGACCGAACTGGTCATGGCCGCGAAGTTCGCCAAGGGGCTTTCCTGGAAGGAGATTTCCGAAGCCGCCGGCATGTCGGACGTCTTCGTCGTCTCCGCCTGTCTCGGCCAGAACACGCTGCCGAAGGAAGCGGCGGCCAAGGTTGCGGCCGTTCTCGGGCTCGGCAACCGCACGAAGGACGTGGAGATCGCCCTGCAGCTTCCGCCCAAGAAGGGCCAGGGGGCGGAGACTGTTTCCAAGGACCCGCTGATCTACCGCTTCTTCGAGATCACCTATGTCTATGGCGACACGATCAAGGAGCTGATCCACGAGGAATTCGGCGACGGCATCATGAGCGCCATCGACTTCGACCTGAAGGTGGAACGGGTGGCCAACCCAAAGGGCGACCGCGTGCAGGTCACCATGTCCGGCAAGTTCCTGCCCTACAATCAGTGGTGAGGGGCGGGGCCCTCTCAGATGGGGGCCCTTGCCGATCTTAGGCTCAATCCCGCGTCAAGGCGGCGACCGCGATCAGGTGGCCCTCGGCCATCGCCCAGCGGCCGGCGATCGTTCGCCGGCCGGCGAGCGCCGGGTGGTCGGGATCGGTGAGGCTGACGACAAAGCCCTTGGCATCGCCGAGAACGACGCGGGCGTCGGGGAAATCGAGGAACTGCCGGGTGGCCGGATAGTAGGCCTTGTAAAAGGCCTCCTTGATCACGAAGACCAGCTTCGCCGCATCCTTGATGCCCGGAGCCTCAAGCGCCCGTTCTTCCGGCCGGCAGATCGCCTCTGCGAGACCGGACGCGAGAGGGGTTGCGGGCTCAATGTCTATGCCCAGGCCGACGAAATCGTCCGTCCTTGCGCATATCGCGGCGGCGAAGTGATCGGAATGACTGATCGAGCCGACGGTGCCCTCCGGCCACAGGGGCCGGCGGTCGGCTGCCGCCGGGATCGCTACGGCCTCGATGCCGAGCTTCCGCAGGGCAGAGCGTGCGCAGGTGCGTCCGGCGCGAAAGCCCATGCGACGGGCCTCGACCGCCTGAGCGATTTCGGCATCCTCGTTGCCGATGAGGGGGCCTTGCCGCTCACTGAGAGGGCCGCAATCGAACCGGGCGCCCTGCGGCAGACACGCGGCAATCGCTGTAGCGAGACTGCGTCCGGCCATCGCCTCGCTAGACACGTCCTCCTGCACCGGCATGGCTCAGTCCGCGCTCATCAGGATGATCGCGAAGGGATAGGGATCGCTCACCCAGCTTTTCTCGATCCGCCAGCCGGCCTTTGCGGCAAGGGCCGCGATGGCATCGTAGCTGTATTTGTGGGAATTCTCGGTGTGGATGGTCTCGCCTTTTGCAAAGGTGATCTCCCGACCGCCCAGATGCGCGGTCTGATCGGCTTTCGAGACCAGATGCATCTCGATGCGGCCCTGGGCCTCGTTCCACACCGCGCGATGGGAGAAGGCGTCGAGGTCGAAGTCGGCGCCAAGCTCCCGGTTGAGCCGTGCGAGCAGGTTGAGGTTGAAGGCCGCAGTGACGCCCTGCGCGTCGTCATAGGCGGGCACCATCACTTCCGGATCCTTGGCGAGATCGACGCCGAGGATGAAGCGGGCTCCGGCGCCAAGCGTCTCCCGCGCCGATTTCAGGAAGCCGACGGCGGCCTCGGGCTGGAAATTGCCGATGGTCGAGCCGGGAAAGAAGCCGACATGGGGGCGTCCGTCCGCAGCGGCGGGCAGGCTGTGTGGCGCGGTGAAATCGGCCACGAGCGGCGCGACCTGGAGTGCGGGAAAGTCGGCGCGCAAGGCTTCGGCCGCCTCATCGAGCGCGGTCTGGGAGATGTCGATCGGGACATAAACCTCGATATGCGGTGTGGCATCGAGCAGGGTGCGCGTCTTGGTGCTGGCGCCGGAGCCGAACTCTACCAGCACCGCATGGCGCGCGACCGCCTCGGCCAGGTCGTGCGAGATGGCCTGAAGCAGAGCCGTTTCCGTGCGGGTGGGATAGTATTCCGGCAGTTCGCAGATTTCCTCGAAGAGCCGGGATCCTTCCGCATCGTAGAGATATTTGGTCGGCAGGGTCTTGCGCGGCGCCGTGAGGCCGGCGAGTGCGTCGCGAAGGAAGTCGTCGGTGGAGGGAAGTTCCCCTTCCTCCAGCTCGAGCACGGACGTTTCTGACATGGCGGGGCTCACAGATCCGTTGCCAGACGGAAGCCGGCGAACTGCCAGCGTGCGTCGGTGGGGAAGAAGTTGCGGTAACTGATGCGGTCGTGTCCGGCGGGCGTCGCACAGGAGCGCCCACGAAGCACCATCTGGTTGATCATGAACTTGCCGTTGTATTCGCCGATGGCCCCTTCCGGCGGGCGGTAGCCGGGATAGGGCGAATAGGGGCTCATGGTCCATTCCCAGACATCCTGGCGCATGCCCGGTCGCAGCCGTTCGGGATGCGGCCGGGGGCCGTCGGGAAGGGCGTCGCCTGCGGGAAAAGTCGCTGCCGCGAGCTCCCATTCGAACTCGCTCGGCAACCGGTGTCCCGCCCATTGCGCATAGGCGGCGGCCTCGAACCAGCTGACATGGCAGACCGGCTCGCAAGGATCGACGGGCCTGCGTCCGTGCAGCGTGTAGACTGACCAGCCGTCGTCCTCCCGGCGCCAGTAGGCCGGCGCTTCCCAGCCGAGCCGGTTGACGGTCGCCCAGCCTTCCGACAGCCACAGCTCGTGCCGGCGGTAGCCGCCGTCCTCGATGAAGGCCATGAACTCGCCGTTGCTCACCGGCCGGTCGGCGATGGCGACGTTGCGGATCAGCGCCTCGTGGCGGGGCAGTTCGTTGTCGAAGCAGAAAGGCAAGGCCTCCTCTCCGCGCCGCCAGCCGATCTCGTGGAGGCCGGCCTCTAGCGGCTGCCATTGGAGCGGGGCAAGGGCGGGAGCGGGATCTGCCGTCCTGTCGTGTTCGGTGTAGACCGGGTCGAGCGGCGAGAGCGAAAAGGCGTGCTTGATGTCGGTGAGCAGCAGTTCCTGGTGCTGTTGCTCGTGATGCAGACCCATGACGACGAGATCGGCGACCTTGCGCTCGCAGCGCTTGATGAGCGCGTGCATCGCCAGGTCCACATGGGCGCGATAATCGGTGATGGTGGCCACCCCCGGGCGGCTGAGCAGCCCGCGCGAGGGACGCGGATGGCGCGGCCCCACGGCTTCGTAATAGGAATTGAAGACATAGCCGAAGGTTTCGTCGAAGACCTTGTAGCCTGGCAGATGCGGCGTCAGCAGGAAGGTTTCGAAGAACCAGGTCGTGTGGGCACGGTGCCATTTGGTGGGGCTGGCATCGGGCATCGACTGCAGGGTCTGGTCTTCCGGCGAGAGCGGCGCGGCGAGCGCTTCGGTGTCGCCGCGAACGCGGGCATAGAGCGTGTCGAGCCGCCCGCGCCATTCGGCTGCGGCGTTGCGGGCGACGGGTTCGCCCGTCGGCTTTTCCTTCAGATCGAGCATGGAAGCCTCCCTTTCCTGGCCGGCCTCGGTCCCGCCGGTCTTTCGAGTTCTCCGTATACGCAGGGCGTTTCGCGTCCGGACGGCAGCGTCGCGATCTGCATGAAAATGTTGCCTCATAAATTAGTACCGCACGTCGATTTGACGAGACTGTGATGGCCCGCGTCGCAAATCGTGCGGCGCTGCGATGCCCATCCGGAATTGCCAGGCGGGCCGACATAAACGCGGCAGCGGCGAATTGGATCCCGAACCCGGCCGGGCGCGCGCCCGCGCTCGAAAGCGCGCCGGGCGCGATCCTCTGCGAGGGGCTGTTTCACGGTTCGCTCGACGCATCGATCGTAAAGAAAACTTGTGTTTGCGGAAAGTTCTCTTGCTTGGTCGAAAAAGACAGGCGGCGAGGTATCCGTGCGATTCCCAAGATTGAAGGCGTCGCTGCTCCGGATTATAACATTACGACAAATTACAGGGTTCAAACGTCTTCAAAATGACAGCCCCGGGACAGGGGGCGATGCGCGGAGATTGCAAACGCCGGACCGGTTGCCGAGATGTCGGCAGGTTCTTCAATTGCCCGATCTTCATGAGGGGATGAGGGGCTGCGGACAGGCCGGAGGCGAAGTGGGCTGGTACCGGCGCTAGCCGGAGCGGCAACGCAGCCCCTGCACGAGGTGATGATCAAGTCTCTACGGGGCGCCAGTTTGCGAGTATCATGCTCCTGTCGTGCCCCGGGGGATGTGAACCGGCGACTGCGGCAGGAATGGCGGCTGCACCGCGATGCGGGGGCCGGGAGTGGCGGCCGGCATGGGGCCGGTCGACTGGCAGTGAAGGCGAATGCGATGGCCGACACGTTGTTTCTCGATGACTGGGACGCATTGACCCGCGAACGCGACGCGCGGTTTTCGGCGACCCTGGATCGCGTCTTCGCCTACCACCCGTTCTACAAGGACCTTCTCACGCGCGCGCGGCTCCGGCGGCGCGATATCTCCGGCGTCGCCGATCTCTCCAAGCTGCCGGTGACGACAAGGAAGGACTATCTGGCCAATCCGGCCGGTTTCGTCCTCGCCTGGCCGGAAGCCGCGACGGCGGACGAAAGCATCGTTTGGGATGTGATGCACACGGCCCAGGCGGCCGGGGCGCCGGCGCCGTTCGTCTCCACGTCCTATGATTTCGTCAACATTCTGGCACTCAACCGAAACATGCTGCGGCTGCGTGGGACGGAACAGTCCGACAGCATTCTCAACCTTTTTCCGCTGACACGACACCCCAACGGAGCCTTCACCCGGGCCATGAATGCGGCTTCGGCCTACAATATTCCGGTCATCGCCGCGATGCCGGGGGCGCCCAACGCGCGCCAGCCCGATATCGGCAACCCGCTGGAGGAGGTGGTGGCGATCGCCGCGCGCTCCAGGGCGACCGTTCTGTGGGGGGTGTCGTCCTACGTCCGCAAGGTTGTGGCAAGGGCGGAGGAACTCGGCGTGGAGCTGCCCCATGTGCGGCTGGTCTTCGCCGCGGGCGATGGCCTCGGCGCGGCGGCGCGCGACGACCTGATCGCCCGGCTGAAGCGGCTGGGGGCGAATGATCCGAAGATCAGCGTTTCCTACGATGCCAGCGAAATGCAGGGTGGCATGGTGGAATGCGTGCCCGGTGCGGGCTTCCACAATCCCGCGCCTGACCAGTTCTGCTTCGAGGCAGTGGACCCGGACAGTCACAAGCCCGTGCCGGATGGGGCCGAGGGGCTTCTTCTTCTCACCCATCTCGACCGGCGCGGCACGGTGATGCTGCGTTATGCGCTGGGCGACATGGCCAGACTGACGCGCGAGCGCTGTCCTCATTGCGGCGCCCTGACCGAAAGGCTCGTCAGCATGCCGCGCCGCACGGACGGTTTCGTCAAGATCCGGGGCAAGCTTGTGGATCCGCAGGTGCTCAGCGACGCGCTGGCCGGAGAGGCGGCCGTCGCGGACTTTCAGGCGCTGGTGGAGAAGGAGGAGGAGGGCGACGTGCTGTCGCGCGACCGGCTGCGCATCAAGATCGCGCCGACGGGTGAGCCCGACGAAACCCTCTCCCGCCGACTGGCCGAGCGCGTGCGAACCGCGATCGGCATTCGGCCGGTGATCGAGTTGACGACGGCGGAGGATCCGGTGCTCGCCGGACGCGGATGGACCACGCGTCCTCTGGTCGATCTCAGAAAGAAGAAGCGCCGCTAGGGCAACTCGCGGTTGGATGGGCGCCAGCCGAAATGCCAGCCATGCGGACAATGCGGGAAAGGCGATCCGTTTCCGGGTCACCTGTATGCCGGCCACCTATTTTCGGACAGCGACGACCTTCTGGTAGAGCCCGCCGAAAAATGTCCGCTTCGTCCAGGTAAAGCTGTCTGGGGCGCTAGCGAAGTTGCGGATCTCGGAGGCGCAAAGGGACGGCGCCAACGGTTCAAGATAGCGGAACACGAACCACATGATCGGGCCCATCGGGTGGAAACGGTGCCACCGGTGGTAGTCGACGAAGACGACCTTGCCGCCCGGCTTCACGGCGGCGAGCACGTTGTCGACGATCCTGTGCTTGTAGTCGTCCGGGACCTCGTGCAGCAGGAAGAAGCAGCACACGCCGTCGTGCTGGCGGCCGAAAGGACGTGAGGCATCGGCGTGGACGACGGTGGCGTTGGCGTGGCCGGCGAGCTTGGTTCGGGCGCGAGCGACCTGGATAGGCGTGACGTCGCGGACCTCCAGGTGCCCTTCCGGTCCGACCCGTTCGGCGAGCTGGGCGCAGAGACGCCCGTAGACATGGGCCGGCTGCAGCAGGTTCTGTCCGGGCGAAAATTCCTCGACGGCGGTGTTCACCAGCCTGTTGGCATTGCCCCAGAGAATCGTCTGGACGACGATCTGGCGGTCGAGCAGGGGCACGAGGCGGGGATTGATGTAGGCCCAGTCGTAGATTTCCCGCATGTATTCGGGCACTGGCGGCGAGGAAATCGATGGCCCGGCGGCAGTTTCCTGGCCAATCGGGCAGGAGGCATCTTCGAGTATGTCAGACATTCGGAACAATCCTCTGGCAGGGCGTCCGGCGCGGTGAGGGGGCATGAGGTGCCACGGCATTGCGGCAGTGCCACGACAATGCGACCGGCTTGGTTCCTCCCAGAACCTCACACCCACCGCAGCAACCTTCAGGTGCAGCGAAGCGGATGCGGTTTGCAATCCGTGCATGCGCGGACGATGATTTTCCCCGACCGGGCCGGAGCGGACCAGAGATATATTGTCTCGTGCGCCAACACGTCCGGGTCTCGGGCCGGGAATGGCGGAACAAGCCGGCCGAGATCCCGACCGGGAGGTGGGCTATGCCGGGGAAAAGAGATCAGATCGCCGCGACGCGGTCCGGATCTGTCTCCTTGGCCGTGCCGGAAGCGATTTGCCGGAAGACATGCTTCAGGATTTCGTCGACGTCCCGCGCGGGGAGCGGGCGGCTGAAGAGATAGCCCTGCACCTGGGTGCAGCCCTCGCTGCGCAGGTGTTCCAGCTGCTCTTCGGTCTCCACCCCTTCCGCCGTGGTGTCGATCGACAGGCTGCGACCGAGGCCGGTCAGGGCCCGCACGATCGCGCCAGCCTCGGGGCGCTCGGACAGCGTGCGGACGAAGGACTGGTCGATCTTGATCTTGTCGAAGGGGAATTTCTGCAGGTAGCTGAGGGATGAGTAGCCCGTGCCGAAATCATCCATCGCGATCTGGATGCCCAGGGCCTTCAGGTCTCTGAGGGCCTCCATATTGGCCTCGCTGTCCTGCAGCAGCACCGATTCGGTGATCTCCAGTTCCACCCGTTGCGGAGCGATGCCGGAGACCTGCAGCGCATGCGCGACGGCGCCGACCACTCGGTTGTTTCGGAACTGGACGGGCGAGAGGTTGATCGCGATCTTGACCTCCTCGGGCCAGTGGACCGCCTCGCGGCAGGCCTCCTCCAGAACCCACGCGCCGATGTCGACGATGAGGCCGATCTCCTCCGACAGCGGGATGAACTCCGCGGGCGAAACCAGCCCGCGCGTGGGGTGATGCCAGCGCAGCAGGGCTTCGAAAGCGCAGACCTTGCCGCTTTCGAGGTTCACGAGCGGCTGATAGTGGAGCTCGAATTCCCGTGCCTTCAGTGCGTGGCGCAGGTCCAGTTCCATCGTCCGGCGCGCCTGCAGGCGGGCATCCATGTCCGGCTCGAAGAAGCGGAAGATGCTGCGGCCGTCGTTCTTGGAGCGGTAGAGCGCCATGTCGGCGTTCTTGAGAAGATGGTCAGGCTCCACGCCGTCGGCCGGCGCAAGCGCGATGCCGATGCTGGTACCGATGACGACGTGATGGCCGTCGATCTGATAGGGCTGGCCGATATGGTCGATCAGCCTCGCCGCCAGGGCGCTCGCCTCGATCGGACTGCCCATGTCGGTCTGGATGATCGCGAACTCGTCGCCGCCAAGACGCGCCACGAAATCCGTCTCGCGCAAGGTGCTCTTGAAACGGGAGGCGACCGCCTGCAAGAGCTTGTCGCCGACGGGATGGCCGAGCGTGTCGTTGACCTCCTTGAAATGGTCGAGGTCGAGGCAGAGCACGGCCACGAGACGGTCGTTTCGCTGGGCCCGCCGCAGCGCTTCCTGCAACCGCTCGCGGAAAAGCACGCGGTTGGGCAGGTCCGTCAGCGCGTCGTGATGGGCCATGTGCGCGACGCGGGCTTCCGCCTTGCGCCGCTCCGTCACGTCGACGACGGAGATCACGAAATTCTGGCGTCCGTCCATGTCCATCCGGCGAACGTAAGGGTAGACCTCCATCTCGCTGCCGTCGGCGCGCACATGGTGCCAGACGTCCTGTCCCTGATAGGGATGGTCCAACTCATGCAGGAAGTTGGCGAAATCCAGCCGGTTCGTCGCACTGAGGATTTCCAGAACCGTCATCCGCAGGAAAGCCTCACGGCTGTGTCCATAGTGACGCACGGCGGCATCGTTGACGTGCAGGATCCTGAGCGTGTCGCTCGCCACGAGCCAGGTCGGGATGGGGTTGCCCTCGAAAAGCAGACGGAAGGACCGCTCGCGCTCCTTGATCTCGGCAATGTCGGTGAGGGTGACCGAGATAAGCTCACCCATCGGCGAGGCGGATACCTTGAAGTGCCGAAGACCGTGCTTGCCGGGGTAAGAGACCTCGAAACTGACGCGTCGCTTCTGTTCCACCCCACGCGCCAGGTTTTCCACGATCTCTGCCTCTTCCAGACGCAGGCCGAGTTCGGAAAGGCGGGACCATTGCAGACGCTCGGCCGGCATGTCGAGCAGCCGCGATGCGCCCGCATTGAAGGCGACGAACTGGAAATCCACCACCTTGTCGCTGGCATTCTTGATCGCCGTCAGTGCGATCATCCCCTCGTCTGTGGCGCCGAACATGGTGTCGAGCACGTCGTACTGCGTGTCGCGCCGGTCAAGCACGATGATGAACACCGGCGGACCCCAGAGGCTGGAGAGCGGCAGGGCCCACAGGTCGTAGGTCTCGAACTTGCCGTCCTCGACCTGATGCGTTGTCACGCGGGCCGGTTCGCAGGTCTGCCGGCTGAATTCGATCGCATCGCGCAGGCTATGAGCGCGGTCGGTCCTCAGGCTCGAGAAGGCGGCTCCGTCGCGCGAAACACCGCCCCACGCGCAAAATGTCGCACCGACCCGGGCGAGGTTGAGTTCGCCCGACTTGTCCTGGACGACGAGCGCCATGCTGTCGGCGAAATGGCCGAGATTGCCGAGGGCGACATTCTCGTAAGGCGGAAGTTCCGGAGGCTCCGTGCGTTCGGAGCGCCAGCGCAAAAGCACGAAATCAATGGCGCGGCGCGGGTTGGAGGAGCCCGGGGCGCAGGGAGACGGGAGCGGCTGAGAACTCACGATTTCTGCCTCTGACCGACAAAATACAAGGAACGGCGGCGCTGTGGCCGACGGCCCGTATTTATACGCACAACAGACCTTACGATAATATAAATTACAATGTTAAATAGCTTAAGTTATCCGAGGCTGAAGGGAGCGGTTTTCCTCTCTCGGATGCCCGTTTTGTTAGCCGGCCAATTACTCGCAATAGTTGTTGTTCTGAGAATGCGCGCGAAAAGGTCGATGTGCGGTGCGCGCTGTTTTTTGCCCAATGGAGGCAGGCGACGGGCCGCGTGGAGCGGCCCGTGCGCAAGTCTTGCTCAGAACCAGAAGGGGTTCGTCCAGGCGCGCCGGCCTGTCTCGTCCACCACGATAACGCGAATCCAGGGGCTGCCTTCCAGTTTCTCGAGCGGCAGGGTGGCGTGGCTGATTCCGGTGCCGCCGATGAAGCTGTTCTGGTAGCCGCGTCCGTTAACGAGGATGCGCACGGCCGGGCTGCATTCAACGCGCAGGCCGTCGTCGGCGATCTCGACGGCGTGAATCTCCGGGCCTTGCGAGGAATAGTAGGTGCCGGCCTTCAATGAGGCGAGCAGCGCTTCGGGCGTGTTGGCCTCGGCTTTGACCATGACCCAGCCTCCGCCGAAATCGGGCGCCTTGAAGTGGGCGTCGTCGCAGGCATAGGTGTTGATGCGGTGGCCGCGATCGGCGAGCCCGTCGAGCAGATAGGCGCCGTCGCCACGGTCGTGCATGACCTGGCAGCCGTGGTTGTAGACCTCCACCGCGTGGGTGTGCTCGACCAGCGTTTCCGCATCGTCCAGCGACAACTGATACCAGGCCGGATGGGCGATGCCGACGAAGGCGCCGGCCTCGTGGGCGCGGCGGGCGAGTTCGGGGCCGGTTTCCTCCGGTGACGGTGGTGTGAAGTCGAGCGGCAGGCCGGCCGCCACCAGATGCCAGAGTTCGCTCATCTGGGTGCGCGGGGCATGGATCTCCGCGCCGATGATGGTGGTGAAGCCGTCGCTCCTGAGATCGCGCGTGTCGGTGATGGGAAAGCCGAAACGCTCCATGAAATGATCGGTCAGCGACAGGAAGTCGTAGCCGGCGGAGCGGTAGCGGCGGATGACTTCCTCCGGCGGCAGGGCACCATCGGAGCGGGTGGAATGGGTATGGATGTTGCCTTTGTAGAAGCGGCCGCCCTCGGCGAAGGCGGGGAGCACAGTGGTCATTTGCGGTGTCCTGAATTGGGCGCGAAGCCGTTGGACGGCAAGGGAAGGTCGCGGCGCGTTGGCGGTGCCGCGACCTCGATCGTTTGCGGCCTTACTTGCCGATCAGGTCGTTTGTCTCTTCGACCATCTGCTTCAGACCTTCATCGACGGAGATGTCGCCGGCCATGACCTCGGAGATGATCGAACGCTGGGTGCGCCAGATCTCCACGGCGTTGGTGCCGGGATAGCTTTCCCAGGGGGCCGCGCGATCGATCTGGTCGAGCGAGGTACGCCAGTTCGGGTGCTCCTTGTAGAAGTCGCCGAGAAGACCCGGCGCCATGGCGCGCTTGTTGGTCGGCATGTAACCGGAGCCAAGCACCGCGATTTTCTGCGCTTCGGGCGAGGAGGCGAACTTGATGTACTCCCAGGCGGCCTTCTGCTTTGCCGCGCCTTGAGCGGTGATCACCGCGCCGTTGCCGCCAGTCGGCACCTTGCCTGCTTCGGTGTTGGAGACCGGGAAGACCGTGGAGCCGAGGCGGAACTTGCCCTCAGCGAGCTCGCCGAAGGAGCGGGCGGAGTTGACCGACTGGATCGTGATGCCGGTCAGGCCCGCCGTGAACTGCTGCTTGACCTGGGCGAATTCCATCTGGTGCATGCCGCCTTCGGTGACAAAGCGGCGGGCGAGTTCGAGCGCGTTGCGGCCGACCTCGTTGTCCCAGGCGACCGTCTTGCCGTCGGCATTCATGAAGGGCTTGCCCTGCTGGGAGATCAGCGCGCGCCACAGCCAGTCGTCCGGCCAGGCATCGACCGCGTAGGAGATGCCGGTGATGTTGTCACCAAGCGCATCGATCTTGTGGCCGAGCGCGATCCAGCCGTCCCAGTCGGTCGGCAGATGGTTGAGGTCGCCGCCCGCCTTCTCGATCAGGTCGGCGTTGTAGAAGATGATCGGCGTGGAGGCGTTGAAGGGCAGGCCGTAGACCTTGCCGTCGACCGTCGTCAGGTTGATGATCGAGGGTTCGAAGTTTTCGTCGATCCAGGCCTGGCCACCGGCTTCATCGATGAATTTCGTCAGGTCGACGATCTTGCCCTGTCGCGACAGCTTGTGCACCAGCTCCGGCAGCAGGTGGAAGCCGGAGTGATAGACATCGGGCAGGTTGCCGGTCAGCGCATCGCGCACGACCTGCTGGTGGGCGAAGTCGTAGCTCTCGCCGGAGGCGAGGAACTCGATCTTGATGTCGGGGTGCTGTTCCATGAAGGCGTCGGCGACCGCCTCGTGGAAATGGTTGTGGCCGGCCCATGCGTGGTAGACCTTGAGCGTCATCTGTTCGGCGTGAGCCGACAGCGACGTCGCGGCCAGCATCGCACCGAGGGCGATGGATTTCAGAAACTTATTCATCGTCCGTTCCTCTTGGTTCCCCGCCGTCGGTGTTGGAGGAGCGGGGATGCGAGAGACCGCGGGATGCGGTCGGTGTCGGGGCGGGCGCGGGCCCGCTCCAGAAATTGCCGGCGCGGTTACTTGACCGCCGTCATTGTGATGCCGCGGATGAACTGGCGCTGGGCGATGAGGAAGGCGACCATCAGCGGCAGGGTGAGGATGGTGGCCACCGCCATAAGCGCGCCGTAGTTTTCGCCGGTCTCCGAATCCGCGAAGTAGGAAAGGCCCAGCGGCGGGGTCATCAGCTCGTTGGAGCGGATGACGACCAGCGGCCAGTAGAGGTCGTTCCAGTGGGTTGTCAGCGAGAAGATCGCGAAGGCGGAGATCGCCGGGATCGCGCCGGGCACGACGATGCGCCACAGGATCGACCATTCCGACAAGCCGTCGAGGCGGGCGGCGTGGATAATCTCGTCCGGATAGGACTTGAACGTCTGGCGCAGCAGGAAGATCGCGAAGACCGACAGGAACGACGGCAGCATGGCCGCGAAGTAGGTGTCGAGCAGGCCGAAGGCGTTGAGCCCGAGAAAGAGCGGCAGCGCGGGGGCCTGAATCGGGATCGTCAGCGCGAATATGACCACGGCGAAGATCAGGTCGCGGCCGCGAAACTCCATCTTGGCGAGCGCATAGGCGCAGGGGATCGCGGTCAGGAGCTGCACGGCGAGGATGCCGAGCGAGATGATCGCGCCGTTCTTCATGAAGGTGAGAACCGGCGAGGTGGTGAGCGCCTCCACGTAGTAGTCGAGCCCGGTGAACTGCTGGGGGAGCCAGTGGAACACTGGCGTGAACAGCTCCTGTGGCGCCCGGAAGGAGGTCACCAGCATCACGTAGAAGGGAAAGAGGAACAGGAAGGCCAGGAACAGCAACACCGTGTGGGCGGCGAGCTGGCGCAGGAACGGGCGGAGCCGAGTGGGGCGGGTTGGAGCGCGCATCAGTAGTGCACCTTCCTGTCGAGGACGCGCGCCTGGATCAGCGAGAAGATCAGGATCACCGCGAGGAAGACCACGGTCATTGCCGCGGCCGAGCCCATGCGGAAGTAGGAGAAGCCTTCCAGATAGGTTGTGTAGAGCAGCACGTCGGAGGAGCCGCGCGGGCCCCCGCGGGTCAGCACGGCGACGGTGTCGAAGACCTTGAAGGCGGTGATGGTGGAGGTGACGATGACGAACATTGTCGTCGGCCCCAGCAGCGGCAGGGTGACGTGAAAGAAGCGGTCAAGCGGGTGGTCGAGCCCGTCGACGGAAGCCGCGTCGTGCAGTTCCTGCGGTACGGAGGTGAGGCCGGCGGAAAACAGCACCATGTTGAAGCCTGCGAGGCTCCAGATGTTGATGATGGCAAGGCCCGCGAGAACGAGGTCGGGGTTGGAGAAGAAATCGATCGTCGGCAGGCCGAGGGCGCGCAGCAGCAGGTTGAACGGCCCGATATTGGGGTGCAGCAGGTACTTCCACACGAGCGCCATGGCGACGACGGTCGCCGTGACCGGAAGGAAGAAGACGAGCCGGTAAAAAGCCTTGCCGTGGTCGAGGCCGTCGATGATGACGGCAAGGAGAAGACCGAGGAGAACGGCCCCCGGCACCACCATCGCTACGTAGACGAGCGTGTTCGTCAGGGCCCGCCAGAAGGTGCGGTCGCCTGCGAGCTTCGTATAATTCTCCACGCCGGCGAAAGTCACGCCGAGGTCGCCGAGCCGGTAATCGGTGAAGCTCATGGCGATAACGGCTGCGATCGGCAGCAGCATCACCACCGCGAGAAGAATGAGCGAGGGCGCTGCAAAGGCATAGGCGAGGCGGGCGGAGAGCGTGGCGCCGAGTTTGCGCGGGCGGAGGTGCGGCGTCCCGGATGCCGCGCCGATGACGACGTCAGCCGACATGGGCCATCTCCCTGACGGAACGTTCTGCGGGAGCGGCATGCAATGCGGTGCGGCGGCCGGACCGATCGAAGGCGAGCAGGGCGTTCGGCGACAGGTGCATCGCGATGCGGCCCTCGCAGGGGACGAGGCGGCCGAATTCTTCTGCCGTCATGCGAGCCGTCAGCCGACCGTTCCAGCCTGCGATGCGCAGGAACAGAAGGACGTCGTAGCCTAGACGTTCGGTCTGTTCCAGCCGGCAGTCAAACAGCGGTGCCTCTCCGGCCGGGCGAAGCGCTTCGGGGCGGAAGGCAATGTCGAGATCGGCCGCCTGCGGGCCGATATGACGGGCCATTTCCGTGCAGGCGCGGAAGAGTTCGTCGGCCGGAACGACGTTGATCTCGGGCGAGCCGATGAACCGGGCGACGCGGATGTCGGCGGGGGCGTCATAGAGCTCCTGCGGGCTCGCGCATTGCACGATCTCGCCTTCCATCATTACCGCGACCCGGTCGGACATCGTCATCGCCTCGACCTGGTCGTGGGTGACATAGAGAAAGGTCGCGCCAAGCCGCTTGTGGAGCGCGGTGATCTCGGTGCGCATGGTGACGCGCAGGCGGGCATCGAGATTGGAGAGGGGCTCGTCCATCAGGAAAACCTTGGGCTGACGGACGATGGCACGGGCGAGCGCGACGCGCTGACGCTGGCCGCCGGAAAGCGCGGCCGGCTTGCGCTGAAGCAGGCTCTCGATCTCAACGAGCCTGGCAACGGTCTCCACATCTTCGCGAATCCGGGCGCGCGCGACGTTCTGGAAGGGGGCGAGGCGGCCGATCAGCGGCAGCCGCGCGAAGCGGGAAAGCCGCCGCGCGTTCAGCGGTGTGGCGATATTTTCCGCAACCGTCATATGCGGGTAGAGCGCGTATGATTGAAACACCATCGCCACGTCGCGCGCCTTGGGCGGCAGGTGGTCGATCGGGGCGCCCGAAATCCGGATCTCGCCGCCAGATTGCGGCATGAGGCCGGCGATGATGCGCAGGAGGGTCGACTTTCCGCAGCCCGACGGGCCGACCAGCGTCATGAACTCGCCGGCGCGGATATCGAGCGACACGCCTTTCAGCGAGCGGGTCGGTCCGTAGGACTTGCGAATGTCATCGATTTCGACTGATGCGGCCATCTTGCCAGATCCTTTCCGGTTCCGGCATTGACCTAATGGAGTTTTATTTCACTATTTTAACAATCGACGAAAATAAGCTTCACCTGACGTCGTTTCGCTGCTATCTCCCTCCCGTGGCACCTCTCCGGCCCGCTTTTTGGCGCGAATGGCAGGGGCGCGGACCTTCCACCCTCTCCCTCCGGATTTCGGTTTCTGACAGAAGGCAGCCAACTTCATGCTCAACGCCCCGCTTAGGTCCGTCGATCTCGTCATTTTCGACTGCGACGGCGTGCTGATCGACAGCGAGCCTGTCTCCGCGCGCACGCTGGCGCAGACGCTGACCGAGGCCGGGCTGGCGATGGATCCGCTAAACGTGCAGCGCGAGTTCACCGGCATGACGGAAAAGGAGATGCTGGCCGATCTCAAGCGGCGCGGGATCGAGGATGAAGCCGCCTTCATGGCGAACTGGCGCGAGGCGCTCTACGAGGGGTTCCGGCAGGAGCTTCGAGAGATCGAGGGGATTGGCCGTTTGGTGCGCGGGCTCGATGCACACAAGTGCGTCGCCTCCAACTCAACGCTCGACCGGCTGGAGAACAGTCTCGGCATTCTCGATCTGTGGGACGCATTCGCGCCGCATGTTTTCAGCGCGGAGATGGTCGCGCGCCCGAAGCCGGCGCCGGATCTGGCCGAACATTGCCTGAAGACGTTCTCGGTCGCGCCGGATCGCGCCGTCTTCATCGACGACAGTACGCAAGGGGTGAATTCGGCCAAGGCGGCCGGGATTTTCGCGATCGGCTTCATCGGTGAAAGCGAGGCGCGGGTCGATCAGCGCGGCGCGTTGTTGGCCGCCGGTGCGGATGCGGTCGTCACAGGGGTGGCGGAGCTGGAACGCCTGCTTGCGGCCAGCATGGCGACAGTCGGATAGAGCGACTGTTGCATCCAGAGAGTTGGATGGTTTGGCCGAAGCGGAAAGCCCGGCGGAGTGTCTCCATCCCGCCGGGTGTATTTCTTATCGCATCTGGGTGACGAAACGCGTGTCGAGATAGGCGTCGAGCGCCTCGGAACCGCCCTCGGTGCCGTAGCCGGAATCCTTGATGCCGCCGAAGGGGACTTCCGGCAGGGCAAGGCCGAGGTGGTTGATGGTCAGCATGCCGGCTTCCACCTTCGCGCCTAGCATCTGCGCCGTCTCGGTCGAGCCCGTGTAGGCGTAGGCCGCAAGGCCGAACGGCAGGCGGTTGGCCTCCGCGATCGCCTCCTCGGCGTCGGAGAAGCGGTTGATGACCGCCACTGGGCCAAACGGCTCCTCGTTCATGATGCGCGCCGAGGTCGGCACGTTGGTCAGCACCGTCGGCTCGAAGAAGTAGCCCTGATTGCCGATGCGCTTGCCGCCGGTCGCCAGCGTGCCGCCGGCGTCCACCGCGTCGTTGATCAGGCCTTCCAGCGCCGGGATGCGACGCTCGTTGGCGAGCGGGCCCATATCCACGCCGTCTTCCAGGCCATTGCCGACCTTCGTCGCCTTGGAAGCCGCGATGAAGCCTTCCATGAACTGGTCGGCGATCTTGTCCTGGACGAGGAAACGGGTCGGGGAGACGCAGACCTGGCCGGCGTTACGGTACTTGTGCACAGAGATCTGCTTGACCGCGGTCTCAACATCGGCGTCGTCGAAGACGAGGACCGGTGCATGGCCGCCGAGTTCCATCGTGGCGCGCTTCATGTGCTGGCCGGCGAGCGCTGCGAGCTGCTTGCCGACGGGCGTGGAGCCGGTGAAGGAGATCTTGCGGATCACCGGATGCGGGATCAGGTATTCGGAGATCTCGGCCGGCACGCCGTAGACGAGGTTGACCACGCCCTGCGGAATACCCGCATCGACGAAGCAGCGGATGAGCTCGGCCGGCGAGGCCGGGGTTTCTTCCGGCGCCTTGACGATGATCGAGCAGCCGGTGGCGATCGCCGCCGACAGCTTGCGCACGATCTGGTTGATCGGGAAGTTCCAAGGCGTGAAGGCGGCGACCGGGCCCACGGGCACCTTGATCGTCATCTGCACGACGCCGGGCGCACGCGCCGGGATGACCTGGCCATAGGTGCGGCGGCCTTCCTCGGCGAACCAGTCGATCGTGTCGGCACCGGCCAGAACCTCGCCCTTGGACTGGGCAAGCGGCTTGCCCTGCTCCTTCGTCATCATCCAGGCGATGTCGCTGGCGCGTTGGCGCAGCAGGTCGGCGGCCTTGCGCATCAGTTTGTAACGGGTGAAGGCAGGCGTCTCGCTCCACACCTTGAACCCACGCTCCACGGCGGCGAGCGCGCGATCCAGATCCGCCTTGCCGGCATGAGCGAGGCGGCCGATTTCCTGGCCGGTCGCCGGGTCGACGATTTCAAGCGTGCGTCCGTCGGCGGCGTCGCACCAGTCTCCGTCGATGAAGAGCTGGACGTCTGGATAGGTCGTCATTGTTATCTCCGATTGGTGATTACTCCGCCGCCCCGGATGGTGTTCCGGGCGGCGGTTTGGCGTCGGTGCTGGAAATAGGGAGTTTGGCCAAAGGCTCAAGCTCCCCGGGTGTGGTTCCAGCGGTTCCTCCGGAATGGTAGGGCGGCGAAGGACGGGGCGGACGAGGTCCGCGCGACCGGACATTGCCGCGAGCGGGATTGCGGCCCGGGGGCGCCGGTCTCTCGCAACAATGGCGGGGCCGGCGCGCAGGGCGCGATCTTCGTAGCATGCCTTGTGAAAAGTTCGAAGCCGATCCTCTCGGCTTCGCTCTTTTCTTCTCGTGCGCGCGGTTCGATGAACCGACGGGTTGTTTGGCGCCGCCCTATACGCGCAGAAACGGCCGACCGGCACATCTCAGAGATACCGATATGCCGTAGCGTTCTTGTGAGCAGATTGTTGATGCGCGGAATGTACGATCGCGTTAGCGTTGGCAATCGGGCAACGTCCTGTGTTTGAGAGCAGGTTTCGCGGATGCCGGGTTGGAGGAAAGTCTGGACGGGTGTGTCGGTGCTTCCCGATGTTCGGGAGACGGGCAAAGCGCGCACGGTTTCCAATGCCCCGGGCGAAGCCAGCAGGGCGGTGGCGGACGCGCCTTGACCGCAAATGCGGAAACGCGACCGGAGGGGGGCTGCCCGACCGGCCGCGATCCGCTTCAGGGGACGACCTTGGAACCATCTGCGGATAAGCCGGAAACGATCGGTTTCCTTCTCATACCCCGGTTTTCGATGATCGCCTTCGCGTCGGCGATCGAGCCTTTGCGTCTGGCGAACCTCCTGAGCGGAAAACAGCTCTACGACTGGGCATTGCTGTCGCGCGACGGCGGCAGCGAGCGGGCGAGCAACGGCATCCCGATCGGTGTTTCCCATGCAATCGCCGACGCGCCTGCCGTCTCCTCGCTCATCGTGTGCGCCGGGATCGATGGTCACTGGTACGACGACCGTCAGGTGCTTGCCTGGCTGAGGCGCATGGCGAGCCGGGGCGTGGCGCTGGGAGCTGTCTGCACGGCGAGCCATATCCTTGCACGCGCGGGTCTTCTCGACGGCTACCGCTGTACCGTCCACTGGGACAGCCTCGCGAGCTTTGCAGAGAACTTCCCCGGCATCGTGGTGACCGGCGAGATCTTTGCCGTCGATCGCAACCGGTTCACCTGCGCCGGGGGCACCGCCGCCGCCGACATGATGCTGCACCGGATCGCCGCTCGCCACGGAGAGGATCTGGCAGCGCGCATTTCCGAACAGATGCTGCACGACAAGATCCGTCCCGCCGCTATGCAGCAGAACGCAGTGATCCAGCAGCCTCTAGGCATCGAGCGGCAGGACCTGCAGGCCGCGATCCAACTGATGCTGACGACGATCGAGCAGCCGCTGGACCTGCTGACGCTGGCCAAGCGGCTCGGCCAGTCGCGGCGCAATGTGGAGCGGCTTTTCCGTACCTACATGAACTGTTCGCCGGGCAAGTATTATCTGGGCCTCAGGCTCATCCGGGCGCGTCAACTTCTGCACCAGACATCGAAATCCGTGCAGCAGGTGGCGGTGTGCTGCGGGTTCTCGTCTGCCGCGCATTTCAGCCGTTGCTACCGCGACCACTACGGCGTGCCGCCGCGCTCCGACCAGATTTCCAGCCGCTACCGCATGAGCGCGTTCGCCGAGAGCATGACGGGGGAGGCGATGCCGTCGGCCGCGGTGGTCGCGCAGGTGGCCGAGGACGAGAACGAGGGGCGCGAGGGATGGTAGCCCGCGCAAACGGAAGCGACGAAAAACCCGCGCTGACGGTCGGTTTCCTGCTCACCAACAATTTCACGCTGACCGCGCTTTCAAGCTTCATCGACGCCCTGCGTCTCGCCGCCGACGAGGGCGACGGCAGCCGGCCGATCCGCTGCCGCTGGCACATCCTGGGTCGCAAGGATGAGCCGGGTGTGTCCAGCTGCGGCATCGCGGTCGCGCCGGACAGGGATTACGACCTCGCCGGTCTCGACTATCTCGTGGTTGTCGGTGGGCTTCTCCATCGCGGGCCGCAACTGGGCGCACAAGCCATCGCCTGCGTGCACCGGGCCGCGCGGGCCGGAATTCCGCTCATAGGCGTGTGCACGGGCAGTTTCGTGCTGGCGCGCTCAGGGCTTATGCAGGACCGCGCATGCTGCGTGAGCTGGTATCATTTCCGCGATTTCGTCGAGGAGTTTCCCGATCTCGTGCCGGTGGCGGAGCAGCTTTTCATCGAGGACCGCGACCGCATCACCTGTTCCGGTGGGGCGGGCGTGGTCGATCTTGCCGCCTTCCTCATCGAGAGACATCTGGGGCGCGCCGCCGCGCAGAAGGCGATGCACATTCTGCAGGTCGATCCCGGTCGGGCATCCGGTCAGTCGCAGCCGCCGCCGCCCGTCGGCGGGCCGGTGCTGGATGCGCGGGTGCGCCGGGCGATGCTGATGATGGAGCAGCATCTGAGCGATCCGCTCGCCATGGAGGAAATCGCGGGCAAGCTGGCGATCAGCACGCGCCAGTTCGAGCGCCTGTTCCAGGCAACCACCGGCATGAGCCCCAACCGGTTCTACCGGCTCATGCGGCTGCGCTACGGGCTCTGGATGCTCAAGACCTCGCGCCGCTCCGTGACCGATGTGGCGCTGGAGGCCGGCTTTGCCGATTGCGCCCATTTCTCGCGCCATTTCCGCGACTTCTTCGGCATTAATCCGTCGCAAGTGCGCAAGGAGAGCGAGGCGACGGAGCCGAGTCTGATGATCCCGACGCAGCGGCCGAACGGGCGGGATAGGCCGCAGGAGCGCCGGTTCTACGAGTAGGTCGGCCTCCTGTTCAGCGCGTATCCGCGGGTGCCGCACTTCCTGTCGGCCTTTTCCTTTTCATGTCGGTTTTATTCAAGCGCGGTGGCCCTGCCGTTCTAGCGTCGCCTTCGCCTTCCGGATCATGCTTTCTCCTGACGCCAAATGAGGCCTTTGGGGGAGAATGTCGGGCATGGGCTCCTATTCGGTTTTCGCGCTCGTGAAGAATGCGTTTTCCCACCATGCCGGCTGGGAGCGGGCCTGGCGCGATGCGGCGCCCAAGGCGGAATACGATGTCGTCATCATCGGTGCCGGCGGGCATGGGCTGGCGACCGCCTACTATCTGGCCAAGGAACACGGCATCACCAATGTCGCGGTGATCGAGAAGGGCTGGCTCGGCGGCGGCAACACGGGCCGCAACACCACCATCATCCGCTCCAACTACCTGTGGGACGAGAGCGCGGCGCTTTATGAAAAGTCGTTGCAGCTCTACGAGGGGCTGAGCCAGGATCTCAACTACAACATCATGTTCTCGCAGCGGGGCGTGCTCAACCTCGCGCACAATCTCGCCGACGTGCGCGAAGCGCAGCGGCGCACCAATGCGCTCCGGCTCAACGGTATCGACAGCGAGTGGCTCGATGCCGAGGGCGTGAAGGAATTCTGCCCGATCCTCGATATCTCCAGGTCCGCGCGATATCCGGTCCTTGGCGGCACGTTGCAGCGCCGGGGCGGAACGGCGCGGCATGACGCGGTCGCCTGGGGCTTGGCGCGTGCGGCGAGTTCGCGCGGCGTCGATATCATCCAGAATTGCGAGGTGACCGGCATCCGCCGCGAGGGCGGGAGGGTCACGGGCGTTGAGACGGCGAAGGGCTTCATCGGGGCGAGGAAGGTCGGCATCGTCACGGCCGGGCATTCCTCGGTGCTGGCGCAGATGGCGGGCTTCCGGCTGCCGATCGAGAGCCATCCGTTGCAGGCGCTCGTTTCGGAACCGGTCAAGCCGGTTATCGACTGTGTCGTGATGTCGAACGCGGTGCACGTCTATGTCAGCCAGTCCGACAAGGGCGAACTGGTGATCGGCGCCGGCATCGACGCGTTCACCGGCTACGGCCAGCGTGGCAGCTTCCACATGATCGAGCACCAGATGGGCGCTCTGCTGGAGCTGTTCCCGATCTTCTCCAGGCTGCGCATGCTGCGGCAATGGGGCGGCATCGTCGATGTGTGTCCCGACGCGAGCCCGATCATCTCCAAGACGCCGGTCGACAACCTTTTCATCAATTGCGGCTGGGGCACGGGCGGCTTCAAGGCGACGCCGGGTTCGGGCTTCGTCTTCGCGCACACGATCGCGACCGGCGAGCCGCACCCGCTCAACGCGCCCTTTGCGCTCGATCGGTTCACGACCGGTCACCTGATCGACGAACACGGCGCGGCGGCTGTCGCGCACTGAGGGGGATGGGATGGTTCGTTCTTTGTCCTCCTTTCCGCTCTCTCTATCGTCATCCCCCGGCGAAGTCCGGGGGATCCATCGCGCCCTCCGGATGCGCGGATGCCGGCAATGGATTGCCCGGACTGCGCCGGGCAATGACGGCGGAGGGAGCAGAGCGTGTTCTTCCGCCGATCAAAACGCTCTGAAAGGGGCTCGGCCATGCTGCTGATCGAATGCCCCTGGTGCGGGCCGCGTGACGAGATCGAGTTCGCCTATGGCGGCGAGGCGCATATCGCGCGGCCTGAGGATCCGTCGAAACTCACCGATGCCGAATGGGCGGAGTTCCTGTTCATGCGCTCCAATCCGAAGGGGGCGCACAGGGAGCGCTGGGTGCATGCCGCCGGCTGCCGGCGCTGGTTCAACGTGGAGCGCGATACGGTGAGCTACCGGATCGCCCGCGTCTACACGGGCGCGTGCGAGCCTGTTGGGGAGGGGCAGTGATGGCTGAGTTTCGCAAGTCCTCCGGCGGGCGCATCGACCGGGCGCGGCCGATGACCTTCCGCTTCAACGGCAAGCGTTATCAGGGATTTTCCGGCGATACGCTCGCCTCGGCACTGCTGGCGAACGGGGTGCATCTCGTCGGGCGCAGCTTCAAGTATCACCGCCCGCGCGGCATCGTCACGGCAGGCGCCGAAGAGCCGAGCGCACTCGTGCAGCTTGAGACAGGAGGCTACTTCGAGCCGAACCTCAGGGCGACGCAGGTGGAGCTTTACGACGGGCTGATCGCGTCGAGCCAGAACGCCTGGCCGAGCGTCGATTTCGATATCGGCGCGATCAACGGGTTCTTTTCCAAGCTCTTTGTCGCGGGCTTCTACTACAAGACCTTCATGCATCCGAAGAGCTTCTGGATGCGGGTCTACGAGCCGATCATCCGCCGGGCGGCGGCCGGCGCGCGGGCGCCGACACAAGCCGATCCCGACACCTACGACAAGATGCATGCCCATTGCGACTTGCTGATCGCCGGTGCCGGACCTGCCGGGCTGATGGCGGCGCTTGAGGCGGCAAAAGCCGGCGCGCGGGTGATCCTCGCCGACGAGCAGGCCGAATTCGGCGGTTCGCTGCTGGGTGATGCGCCGGAGATCGATGGCGCACCGGCTTCGGCGTGGGTGGAGAAGATACGGGCAGAGCTGACCGCCTTTCCCGAGGTGCGCCTGCTGCCGCGCACGACCGTGACCGGCTATTACGACCACAATTACCTGATTATGGCCGAACGTCGGACCGACCATCTGGGACGCGGCACGGGCGGCGTGCGCCAGCGGCTGTGGAAGGTCAGGGCGAAGCGCGTGGTGCTGGCGACCGGTGCGCACGAGCGCCCGCTTGTCTTTGCCGACAACGACCGGCCGGGCATCATGATGGCGGGCGCGGTGCGCGCCTATGTGAACCGTTACGGCGTCAAGCCGGGACACACGGGCGTCGTCTTCACCAACAACGACAGCGCCTATGAGACGGCAATCGATCTGGCGAAGGCCGGGTGCCGGATCGAGGCCATCGTCGATGTGCGGCCACAAGGCGCGGGCGCTGTGGCGGAGAAGGCGCGGGCGGCAGGCCTGCGCATCATCTGCGGCTCGGCGATTGCGGGTGTTGAGGGTGGAAAGCGCGTGAGAGCGGTCGAGATCGCGCCGCTTTCATCCGATGGCGACACGGTCGGCGAGCCCGTCAAGCGGATCGCCTGCGACTTCGTCGCCGTTTCCGGCGGCTGGACGCCGGCGGTACACCTTCTCTCGCAGTCGGGCGGCAAGCTCAGGTACGACGAGGCGAAGGCCTGCTTCGTGCCAAATGTCTCGGTTCAGGCGGAAGCGTCCGCCGGTGCGTGTAACGGCACGTTTTCGCTGGCGGGTGCGTTGGAGGAAGGTGCGAAGGCGGGGCGCGCGGCGGTCGAAGCCGTGGGGCTGACGCCTGCGAAGGAAAGCGCCCTGCCGAAGGTCGAGACGCTGGAGGCCGCGCCGATCCACGCGCTGTGGATCGTGCCGGGCAAGAACCCGGTCGGATACGGCAAGGCCAAGCACTTCGTCGATGCGCAGAACGACGTTACGGCGGCCGACATAATGCTCGCCTCGCGCGAGGGCTATCGCTCGGTGGAGCACCTGAAGCGCTATACCACCACCGGCATGGGCACCGATCAAGGCAAGACATCGAACGTCAACGCGCTGGCGATCCTGTCGCGCACGCTGTCGAGCCCTATCCCGTCCGTCGGCACGACGACGTTCCGCCCGCCCTATACGCCGGTGACCTACGGCACGCTGGCCGGGCGCGACGTGGGCGAATTGTCGGACGTCGCCCGTGTCACGCCGATGCACGGCTGGCACGTGGCAAACGGCGCGGTGTTCGAGGATGTCGGGCAGTGGAAGCGGCCCTGGTTCTATCCGAAGGCGGGCGAGACGATGCGCGAGGCGGTCGACCGCGAGTGCCTGGCGGTGAGGAACGGCGTCGGCATTCTCGATGCCTCGACGCTCGGCAAGATCGATATCCAGGGGTCGGATGCGGCGGAATTCCTGAACCGAGTCTACACCAACGCCTGGTCGAAGCTCGGCATCGGGCGGTGCCGGTACGGGATCATGTGCAAGGAAGACGGCATGGTCTTCGATGACGGCGTGACCACGCGGATTGGCGAAAACCACTTCCTGATGACGACGACGACGGGCAATGCCGCCGCCGTGCTCGACCGGCTGGAGGACTATCTCCAGACCGAATGGCCGGACCTGAAGGTGTATCTCACCTCGGTGACCGAACACTGGGCGACCGCCTCGATCGCTGGGCCGAAGGCGCGGGAACTGGTGGGCAAACTCGCACCCGATCTCGATCTCTCCAACGAGGCCTTCCCGTTCATGTCGATGAAGGAGGCTGTCGTCGCCGGGCTCGCGGCGCGCATTTACCGGATCAGCTTCACGGGTGAGCTTTCCTACGAGATCAACGTGCCTGCCTATCAGGGCATGGCCCTGTGGGAGGCGATTTTTGCTGCGGGCGAAAAGCACGGTCTGACGCCCTACGGCACGGAAACCATGCATGTTCTGCGCGCTGAAAAGGGCTTCATCATCGTCGGTCAGGAGACCGACGGCACGGTGACGCCGTTCGATCTCGGCATGGACTGGATCGTCTCGAAGAAGAAGCCTGACTTTATCGGCAAGCGCTCGTTCTCGCGGCCCGACACGGCGCGTACCGACCGCAAGCAGCTCGTCGGGCTTCTGACCGAGGACCCGGAAGAGGTGTTGCCCGAAGGCGCGCAGATCACGGTGGAAGCGGACGGCACGCCGCCGGTGCCGATGCTGGGCCACGTGACGTCGAGCTACTGGAGCGCGACGCTCGGCCGCTCCATCGCGATGGCACTGATCGCAGACGGCGCGAGCCGGCAGGACACGACGGTTCACGCGCCGCTCGGCGACAAGACGCTGGCCTGCAAGGTGGTGAAGCCGGTGTTTTTCGACAGCGAGGGAGCGCGTCTCAATGGCTGATGCGATGATGACGGCGGATGCGGGCGTGCGGGCCGGCGCGCTCTCGCGGCTCTTTCAGGGACGGGAAGCCGAGGCGAAGGCTGGACCGCTCAGCCTCCGCGAAATGCCCGTGCCCGGGCAGATCAACTTGCGCGGAAAGGCTTCCGATCCGGCCTTTGCCGGCGCGGCCGCCAAGGTCCTCGGCTGCGGGTTGCCGGTGGCCGCGAACACGGTTGCGACGGGTGGGGATATCTCCGTCCTCTGGCTTGGGCCCGACGAATGGCTGGTGCTGAGCGCGCCGGGCGCGGAGGGGGGACTTTCCGTCAGCCTCATCGAGGCACTTGCCGGCCAGCATTGCGCGGTGACGGACGTGACCGGCAACCGGGCGCTGTTCCGGCTTTCCGGGGCGCCGGCGCGGGACGTTCTCGCCAAGGGCTGCTCGCTCGATCTTCATCCCTCGAAATTCGCGCCCGGGCAATGCGCGCAGACCTTGCTGGCGCGTTCGGGCATCATCCTTTCCCAGATCGACGATGCGCCAAGCTTCGACATTCTGCCCCGGCGCTCCTTTGCCGAATACACGTGGCTCTGGCTTGAGGACGCGATGGCCGAGTGGGGCTGAAAATGCGACGTCCTGTCGCAATTCGCGTGAGACTTGTCGCAAAGGGATGTGAAGCCGCCCGGCCGCGATTTCAAACTCGGATCGTGAAAGGAAGCCGCCGATGTCCGCTCCCCACGATGCCCTGCTGCGCCCGTTGACGATCAAGGGGCTCACGATCCGCAACCGGATCATGAGTACCAGCCACGCGCCCTCTTACGGCAAGGACGGGAAGCCGCAGGAGCGCTACCAGCTCTATCACGAGGAAAAGGCGAAGGGCGGCATCGGGCTGACCATGTTCGGCGGCTCGTCGTCGGTCTCGCCCGACAGCCCGGCGACGCCGTGGAATCAGGTGTCGGTCGCCGACGACGGGGTTGTGCCGTTCTTCCAGGAATTCTCCGACCGCATCCATTCCTACGGCGCGGCGCTGATGGTGCAGCTCACCCACATGGGGCGGCGAACGCGCTGGGACACGGAGAACTGGCTCGCGACCGTCTCGCCCTCGCGCGAACGGGAACCGGCAAGCCGGTCCATTCCGAAGGAGATGGAGGACACCGACATCGCCCGGGTGATCGCCGATTTCGCCGCCGCCGTTCGCCGTTGCCAGGAGGGCGGGCTCGACGGTTGCGAGCTGTCGGCCGCCCACGGCCACCTGATCGACCAGTTCTGGAGCCCGGCCACCAACAAGCGGACGGACAAGTACGGCGGAAGCCTGGAAAACCGCATGCGCTTTTCCATTGAGGTGCTGGAGGCGGCACGGACCGCGGTGGGCGACGACTACATCATCGGCATCCGCATGTCGGGCGACGAGTTGATCGACGACGGGCTCTCCCATGAGGATTGCCTGACGATCGCGCGCACCCTCACCGAGCGGGGGTTGGTCGACTTCGTCAATCTCATCGGCGGGCAGGCGCGCGACCACATCGCCCATGCGATCTCGCTGCCTAACATGTCGTTTCCGGTCGCGCCCTTCCTTGCGCTTGCCAGTGCCATCAAGCGCGAAGTGGGCGTGCCCGTCTTCCATGCCCAGCGTATCACCGATCTCGCGACCGCCGCCCGCGCGATCGAGGAAGGCCATATCGACATGGTGGCGATGACGCGGGCCCATATCGCCGATCCCCACCTCGTGAAGAAGCTGATGGAGGGGCGGGCCGACGATATCCGGCAATGCGTCGGCGCGGGTTACTGCATCGACCGGATCTATGCCGGCAATGACGCGCTGTGCATCCAGAACGCGGCGACGGGGCGGGAAGCCTTCATGCCGCATGTGATCGCGAAAGCGGAGAAGGTGCGCCGTGTGGTGGTTGTGGGCGGCGGACCGGCGGGGCTCGAAGCCGCGCGAGTGTCGGCGGAGCGCGGGCATCATGTGGTGCTTTTCGAGAAAAACGCTGCGCCGGGCGGGCAGGTGTCGATTGCGGCGAAGGCGACGTGGCGCGAGGCGCTGACGGGCATCACGCGCTGGCTCGCCCAACAGGCGGAGAAGAAGGGCGTCGATATCCGTCTTGGCTTTGAGGCGACGGCAGATGCCATATCCGCCGAGACGCCGGACGTGGTGCTGATCGCGGCCGGCGGGACGGCGAACCGAGGCTCGATCCCGGGTGCGGAGCTTGCCCACACCACCTGGGAAATGCTGACAGGCGCGGTGGAGCCGGCGGAGAGCATCCTCGTCTATGACGGCACGGGCCAGCATCATGCGCCTTCGTGTGCGGAGGTGCTCGCGAAAAAGGGTGCGCTCGTGGAGATCGCGACGCTGGACCGGATGGTGGGAGAGGAGATTGGCGGCACGAACCAGCCGATCCACCTGCGCGAGCTTTACAGGCTGGGCGTGATCCTGTCGCCGAACCTCCAGCTCATCGAAATCTATCCTGAAGGCAACAAGCGCGTTGCGGTGCTGCGCAATGAATACACGCTGGAGGAGGAGGAGCGGCTGGTCGATCAGGTGGTGGTGGAATACGGCACGCTGCCGGTCGACGGGCTCTACTACGACCTGAAGGAGACGTCCGTCAATCGCGGAGAGGTGGATCTGGATGCGTTGCTCGCCGGCAGGCCGCAGCCCTCGGTCGCGAGCCTGAACGGGGCGGGCGGTTTCGCGCTGTTCCGGCTCGGCGATGCGGTCGCGGGTCGCAACATTCACGCCGCGATCTATGACGCGGCCCGGCTCTGCAAGGATCTTTGAGGCCATGGCCGGGGTTCTTGCCGGGTGGTTGACGGTGGCGCTGCTGGTGGCGGCCTTGGCGGTCGCGGTACGCCATTCGCGCCGGTGGCTTGCCGGCGCAGGGGCGGAGGTTGATCTCTTCGCCGGGCTCAAGGCGCTGCCGAGGCGCTATCTGGTTGATGTGCATGACGTGGTCGGGCGCCGGCCATTCAATGCGCGGTTCCACGCGCTGACGGCAGGCGGCTTCCTTGCCTCGCTGGCGCTGCTCGTCCTCGCCATTGTGCCATGGTTTCGCGGGCCGGTCCTGTGGGGCATTGCGGCGGTCGCGCTCGGCCTCATGCTGGCCGGTGCGCTGATGGTCGGCTGGCGGCGGCTTGTCGTGAGGCCGCGGGAGCTGTCTGGGGGCAATTTCGCGCGGCTGCCGATTTCGCTCATCGCCTATGCGGCAGGGCTTCTGGTCGTGGCGCTTGATCGCGTGGCGGGCGGTGCGCTGCCGCATGGCGTGACGGTGGTGCTAGCTGGTGTCGGACTGCTTGGCGGCGCGGATCTGCTGCTCGGTGTCGGGAGAGGGCCTTTGAAGCACGCGCTTCACGGCGCTTTGCATCTTGTCGCCCATCCCCGGCCTGGACGGTTTTCCGATGGGTTTCGCAAGCGCGACAGCGCGCTCGCTCCGCTCAATCTCAACGAACCGAAACTCGGCGTAGAGGTGCCGCTCGACTTCGCCTGGAACCGGCTTCTCGGTTTCGAGGCCTGCGTGCAATGTGGGCGTTGCGAAAGCCTGTGCCCGGCCTATGCCGCCGGATTGCCGCTCAATCCCAAGGCGCTGATACAGGATCTCGTCGGGGCGCTGGAAGCGGGGGCGGCGGATTATGCTGGGCATGGCCATCCGGGGCGCGGGGCCGGGGGAGTGAGCGGCCCGCATCTGCCCGTGGTTGGCGAGGACGCCGCGATCCATCCCGACACGCTTTGGGCCTGCACCACCTGCCGGGCCTGTGTCGAGGCCTGTCCAATGATGATCGAGCATGTGGATGCGATTGTCGATCTGCGGCGGTTCGAAATCCTGGAAAAGGGCGCCGCCCCTGGCAAGGCACCAGCCGTTCTGGAGGAACTGCGCATCGCGGACAATCCCGGCGGTCTTCCTGCTGTGCGCCGCATCGACTGGGCGTCGGACCTCGCCCTGCCGCTGGCGCGCGAGCGCGACAACTTCGACGTTCTGCTCTGGCTCGGCGATGCGGCCTTTGACCTGCGCGGGCAGCGCTCGCTCAGGGCGCTCATCCGGCTCCTGCGGAAGGCTGGCATCGATTTCGCCGTGCTGGGCGCGGACGAACTCGATTGCGGCGATCTCGCCCGGCGGCTCGGCGACGAAGCGACGTTCCAGGATCTTGCCCGCCGCAACATCGCTATGCTTGGGGCGGTCCGCTTCCGTCGTATCGCGACGATGGATCCGCATGCGCTGCATGTGTTCAGAAACGAATACTCGGCCTTCGGCGGTGCGTTTGAGGTTGTCCATCACACGGCGTTGCTGCTGGAATTGGTGGAAAGCGGGGCGTTCGATCTGAAGCCGCTTTCTGAAACGCTCACCTATCACGATCCCTGCTATCTCGGGCGCTACAACGGCGAGATCCACGCTCCGCGACGGCTGCTCGATGCGCTTGGCGTGGAGCTGCGGGAAATGGAGCATTCGGGGCTCTTTTCGCGCTGCTGCGGGGGCGGAGGCGGCGCGCCCGTTGCCGATGTGGTGGGCGAGCGCCGGATCCCGGATGTGCGGATGGACGAGGCGCGGCAGACCGGGGCAGCCTGTGTCGCTGTCGCCTGTCCCAACTGCACCGTGATGCTGGAAGGTGTCGTCGGGGCGCGCCCGCAGGTGAAGGAAATATCGGAACTGGTGCTGGAGGCGGTGCGATGAGAGTGCGCCGCGATCCGAGGGGGGAGCGCGAGGCATGCAGGCTGGCGGGGCACGGGCGACTTCGTTTTGTGCTCTCCATCGCCAAGTCAAAGGGCGCGCGTCCGCGTCGCGCGCCAAGGGCGTTGCGGCTTGCCGCAACCGTCACGACCGCGCCGCGCCTCAGGATCGCGTGGAAGGGCGGTATCACGCCTCACGCGGGCCGGACGGATATGGCCGCGTGTGCGCCCGCTGAGACGGTCAGCATTGTCGCCGAACCCGCCTTTTATGTGCTTGTCGTTCCGGAAGCGGGAAGCGATGGCGAATTGGGAGAGACCGGGCGGCAACTGCTCGCGGCGGCGCGGCTGCTTGCCGATAGGGGCAACGGCGCTGTCTGCGTGCTGGGCGACGGCGACGGCGATTACGGGCCGGCAGGGGCCGACAGGGTGCTCACGCTCGCGACAAGCGATCCGGGCGGTTATGATCCTGAACACCGGGTCGCAGGGATAATCGACGCGATTTCCGTGATTTCACCACGCCACGTGCTGTTTTCCGAGACGCCGGAGGGCGGCGATATCGCGCGTCGGGTGGGAGCTCGGCTCGGCGAGCGGCTTTTCCCGGGCGTCGAGGCGCTGGAGCCCTGCGCCGAGGGGGGGATGCGGGTGCTGCGGCGGATGGCGGGAAACGGGCCGGCGCAATTGGCAAGCCCGCCGCGCCTCATCTCGATCATGCCCGACGCCTTTGCCCCCCATGTCGGGCCGCCGCACGAGGGGCGGCCGCTCGATGCTCTTGCTCCTGTCGTTCCGGAACGCCGGATTGTCTCCGCCCTGCCTTTGCCCGTCGATCCGGATGCGATCCCATTGGCGGAAGCTGATTTCCTGCTGAGCGGCGGCAACGGGGTCACCGACTGGCAGGCGTTTGCGGAGCTTGCCGCCGCGCTCGGGGCAACGCGGGCGGGCAGCCGGGTCGTCTGCGATCAGGGCCATCTGCCGCGCGAACGCCAGGTTGGCGCTTCGGGAACGCTGGTGACAGCGGGCTGCTATTTCGCACTCGGTATCTCCGGTGCGGCGCAACATCTTCAGGGGATTGCGCGCGTTGCCCATGTGGTCGCGGTCAACACAGACCTTCATGCGGAAATGATCAAGCGGGCCGATCTCGCCATCATCGCGGATGCGCAGAAGGTAATGCCGGCGCTCGTTCGCCTCCTGGCGGAGCGGAGAGGACGGGTGCGATGACCAGGGTCGCGGTGCTTCTCTCGCTCGGAAAGCATCCTGCGAGCGGGCGCTCGCGGAGGGCAGGCCTCGACGCGCGGGCTCTCGAACTGGCGCTGGATCTGGCGCGGGGGATGCCGGACGCTGAGGTCAGAGCCGTCCATGCCGGTGACCCGGCAAACGAAGCCTTGCGCGACTATCTCGGCATGGGAATCGAAACGCTGGATGTTCTCGATGTGGCGCCGGGGCACGATCCTGTATCGGCGCTGGCCGGGTTCCTGCGCGCTGGGCGGTTCGATCTCGTGTTGTGCGGCATGCGGGCCGAAGCGGGTGAGGGCAGCGGCATGGTGCCCTATCTGATCGCGGAGACACTGGAATATGCGGTCGTCTGCGATGCCGCCGCAATTGCGTGCGCGGAAGTCGGGGCGAGGGTGGTGCAGGCCCTGCCGCGCGGGCGCCGACGAGAGGTTACGGTCGTCCTGCCAGCGGTTGTCGCCGTCAACGCCGCAGCATACCCAGCGCGGGCGCCGGCCTTTGCCAGATCCCGGCGCGGCCGGATCGCCGTGCACCCGGCGAAGGTTTGCGAAGATGCGTATCTCGCGGCCTGCGAGACGCGGCCATGGCGGGCGCTGCCGAAGCGGATGGCGTTGGCTTCAGGCGTCTCGGCGGCGGAACGGATGAAGGCGTTGACGGAGGTGAAAGCGGGTGAGGGACACCTGCTCGTGCACCCTTCGCCCGAGGATGCGGCCAAGGCCATCTACGACTATCTGATCGAAAAGCGCATCTTGCAGGCTCGCGGCAGCAAGGAGGAAGGCGGCTGAGCGTTGCGCCGCCGGGCTTTGCGTCGTGATCTCCGCGCCGCAAATGGGCACAGGGCGCGCCAGCGCCATTGCCGCGTGCGAACGGTGATCGCCACGGGTATCGGCATCGAAACTTGTCGGTTCCAGAAAATTCTCTGTCGCAAATGAATAACCGGTGCCGATCGACGAGGATGACAATCGGTCGCAGTTCGGATTCCCGGGCGTCAGGGAGCGTTCAACATGGCGATCCATCCAATGGTCGAGGAATTGCTGCAAAGGCGCAGGCCGGGCTACAGCCTGGAAGCGCCGCTTTACACGCGGACCGATGTCTTCGATCTGGACGTGGATCTGATCTTCCATCGCCATTGGATCTTTGTCGGGGTGGAGCCGGACGTGCCGGAACCGGGCGACTGCATGACTGTGGACGTGGGCGCCAGCTCCGTGCTCATCCTGCGCGGTGAAGACATGGAAATCCGGGCCTTTCACAATGTCTGTCGCCATCGCGGGGCGCGGCTCGTCACCAGTGACAAGGCGACCATCGGCAATATCGTCTGCCGGTACCATGGATGGACCTATTCGGAGACCGGCGCGCTGCTTTTCGCCGAGCACATGGGCGGCGATTTCGACGCCTCGTGCCATGGGTTGAAGTCCATCCCCCTGCGCAGCCTCGCGGGGCTCATCTTCATCTGTCTTGCGGACGATGTGCCCGGCGACTTCGACCACATGGCCGAGGTGATGACGCCCTATCTCGCCCCGCACGACATCGCCAATTCCAAGGTCGCCTATACCTACGAGCTCATCGAGGAGGGCAACTGGAAGCTGACGATGGAGAACAACCGCGAATGCTATCACTGCGCGGGCAACCATCCCGAACTGACCATCCCGCTGCAGGCATACGGCTTCGGCTTCGCGCCCGATGAACTCGACGCGTTCCACCGGGCCGACGCGAAGGCCTATGAGGGCGTGCAGACGGCGGCCTGCGCGCGCTGGACGGGAATGGGGCTGCCTTCCGTCGAGCGTGAGGAACTGCTGAACGCGACGGGCTTTCGAGCAGAGCGGCTGGCGCTGACGGGGGCGGGCGAGTCCCACACCCTCGATACCCGCCGGGCATGCGGCAAGCTGATGGCCGACTTCACGCAGGCCGACCTCGGCGCGCTGTCCTTCTGGACGCAGCCCAACTCCTGGCATCACTTCATGGCCGATCACGCGGTGACCTTCATGGTGATGCCGCTTGCGCCCGACCGCACGCTGGTGCGCACGAAATGGCTGGTTCACAAGGACGCAGCCGAAGGGCGCGATTATGATCTGGAAAATCTCATCCGGGTCTGGACCGCGACCAACCAGCAGGATGCCGATCTGGTGGCGCTGACGCACAAGGGCGTCACGGAACCGGCCTACGAACCCGGCCCCTACTCGCCCTTTACCGAGGGGTTGGTGGAGAAATTCTGCAAATGGTACGTCGACAGGATGTCGGTGCACCTCGAGGCAACTCAGCAGCCGCTGGCCGGAGCCGCTGCGGCAGAGTGATGATGAGCGCATTGGCTTCGCAACAGAAGCCGGAAAAGCGCCCCAGGTCGCAGACAGAAGGATCGGGCAACCATGCTTTTGCAGTCTCCGCCGTTGCAGACAATGGAATTCGACACCGTCCTGCCGGAATGGAACCCGGATTTCGACGACGTCCTCATCTGCCGGCACGTCCGAGAGGAGACGCACGACGTCAAGACCTTGGTCTTTTCCGCTCGCTATCCATGCCAATTCCGGTTCCGGCCCGGCCAGTTTCTGACGTTCGACCTGCCGCTGGAGGGCGGAACGATCCAGCGCTGCTACACGATTTCGGCCTCCGCCGCGCGGCCCTTCCGCGTGGCGATAACGGTGAAGCGGGTGCCGGGCGGGCCGGGGTCGAACTGGTTGCACGACAATCTCAAACCCGGCACGGAAATCCGCGCGACCGGGCCGATGGGCGAATTCGTGCCGGACCTTTCGCCTCACCGGAAATGGCTGCTGCTCTCAGCCGGCAGCGGTATCACGCCGCTGATGTCGATGGCGCGCACGACGGCGGATCTCGGCGACGATCGGGACGTTATTTTCGTGCATGCGGCCAGAAGTCCGCGCGACATCATCTTCCGGCAGGAGCTCGACATGATGGCGCGCCAGCAGGAGGGACTGCGGCTCGCACTCATCTGCGAGAGCCTGTCTGAGGAAAAGAGCTGGCCCGGGCTGACCGGCAGATTGTCGAGCGTCATGCTGCAGCTCATTGCCCCCGATCTCGATGAGCGCGAAGTCTATTGCTGCGGGCCGGAACCGTTCATGGAAGCGGTCAGGACCATGCTCGTCGAGCTCGGCTACGACATGGAGCGCTATCATCAGGAGAGCTTCGACTTCGCTGTCCTGGAGGAGGACGAGCCGTTCGCGATTCCGGTGATGGACGCCGCCGCCGCGCCCGCTGTCTTTCGGGTGGAACTCGCCCGGAGCGGGCATGTGTTGGAATGCAGCCCCGACATGACGATCCTGAATGCGGCGCGGGCGGCCGGCCTCAGACTGCCGTCGTCATGTGCCCGCGGGCTTTGCGGAAGCTGCAAGAGCCACATGGTCTCCGGTTCCGTCGACATGACGCACGGCGGCGGCATCCGCCAGCGGGAGATCGATCAAGGCCAGATCCTGTTGTGTTGCTCCAAGCCGACCTCCGATGTTGTGATCGACCGGTAGATGACGGCTTGATGTCGCGCAGCGGCCACCTTCATCAACCCGCGAAACAAAAAGACCGGGCGCCTGTTGGCGCCCGGTCCTGACTTTTCCAGAATGGGTCTCGGTCCGTGACTTACTTCGCCGCCGCGCGGGCGTCCTTGAGCCAGCCGTCGACCTCGTCCTTGTGCTTCTCGATCCAGGCAGCGGCCTGGGCCTTGACGTCGTCGTCGCCCTTGTTCATGGCCGAATTCTGCGCATAGATGTCCGGCAGCGGGATGGAGACTTCCTCAAGCAGCTTGCGCACGGCCGGGTTCTTGTCGAGGAACGCGGTGTTGGCGACCGGCACGATGTCGTTGGCCTGGAAGCCCATCGTGCAGGGGTCGGCGACGCAGGTCTTCAGGCCCGTGGCCGGCTTCGGCATCTTGATGTCCTTGTTCGTGGTCGCTTCGATCCACATGACATCCTTGCCCGGCTTCAGCTCGTTCACCGTCCAGTTCGGCGTCCAGGTGTAGAACAGGACGTGCTCGCCGCTCTGGTAGGCCGCGATGGCATCGGCCATGGACGCCGAGTAGCCGGCCTTGATCGGGTTGATGGAGTCGCCAAGCTTCAACTCCTTCATGATATCCGCAATGCGGACCTCGCAGCCCCAGCCCGGGGGGCAGGCGACCAGATCGGCCTTGCCGTCGCCGTTGCGGTCGAACGCCTTCTTCACCTCGTCGCGCTTGAAGTCTTCCAGCGACTTGATGCCGAACTCGTCGATCGCCGCCTTGTCGACCAGGAAGCCCTGCAAGGCGCCGCCCTTGGCCACGGCGCCGACGATCTCGGCACCTTGGTCGATGGTGGACTTGTAGGTGTTATGCAGCGGGAACCAGCCGTTGACCCAGAGGTCCATGTCGCCCTGGGCGACGGACTGGTAGAAGGCAGGCGCGTCGAGTGTCGTCGGGCCCTGAACCTTGTAGCCGAGCTTCTGGAGGAGCTGGCTGTAGATCTCGGAATGGAACCAGCCGGTATCCCAGGTGGCCTGTGCCATTTTCACGGTGACACCTTCGCCGGGCTGCTCCTGGGCCGAACCGGCCATCGGCGAGAGCGCGACGGCGAATACGGCTGCGGCTGTCAGGGAACGCAATAGATGAGGCATATGTCTCTCCGTCTTTGGAACGATGTGAGAGGCCGGTTACCCTGGCAGGCCGGCCTCCTTTGCGAAGCCGGGCCGCGTGCGGCCCGGCACGACAGACGGCCGGTCAGGCCGCCTTGTTCGTGGCGGCCGTTTCGGCTTTCGCCGTGTCCTGGCCGCGGAAGAAGGTCAGCAGAGCCTCGCGCAGGGACATGCCCGTGCGCGGTTCCGCCAGCCCTTGCGTGAGCCGATCGAGGACGATCGCCAGAATGACGATGCCGACGCCGCCGGCCGTCGCGCCGCCGACGTCCAGCCGTCCAAGGCCGGTATTGACGACAAGGCCAAGCCCGCCCGCGCCGATGAGCGCAGCGATGACGACCATGGAAAGCGCCAGCATCAGGGTCTGGTTCAGACCCGCCATGATGGTGCGCATGGCCAGCGGGATCTGCACTTCCCACAGCATCTGCCATGGCGTGGAGCCGAAGGCTTCGGCCGCCTCGATCAGGTCGCCGCGCACATTGCGGATGCCGAGGTTGGTCATGCGGATGATCGGCGGCAGAGCGAAGATGATCGTTGCGATGATGCCCGGCGCCATGCCGACACCGAACAGCATTACGATCGGCACCAGGTAAACGAAGCTCGGCACCGTCTGCATGATGTCGAGGATCGGCCGGATGACCTTCCATGCAATGTCGTTGCGGGCGACGAGAATGCCCGTCGGCACGCCGATGATCGTGCAGAACAGCACCGACGTAATGATCATCGACAGCGTGGTCATGGTTTCCGGCCACAGTTCGATGAAGTCGATGAAGACGAAGCCGACGATGGTCAGGATCGCCATGCCGCGACCGACAATGCGCCACGACATGAGTGCGAAGACCAGGGTCGTCACCAGCATGGGCACCCAGGCGAAGAACGCGTCGAGGGCATTCAGCACCTCGTTGACCGGCACCTGAAGCGCGCGGAAGAACGGGCGGAAGTTGGGGACGAGAAAACCGCGGACGAAGGTGTTCACCCAGTCGTCGAACGGAATGACAAGCAGGTCATGCGGAGCGATCATTGCGGCCTCCCTTCTTCTTGTTGTTCTTCGTCGTTCGCCGCGTTTTCGGAGGCTTCGGGATCCTCGTCGCCGACAAGATGCTCGAAGATGCTCTCCTGTGTGACGACGCCGACGAGCTTGCCCTCCTCGTCGGTGACGGCAACCGGCACGCCGCTCTGGGCGGGGCCATAGAGCTCGTTGAGGTAGGCATCGCCGCTGACCGATGGCGGCTCCGGTTTCATCAGCTTGGAGACAAGCGTGCCCGGAGGCGCATCGTTGGCATCCTGACGGGTGATGTAGCCCGCCGCGGCGCCGTCCTTGACCACGTGGATGGTGTCGACGTCGTTGATGAGCATCACCTTCAGAGCGTCGGCGACGGTGGCCTTCGGCGAGATCTTGTGCGCCTCCAGGGCAATGTCGGAGGCGGTATAGACCCGGCTCCTGTCGATGTCGGCGACGAAGGCGCGCACGTAGTCGTCCGCCGGCTGCGAGACGATGTCCTGAGCAGTGCCGACCTGCACGAAGGAGCCGTCCTTCATGATGGCAATACGGTCGCCGAGCAGCAGCGCCTCGTTGAGATCGTGAGTGATGAAGATGATGGTCTTCTTCAGTTCCTTCTGAAGAACGATCAGCTCTTCCTGCATCTCGCGCCGGATCAACGGGTCGAGAGCTCCGAACGGTTCGTCCATGAGAAGGATCTGCGGGTCGGTCGCAAGGCCGCGGGCAAGTCCCACGCGCTGCTGCATGCCACCGGAAAGTTCGCTGGGCAGGCTGTCGGCATGATCCTGCAGACCCACCTTCGACAAGGCTTCGATCGCCGCCTCGCGGCGTTCCTGCTTGCCGGCACCCTTCATCTTAAGGCCGTAGGCAACGTTCTCGCCGACGGTCTTGTGCGGGAAGAGGGCGAAATGCTGGAAGACCATCGTGATCTTTTTGCGCCGGACTTCGCGTAGGCGGGCCATGCCGCAGGACGCGACATCGTCCTTGTCGATCCAGATCTCACCTGATGTCGGCGGAATCAGGCCGTTGAGCATGCGCACCAAGGTGGACTTGCCCGAACCTGACAGGCCCATGATGACGAAGATCTCGCCTTCCTGAACCTCGAAGCTGACATCGTTTACGCCTACGACAACGCCCGTTTCCCGAAAGATTTGCTCTTTCGTTTCACCGCGTTTGAGACGTTGCAACCCCTCGCCCTTCTCATCATTGAAGAGCTTGGAGAGTTTCTTGACGATCAGTTTTGCTGTCATATCCTCTCAGTAGCGTGCTTGGACTGAAAATGGAACCGCCAATGCTCATGCATCAGCGGCGGTTGAGTTCTTATTTGGATGTGGCTTCATGCCTAGATTCACGTCATCGATCAACGGAATTTCCGCCGCATCTCTGAATACTGGAGCGAAAGATATCCATTTTTCGCTCCCCACATTGCCGCGCGTACGGATGGGTCTTATCGATTCCGTCCGGCATGGTAGACATGGCATGTAGGCGGAGGGGACTGACGGAAATCAATCTAACGTAGCGAAATAATTACGATCGAATTTCAGCTATATTGTCGATCGAAGTCATTTCGTCCCGATAATCTCTCTCGCAAGGCTGCACGATCCATCTGCCCCGGGCGGTCGCGAAAACCGCCCCAAGGTTCGGACGGATGTACAATCGGTCGGCACCCCCAACCTCAGTCACACACGCATACAACGCATATCCATCGCTGGATGGAACGCGCTACCACACGGTTTGGTTCCGTATTTTTTGAAAAGGCGCGTGCGAAGGACGGGGACTGGTCGCGCGGGAGGTTCAGGCGGCGTTTTCGGGGAAATGGATGTCTTTTGCCGCTTCGACGACAAGAGGTTTCAGACCGCTATCCTCCTGCCGGAGGATTTCCGCGAGCTGGCGCCGCATCCGGGGATCCCAGAACTTGTTGATGTGCGTGGCGACGCCGGAAGCGGCCTCGTCGGGAGACTGTGACTGGAAAAAAGTCGCGATCTGGTTTGCCTTGTAGACGAGCTTTGCAGCCGACATGGACGGATTCCCTCAATGATGACCGATGGACCGTTTGGCCCCGACGACGGTTCGTGTCTCACCGCAAAACCTGTCCGGGCGCGCGGTCGCGGAGGCAGCTTTTCCGGCCGGACGGAGCCGCCCGGCCGGAAAGATCGATAGCGAAGTGCTATTCGGCAGCGTCGACGCTCGTCACAATCCTGCGCGCCTGGCGTGCCTGGTCTTCGTATTCGAGCTGCCATTCGGTCGGGCCGTTCGACGGTGAGATCTGCACTGCGGTGACCTTGTATTCCGGGCAACTCGTCGCCCAGTCGGAATAGTCGGTGGTGACGACGTTCGCCTGCGTAGCGGGGTGGTGGAACGTGGTGTAGACGACGCCCGGCGCCACCCGGTCGGTGATCAGCGCGCGCAGGCTGGTTTCGCCGGCGCGGCTGGCGATGCGGACCCAGTCGCCATCCTTCACGCCGCGCACCTCCGCGTCGATCGGATTGATTTCCAGCCGGTCTTCCTCGTGCCAGACGGAATTGGCGGTGCGCCGCGTCTGGGCGCCGACATTGTATTGCGAGAGGATGCGGCCGGTCGTCAGCAGCAGCGGGAAACGCGGGCCGGTGCGCTCGTCGGTTGCCACATATTCGGTGCGGATGAACTTGCCCTTGCCGCGCACGAACCCGCCCACATGCATGATCGGCGTGCCTTCCGGCGCCTTGTGGTTGCATGGCCACTGGATGGAACCTTTTTCATCCAGAAGCTCATAGGTCACGTTCGCAAAGCTCGGCGTGGTCTGGGCGATCTCCGCCATGATCTGGCTTGGGTCGGTGTAGGACCAGCCGGCCCCCATGGCATTCGCGATTGCCTGCGTCACCTCCCAGTCGGCATAGCCGGCCTTCGGCGCCATGACCTTGCGCACGCGGTTGATGCGGCGCTCGGCGTTGGTGAATGTACCGTCCTTTTCGAGGAAGGTGGAGCCGGGCAGGAAGACGTGGGCGTAGTTGGCGGTCTCGTTCAGGAACAGGTCATGCACGACGACGCATTCCATCGCCGCGAGCCCGGCCGCGACATGATGCGTGTCGGGATCGGACTGGAGAATGTCCTCGCCCTGGATGTAGATCCCCTTGAAGGAGCCGTCGACGGCCGCATCCAGCATGTTGTTGATGCGCAGGCCCGGCTCGTCGCTAAGAGGGACGCCCCAGATCTTCTCGAAACTGTCGCGCACGTTGTCGGTGGAAACGTGACGATAGCCCGGGAACTCGTGCGGGAAAGAGCCCATGTCGCAGGACCCTTGCACGTTGTTCTGGCCGCGCAGCGGGTTCACGCCGACGCCGGGACGGCCGAGATTCCCGGTCGCCATGGCGAGGTTCGCAATCGCCATGACGGTGGTGGAGCCCTGGCTGTGCTCCGTGACGCCGAGGCCGTAGTAGATCGCAGCATTGCCGCCGGTGGCATAAAGCCGGGCGGCGCCCCGGATCTCGTCCGGATCGACACCCGAAAGCGCTCCGACTTGTTCGGGGCTGTTCTGAGGCTGCGAAACGAATTCGGCCCAGTCCTGAAACTCGTCCCAGTCGCAGCGCTCGCGGATGAAGGCTTCGTCGTAGAGCTTTTCGGTCACGATCACATGGGCAAGCGACGTCAGCACGGCGACGTTGGTGCCGGGCCTCAGCGGCAGGTGGTGGGCCGCCTCCACGTGGGGCGTGCGCACCAGATCGATGCGGCGCGGGTCGATGACGATGAGCTTCGCACCCTGCCGGATGCGCTTCTTGAGCCGGGAGCCGAACACCGGGTGTCCATCGGTCGGGTTGGCGCCGATCACCAGGATCACGTCGGATTGCTCGACGCTATCGAAGTCCTGTGTGCCGGCCGAGGTTCCGAAGGTCTGGCCAAGGCCGTAGCCGGTGGGCGAATGGCAGACGCGGGCGCAGGTGTCGGTGTTGTTGTTGCCGAAGACGGCGCGGGCGAGTTTCTGGACGAGGAAGGTCTCCTCGTTGGTGCAGCGCGAGGACGTGATCACTCCGATGCTCTCGCGGCCGTGCTGATGCTGCAGGCGGCGGAACTCGCTCGCCACATGGGCAAGTGCCTCTTCCCAAGTGACCTCGCGCCAGGGATCGGAGGTCTTCTCGCGGATCATCGGGTTGAGGATGCGGTCGCCGTGGTTGGCGTAGCCGTAGGCGAAGCGCCCCTTGACGCAGGAATGGCCGTGATTGGCCTTGCCGTCCTTGAAAGGAACCATGCGGACCAACTCATCGCCGCGCATCTCCGCCTTGAAGGAGCAGCCGACGCCGCAATAGGCGCAGGTGGTGACGACGGAATGTTCCGGCTGGCCGATCTCGATGATCGACTTTTCCTGAAGCGTTCCCGTCGGGCAGGCCTGGACGCAGGCGCCGCACGACACGCATTCGGACCCGAGGAAGCTCTCATGCGCGCCTGGCGAAACGCGGGAGTCAAAGCCCCGGCCTTCGATGGTCAGCGCGAAGGTGCCCTGCACCTCCTCGCAGGCGCGCACGCAACGCGAGCAGACGATGCACTTCGACGGGTCGTAGGTGAAGTACGGGTTGGTCTCGTCCTTCGCCATCCAGCGGAAATTGTCGGTGCCGTCGGAAGCTTTGGGTTTGACGTGGTTCTCCCCGTCATAGCCGTAGCGCACGTCGCGCAGGCCCACGGCGCCCGCCATGTCCTGCAACTCGCAATCGCCGTTGGCCGCACAGGTCAGGCAATCGAGCGGGTGGTCGGAGATATAGAGCTCCATCACGCCGCGGCGCAGTTTCTTCAGTCTGTCCGTTTGGGTGTGAACGACCAGACCGTCGGCCGCCGGCGTGGTGCAGGAGGACGGCGTGCCGCGCCGGCCGTCGATCTCGACAAGGCAAAGCCGGCAGGAGCCGAAGGATTTCACCAGATCAGTGGCGCAAAGCTTCGGGATCGCGATGCCGGCCTCCGCCGCCGCACGCATGATGGACGTGCCCTCGGGCACGGTGACCGCGAAGCCGTCGATCGTCAGCGTGACGGTTTTTTCGGCTTTGACGGCCGGGGTTCCGAAATCGGGTTCCTGAATGAGTTTCATGGGCTGTTACTCCGCCGCCTGCTTGAGGGTGCGGGGACGGAAGTCCTCCGGGAAATGGGTCAGCGCGCTCACCACCGGAAACGGGGTGAAACCTCCCAGTGCGCAGAGCGATCCGAATTTCATGGTCTCGCAAAGGTCGGTGACCAGTTCGATCTGGGCATCGACATTCTCGCCATCGACCTTGCCGGCGGCGATGCGGTCGATCACCTCCACGCCGCGCACCGCGCCGATGCGGCAGGGGGTGCACTTGCCGCAGGATTCCAGCGCGCAGAACTCGAAGGCGAAGCGGGCCTGCTTCAGCATGTCGACCGTGTCATCGAAGACGACGATACCTGCATGGCCGATCAGGCCGTCCGCGTCGGTGAAGGACTCGTAGTCGAAGATGGTGTCGAATTTCGAGGGCGGGAAGTAGGCGCCGAGCGGACCTCCCACCTGGACGGCGCGGATGGGACGACCGGTCAGCGTACCGCCGCCGATCTCCTCCACGATCTCGCCGAGCGGCAAGCCAAAGGCCGTCTCGAACAGGCCGCCGTGACGGACGTTGCCAGCGATCTGGATGGGGATGGTGCCGTGCGACTTGCCGACGCCGTAATCGCGGTAGAATTCCGCGCCCCTGTCGAGAATGATCGGGACGCTCGCCAGCGACATGACGTTGTTCACAACGGTCGGGCGGCCGAGGAAGCCCTCCAGCGCGGGCAGGGGCGGCTTGGCGCGCACCACGCCGCGTTTGCCTTCAAGCGAGTTCAGCAGCGAGGTTTCCTCCCCGCAGACATAGGCGCCGGCCCCCATGCGCACTTCCATGTCGAAGGCGCGGCCCGAACCCAGCACGTCCGGCCCGAGAACGCCGGCCTTGCGGGCGATGACGATTGCCTGTTCGACCGCCGCGATGGCGTCCGGGTATTCGGAACGCGTGTAGAGGTAACCCTTCGTGGCACCGGTCGCGATGCCGGCGATCGCCATGCCCTCGATGAGGACGAAGGGATCGCCCTCCATGATCATGCGGTCGGCGAAGGTACCGCTGTCGCCTTCGTCGGCGTTGCAGACGATGTATTTCTGATCGGCCGCGGCCTGAAGCACCGTGTTCCACTTGATGCCGGTGGGAAAGCCTGCGCCGCCGCGGCCGCGCAGACCGGACCGGGTGACCGTCTCCACGATCTCCTCCGGCGTCATTTTCACCGCGTTGCGCAGGCCGCGCAGTCCGCCGAATTCCTCGTAGCTTTGAAGCGAGTGCGGATCGGTGAGGCCGCAGCGGGCAAATGTCAGCCGCGTCTGCTTCTTGAGGAAGGGGATTTCCTCTGTCAGACCTTGCGAAAGCGCATGGTCGGCCCCGCTCTGAAATCCCGCATCGAACAGACCCGGCACGTCGGAGGGAGCAACGGGGCCATAGGCGATACGGCCCTTGAGCGTTTCGACCTCGACCATCGGCTCCAGCCAGTAGAGGCCGCGCGAACCGTTGCGCACGATCTCGACAGCCACGCCGCGCTGCGCCGCCTCGGCCGTGATCGCGGCGGCGATCTCATCGGCGCCAAGCGCCACGGATGCGGAATCGAGGGGGACAAATATCCGGGTCGTCATGCGCTCACCTCCTGGATCGCGGCATCCAGGCGGTCTTCGTCGAGGCGCGCGACGAGCTTGCCGTCCACGGTTGCCGCGGGTGCGGAGGCGCAAAGCCCGAGGCAGAAGACGGGTTCGAGCGTGACCGCACCGTTGGCTGACGTCTCGTGCCAGTCGAGGCCCAGGCATTGGCGGGCATGGTCGGCGAGCTTCTCTGCGCCAAGCGACTGGCAGGCCTCGGCCCGGCAAAGCCGGATGACATGGCGGCCGGCCGGCTTCTCGCGGTAGTCGTGGTAGAAGCTCATCACGCCATGAACTTCGGCGCGGCTGAGGTTCAGTTTTTTGGCAATGACGGGCAGCGCTTCGGCGGGCACGTAGCCATAAGCCTCCTGAACATCATGCAGGATGAGCAGGAGGGGCCCCTCCCGCTCCGCATATGCGTCGACCATTTCCGTCACACGTATTGCGACGTCCTCGGCGGAGGGCGGGTGAGTCATTGAGCGTCTCCCGTGCGCAGCTAATGTAGAATTCTTCTTAGCTAGTATGCGGCGCCAGCGAGCGCGGGTTCAATAAAGGTCTGCCGTTTCGCGATTGCACAATTCTATCGTTGCGCTGCGGGGAACTCGGAAACGGTCTTGGCCTGCTGCAGCAACGCGGCAATGACCGGCGTGTAGGGCTCCCGATAATTGGCAATGATTCCAACAGTATGTTCCGCATCCGGCGCCGTGATCGGCAGCGATCGGAGGGAGGGGAAAGAGGCGAAGGTCTCCACCAGTTTGGAGGGCATGATGCCGGACCATTTGCCGGTATGGATATGGCTGAACAGGGCAATGACCGAGTCCGACTCAAGCGTCGGTGCCGCGGTCACTCCGGCCTCCTCCAGGTGCCGGTCGACGATGCGCCGGTTCTGCATGTCTTCGGTCAAGAGGCACAATGGAAGGCTTGCTACCTCCGACCATGTGACGCTTTCGCGGTCGGCAAAGGGGCCGCTGTCGGTGGTCACGAAGCGGTAGTGTTCCTTGTAGAGGGGCACGGTCGTCACCTTTCCCAGCGGTTCGTTGTCGAGATAGGTGATGCCGGCATCGACCTCGAGGTTGATGACGAGCGACAGGATCTCGACCGAAGAGCGAGAGAGGATGGTGAAGCGAATGTCGGGGTGGCGTTCGCAGAAGGGCGCGGTGAGGTTCTTGACCATGGAAAGCGCGGTCGGGATGACGGCGATCCGCACATCGCCGGTAAGGCCGTGGCGCGCGGCATGCATCTCGTGCTGCATGGCGCGGGCATCGGAGACGATGCGCCGGGCCCAGTCGAGCACCCGCATGCCTTCCGGCGTCAGCCCCTGAAACCGCGAGCCGCGTCTGACGAGCTTGACGCCGAGCAGGTCCTCCAGATGCTTGATGCCGGCCGACAGAGTGGGCTGGGTGACGCGGCATTCCTCCGCCGCGTGGCCGAAATGCTTCTGCTTCGCCAGGGCGATGAACATTTCCAGCTTGTCTATCATGGCGATGAACGCTCCAGACTGGCTCAGGGCCGCGCGAAGATCGGAGCACACCCTAGATCATATCTTTGTCGGATTGAATCGATCGGGTTGCCACGGTGTTCAGGGCGTCAGGCCCCGTAGGCGGGGGAAATGGGCCCGGGCCGTCCGCGGGTAAGATGGTGCCTCAGCGCCAGCCGATCGCGCGGGCGGCCTCCATGGCAAGCGGTGCAAAGCGTGCGCTGAAGGTATCCGGCGACCATTCGGCGAGGGAGCCTGCCACGTGGATGGCCGCCTGCGGCCGACCATCGGAGTTCAGGATCGCGACGCCGATGGCGATCTCTCCCGCCTGGATCTGCTCGATTGCCAGAGCATAGCCGTTCCCGCGGGCTTCATCGACCGCGGCGCGAATGGCCTGCGGGGTGACGTCCGTTTTCGGCGTATAGGGGCGGCGGTCGGAGCGCTCGATGATGTCGTCCACCTCGTCGTCGCCCATCGCAGCCATGATCGCGCGCCCGCCGGAGGTGCAAAAGACCGGCACGCTGTGTCCCACAAGGGTGGCGTAGAAGGTCTCGCGCTTTGATTGCAGCCGGGAGGCATAGACGAGGCGCAGATCGTCCAGCAGGCTGAGGTCGACCCGTTCGCGAACGTTGCGCCGCAGTTCCAGCAGCACGGGCGAGGCGCGTTCGACGAGCGGATTGAGGCGCAGGTGATCGAGCGCGTGGTCGAGGACGCGCAGGCCGGGCACATATCCGCGGTCGGCCGGGTCGCGCTCGATATAGCCCAGTTCCCGAAGCGTGAAGACGACGCGCTGCACCGCGCTTTTTCCCAGCCCGCAGGCCTGCGCGATCTCGGCGAGCGTCAGCGGCTTGTCGGCCTGGTGGAAGCTGGAAAGGACCCGGATGGCCCTCTCAATGGATTGAACAAAAAGGGGATCGGAAGAATTGGCGGTATCATTTGCGCGCAATCCGCGGTCCGGTTGCACATTATTGCTTCCCACTTCGCCTCCAAAACGGTCACTCGGTCCATTGACCCCGACGTAAAAACACCCTTACCGTAATAATCAATACGGTCGTATCGGCATGCAATACATCCTCGTGGCGCATCCGGCAACTCCGCAAGAATCCCAAATCAGGAATCCCACACCGGGGGCTTTCTCATCGATCTGTGCGTCTTTCTCCATCCCTGCCGCTCTTCTGGGCTCCTGTCTGCGTATCCGGGGATACGGCATCGGGAGCATCGGTGATCCGCTACCGAACGCGGATGCCGACGCGGTCCTCATGTCCGTGAAATTCAGGTAACACCATGGCCAAACGCGTCGCCATTGCCGGGTTTCTGCACGAAACCAATACGTTCGCCCCCTCGCGGGCGACACTGGCCGATTTCGTTCAGGGTGGCGGGCATTTGCCCATGTGCCGGGGGACGGAAATCCTGGCGCGGGCGCGCGGCGTGAATGTCGGCATCGCCGGCGCCATCGAGGTGGCGGAGCGCAAGGGATGGTCGGTGGAGCCGCTGCTTTGGGCCGGCGCCATCCCGTCCGCCCATGTCGAGGTGGCGGCCTTTGAGGGGATCGCCGGCGAAATGCTTGATCGCCTCGCAAGTGCGGGGCCGGTCGACGGCGTTTATCTCGATCTGCACGGCGCCATGGTGTGCGAGCATCTGGACGATGGCGAAGGTGCGCTCATCGAGCGTGTGCGGAAACTCGTCGGGCCCGACGTGCCGATCACGGTCAGTCTCGATCTGCACGGCAACGTGACGGCGCGGATGGTGGAAAATGCCGACGTGCTGGTGGCTTATTGCACTTATCCGCACGTGGACATGGCGGAGACCGGCCGGCGGGCGGCGGAACAGCTCGACACCCTGATGGCGCGGGCGCGTCCCTTTGCCAAGGCTTTCCGCCAGTTGCCCTATCTGATCCCGATCCCGTGGCAGTACACCGGGCAGGAGCCGGCCAAAGGGATCTATCAGGCCGTCCGGGACGCGGAAGATGGGGCAGTCGTCAGTGCGTCCTATCTGATGGGCTTTCCGGCGGCGGATTTCGAAGATTGTGCGCAGAGCGTGCTCGCCTACGCGTGGACGCAGGAGGAAGCGGATCGCGCCGCAGATGCGCTTTGCGGCCGGATTCTCGCCAGCGAGGCGGATTTCGCCGGGCGCGCTTACGATGCGGACGAAGGAGTGCTCGAGGCGATGCGGATCGCGCAAGGCGCAAGCCGGCCCGTCGTCATCGCGGATACGCAGGACAATCCCGGCGCGGGCGGCAATTCCGACACGACGGGAATGTTGCGGGCGCTGGTGCGCAACAAGGTGGAACGTGCCGCCATCGGCCTGATCGTCGATCCGGAGGCTGCGAAATTCGCGCATGAGGCGGGCGAGGGCGCATGGGTGAGCCTGGCGCTCGGCGGCAAATCTGGCATTGCGGGCGATGAGCCGTTCGAGGCGGGGTTCCGGGTGGAAGCTCTGTCCAACGGCCGGGTTCGGGCGAACGGGCCCTATTATGGCGGCACAACGCTGGAGCTTGGACCTTCCGCCTGCCTGTCGATCGGCGGGGTACGGGTTGTTGTCGCCAGCCGCAAAGCGCAACTTGCCGATCAGGCGATGTACAGGTTTGTCGGCATCGAGCCGCGCGATCAGGCTATCCTGGTGAACAAGAGCTCGGTCCATTTCAGGGCCGATTTCGAGCCGATTGCGGAGACCATACTGGTCTGCACCGCGCCCGGGCCGATGGCACTCGATCCCGCCGATCTGCCGTGGACCCGGCTGAAACCCGGGATTCGGCTGTCGCCGAAGGGGGCCGCCTTCAAGGCGGACATGAGAAAGGAAGAGCCTGCCTGAGCCCGTTTCGACACGGGTGACGGCATGAAGACAGAGGGGCGAACGTCCACTTTTTACCGGCAGTGACAAGGCCGGTGATAAATAACAACACCGCGAGATTCACCTTTAACCGGATGAGGGAAGACGATGTTGAGTGAGACGGACAGGATCCAGGGGGATGACCGACGCGCGTCTTCGCGGCGATGGAAGATGGCGGCACGTCATGTCGCCGTCGGTCTAATGGCTGGCGTTATGCTGGCGGGAGCGGGGCTCGGCACGGCCGCCCAGGCTGCGGAGAAGACCATCACGGCGGTCATGCATTCCGGCCTTCGGGTGCTCGACCCGATCATCACCACCGCCCATATCGTGCGCGATCATGGCTACATGATCTACGACGTGCTGGTGGCGCAGGACCATACGTTCACGCCGAAGCCGCAGATGGCCGACTGGACGATCTCGGATGACAAGACCGTCTACACCTTCACGCTGCGCGACGGGCTGAAGTTCCATGACGGCAAGCCGGTGACGGCGGCCGATGCTGTCGCCTCGCTGAAGCGCTGGGGACAGCGCGATTCCGGCGGCCAGCTCATCTTCGACGTTACCGACAGCCTTGAGGCCAAGGACGACAAGACCATCGTGTGGACCCTGAAGGAGCCCTATCCGCCACTTCTCGACACGATCTCCAAGCAGTCGGCCATCCCGCCCTTCATCATGCCGGCAAGTGTCGCGGCGACGCCGCCGGACCAGGCCATCACCAACTACATCGGCTCCGGCCCGTTCCGCTTCGTGGAGAGCGAGTACCAGCCCGGCGTCTCGGTCACCTACGAGAAATTCGCGGACTATGTGCCGCGCGACGAGCCGTCCGACTGGATGGCAGGCGGCAAGGTGGTGAATGTCGACAAGGTGAAGTGGGTGACGATGCCCGACGCCCAGACCACCATCAATGCGCTGCTGTCCGGCGAGATCGACTATCAGGAACAGGTGCCGGTCGACCTGCTGCCGATCCTGCAGGCGAGCGAGGACGTGACGGTGGAGGTGCGCGATCCGCTGGGCTTCCAGTCCATCGGACGGATGAACTTCCTCTATCCGCCCTTCGACAACGTGAAGATCCGCAAGGCGGCGATGATGGCGCTGAGCCAGCAGGACATCATGGGCACGCTGGTCGGAAATCCCGACTACTACAAGATTTGCGGCGCGATGTTCGGCTGCGGGACGCCGCTCGAGGACGAGACGGGCGCCGATACGCTGATCAATGGCGGCGACATCGAGGGAGCGAAGAAGCTTCTCAAGGAGGCCGGCTATGACGGAACGCCCGTCGTGCTGATGCAGCCGACGGACGTGCCGACGATCTCCGCCCAGCCGATCGTCGCGGCGCAGGCGCTGCGCAATGCCGGCTTCACCGTCGACATGCAGCCGATGGACTGGCAGACACTGGTCACCCGTCGTGCCAGTCAGGCGAAGCCCTCGGAAGGCGGCTGGAACCTGTTCTTCACCAACTGGGCGGTGCCGGAGATCAACTCGCCGCTGATCAGTCCGATGCTGAACGGACGCGGCAACGATGCGTGGTTCGGCTGGCCGACCGACGAGAAGCTGGAAAGCTTGCGCAAGGAGTTCATCGCGGCGCAGACGCCGGAAGAGCGCAAGGCGGTCGCCCACAAGATCCAGGCGCATGCGATGGATGTCGTCAACTACATCCCACTCGGCCAGTTCCTGTCGCCGCAGGCGCGTTCCAACAAGCTGACCGACATGATCCAGTCGCCGGTGCCGGTGTTCTGGGGCATCAAGAAGGCCGACTGAGCGCGGGCGTTCCGCCGCATTCCGCGGATCGCCGAAATATCGTCAGTATCCGCAATGAGTTGGCGGCGGGCTGCCTCGCGCCCGCCGCCCCTCCCGATCTTCTTTCCCGCTTCGTTGCCAAGGATCCTGCGGCCGATGATTGGCTACATTTTCAGACGAGTCCTGGCGGTCATTCCGGTCATGCTGATCGTCGCCGTTTTCGTCTTTCTTCTCCTGAGACTGACACCGGGCGATCCGGCGGCGATCCTCGCCGGCGATGCCGCGACGCCGGCGCAGCTTGAACGCATCCGCACGTCGCTCGGGCTCAATGAACCCATCTACGTCCAGTTCACGACATGGGTTGACCAGCTTCTGCACGGCAATCTGGGGATCTCGCTCATTTCCAACACGCCTGTTTCTCAGATGATCGGGCAGCGGATCTGGCCGACGATCAACATCGCCATCCTGACGATCATTCTGTCGGTCGTGATCGCCGTGCCGATGGGCGTGGTCGCGGCCTGGCGGCACCGTACATGGGTTGACTATGCGGTGATGAGCTTCTCGGTGCTGGGCTTTTCCGTGCCGGTCTTCGTCATCGGCTACGTGCTGATCAAGTTCTTTTCCATCGACTTGCGCTGGCTGCCGGTGCAGGGCTACACGCCGCCATCACAGGATTTCGGCAAGTTTCTCTCTCGCGCCATCCTGCCGTGCCTGACGCTTGCGACCATCTACGTCGCGCTGATTGCGCGCATGACGCGGGCGAGCCTGCTGGAGGTGCTCGGCGAGGATTACATCCGCACCGCGCGGGCCAAGGGTGTGAAAGAGCGGGTCGTGCTCTTCCGGCATGCGCTTTCGAATGCGGCGGTGCCTATCCTCACCATCATCGGCACGGGTTTCGCGCTGCTCATAGGTGGCGTGGTGGTGACCGAGAGCGTCTTCAATATCCCCGGCGTCGGGCGCCTTACCGTCGATGCGATCCTGGCGCGTGACTATCCGGTCATCCAGGGCATCATCCTGCTGATGAGCGGCACTTATGTGTTCATCAATCTGCTGATCGATCTTTCCTACAGCTTCTTCGACCCGAGGATCCGCTACTGATGCCAGCCGCTCCTCAACACGCTCCTCAACCCGTTTCCGGCATGCAGACCGTGCTTGGCGTGCTGTCGCTGCCGAAGGGCCTGCGGTTGGGCGCCGGACCGGCGATCGCCGCACTCGTGCTCGCGATCATCGTCATCGCGTCCATCGCGGCGCCGCTCTACATCCCCCACGATCCACTCGCCATCGATGCGCTTCACCGGCTCAAGGGCTCCAGCGAGGCCTATCTCCTGGGCACGGACGCCTACGGCCGGGATGTGTTCTCGCGGGTGATGATGGGCGGGCGCGTCTCGCTCTTCATTGGCGTCGGTGCGGCGGTGGTCAGCGTCGCGCTGGGGCTTTTCATCGGCCTCGTCTCGGGCTTCTTCCGCGCCGCCGATGCGGTGATCATGCGGATCATGGATAGCCTGATGGCGATCCCCTCGATCCTGCTGGCGATCGCGCTCGTCGCGCTCAACGGGCCGAGCCTGTGGTCGGTCATCAGCGCCATCACCATCCCGGAAATCCCGCGCGTCGTAAGGCTCGTGCGCTCCGTCGTGCTGTCGGTGCGCGAGGAGCCCTATGTCGAGGCCGCGATCGCGCTGGGGTCCTCCATGCCGAAGATCCTGTGGCAGCACCTGATGCCCAACACGCTGGCGCCGCTCATCGTGCAGGGCACCTATATCTGCGCCTCCGCCATTCTCGTTGAGGCGATCCTCTCGTTCCTGGGCGCGGGGGTGAGCACCGAGATCCCGACCTGGGGCAACATCATGGCCGAGGGCCGGCTCTACTTCCAGATCAAGCCGATGCTGATCTTCTGGCCGGGGCTGATGCTGTCGCTGTGCATCCTGTCGATCAATCTCCTTGGCGATACCGCGCGCGATCTCCTCGATCCGCGCCTGAAGAAGCGGGAGGCGTGAGCGATGGAGTTCAAGTCCCGCAATTTCGATGAAGCGCCGACGGTCCTCCGGATCGAGAACCTTACGGTTCGGCTCGCCGGCAATGCCGATGCCCGGCCGATCCTCGATCGCATCTCGCTGACGATTCGCGCGGGAGAGACGGCCTGTCTCGTCGGAGAAAGCGGATCTGGCAAGTCGGTGACCTCGCTTGCGACAATGGGGCTGCTGCCGAAGGGCGTGCTGGAGGTTGACGGCGGACGGATCGTGCTGGGAGACAAGAACCTGCTCGATCTTTCTGCGCAGTCGATGCGCGACGAACGCGCAAGCCACCTCTCCATGGTTTTCCAGGAGCCGATGACGGCGCTCAATCCTGTGATCCGGGTCGGCGCGCAGATCGAGGAGGTGCTCGACGCCCACGTCCGGCTGCCCAAGCGCGAGAAGAAACGCCGGGTGCTCGACATTCTCGAACAGGTTCATCTGCCGGATGTGGAGCGGATCTATGCGTCGTTCCCGCACCAGCTTTCCGGCGGCCAGCGCCAACGCATCATGATCGCGATGGCGCTGATCCTGGAGCCGCAGCTTCTCATCGCCGACGAGCCGACGACTGCGCTCGATGTCACAACCCAGAAGCAGATCCTTAGTCTGATCGCTGAGTTACAGGAGAAGCATGGCACGGCGGTGTTGTTCATCACCCACGACATGGGCGTCGTCGCCGAGATCGCCGATACCGTGCATGTGATGAAGCACGGGCGGATCGTGGAGCAGGCGCCGGCGGGAGTTCTTCTTCGCGCGCCGAAGGAAGATTATACCCGCGACCTGCTGCGCGCGGTGCCGAGCCTCGTGCCGCGACCGCCGCGGGTGGATGCGGGCGGAGATCCGGTTCTGCGCGTCGCCGGACTGATGAAATATTACGCGCGCGGCGGCTGGTTCGTGAGCCGCGAGCCGACGAAGGCGGCGCGCGATGTATCTTTCACCATTTCGCGCGGGCGCACGCTCGGCATCGTCGGCGAGAGCGGGTCGGGCAAGTCCACCGTCGCGCGCTGCATCATGCGGCTGATCGATCCGACGGACGGGTCCATCAAGGTGGCCGACAGGGAGATTGCGAGGCTTACCCGCCAGCAGCTCAGGCCGCATCGCCGCCATATCCAGATCGTCTTCCAGGATCCCTTCCGCTCGCTCAATCCGCGCTGGACCATCGGGCAAAGCCTCGTCGAGGGCCCGCTCAACTGCGGTCAGGACCGGGCTGTCGCGATGGCGCGGGCGCGGGAACTGCTGGCGCTCGTCGGCTTGCCGGAAGATGCGATCGAGCGCTACCCGCACCAGTTTTCCGGCGGCCAGCGCCAGCGCATCGCCATTGCGCGCGCCATCGCCATGGAGCCGGACGTACTGGTGGCCGATGAGGCCGTCTCCGCGCTCGATGTCTCGGTGCAGGCGCAGGTGCTCGATCTGCTTGACGAATTGCAAAGGAAACTCGGGATCGCGATCCTGTTCATCACCCACGATCTGCGGGTCGCGGCACAGATCTGTGACGAAGTCGTCGTGATGCAGAAAGGGCGGATCGTCGAGCACGATACGGCGGCCAATGTGCTCGCCAATCCGCGCCATTCCTATACGCGTGCGCTCATCGAGGCGGCGCCCGGCCGCGGCTGGGACTTCGCCAACTTCCGGCCGCTGCCTTCCAAATCAAGCGAAATGCCAGCTATCCAGTCCCATACGGAGTGACCTTCATGACGATCCTGCCGAAAATCGCGAGCTTTGCGGAAGAGTTGACGGCTGTCCGGCGCGATATCCATGCGCATCCCGAAATCGGTTTCGAGGAGGAACGGACCTCGGGGATCGTTGCCGAATTGCTGGCCTCCTGGGGTATCGAGGTTCATCGCGGGATCGGCAAGACCGGCGTTGTCGGCGTCCTGCAGGGCAAGGGACCGGGAGGCCGCACCATCGGGCTGCGTGCCGACATGGATGCGCTGCCGATGGACGAACAGACCAATCTGCCCTTCGCCTCGCAGAACCCGGGTCGCTTCCATGGTTGCGGGCACGACGCGCACACCACCATGCTGCTGGGTGCCGCACGTTACTTGAGCGAGACGCGCGATTTCGACGGTCGCGTGGTCTTCATCTTCCAGCCCGCCGAGGAGGGGTTGGGCGGCGCGCGTGCCATGGTCGAGGACGGGCTTTTCAAGAAGTTCCCATGCGATGAAATCTACGGCATGCACAACGATCCCGGGGCGGATGAGAACACCTTCTCCATCAAGCCGGGTGTGGCGATGGCAGGTGCCAGCCTCTTCGACATCACGATCAACGGTGTCGGCAGTCACGCCGCGCATCCGCACCAGTCGCGCGATCCGATCGTCGTGGTGACGCAGCTGGTGCAGGCGTTGCAGTCCATAGTCAGCCGAAATGTGGACCCCAAGGAGCCGGCGGTTCTCTCCGTTACTCAGGTTCACTCCGGTTCCGCCTACAACGTGGTACCAGACAAGGCCACGATCGCCGGCACGATCCGCTATTTCTCCGACGATGTGCGCGATCTCATGCACGCGCGCGTGGAGCAGGTTTGCGCAGGCCTTGCGCAGAGTTTCGAGGTCGAGATCGAGGCGAAGGTCTGGCAGATGTTCACGGTTCTGAAGAACGATGCGGATCTTTCCGAGGCCTATCTGAAGGCGGCACAGGATGTCGTGGGGCAGGGGAATGCGCGCGTCGAGACCGCGCTCGTGACCGGCAGTGAGGATTTCGCCGACATGCTGGCTGTGGTGCCGGGCGCCTATTGCCGGATCGGCCACAAGGGATCGGTTCCGCTCCACAATCCCGGCTTCGTGGTCGATGACGACATGTTGCCGGTCGGGGCCTCGATCATGGCGCGCCTCATCGAAACGCGTCTGCCGCTCTAGTTTTTCCAGCATGTTCTGCCGAGGTGATTGCCATGGACTACAAGGCCCTGCCTTTCGATACCGACGAGATGATCGCCGGCCTGAGACCCTGGATCGAGTGCGAGAGCCCGACCCACGATGCGGCGGCCGTCGACCGGATGATGGATCTGGCGGCCTATGATTTTGCGGCTGCGGGTGCCGAGATCGAGCGCATTCCCGGGCGCATGGGCTTCGGTGGGTCGCTGCGCGCGAAGTTTCCCCACAAGGACATCGGCAAGCCCGGCATCCTGATCAGCGGGCATCTCGATACCGTCCACCCCATGGGCACGCTCGATGTGCTGCCTTTCAAGGTGGAAGACGGATGCTGCTATGGGCCGGGAATCCAGGACATGAAGGCCGGCAACTTCGTTTCGCTGGAAGCGCTGCGCCAGCTTGTGAAGGCGGGCGTCGAGACGCCGCTTCCCGTGACGGTGCTGCTGACGCCCGACGAGGAGGTCGGAACGCCGTCGACCCGCAATCTCATCGAACAGGAAGCGGCCAAGAGCAGGTACGTCATCGTGCCGGAGCCGGCGCACCATGACGGTTCCGCGGTGACCGGGCGCTATGCCATCGCGCGGTTCAACATCAAGACGACCGGGCGTCCGAGCCATGCCGGGTGGTCGCTCAAGGAGGGACGCTCTGCGATCGCGGCCATGGCGCGCAAGATCCTCGAGATCGAGGCGATGACGACGGACGACTGCACTTTTTCCGTCGGCGTCATCCATGCCGGGCAGTGGGTCAACTGCGTTTCGTCCTCCTGCGAGGCGCAGGTGCTTTCGATGGCCAAGCGCCAGCATGATCTCGACGAGGGCGTGAAGCGCATGCTGGCCTTTTCCGGCGAGGAAAACGATGTGATCATCGAGGTCACGCGGGGAGTGACGCGGCCGGTGTGGGAGCCGGATGAGGGCACGATGGCGCTTTACGAAGTGACCAAGGAGATCGCCTCGGAAATCGGCTTCGATCTGCCCCATTGCAGCGCGGGCGGCGGATCCGACGGCAATTTCACCGGCGCGATGGGCATTCCGACCATCGATTCCGTCGGCGTGCGCGGCAAGGGGCTGCATACGCTCAACGAGCACATCTATGTCGACAGTCTCGTGGAGCGGGCGCAACTGATCGCCGGGCTCGTGCTCCGGCTGAGGTGAGTGGATTGAGCCACAAGGGTGCGCTCGCCGCGGCCGGGTTAAGGTCCGGTGTGTGGATCTGACAGGGGAGGACTGTCCTATGCGTGCGGTATCGATGCTGTTGAGCTGGTTCGTGTTGCTTTTGCCGCTGGCAGCGCCTGCGAGTGCGGCCGGAGTGGACGAGAAAGCCCTTTACAGCGCCGTCACCTTTGTCACTGGACAGCGCGAGGAGACGAGGCGGCCCGGCATCGAGGAAACGTTCCGGCAGGTGCTCGTGAAGGTCACGGGCACCTCGCATATTTTACAGGACGAAAGGCTTGGGGCCGAGATCGGTCGCGCCGGCGATTATGTGGCGAGCTATAGCTATCGCGACCGCATGGAAGGGATCCCTCACCACGACGAACAGGGATCGCGGGACCGCCCCTATGATCTGACGGTCCATTTCGAACCGGAGAAGATCGATACGCTGATCACTGATCTCGGCTTCGAGAAGTGGCCGCTGCCCCGGCCGGTGATCACGCCTCTGGTGAAGGTCGAGTTTCAGGGCAACGGTTTCTTTCTGACAAACGATGGGGCTGAGGGAAACGGGCAGCGCGACGCGCTTCTTGCGGAAGCCGACAAGCGGGGTCTGACCATCGCGCTGCCGGATGTTGCGACGCTTGCGGCGGTCGATGTCGGCTCGATGGATGCGGACAATCCGCCCGCCTCGACGCTCGCCGATCTGGCGAGACGTTCCGGCGGCGACGTCATCCTGAACGGCATTCTGACGTGGGATGCGGAGAAGCTTCTTTGGAAGGCGCGCTGGAGCATCGCCTACGACGGATCCGCAAAGCTTTGGGACGAGGCGTCCACGACCTTCGACGCGGCCTTTCGCGACGGGTTGGGAGGTGCGAGCGAATTGTTGCGTCAGGCGCGATAGGGCGCGTTTGGGTCAAAGCCGTGACGCGGTCCGCCCGGAGCAGCCGAAGCGGGCAGCGCTTTCATGCCGAAGGCCCGGCCTTGCTGCCACGGCGCTCCTCACGCAGCAGGTAGACGCCGGCGGCAAGCGACATCAGCGCCAGGGCAAACCACGTGAGCGCGTAGGAAAGGTGGTGGTTGTAGAAGCTGACCTTGGTCAGTCCGCCCACCGGATAGACGCCCGGATTGGGCGCCGCGTCGGCGTCGATGAAGTAGGGGGCGACGTCCGTCAGACCTTGCGCTTTCGCGATCGCCCGCACATCGCGGGAATACCAGCGTCCCTTTGCCGGTTCGTTGGAGCGCAGGAAACCGCCCTTCGGCTCGCTGATGCGCAGCAATCCCTGAACGGCGACTGTACCGTCGATCTTCCGGCCTTCGTTCCGGCTTGCAGGATCCTTGCGGTCGGGTGGAATGAAGCCGCGGTTTACGAGCACGGTGAAGCCGCGCTCGCTCTTGAAGGGCGTCATGACCCAATAGCCGCTGCCAAGGTCGGTCGTGGCGCGCACGAGCGTTTCGTGGTCGTCGAGAAAGCGGCCTGTCACCCGGACGTGGCGGTATTCGTCGCCGTCGCGGGAAATCGTCGGCCAGGCGTCCGGGCCGGGAGCGGGGGCGGCGGGCTGGTGGACGCGGGTTTCGACCCGGTCGATCAGATCGAGTTTCCAGGCTCTGCGCTGGATCTGCCAGACGCCGAGTGCGGTGCCGCCGATCAGCCCGGCAAGGATGAGGACGCCCAGCAGTATGAGCGTCCCCCTGTTTCGATGACGGCGCGGGGCCGGCGCGTCGCCGCCACCGGATCCCGCGCCGTCATGGGTGTTCTTCACGGCAACTGGCTCATGTCGTGTTGGGGCATCATGTTGACGTTCAGGTGGTACATGACCCACAGCGAGCCGGCCAGCGTGATCGCCACGACGATGATCGTGAAAATCAGCGAAAGCAGGTTCCAGCCGCCTTCCGACCTGGCGTCCATGTGCAGGAAGTAGATCATGTGGACCACGATCTGGACGACCGCCATGGCCATGACGATGCCGACGGTGGTGTGATTGTCCAGCGTCCCGGTCATGACGAGGTAGAAGGGGATCGCCGTCAGGATGACGGAGAGGATGAACCCCTTCATGTAGCCGCCGAGCGTCGCGTGCGCGGGGGCGGTGTCGTGGTGGTCGCCGTGGGGATCCCCATGGCTGTCCCCATGGCTGTCCCTGGGGGCGTCCATGACGTGCTCTTCAGCGCTCATCGCAGCATTCCCATCAGATAGACAAAGGTGAAGACGCCGATCCAGACGACGTCCAGGAAGTGCCAGAACATGCTGAGGCACATCAGCCGGCGGCGGTTGGCTTCCACAAGACCATGCTTGGCGATCTGGGTCACCAGCGTGAAGATCCAGACGATGCCGAAGGTCACGTGCAGGCCGTGGGTGCCGACCAGCGTGAAGAACGACGACAGGAAGGCGCTGCGCTGTGGCGTGGCGCCTTCGTGGATCAGCTCCGAGAACTCGAAGAGCTCGATGGAGATGAAGGCGAGGCCGAACAGCGCGGTGATCAGCAGCCAGGTCTGGGTGCTCTTCCGGTTGCGGTTCTGCATCGCGATGACGGCAAAACCGTAGGTGATGGAGGAGAGCAGCAGCATGGAGGTGTTGAGAGCGACCAGCGGCAGCTCAAACAGATCCTTCGGCGCCGGCCCGGCAGCATAGTTGCCGCCGAGAACGCCATAGGTCGCGAAAAGGACTGCGAAGATCAGGCAGTCGCTCATCAGGTAGATCCAGAACCCCAGCAGCGTGCTGGAGCCTTCCGGATGGGTGTGCTCGGTTTCGTGGTGGTAGATGCGCGTTGCGGTGTCCTGCGCGGCGCTTGCAGTTGCTGTCATGTGATCAACCCTGTGCGGCGAGGATGCGCGTGCGCTCGTTTTCCGTCTTCTCCACCTCTTCGGCGGGAATGTGGAAGTCGCGCTTGTAGTTGAAGGTGTGACCGATGGCGACGGCGAGGAGGCTGATGAAGCCCAGCGCCGCAAGCCACCAGATGTACCAGATGAGCGCGAAGCCGGTGACCAGGCTCAGGCCGGCCAGGATGATGCCGGCGCCCGTGTTCTTGGGCATGTGGATCGGCTTGTAGCCCGTCAACGGCCGCTTGTAGCCGTGCTGCTTCATGTCCCACCAGGCGTCGAGGTCATGCACGACGGGCGTGAACGCGAAGTTGTAGTCCGGCGGGGGCGAGGAGGTCGCCCATTCCAGCGTACGCGCATCCCAGGGGTCGCCCGTGGTGTCGCGCAGCTGCTCGCGCTTCATATAGCTGACGACGAGCTGGACGAGGAAGGCACCGATGCCGACGGCAATGACTGCCGCGCCGATCCCGGCGATCACGAACCAGATCTGCAGCGAAGGATCATCGAAGACGCGCATGCGGCGGGTGACGCCCATCAGGCCGAGCACATAAAGCGGCATGAAGGCGAGGTAGAAGCCGATAACCCAGCACCAGAACGAGATCTTGCCCCAGAACGGATCGAGCTTGTAGCCGAAGGCCTTCGGATACCAGAAGTTGATGGCCGCGAAGAGGCCGAACAGCACGCCGCCGATGATCACATTGTGGAAGTGCGCGATCAGGAACAGCGAGTTGTGGAGCGAGAAGTCGGCCGGCGGAACCGCCAGCATCACGCCCGACATGCCGCCGATGACGAAGGTCAGCATGAAGGCCACGGTCCACATCATCGGCAGATCGTAGCGGATGCGGCCCTTGTACATCGTGAACAGCCAGTTGAACATCTTCGCCCCGGTCGGGATCGAGATGATCATCGTGGTGATGCCGAAGAACGAGTTCACGCTCGCGCCCGAGCCCATCGTGAAGAAGTGATGGAGCCAGACGAGGTAGGACAGGATGGTGATGACGATGGTGGCGTAGACCATCGAGGTGTAGCCGAACAGGCGCTTGCCGCAGAAGGTCGAGGTGACTTCCGAGAAGACGCCGAACATCGGCAGGATGAGGATGTAGACCTCCGGATGGCCCCAGATCCAGATGAGGTTGACATACATCATCGGGTTGCCGCCGAAGTCGTTCGTGAAGAAGTTCGTTCCCACGTAACGGTCGAGCGACAGCAGCACCATGACGGCGGTGAGCACCGGGAAGGCGGCGACGATCAGCACGTTCGTGCAAAGCGCCGTCCAGGTGAAGACCGGCATCTGCATCATCTTCATGCCGGGCGCGCGCATCTTGATGATCGTGCAGATCAGGTTGACGCCGGATAGCAACGTGCCGACGCCTGCGATCTGCAAGGCCCAGATATAATAGTCGACGCCGACGTCCGGACTGTAGGCGATGTTGGACAGCGGCGGATAGGCGAGCCAGCCGGTGCGGGCGAACTCGCCGATGAACAGCGACATCATCACCAGAACGGCGCCGGCGGTCGTCATCCAGAAGCTGAAATTGTTGAGGAACGGGAAGGACACGTCGCGGGCGCCGATCTGAAGCGGCACGACGTAGTTCATCAGCCCTGTCACCACCGGCATCGCCACGAAGAAGATCATGATCACGCCATGGGCGGTGAAGACCTGATCATAGTGGTGGGCGGGCAGGTAACCGTCCGATCCGCCGAACGCAATCGCCTGCTGCAGGCGCATCATGATGGCGTCGGCGAAGCCGCGCAGCAGCATGATGATGCCCAGGATCATGTACATGATGCCGATGCGCTTGTGGTCCACGGTGGTGAACCATTCCCGCCAGAGGTAGCCCCAGAGGCGGAAATAGGTGATGGCGCCGAAAACGGCGATGCCGCCGAGCGCGACCACCGAGAAGGTGGCGACGAGGATCGGTTCGTGCAGGGGCAGCGAGTCGAGGCCCAGCCGACCCAGCAGGAACGATGTCTGTTGATGGTTCATCATGGTTCGCGAGGATCTCAGATGTTGTCGGGCCGAGGGGCGTTTCGGGGCTGTGCCGGCAGGGAAATCGGCGTTGCCGCGGGCGAAGGCGCGGTTCCCGCACCTGCCTGTCGCGGCTCCTGCTCGGTTTTGCCCGCCGCACCCGCTCCGCGTGTGCCGAACGGGTCGGTATCGGTGCAAAGGCTTGCGACGTAACTCGGCTGCGGGCCGAAGATGGCGCCTCGGCGCTGATGCTTGTCGTATTCGAGTTCCTTGGGCAGGACATTGTGGATGCCCTCAACGCCCAGGCCGCCCTTGCCGTCGATGGCCATCATCTCGCCCATGCACATCTTCGCCGGGTCGACGCACATGTTCAGGATGCGCTGGTAGAGATCGTCCTGATAACCGGCGTAGTAGGCGGGCGGAACGTTCTCGCTCGGGCGCTCCAAGGCAAGGTAGGTCTGCCGGTCGAGCGTCTGATCGGCTCCACGGACCTTCGCGACCCAATCTGCGAAGTCATCGTTCGACATGCCGTGGAACTTGAAGCGCATGCCGGAGAAGCCGGCGCCGGAGTAGTTGGCGGAGAAGCCGTCATAGACGCCCGGCTTGTTGATGACCGCGTGGAGCTTCGTCTCCATTCCCGGCATCGCGTAGATCTGGCCGGCGAGGGCGGGGATGAAGAAGGAGTTCATCACCGAGGAGGCCGTGATCTTGAACGTGATCGGGCGATCAATGGGGGCTGCGAGCTCGTTGACAGTGGCCACCCCGTATTCGGGGTAGAAGAACAGCCACTTCCAGTCGAGCGCGACGACCTCGACCTCGAGCGGCTTGACGTCTTGGGGCACGGGCCTGCCTTCCGCGATCCGGTCGAGCGGGCGGTAGGGGTCCAGCATGTGGGTGGTCACCCACGTCACCGAGCCGAGGCAGATGATGATCAGCAGGGGGGCGGCCCAGATGATCAGCTCCAGCTTCAGCGAATGGTCCCAGTCCGGCTTGTAGTCTGCGTCATTCCCCTTGCGGTAGCGCCAGGCGAAAAAGACGGTCAGAGCCATGACCGGCAGCACGACGATGAGCATCAGCACGGTGGCGACCACGATGAGGTCACGTTGCTGGATTGCCATGTCGCCTGCGGGATTCAGGACGACGAGGTTGCATCCCCCCAGCAGGGTGAGGAGGGGGAGGACGAAGAGAGCGCGGATCCGACTCAAGACGTTACCCGTGTTTCGGTTTGAGGTTCGCCACAGCTGCGACCGCCGGCAAGGTGCCCCGCAGTCATTGAGAATTCGCAACAGTGACGGTTTGTCGCGCCGTTATAGAGGGGGTTTTGGGGGAAAGAGAAGTGAGGGCTCCTACAGTTGCATAAGCTGCCCCTGCGTCCGATACTCGTTCGGGCCTGTGGGGTGCGGTATGCCCGCACCGGGAGGAAATAGGGGCCAAAAATGGAAGTTACGTCGGGAACAGTAGGGGTTAGCCCTGATATCAGGTCAGGGGGCGATCATGCCGTGCGCCCTGGCGATATCGCCATAGGTGTGATCATTGGTCGCACTTCAGAATTTTTCGATTTCTTTGTTTTCGCTATCGCGTCGGTTGTGGTGTTTCCGCGACTCGTCTTCCCCTTCGTCGACGCGTTGACCGGCACGCTCTACTCGTTCGCGATTTTCGCGCTCGCCTTCATCGCGCGCCCCATAGGCTCGACCGTGTTCATGGCGCTCGATCGTGCACACGGGCGCGGGGTCAAGCTGACGGTGGCCTTGCTGTTGCTGGGAACCTCCACGGTTTGCATCGCCTTCCTGCCCGGATACGGTCAGATCGGAGCCGCATCGATCGTAATCCTCGCGATCCTCCGGATCGGGCAGGGCGTCGCACTGGGTGGGACCTGGGACGGTTTGGCCTCGTTGCTTTCCCTGAGCGCGCCGGAGGGCAAGCGGGGCTGGTATGCGATGGTGCCGCAGATGGGCGCGCCGCTCGGTCTGATGGTGGCAAGCGGGCTCTTCGCCTATCTCGTCAGCCAGCTTTCCGCGGACGACTTCTTCTCGTGGGGCTGGCGCTATCCGTTCTTCGTGGCCTTCGCGCTCAACGTGGTGGCCCTGTTCGCCCGGCTGCGGATCGTCGATACGGACGAGTTCCGCCGGCTCTTTGCGAGCCGGGATCTCCAGCCGACTCCGGTGATCTCGACCGTGCGCGCGCAGGGGCGTGCCATCGTCATCGGCGCCTTCGCGCCGTTGGCGAGCTTCGCCCTCTTCCACATGGTGACCGTCTACCCGTTGTCGTGGGTGTTTCTGGTCAGCGGTCACGAGACGGCGGAGTTCCTGATGATCGAGGTGGCGGCTGCGTTCGTCGGGCTCGGCACCATCGTATTGTCGGGGTGGATCGCGGACCGGATCGGCCGGCGACGGCTGCTCGCCTGGTGCGCGGTCGCAATCGCACTGTTCAGCGGGCTCGCTCCCGTGCTCCTCGATCAGGTGGGCACGGGCGATGTGGTCTTCATGGTGGTGGGCTTTGCGCTTCTCGGGCTGTCCTTCGGGCAGTGCTCGGGAGCCGTGGCGTCGAGCTTCTCCAACGAATACCGTTATACGGGGTCGGCGCTGACATCCGATCTGGCATGGATGTTCGGCGCCGGGTTCGCGCCCTTTGCCGCGCTCTATCTGTCGAGCACGTACGGCATCGCGATGGCGGGCCTCTATCTGCTCTCGGGCGCCGTGTGCACGCTGATCGCGCTTGCGCTGAACCGCAGGCTTGCGGATTCCTGATCCGCTTGTGATGCGCGCGGGATGAGCGCTCTGGCGCGTAAAGAGGGCCTAAAACGATTGCGGCGGCCGTTCATCACGAACGGTCGCCGCAGTGTTTTCAAGCAACCCGAGCGCGGGGCGCGTCAAGCCAAGGCCAGAGTGCCTCAGCGGCGGATCTTGCCGAACTTCTCGATCTGTTCACGGATGGCGACTTCGGTCGGCAGACGCTCCATGGAGCTGGCGCCGTAGAAGCCGTCGATGCCGGGCACGTTCTTGATGATGTAGGCGGCATCGTCCGGCATCGAGATCGGCCCGCCATGGCAGAGCACGAGGACGTCGTCGCGCACGGAACGCGCAGCCTCGGCCCAGGTCGCGATCTTCTCCACGCAGTCGTCGAGCGTGACAGCGGTTTCAGCGCCGATGGCGCCGCCGGTCGTCAGGCCCATGTGGCAGACGATGATGTCGGCGCCGGCCTCCGTCATCGCTCTCGCGTCCTCGCTTGAGAAGACATAGGGCGTCGTCAGCATGTCCTTCCTGCGGGCGGCCGCAATGATGTCGACCTCCAGCGCGTAGCCCATGCCGGTCTCTTCCAGGTTTGCGCGGAAGGTGCCGTCGATCAGACCGACGGTCGGGAAGTTCTGGATGCCGGCGAAGCCCAGTTCCTTCAGCTCGTCGAGGAAGTGGTCGGTGATCATGAAGGGATCGGTGCCGTTGACGCCGGCAAGCACTGGCGTGTGCTTGACGACCGGGAGCACTTCCCGCGCCATTTCCTTGACGATCTCGTTGGCATTGCCGTAGGCGAGCAGGCCGGCGAGCGAGCCGCGTCCGGCCATGCGATAGCGGCCGGAATTGTAGATGACGATCAGGTCGATGCCGCCGGCTTCCTCGCATTTGGCGGAAAGACCCGTGCCGGCGCCGCCGCCGATGATCGGTAGTCCGTCGGCGATCTTCTTGCGCAGCTTGGCGAGAATGGCGGTTCTGGACATGTCTGTCATGGCTTGATCCTACCTGATCAGTTCGAGGAACGTTTCGGCGATCGCATCGGAGAACGCCTGGTCGTTGATGTTGTTGTCGAGTTCGATCAGCTTGCGGTTGGGCGCATCGATCCATTCGGCGCGGATCGTCTCGAACAGGGCCGCATCCGCTTCGGGATCGTGGAACGGCATGCCGGGCGCGTCGATGATCGAGACGCCCTTGAGCGGCAGGAAGAAGCGGACCGGTCCTTCCATGCGGTTGACCCGTTCCACGATGAACTTGCCGATCGCCCGGTTCTCTTCCGGCGTCGTGCGCATCAGGGTGACCTGGGCGTTGTGGACGTGGAGGTTGCGGTTGCGGAACTCCTTCGGCACGGTTTCCATCGCGCCGAAATTGACCATGTCGACCGCGCCGACCGAGCCCACATAGGGTAGCCTGGTGCGGATGGCGGCGCCGAAGCGGTCGTCGGTGCAGGGGAAGACGCCGCCGACGAGATGATCGGCCACTTCCGTTGTCGTCACGTCGAGCATGCCGCGCAGAAAGCCGCTCTCGGCGAGCTTTTCCATCGACTGCCCGCCGATGCCCGTTGCGTGGAACACGGCGACGTCGAAACGGTCCTCCAGTTTCTTGCGGGCCTGCGTCACGCATTGGGTCGTGACGCCGAACATCGTCATGCCGATGGCCGGCTTGTCGCCTTCGTGACTGGGGATCTTGCCCTGGACCATGCCGGCCGCCGCATAGGCCGCATTTGCGATGATCCGTCGGGAAATCGCGTTCAGGCCGGCAATGTCGACGACGGAATACATCATCGCGATGTCGTTGGGGCCGACGTAGGGCGCGGTGTTGCCGGATGCGACAGTCGACAGCATCAGTTTGGGCGTTCCCACTGGAAGCGTGCGCATGGCTTCCGTCACCAGCACCGTGTTGCCGCTTCCGCCAAGGCCGAGAACACCGCCAATGTCGTCCCGGGTGCGGAAAAACGCCGAAAGGGCTTCCGCCATGGCCGTGACCGCCTCGCCGCGGTCGGTTCGCTCAAGAACGGCCGATGCGCCATCGGGATGAAAGGAGGCGACTGTCGCCGGATCGAAATCGGCTCCGCCGGGCGAGCCCTGTGTGCTCACGTCAACGAGCAGAACCTCCGCGCCCGTGCTTCTCGCGGCTTCGGCCGCAAACCGCAGCTCGGGCTCCTTGGTATCGAAGGTCCCCACAACATAGAGTTTTCCCACGTTTCGTCTCCCTTGGTCCGGCCGACGCCGATTTCGTCGACCGTATTTGCTGAGGAACTGGATGCGTAGAGGGGCATGAGGTCGCATTGGCGGGCATGCCCGGGGCGGCCTGGGGAACCGCCTCTGCAGCATCGAGTCGGCCCAAGGGAAACAGCAAAGGATGGCGTCGGCAATACATGGACGACAGCCGGAGGCCGATTGTGCGGGAGGATCGCTTGGGTCGGATGTTCATGAGCCCCGGTTTTCCCTATGATGTCGAGCACCGGCCGCGGATCTTCGATTTTCGCAGGTTGGTGCCGGGCGAGGGGGGCATGGTGTCGGCGGAAATTTGTTTGGCATGACCCTGTGCCGAAGGGAGGGCACGTATTGTCCTTGCGGCACTTGCATGTGCGGCGCCGGTTTTGGAAAATTATTCCAATCGGGGCAGGGAGTGCGCCACTGGCAGCCTGGAATTTGCAAGTGAATTGAACCGATTATGCCGCAACTCAAGGGCGGCGGCCAGGACCTGCATTCCTGCGGCAGGGGTATCCAGGCCGCGAACCCGGTTTCTGCGGTGCTCTCTTCCGGTGGGGGCTCTGCAGGCGACATGCGAAAGAAGAACGCGTGAACCAGAAACAGATCAACGCCTTCCGGATGGTCATGCGGCACGGTTCGATCACGGCTGCCGCCAATGCGCTGAATGTCTCGCAGCCTGCCGTCAGCCGGCTCATCGCCGACCTTGAGAGAGCGGTCGGCTTTCCGCTGCTGCTGAGACTGGGTGGCAAGGCGCAGCCAACGCCCGAAGCGCACGAGTTCTTTCAGGAAGTCGAGCGGATGTTCTACGGCTTCGACCGGTTGGCGCAGGTTGCGGCACAGATCAAGGATCTGCGTCGCGCGACCTTCCGTGTCGCCTCGATGCCGATGGTGAGCTTCGAGATCTTGCCGCGTGCGATGAAGCGGCTGGCGGATCTGTCGCCGGGCATCAGCATCACCCACAACGTTCACACTTCGCCGCGGATTATTGATCTTCTGGCCTCCCACCAGGTCGATCTCGGCATCGGTCAGTCCTTTGCGGGTTCGTCCGACAATCTGGAGGTTCTGGCCGCCTACCGGACCGATTGCGTCTGCATCATGCTGGCCGACAACCCGCTCGCCTCGCGTCCATCCCTGACGCCCTTGGATCTGAAGGACGAGCCGTTGATCTCGCTGACTTATCGGACTGTGACCGGGAGTGTCATCGCCCAGCGCTTTGCGGAGGCCGGCATTGCGCCCCGGATCGTTGCGGAAACGCAGCCTTCCTATTCGGCCTGCGGGCTTGCCGCCCTCGGTCTCGGCGTCGCCATCGTCGATCCCATATCGCCGGGGATCTTCGGAAATTCGCTGCGCACAGTGCCGTTCGAGCCGAAAATCCCGTTCAATTTCCAGGTTCTGAAGCCTGCCGACGCCCCGTTGTCACGTGCGGGAAGGCGGTTTTTGGATGAATTCGTGGCAACCATTGAGGAGCGACCGGACTATGGACAGACAATCCATAACATTTACGCATAGACCCCTCGGTTTTTTATATTTGATTTTATCGAGGGGCGCCCGGATTATCTTTTCCCAAAAAAGAGAACCAACCAGAGATACCAGAATGAAAATCGCTCGTCGCACGTTACTGACCCTGTCGGCCACACTTATCGGCTTCGCTGCAGCAAATGTTTCAGCGTATGCCGCCGACTTCACTCTACGGCTTCATACGCTCGTAAAGTCGCCCCATCCCTATAATGACATGGCTGCGGTCATGAAAAAGGAAATCGAAGACAAGAGCGGCGGGAAAATCGCCGTCAAGATCTTCGATTCCGGTCAGCTCGGCCAGGACCCCGCCGTGATCGGCGAAATGGGTTTCGGCACCATCGATCTGATGATCTCCACGGTATCGAATGCTGCTCAGCAGATCCCGGAATTCTCCATCTTCACAATGCCCTACCTCTTCAATGGCATGGACGATGCCCTGGCCAAGGTCGGCCCCGGCACCAAGGTCCAGGCCCATTTCGAGAAGGTCTATGAAGAACATGCCGTCGGCATGAAGCTGCTGGCGCTCGGTGCGTCCGGCACGCGCAACATGTCGACCGCATCCACGGTCGTGAACGGTCCGGACGATCTCAAGGGTCTCAAGATGCGCACGCCGCCCTCGCCGATGGATGCCAAGACCTGGGCCGCCTTCGGCATGCTCCCGGTAACCGTCGCCTGGGGTGAGCTTTATGCCGCGATGCAGACCGGCGTTGCCGATGCGATGGAAAGCTCGCTGCCGGGATACACCGGTTCCAAGCTCTACGAGGTCGCCCCGAACCTGGCTCTCACCGAGCACACGATCCAGATCAACCACATCTCGATCTCCCAGCGTACCTGGGACAAGCTGCCCGCCGACCTGCAGAAGGTTGTCCAGCAGGCCGCGGTCGACGCGAACGCCTATGGTGTGGAGAAGGCCAAGGAATACGACGCCAACCTCGTGAAGACGCTGCAGAGCGAACACGGCGTCAAGGTCACGCATCCGGACAAGGCCGCCTTCATCGAGAAGGTCGCGCCGCTTCAGGTGGAACTGGCCAAGGAACTCGACCTGAGCGCCGAGTACCAACTCCTCAAGAACTGATGCCTCCGAGGGCTCGCCCGTTTCAGGGCGAGCCCCAACGGAAAGTTCCCATGCTACACCGTCTCTGTGACTGGGTGGCCGCAATCCTGCGTGTCCTGTCGTGGATCGCGTTTGCCGCGCTCATCATCACCGTCGCCCTTCAGGTGCTTGCCCGGGATATCCTGCAGGCGCCGATGATCTGGACCGGCGATGTCGCCCAACTCCTTTTCACCTGGCTGATCTTCCTCGGCGCGGCCGCGGGGTTGCGGCTCGGCTCGCACTACACGGTCGATCTGCTGCCGATGCATCGCCGGTTTGTCAGACTCTCGACCGACTGGATCGGTCTCGTGGCCGGCGTGCTGATCGCGTTGCTGCTGCTGATCTGCGGCTGGGAGCTGACCGTCATCCGCTCGACCGCGGTCATTCAGTCGCTCGGGATCTCCAGGTTCTGGATGTTCCTCCCCATCCCGGTTTCCGGAGCGCTCATGATCCTGTTTCTTGCGGAAATGCTGCAGGGCCTGCTGACGCGGAGGGTCGCATGAACCCTCTCGTCATTCTGCTTATCGCGTTCTTCGTGCTGATCGCGCTCCGGGTGAACATCGGCTTTTCGCTGATCCTGGCCTCCGCGTTCGTGATCGTCGAACAGGGCCTGCCGCTCGTCTCCGTCGTCAACCAGATGTACGCCGGCATCGACAGCTTCACGCTGCTCGCCGTTCCGTTCTTCATGCTGCTCGGCCGTATCCTCAATGCGGGCTCGATCACAACCCGACTTCTGGAGGTTGCGGACACGACAGTCGGCCACATCCGAGGCGGTCTGGGGCACGTGAACGTCTTTGTCTCGATGGTGTTTGCCAGCCTGTCGGGCTCTGCGGCGGCCGATACGGCGAGCGTCGGCTCGATCCTCATCCCGGCCATGAAGGAAGCGGGCTACCCCGCGCCCTTTGCGGTGGCGCTCACGGCCGCGTCTTCGACACTCGGCGTGATCATCCCGCCCTCGATCATCCTCATCGTCTACGGCGCCTTCGGCAACGTCTCCATCGGGGCGCTCTTCGTCGGCGGCGTGGTGCCGGGTGTGCTCGTCGGCCTGTTCATGATGGCTTACACCTATGTGCTGGCCATCCGGCACGGGTTTCCGGCCAATCCCTTTCCCGGCATTCCGGCGGTGGGCCGCGTGCTCGTGCGCGGTGCGCCGCCGCTGATGATCCCGGTGATCGTGCTGGGCGGCATCGTCTCGGGTTTCTTCACGCCGACCGAGGGCGCCATCGGCGCCGTTCTGTGGGCGCTGTTCCTGTCGATCGTGGTCTACCGCGACATCAAGCTGCGCGATGTGCCGAAGCTCCTGTCCGATGCGGTAATCGACTTCTCGATCCCGATGTTCACGGTGGCCGGCGCCGGTATCTTCGGCTGGCTGATCGCTTATCTCGGCGCCTCCGATATCGTGGTGAACTTCATCCTCGGCGTCACCTCGAACGGCTTCCTTATCATGCTCATGCTGATCGGCTTTCTGTTGCTCGTCGGCATGGTGCTCAATCCGATCTCCGCGACGCTGATCTTCCTGCCGATCATCCAGGCGCTCGGAGATACCGCCGGGATCAACCCCATTCACATGGGCGTCCTGAGCACTATCGTTCTCTCCGTGGGGCTGGTGACGCCGCCTTACGGGATCTGCCTTCTCGTCGCCAATCAGATCGGCGGCGCGTCACTGGGAAAATCGATGCTGGCAGCCGCGCCGATCTGCGGCCTGACCATTCTGGTCGCCATCCTGTCGATCTGGTTCCCCGATATCGTTCTGGGCCTGCCAAAGCTCTTGGTGCCCGATCTCATCAAATCCGGAGGCTAACGCCATGGCACACGTCAAACCCAAGGGATCTTTCGTAGCGCTCGTCACACCCATGAACGCGGACGGAAGCATCGATTTCGAAGGCTTCCGCACATTGCTCAACTGGCACGCGGAGAATGGCACGGAAGCCGTCCTGATCATGGGCTCGACCGGCGAGGTTTCCATGCTCTCGGCCGACGAGCGCAAGCGGATCATCTCCGAGACCGTGAAGATGAAGCCCGGCAAGATGCTGATGTATTACGGCGTCACGGGCAACAACACCGACACGACCATCGAGTATGCGCGCTATGCCAAGGGCGAGGGCGCGGACGGCGCGATCATCGCGGCGCCGGCCTATATCTGCGCCGACAACGAGGCCATCACCGACTACGCGAAGGAAGTGCTCGACAGCACCGACCTCGCGATGGGCTTCTACAATAACCCGCCGCGGGTGAAGACCGATCTGCACTGGACCAACCTGCTGGAGCTCGCCAAGCATCCGAACATGGTGGTCCTCAAGGAATCCACCACGCGGGTCGGTCAGGTGGCGCAGGTATGCGCGGCCAAGCCCGACATGTCGATCATGTGCTGCTGCTCGCCCAATCTCGGCCTCGTCATTCCGACCATGGCGCTCGGCGGTCACGGTACGGCGAACATGACCGGCAACATCATTCCGCGCGAGATGGCCGTCATCTCCAAGCCGTGGGAAACGGGCGAGGACGCCTTCAACTGCCGCGAGGCATGGCTTGAGAACCTGCCTATGCTGCACTTCGCCTATTCCACGATCAATCCGGTGTCGATGAAGACCCTGATGCAGGCCGTGGGCCTTCCCTCCGGCCCGCTGCGCAAGCCGCTGCAGCCGGCCGCGCCCGCGATCCTCGAAGCGGGTCTCAAGGCCTTCGCCGATCTGGGGCTTGCCGAAAAATACGGCCTCAAGGTGCGGCCGGCAGCGGTCGCGGCCTGATCGTCATGGGCACATCCGCCCGCACCAGCCTGACCCATTGGGGCGCCTTCTCCGCAACGGTCGTCGACGGCCGGCTGGAGAAGGCCGAGCCGCTTGCCGGCAGCGGCGCCGATCCCGACATGATCGGCGCCCTGCCGGCGCTCGTCCATTCCCCACAGCGCATCGACCGTCCCCATGTCCGCCGCAGCTATCTGGACGCCGGCCGGCATGCCGGCGGCGCCGGGCGCGGACGCGAGGAAATGGTTCCGGTCGACTGGGACCAGGCGCTTGACATCGTTGCCTCGGAACTCATCCGGGTTCATGTCGACCATGGGCCGAAGTCTGTCTTCGGCGGCTCCTACGGCTGGTCGAGTGCCGGCCGCTTTCACCACGCGCGCACCCAGGTGCGCCGGTTTCTTGCCGCGGCGGGCGGGTTCACCGATCAGGTGAGCAACTACAGCTGGGGCGCAGCCCACGCCATCCTGCCGCACGTGCTGGGATCGGCCGATGCGGTCTCGCGCGCGGCGACCGCGTGGGAGACGATCGCTTCCGACAGCGATGCGGTGGTCGCCTTCGGCGGCCTCAATCCGAAGAACTGGCGGGTGACCTCGGGCGGTGCCGGGCATCACCACATGCCCGAATTCGTCGCGAAGGCCGCGGCGCGGGGCGTGAAGTTCGTCATCGTCTCACCTCTTGCCGACGACGTGCCGCCTGGGCTTGAGGCCACGCTGATCCGGCCGAGGCCGAATTCCGATACGGCGATCATGCTGGCGCTTGCCCACGAAGCGATCGTTTCAGGCCGCGCCGACAGGGCTTTTCTCGATCGCTACACGACCGGGTTCGAAGCGCTTGCCGACTATCTGACGGGAAAGAGCGACGGCACGCCCAAGACGCTCGACTGGGCGGCGGATATCTCCGGCGTCGAAGTAACGGAGCTGCGCAGGCTTTGGGAAACGATCCGCCAGGGCCGGGTAATGCTCTCTGCAGCCTGGGCGTTGCAGCGTGCCGATCATGGTGAGCAGTCGTTCTGGGCGCTGATCGCGCTTGCCTCGGTGCTCGGGCAGATCGGCCTGCCCGGTGGCGGGTTCTGCTTCGGATACGGTTCGATGAACGCTGTCGGTGCTTCCGCGCGCGGCGGATACGTGCCGGCTATGAGGGGCCTTCCCAATTCGCGCGGCATGGGCATCCCGGTTGCGGCCTTTGCGGACGCCTTTCTCAGTCCGGGCAAGGAAATCGCCTTCAACGGCCGGACGGTTCGCTATCCCGACGTGCGGCTCGTCTACTGGGCCGGCGGCAATCCGTTCCATCACGCGCAGGATCTTCGCAAGGTCGAGGAGGCGTGGCGGCGTCCGGAAACCATTATCGTGCATGAACCCTGGTGGACGCCGACCGCGCGGCGCGCCGATATCGTGCTGCCGGCAACGACCACACTGGAGCGCAATGATATCGGCGGAACGTCGCGCGATCCGCATGTCTTTGCCATGCCGCGTCTGATCGATCCTGTCGGTGAGGCGCGGGATGACTTCGCGATCTTCCGGGACCTTTCGGAGCGCCTTGGCTGTCGGCAGACCTTCGATGAGGGGATGGACGAAGCGGCGTGGCTCCGCCGGCTCTGGACGCAGACCGAAGCACGCGGAGCGGAAGAGGGGATCAACGTCCCTGATTTCGAGACGTTCTGGCGGGACGGCGTATGGAACGTGCCGGGGCCTGATGAACCGGAAGTGATTCTCTCCGACTTTCGGGCCGATCCGGAAAACAATGCGCTTGCCACGCCATCCGGTCTGATCGAGCTACATTCTCCGACGATTGCAGGCTTCGGTTACGACGACTGCCCGCCGCATCCCAGCTGGATCGAGCCGGAGGAATGGCTGGGACGGGCGGACGCGGACGAGCTTCATCTCGTCACCAACCAGCCAGCCAAGCAACTGCATAGCCAACTCTATCAGGCTCAGCCGCATTCCGGACCCACCGAAGTTCGGATCTCGCCTGCGGACGCGGAGGCACGCGGGATATCGAATGGCGATCGCGTGCGGTTGTGGAATGTGCGCGGTGCCTGTCTGGCAACGGCGCAGATCGACGAAACCTTGCGCGCGGGCGTGCTCGTCATGCCGACAGGAGCGTGGTTCGAGCCGGGGCCCGACGGGACCGAGTGGAACGGCAATCCCAACGTGCTGACATCCAGCAGGCGGACCTCGCGACTGGGACAGGCCTGCGCGGCGTTGAGTGCGTTAGTTCGGATCGAAAGGTTCCGGGCGTCGGACGAAGAGGAACACTGATGGATCTTGGTATTCGCGGGCGCACGGCGCTTCTCACCGGTTCCAGTAAGGGCATGGGGCGCGCCTGCGCTTTCGCGGTCGCGCGCGAGGGCGTGGACGTGACGCTGGTGGCTCGCACCGAGAAGACGCTGCTTGAAACCGCTGACGCAATCCGGGCGGAAACCGGCGTGACGGTCACCACCGTCATTGCCGATATCACGACCGATGCCGGCCGGCGCGCGGCGCTCTATGCCTGTCCGGAACCGGATATCGTTTTGAACAATGCGGGTGGCAAGCTTCCCGGCGATTTTCGCGAATGGGGTCGTGAGGATTGGATATCCGCCATCAATCTGATGATGCTGCCGCCGATCATGATGATGCGCGATGTGGTCGACGGCATGATGGAACGCGGCTTTGGCCGTATCGTCAACATCGTTTCGCGTAGCGTGAAGATCCCGCAAGCCGAACTCGGCCTTTCCAACGGTGCGCGCTCCGGTCTGGTTGGGTTCACGGCCGGGCTTGCGCGCCAGACAGTTCGCCACAACGTCACCATCAACAACCTGCTTCCCGGCATCGTCGACAGCGACGCCCAGCGCGAGCACATTGAGGGCATGCTGAAGGATGGCGGACCCTCGTTTGACGAAGTCTGGGCCGAGCGGGCCGCCGGCAACCCGGCGGGGCGTTATGGCAGGCCGGAGGAGATCGGGGCGTATTTCGCGTTCCTGTGCGGGGCGGATGCCGGCTTCATCACAGGCCAGAACCTGCTGATCGACGGTGGGAGTTACCCGGGAACCTTCTGAGCCCGCCAATCGTCGCGGCCAACCTATTCTTCGAGGATGTCATGCGTATCATTGTCATTGGTGCCGGTGTCATAGGCGTCGCGAGCGCCTGGTATCTGACAAGGGACGGTCATGAGGTGACCGTGTTGGAAGCGCGGGAAGGGGCGGGACTGGAGACGAGCTTCGGCAACGCCGGCGGCGTTTGTCCCGGGTTTGCCGGACCATGGGCCGCTCCCGGCATGCCGCTCAAGGGGCTGAAGTGGATGTTCCAGCCGACGGCGCCGCTGAAGATCCGGCCGCGGTTCGATCCTGCCCAATGGTCCTGGCTGTTGCGGTTCGTCGCCAATTGTACGGCCGGGCGCTTTGCCGCCAACAAGACGCGGATGCAGCGCATCGCCCATTTTTCGAAGGCGTGTCTGGTGCAGCTGCGCGAGGAAACCGGCATCCAGTACGATCATGGCACCGGCGGTGTTCTGCAGATCTTCGCAACCCGCGAAGAGGCGGAAGGTGGGCGCCGCGCAGCCGACGTTCTCGCGCGGCTCGATGTCGCGCATCGTGTGCTCTCGCCAGACGAGGTCTGCACGATCGAGCCGGCGCTTGCCCACACCCGTGCGCCGATTTCCGGAGGGCTGCAACTGCCGAGTGACGAGGTCGGCGATTGCCATCTCTTCACGCAGTCCCTGGCGCGCCTTGCCGCCGAGAGAGGGTGCCGTTTCGTTTTCAATGCACCTGTCCTTTCGATCGGCGCAAGCGGTGAGCGCATCGATACGGTCAAGACGGCGCAAGAAAGCTTTCAGGCAGATGCGGTCGTCGTTGCCACCGGGCCATGGGCGGTGAAATTGCTGAAGCCTCTCGGCATCAATCTGCCGATCTATCCGGTGAAGGGCTATTCGCTGACCTGCGACATCGAAGATCCCGATGCCGCACCGCGCTCCTCCGTGATGGACGAGCATTCCAAGGTCATGATCTGCCGTCTCGGCTCGCGTTTGCGCGCTGCCGGTGTCGCGGAACTTGCGGGCTTCGATCCCGCCATGCCTGAACACGCGCTGCAGGGTTTGCGGGACAGGGTCGCCGAGCTCTTTCCAGGCGCGGCCGATTATGGCGAGGCGGTCTACTGGCACGGGTTCCGACCCATGACGCCCGGCGGGCCCGCCCATGTCGGGCGGACACGTTATGCCAACCTCTTTCTCAACGTCGGGCACGGTTCCAACGGCTGGACGCAGGCTTGCGGTGCAGCCCGTGTATTGACAGAAAAGATCGCGGGTCGGCCCGACCCGCTGGCGCGACATGCTGCGTAAGCTTCAAGCGGCTGCCGACGGCCGGCAGTTTCTTCCCGGGGCGACGCTCTTATCCTGTCGTTCCCCGGGCCGCAGATCCTGGGAAAGAGAATCGGCCGGGGCCCGGCGGTAATCGCCTAGCCCCGGTCGTCTTCTTCATTCAGGCAGCATTCCGCATCGTCAGAAGATCGACCGTGTGACGGGCGATCATGAGTTCCTCGTTGGTGGGAATGACGTGAACGGGCAGGGAGGCGGGGGAGGAGATCCGCTCCGCGTTGTCCTCGTTGAGGTCCTTGTTCAGTTCGATGCCGACCCACTTCAGGTGGCTGCAGATGCGTGCCCGGATTTCGGCCGAGTGTTCGCCGATCCCGGCCGTGAAGACCAGGGCATCGATGCCGCCCATGCTGCAGGCAAGTGAGCAGATTTCCTTGGCGGTGCGAATGCAGAACAGGTCGACCGCTTCGCGCGAAGCCTCGTCATCCCGGCTCAGCAGAACCCGCATGTCGTTGGATACGCCGGAAACGCCGAGCAGTCCGGACTGGTGGTAGAGCAGGTGCTCAAGAGCATCGGCATCCATCTCGAACTTGCGCATCAGATAAAGGAGAATGCCCGGATCGAGATTGCCGGTACGGGTCCCCATGGGCACGCCTTCCAGAACCGAGAAGCCCATGGACGTATCCGTGCTGGCGCCGCGGTTCAGGGCACACAGGCTGGAGCCGTTGCCGAGATGGGCGACGACCACGCGTCCGCTGGCAAGCTGCGGCAGATGTTCCTCCAGATGCCGGGCGATGTATTCATAGGACAGCCCGTGGAAGCCGTAGCGGCGGATGCCCGCGTCGGTGAGATGCCGAGGGAGGGCGTAGGTGGTCGCCGTCCGCGGCTGCGTATGGTGGAAGGCCGTGTCGAAACAGGCGACCTGGGGCAGGTCCGAACGGCTGTCCGCCAGAACCTTGATGGCGGCAAGGTTCTGCGGCTGGTGCAGGGGAGCAAGCGGGATCAGGGTTTCCAGTTCACCGAGCAGGTGTTCGGTAATCATTGCCGGATGGCGCAGGTCCGCACCGCCGTGAACAACCCGGTGCCCCGCGGCCAGCAGGGGCAGGTCGGCGGGCAGATGCGCCTCGACCCAGGCCAGCAGGTCCGGCAGAAGTGCTGGCACGCTACCTGTGTCGCGTTCGGCCCAGGATTCATTGGCCATGCGCTCGCCCGTCGCCGCTTTGACCGAAAGCTGGGCATCCGTGCCGATGCCTGTCAACTGACCGGAAAAGAGCGGTGCGATCTGCTCGCCGCGTGGCTCAACCCGGAAGACCGTGAGTTTGACGGAGGAAGAGCCGCTGTTGAGGATCAGCAGGGCCCCTCGCTGCGTCGAAGAGGATAAAGTCATATTCGTACTCCTCTTTTAGCCGTTGCGGCCGCCGGCCTTCGCATTGGCGAGCAGCACGGCGAGCGCGCACGAGGCCAGCCTGGAGGGCAGGCTGTCGGCCCGGCTTGTCAGCATGACGGGGACGGATGCCCCGAGCACGATGCCGGCGGCATCGGCGTGGGCGAGAAAGGACAGTTGTTTGACCAGCATGTTGCCGGAGGCGATTTCCGGGGCAAGCAGGATGTCCGGCTGGCCGGCGACCTCGGAGCGGATGCCCTTCGTGCGCGCAGCTTCGGCGGAGATGGCGTTGTCGAAAGCCAGCGGCCCGTCGACGATGGCGCCCCGGATCTGTCCGCGATCGGCCATCTTGCACAGCGACGCCGCATCGACAGTGGACTGGATCTTCGGATTGACCGTTTCGACCGCGGACAGGATGGCGACGCGCGGCGTCTCCACGCCCAGGACGTTGGCGAGGCCGACGGCGTTCTGGATGATATGCGCCTTGTCGTCGGCATTGGGAGCGATGTTGACGACCGCATCGGTGATCAGCAGCGGCTTGGGGTAGGTTGGCACCGACATGACGAAGACGTGGCTGATGCGCTGGGAGGTCCTGAGGCCCTTGTCGCGCCGCACGACCGCGCTCATCAGTTCGTCCGTATGAAGAGCCCCTTTCATGACCGCGCCGACGTCGCCATTCCGGGCAAGGTCGACGCCCTTGGACGCCGCATCCACCGCGTCGTCCGCGTCGACGATGCGGTAAGCGGAAATGTCGAGGGAGAGTTCGCTGGCGAGCGCGCGGATCTGGTCTTCGGGACCGACCAGAACGGGCTCGATCAGGCCCATGGAGGCGCCCGAGCAGGCACCGCGCAGGGAGGTCTCGTCGCACGGATAGACGATTGCCGTGGGCAGGGGCGGCAGGTCCTTGCACTTGGCGGTCAGCTGGTCGAGCTGATCGTGCGCGACGATCTGCAGATCGGGAAGGCCGGCGCCGGCCTGGCTGATGTGCCGTGCGGGCGGAATGACCACGGCGGTTCCCGTCAGCACGCGCTCGCCCTTCTGGTTGTCGCAAAGACAATCGAGCGTGACGCGCTCATGGCCGTTGGCGTCGCGATGCTTGTCGGCGACGCGGACGGTCGCGGTGACGGTGTCGCCAAGATGAACGGGGGCGACGAAACTGAGGGTCTGTTCCAGGTAGATGGTTCCGGGGCCGGGCAGCGTGGTTCCGAGCAGACCGGAGAAAAGCGAACCGGCCCACATGCCGTGACCGACGGGCTGGCGGAACCGGGAGGAGACGCCGCCGGAGAAATGCAGCGGGTCGACGTTGCCGGAAATGGTGGCGAAGAGGTTGATGTCGGTGGAGGTCAGGTCGCGCGAGATGCTCGCGGCCTGGCCGATTTCCAGTTCGTCGAACGTCAGGCTGGTCAGTTCGACATCGGCGCCGGCGGAGGGTAGCAGGGCGTTCATTGAACAGTGCGTTCCCATTGACTCAAAAGCGTTCTCCGTCGTTGCGGATCTCGCTTCGGGAAGTGGACGGACTGGCGTTTCCTGATTGTTTTGTGAAAGGCGGACGCAGCCTTGCGGGCCGCGTCCTCCGTTGTCGTCAGCGAAGGCTTGCTCAGGGGCGTTCCACGGCGAGCGCAATGCCCATTCCGCCACCGATACACAGGGTCGCGAGACCCTTCTTGGCGTCTCGGCGTTCCATTTCGTGGAGCAGCGTCACAAGAATACGGGCGCCCGATGCGCCGATCGGATGACCGATCGCGATGGCGCCGCCGTTGACGTTGACCTTCTCGGGATCCCAGGCCATTTCCTTGAGGACGCAGGCCGCCTGCGCGGCAAAGGCCTCGTTCGCCTCGATCAGGTCGAGGTCCTTGGACGTCCAGCCGATCTTGTCGAGCAGCTTGCGCGAGGCAGCGATCGGGCCGGTACCCATGATCTTCGGGTCCACGCCCGCGGTCGCCCATCCGACGATCCGCGCGAGCGGCGTCAGGCCGCGTTTTCCGGCTTCCTCGGCGGACATCATGACCACGGCGGCCGCGCCATCGTTGATGCCGGACGCATTGCCGGCGGTCACGGAGCCCTCCTTGGTGAAGGCGGGGCGCAGGCCGGCGAGCTTCTCGGCCGTGGTGCCTGGACGGATGAACTCATCCTGATCGAAGACCGTTTCCGCCTTGCGGCTACGGACCGTCACAGGGACGATTTCCTTTGCGAAACGGCCCTCCTTCTGAGCCGACGCAGCGCGCTCCTGGGAGGCGGCGGCAAGCTGGTCCTGGGCTTCGCGGGTGATCCCGGCCATGTTGGCGACGTTTTCGGCCGTCATGCCCATGTGGTAGTCGTTAAACGCGTCCCACAGACCGTCCTTGATCATGGTGTCGACCATGGTCGCAGGGCCCATCTTGACGCCGGAGCGCATGTGGATGGCATGCGGAGCCAGGCTCATGTTCTCCTGACCGCCGGCGATCACCACGGATGCGTCGCCGCAGAACAGCGACTGCCAGCCCATGCCGACCGCGCGCAGGCCGGAGCCGCAGACCTGATTGATCGTGATGGCGGTCGCGGTATCGGGAAGCCCGGCGTTGATGGCTGCCTGTCGGGCGGGGTTCTGCCCCAGTCCGGCGGTCAGGACATTGCCGAGGATGACGTCATCCACATCGTTCGCCGAGAGCTTGCTACGCTGCAACAGCTCACGAATGACGGTTGCACCCAGTTCGGCTGCGGGAACCGTCGACAGGCCGCCGTTGAAGCTTCCGATAGCCGTTCGTGCGGCCGCGGTAATCACGATTTCAGTCATTTACGCTTGTCCTCATCGATTGAGAGGTTTGAAGCCCACCCTGGCGGGCTTCGACAGAGACCAATTTTCCGCGTGCGCCTCGGCGCACGCGAGAGATCTCGTTGAAGGCTGCGATCTTTTCCCAGGTCATGTCGGTGATGCTGGCGACGGCGCGCTGGGCAAGCTCATCGATCTCGACACTGGATAGCGGGTCCGTGCCCCGCGGCGCCTCGAACGAGATGTCGAGGGTAAGGGTCACGGAAGCCGTGCTGGTCGGGGTTTTCGGTTGGGTAAGCATGATGTTGATCCGGTTGACTCACGCCTCGACAGGCATCTGCTTGACGTTGTCGGGGACGATGAGCTTGGCTTCGGTTGCCTCCAGCACCTGTTCTACGGTGACTTCCGGGGCAACTTCGCGCAGCACGAGGCCGTCGTCAGTCGGCTCGATGACCGCCATCTCGGTGACGATCAGGTCGACGCGGCGTACTGCGGTGAGGGGAAGGTTGCATTCCTTGACGATCTTCGGTGTGCCCTTGGCAGTGTGGGTCATGGCGACGATGACCCGCTTGGCGCCGGCCACGAGGTCCATCGCGCCACCCATGCCGGGGACCATCTTGCCCGGAACCATCCAGTTGGCCAGTAGGCCGCGTTCGTCCACCTGAAGGCCGCCGAGGACGGTCACGTCGAGATGGCCACCGCGGATCAGGCCGAAGGAGAAGCTGGAATCAAAGGCACAGGCGCCGGGCACGGACCCGATCGGGTTGCCGCCGGCATCTGTCAGGTCGTCGTCGAGGAGGCCGGGATGCGGCAACATGCTCATGCCGATAATGCCGTTCTCCGACTGGAAAGAGACTTCGACGCCCTTCGGCAGATAGGACGCGACGAGGGTCGGCAGGCCGATTCCGAGATTGACCAGGTCGCCGGACTTCATTTCCTGCGCGACCCGGCTGGCGATGAGGGTCTTGCTATCCATTGTTCCGCTCCTTGGCGACGAGGTAGTCGACCACGACGTGGGGGGTGACGATCATGTCCGGGGCGATAACGCCGACGGGGACGATTGATTCCGCCTCCGCTATGACCGTATCTGCGGCCATGGCCATGAGCGGATTGAAGTTGCGGGCAGTGAGCGCGTACATCAGGTTGCCTTGGTAGTCAGAGACCTTGGCGTTGACGAGCGCGAAGTCCGCCTTCAGTGGCAGCTCGATGAGATATGTCTTGCCCTGCAGCTCGATGGTTTGACGGCCTTCGGCGGCGATTGTGCCGACGCCCGTCGGCGTGATCACGCCGCCAAGGCCGAACCCGCCGGCACGAACGCGCTCGGCCAGGGTGCCCTGGGGAACGAGCTCAACTTCGATGTCGCCATCGATCATCTGCTTCTGGGTCATCGGATTGGTGCCGATGTGACTGGTGATGAGCTTGCTCACCTGCCGGGCTTCCACCAGCTTGCCGATGCCGACGCCCGGGCGGGCGGTGTCGTTGGAGATGATGGTCAGGTTCTTCTTCTCCTGACGCACCAGTTCGTTGATCAGGCGGGGCGGGGTGCCCGCTCCCATGAAGCCGCCGATCATCAGGACGGCGCCGTCCGGGATGGTCGCGACGACGTCTGCGGCGGAGATGATTTCAGACATGGAACTATCCTTGGAAAGGGGAGCGGGACAGACGGACCGGGCAGTGGCCCGCCTGTCCCAGGGCCGAGGTATCAGGCGGCCCTGTCAGGGATTTCCATCGCCATCAGCGCGGAGGCCAGGCACTTTCCGTGCGGGTCCAGAGCAAGGGACCGGGTCACGCCGCCGCCCAGAGCGCTCTGCATGACGAAATTCAGCGCGCCGATGCTCTGGATTTCGTAGCGAACCACGTCCCCCTTAACGATTCCCTCGAAGTGAGCACGCACCTTTTCGGCCGTGACGTGGCGGACAAGGTGCTCGAAGTCCTTGGGATCATAGGCGATGACCGAAATGTTGGAGATGTCGCCCTTGTCACCGGTGCGCGAATGGGCACATTCAAAGAGTTTCATGATTTTCAGGCCTCGATGAACTGGATGGCAGGGATGGCGTCTTCCCGGGGCAACAGGGCGGAGAGCATGGCCACGACCTGCTTTGCCGACTTCGTGGCTCCGCCGCCTCCGGCCGGGCCGTTGGTGTAGAGGGTTTCGACCTCGTTGCCGATCTTGACGGCCTCGGCCATCGTCGCGGTTCTGCCGGCGACGCGGACGCGGACTTCAGTCGGTTCCGGCTGGGGGGCCAGCACGTCGCCGTGGATTGCATTGACGCCAATGAGGTCGAACTTCAGTTCGCTTGTTTCCACACCACAAATTTCTAGACGTTCGCGTACGACGTCCAGTGCCAGGTTGCCGCGGGCAAGGGCGCCCGGGCCGGCATAGGAAATCTGGCCTTCACCGATGTAGCCATCGACGTAACCGACCGACGCCTTGAGCGTGTCGGGGCGCTTGTGTCCTGTGACGTTGCTCACGCGGACGCGATTCTCGCCCTCCTGGGTGAAGGTGATCTGCGAGAAGTCGGCCGTCACGTCGGGCGTCAGGTAGTGGGCCGGATCGTGCACCTCGTAGAGGATCTGTTCCTTGCAGGTGTCGACCGTGACCATGCCACCGGCATCGGCGACCTTGGTGATGAAGAAAGTACCGTCCTCGGAGACTTCCGCGATCGGGAAGCCCAGCCGGCCGAGGCCCGGCACGTCCTTGCGGCCCGGTTCGGCGTAGTAGCCGCCGGTGATCTGTCCGCCGCATTCGAGCAGATGGCCGACGGCCGTGCCCTTGCCGAGCTTGTCCCAGTCGTCGAAAGCCCAGCCGAACTCGTGGATCTGCGGCGCAAGGAACAGGGAGGGATCGGCCACGCGGCCGGTGATGACCACATCGGCGCCCTCAGCCAGGGCCTTAACCATCGGTTCCGCACCGATATAGGCATTGGCGGAGACGATGACGTTGGACATCGTGGTCGCAGGCGCGCCCGTTTCGGTGATCTTGATGTCCTTGTCGAGAAGCACCTGAAGGACATCGTCACCGGAGACCACTGCCACCTTGAGCGAGCCGATACCGAGTTCCGCAGCGATCTGAGCGGTCTTTCTGGCAGCCGATAGCGGGTTGGCCGCACCCATGTTGGTGATGATCTTCACGCCGTTTTTCCGGCATGCCGGAAGGACCGCGCGCATGCGGGCTTCCAGAAGCGGGTCGTAACCCGCCTCCGGATTCTTGAGCTTGGCATTCTGCGCGATGGCGATCGTGCGTTCCGCCAGGCATTCGAAGACGAGGTAGTCGATGGAGCCTTTTTCGGCCACTTCAACGGCGGGCTCGATACGATCGCCCGAGTAGCCTGCACCGGAACCTATGCGGATGGTTTTCATGTCTTTGGTTTCCGCTTTTTGTTTTGGTACGGAGGGAGAGGAGTGCCCCTAGAGGGGGAGCACTCCGAAGATCACGGCTGCGATGGTCATGATGATGGACACCGCGAAGACCAGGGGAATGGTGAAGCGCTGGTGTTCGCCGAGGGAGATCCCCGACAGACCAATGAGCAGGAAGGTCGACGCGGTCAGCGGGCTCACGGGGAAGCCGGTGGTCATCTGACCGATGATCGAAGCCTGACCGATCGCGATCGGGTTGCCGCCGAAGGTCTGGTAGACCTCTGCGATGACGGGCATCACGCCGAAGTAGTAGCTGTCAGGATCGAACAGCAGGCTGAGGGGCATGGAGAGCACACCCACCATGACCGGCATGTGCGTGGCGAAGTCCTCGGACACAAAGCCCGCGGCCGCCTGGGCCATGGCAGTCAACATCCCCGATTCCCGCATGATGCCGGTGAAGGCGCCGGCGGCGAAGAGGATGGTAGCCATCATCAGCGCGGCCTTGGCATGGGCATCGATACGGGTCTTCTGGTCGCCCGGCTTGGGGTAGTTCACGAGCAGGGCGATGACGGTGCCGAGCATGAAGGACACGGCCGCAGGCAGCAGGCCCGAGATCATCGCGCCGAGAACCGCAAGGGTCAGAGCCACGTTGATCAGGAACAGCTTGGGACGACGCAGCGCCTGCTCTTCGTCGGTGAGTTCGCGGGTATGGACTTCGTTGTGATCGACACCGTCCATGTCGCCGCTTGCGCCGAGGCGCTTCTCTTCACGCAGGCCGAGCACATAGGCGATGGCGAAGACCGCGATCAGGCCGACGATCTGAACCATGATCATCGGATTGAAGACATCGGTGACGTTGACATGCAGGGACGCGGCAGCACGCAGCGTCGGGCCGCCCCAGGGCAGCATGTTCGCGGTGCCAGCGGCCATGGCGGCGATGGCGGCAAGGACGACACGCCGCATCTTCAACCGGTCGTAGAGCGGCAGCATGGCGGGGATGGTGACGAGGAAGGTGACCGCGCCCGAGCCATCGAGATGGACGATGGTCGCAAGAAGCGCGGTGCCGACGGTGATGCGCGAAGGGCGCATGCCGACAACCTTGAGGATTCGATCGATGATCGGATCCATCATGCCTGCATCGGAAAGGATCCCGAAGAAGACGATGGCGAAGACGAACATGGTCGCGACAGGAGCGATGCTCTTGATGCCCTTGACCATGAAGCCTGCACTTTCCAGCCCGAAGCCGCCGACCAGGGCGGCGATGAGCGGAATAGTGATGAGCGCGACCAACGGCGAGAGCTTGTTGGTCATGATGGAGACGAGTAGCAGTACTATCGTCGCCAATCCGAGGAGAGCCAGCATTCCAGACCTCAACTATGCATTCCACCCGCTCCGATCTGATCGGTTGCTGGTGTGGTTTGTGTATTGTTGATCCTAAATGCAGGATAAGAAGATGGGGTTGCTCTTAGATTGTCTCTATTTTGCTCGCTTCATTGCACTTCTTATCTGCGGGCGTAGCATTTTTATTAGCTACGGCGACTATGCTCTCCGAAAAAGAACGATTAAGGAAATGAATTTTATGGATCGGAATTATAAAGATAGGTTATAATGAGGGCGAAAAACACCTGTGTTTTCGGTCTCTTAGGAGAATCCACAAATCCATCTGGAAATGCCATTCAACGCCCTGCGCTAAAACGTCACCACAATCTGACCATCTTTTGGCCACGCCTGCCTATCCCTTAGCCATTCGAAACCGCGGCGTTTCTGCCGTGCGCAACCAGAAGACCGATTCCATGGTACCGAGTTTCCGCCAGATCCAAGCCTTCCTAGCGGTCGCGACTCATCTGAAATTCACTCGTGCGGCCGAGGAGTTACACATTTCCCAGCCCGCCCTGACGGTGCAGATCAATCAGCTCGAATTGGCCCTGTCGATCAAGCTTTTCAACCGCACGAAGCGGCGCGTCTCGTTGACGGCCGCCGGTCAGGATCTGCTGCCGCTTTTCGAGCGAATCTCCGCCGATATGGACAACGTGATGACGGCGTCGAGCGATATCTCCCAGGCGCGGCGCGGCGTCGTGCGCATCGCAACGCTGCCTTCTGTCGCTTCGCGCATTCTTCCCATCACACTTGCCAAATTCAGCGAAACGCACCCGAACATCCGCGTGCGCATCCGCGACGTGGTGGCGGAAGAAATCATCGAGATGGTGAAGAGCGAAGTGGTGGATTTCGGCATAGGAACGCGCCTCACTCCCGACAAGGAGATCAAGGTCGAGAACTTCCTCACCGACTATATCTGCGCCTTCTATCAGCGCGGGCATCCGATCGAGGCGGCGCCCAAGGTGCTGAAGATGACCGACTGCGTGCCTTATCCGCTCATTCTCACGCAGCAGAACAGCTCGGTGCGCGTGCTTTTCGAACGTGCCATGGCGCGCGAGGGGGCGGAAGTGGAGATCGCCGCGGAGGCGAATTACATGTCGACTGCGCTCGGTATGGTTCGCGCCGGCCTCGGCGTCGCCATCCTGCCGATGTCGGCGATTGATGCCGGCAATGCCCTGGGACTGGGCTACCGGCAGATCGACGCGCCCTGGCTGAACCGGCGCGTCGGTCTGGTCCGCAAGGCCTCGCGAACCTTGTCGCCCGTGGCGGAACACTTCATCAAGGCCCTGCACGAAGTGGCCGGCAGCCTGCCCAACACGACATTCCGGACCACAAAGCGAAGCGAGCCGTCAGTGTGACGAGGTCTGGTCGCGCCGGGTGTGCCGTTAGGGGCGCCGTTGACTTGTGTTCTTTCACTCAGGGCGTCTTGAGCACGACCTGCTGAACCTCGTGATTTGCGCCCTTGCGCACAACCAGATCGGCCAGCGGCAAGGTCGGCAGGATGTTCAAGGAGAGGTTCGGCGCGTTCACATCGCGCCAGATGGTTGCGGCGATCTCACTCACCTCGCGCTCCGAACGGCAGGTTCCCCACTCGACGGCGGATGCCGGCGTCGGTCGAGTGCGTCGACGCAACTGCATGAAGCGCTGGATATACCAGCGGCGAATATGGTCGACTTCGGCATCGATGTAGATCGAATAGTCGATGAAGTCGGAAATGGTCGGCCCCTTCGGGCGCCATGCGGCACCGCCGCAGGCCTGTAGCACATTGAGACCTTCGAAAATCAGGATATCCGGCTGCTCGATACGAATCCGGCCGTCGGGAACGATGTCATGCAGTTCGTGTGAATAGACCGGCGCTTCCACGACGCGCACCCCGGACTTGAGGGCGGACAGGAACCGGATGATGGCATCGGTGTCGTAACTTTCCGGAAAGCCTTTCCTCTGCTCCAGGCCATTGGCTTCGAGAGTGGCCTGCGGCAGCAGGAACCCGTCGCTTGCCACACTGTCCACCTTGGGCGATGTCGGCCAGTGGGACAGGAGCTTTCGCAGCAGCTTCGCCGTCGTCGACTTTCCCACCGCAACCGATCCGGTTATGCCGATGACGAGCGGTGTGTCGTCCGTATCCCGTTCCAGGGCGTGGCGTGGCTGGAACAATCCATTTATCGTCTGCAGGTGTTCAAAAAGCACATGTGAAAGCGCGCAGTAGCTGCGCGCGGTCTCGTCCAGCTCGGCGCAATCGCAAAGCGGGTGCACCCAGTGCCCGCTCTCTCCTGCGTGCGCGGATGGCGGTAAGGATTGTCGATCCAGCAATCGTTCCCAGTCGAGGACTTCCCAGGCCAACGTCACCTCCTGCTCTTGCGACGCTCGTCATGCGATCCGCCTGGCCTGCGATCCGAGGACTTGTCTCTCGGCAGTGCAGGCCAGGGATCGGCGCGGGACGTGTTCCGGCACTGGAAAGTGCCGGGATCCGTCTCCGCGTCCGGCTCTCAAGCCATGATGTTGTATCCGCCGTCCACGTAGAAGAGATCGCCGGTGGTAGAGGGGGCAATCTGGCTCATCAGGAATGCGGAAAGGGAACCGACTTCGTCGATCGTGGTGAGGCGGCCGGTGGGCGCTCGCTTGGCGGCCTTTTCGAGCAACTGGTCGAAACAACCGATGCCGCTTGCAGCGCGTGTTGCAAGGGGGCCCGGGGAGATTGCGTTGACCGTGATGCGCTTCGACCCGAGTTCCGCGGCCAGGTACCGTGCAACGCTTTCCAGTGCGGCCTTCGCGGCACCCATCAGGTTGTAGTTGTCGACGACACGATCTGCGCCGAGATAGCTGAGGGTCTGGATGGACCCGCCATCCGACATCAAGCCTTCGGCCAGTTTCGCTGCGCGGATGAACGAATGGCAGGATACGTCCATGGCCTGCAGGAACCCCTCGCGCGAGCAATCGATGACGCGGCCGTGCAGATCTGCGCCGGGGGCAAAGGCAATGGAATGGAGAAGCCCATCCAGACGGCCCCACCTCTTCTGGATTTCGTCGAAGGTCGCCTCCAGCTCACCTTCTCTGGTGACATTCATCTGCGTGATGATCCCTGCGTCGAGCCTCTCGGCGAGCGGGCGCACATAGGGCTCCGCCTTCGCATTGAGATAAGTGATCGCCAGTTCCGCACCCAGTGCGCGGTAGGCCTTGGCGCATCCCCAGGCTATCGACTTGTCATTCGCGATGCCGATCACCAGGATCTTCTTCCCGTGCAGGGAATAGGCCGGCATGTTGCGTTCGGGGGTAGTGTCCATTCTTCGGTGTCTCATTTCATGAGTTGTTCGGGGTTCGGGGAAGGGGGCAAGCCGCGTTGGCGCCCTCGTTGTTCTGGACATTCAAACGTTGAGGCAGCTGCGGAATTTGGCGGCGGAGGAAGTGGCGGATAACGAGGGCTATCTGTCACTCCTCTCCGCGAGTGTCCGAGCGGGGGCGCCTACCGAATTCGCCCCGCCCGGACTGGCCTGTTGTTCGCGGATCGGGTTCCCCCCTCCGCCGCCGGTCGCCGCGGCTTGCTACGCCCTCTCGTAGGCGTAGAAGCCGCGACCACTTTTCACGCCGAGACGCCCGGCCTGGACGTACTGGCGCAGAAGCGGGCAGGGGCGGTACTTGCTGTCCTTGAAGCCGTCATAGAGCACTTCCATGATCGACAGGCAGGTATCGAGGCCGATCAGATCGGCGAGCGCGAGCGGGCCCATCGGGTGGTTCATGCCGAGTTTCATGACCGTATCGATCGCTTCGGGATCGCCGATGCCTTCATAGAGGCAGTAGACGGCTTCGTTGAGCATCGGCAGAAGAATGCGGTTGGATACGAAGCCCGGCGAATCCTTGACCTCTACGGGTATCTTGCCGAGACGGGTCGTGACGTCCGCAATCACCTCGCGGACCTCCTCGCAGGTTTCCAGGCCGCGAATGATCTCCACCAGCTTCATGACGGGGACCGGGTTCATGAAGTGCATGCCGATCACCTTTGAGGGGCGGGTGGTGCAGGCGGCGAGTTCGGTGATCGGAACGGAAGAGGTGTTGGTGGCGAAGATGGCGTGGTCGGGCGCGGCCTTGTCCAGCGTCTTGAAGATCTCGCGCTTGAGCGCCACGTTTTCCGTCGCCGCCTCTATAACGAGATCGCAGTCCTTTGCGTCGTCCAGCGTAACACTTTGCGCGATCCTGGAAAGCGCCGCTTCCCTTTCCTCCGCCGTGCAACGTTCCTTGGCAACGCTGCGCGCGAGATTGGCGGCGATGCCGTCATATCCACGCCGCGCCGCTTCGGCGCTGATGTCATTGAGGGTGACCTTGTAGCCGGCGACGGCGGACACCTGGGCAATGCCTGCCCCCATTTGGCCAGCCCCCACCACCATGATCGCCTTGATGTCGTTATTTGCCATTCTTCTCGTCTCTCTTCGTTTTGTCGGAGCCGTTCGCATTCGTGGCGTTTCTGACTGCCTGTCGCGTCCTCTTCAAAAGGTCCCTTGGCGCCGGCCGCAGGTTTTGCCGCTCTGCGCAAGAGCGGAGGGAGCTGCCGGGGGAGGCCCGTTTTCCCCTCCCGGCAGCTTAGTGGCTAGAAGAGCAGCATCGCCGGGATTGCGATGATGTTGCCGACGATGAACAGCAGGACCGAGAAGCCGATCAGATCGCGCAGTCCGACCTTGGCGATCGCGAGGACGGGCAGGGCCCAGAAGGGACAGACGATGTTCCAGATGCTCTCACCCCAGGCCACGCCCATCGCGACGCGCCACGGCTCGACACCGAGTTCATGGGCGGCGGGGATCATGAACGGCGCCTGCACCACCCAGTGGCCGCCAGCCGACGGCACGAAGATGCTGATGACCAGAGAGGACAGGTAGCAGGCGAGCTGGAAGGTGTGTGCATTCGACATGCTGAGGAGCCAGTTGGAGACGTCCTGAACAAGTCCGCTGCCTTCCATGATGCCCATGATACCGGCATAGAACGGGAACTGCAGGATGATGCCGCCGCAGGTCGCCGCCCCCTGGCCGATCGCCTTGCCGTACGAATAAAGGTTGCCGTGGGCAAAGATGCCCAGGATCAGGAACAGGAAGATAAGGATATTGAGGTTGAAGATGCCGTTGCCGAGCTTCATCACGAGGTAGGTCGCGCCGATCAGGGCGAGCGTGAACTTCATGATGACAGAGCGGTCGATCCGGTCCGCAAGCATCATCTTGGATTTGTCGAGAGCGGGTTCCGGTTCGTCGTCCTCGAAAAGCGCGGGGTCGACCAGAACCGTGTTCTCCTTCTTGGGGAAGAGGAACGTGCAGGCGATCGGGATACAGATCGCGAGCAGGACGGTGATAGTCAGCGACTGGGCGCCGAAGATCGTCTGAGAAAGCGGTATGATGCCGATGTCGCTCTGGAGGAAGTGTCCTTCGGTGGAGACGAGCAGCGGCACGGACGCGGACAGGCCGCCGTGGGTGATGATGATGCCGCAGAAGGCCGCGGTCACCAGCAGCCGAAAGTCGACGTCCGGGTGCTGCTTGCCGGCTTCCTTGGCGAGCAGCGCGCCGGCGATGAGGCCGAGGCCCCAGTTGAGGAAATACAGCACCATGGAGGTGAAGGCGACGAAGAGGACCGTCTGGACAGGGCTCTTCGGAATGGAAACGATCTTTCTCAGCAGGATCTTGAAGATGTCGGAGACCGCCAGCGCATAGCCCGTGACGACGACCAGCGTCATCTGCATGGCGAACTTGAGGATGCCGAAGAAGCCGTCGCCCCAGTAAGTGACGATATCAAGGGGGGCGGTATCGGTGATACCCAGCGCCATGGCGCAGACGACAAGCGTAATCCCCCAAGCGATGATGAACGGATCAGGCAGATATTTCTGCATGAGGTTCACAAAGAACATCAGAAGCTTGTTTATCATGTTGCCTAGACTTTTCAGATGCGGACGCCGGGTGGCGACGTCGTATGAAAGCAGACGGAGCGTCGCGGGCGGGCGTCATGGCAAGAAAGTTCGGAATGACGAGTTTTCGTAGATCTGGTGTTCGGCCGGACATGAGATCTCATGCCCGGCCAAAACGAGTGCTCCGTCATATGTATTCGCGGGATGCCTTGAGCTGGTGGATCAGCCTGTGCGTGAACTTCTGGCGGATCGCGGCGATCTTTTCGGGTGGATACTGGAAGAAGCCCTCGCCGCTTTTCAGGCCGAGCTTTCCCTCGCTGACTTTCTTGCGCAGCATCGGATTGGCTTGCGTGGAATTGTCCATGGCCTGCAGGAGGTTGTCGCCGACGACGCACCAGATATCGAGGCCGCCGAAATCGGCCACCTCGAGCTGGCCCGTGGTCGCGTACCGGAACGCCGGGCCAAACTTGAGAGCGATGTCGATGTCGGCGGGCTCCGCCACGCCCTTCTCGATCAACGAGAAGGCTTCGCGGGCGACCCCTTGCTGAATGCGGTTGGCGATCAGACCGGGGACATCCTTGAGAACCTTTGCGGTCTGCTTCTCGACGGAGGCGTAAAGCGCGGCCACCTCCTCATAGATCTCCGCCGGCATGTTGCCGAAGAAGGAGAGCTCGACCAGCGGCATCAGATGGGCCGGGTTGTACCAGTGGTTGACCATCGTGCGCTTCTTGCGATCCTCGCTCAGAAGCGCGCACATCTCGGCGAATGACAGGCTTGAGGTGTTGGTGGCCAGGATCGCGTGTTTCGGAGCGAGCTCGTCAAGCGATTTGAGGAGTTGCTGCTTCAGCTCCATCTTTTCCGGGGCCGCCTCGATGACGAAGTCCCTGTCTGCGACGGCCTTTGCCATGTCCGTGACGGTTTCGATCCGGGCGAGCGCGGCATCGGCGTCGGCCACGGAGGTGTAGTCCTCCGCAACCAGGCCCGAAAGTTCCTCGCGGATCTGTTGTTTCGCCTTTTCCAGCACTTCGGCGTTCACATCGAACAGATTGACCGAATAACCATAAAGGGTGAACGTCTCGGCGATGCCGTGACCCATGGTCCCGGCGCCGATGACGGCGATCTTCTTGATCATTGGCCCAACTCCCGAAGGCCGAGAATGGTGCGGGCTTCGGCCGGCGTTGCGACTTCGCGATCGGCTTCGGCGATCAGGCGCGCGGCGCGTTCCACGAATTCGGGGTTGGATTTCGCCAGCTGTCCCTTCTTGTAGTAGACGTTGTCCTCCAGCCCGACGCGGATATGGCCGCCCAGTGCGATGGTGGCAAAGAGGATGGGCAGATGGCCGGCCCCAATGCCGAAAGCCGACCATTGTGCGTCCGCCGGCAGCAGGCTTTTCAGGTAGACGAGGTTTTCGACCGTCGCGGCGATGCCGCCGGGCGCACCCATGCAGAACTGGTAGTAGCCGGGGGCCTTGAGCACGCCTTTCTTCATGTAATAGGCGGTATTGTAGAACATGCCGGGATCGAAGATTTCCATCTCCGGCTTCACGCCGACTTCCTGCATCTTGAGACCGAGCTTTTCCAGGAACTCGGGGTGGTTGATGAACAGGGTCTTGTGCATCCAGTTCATCGTGCCCGCGTCGTAGGAGGCGAGTTCCGGCTTCAGCTCGATGAAATGGGCCATGCGGGTTTCATCGGTGGCGTTGAGATCGCCGGACGTCGTGAGATTGATGACGACGTCGCACTTTTCGCGGATCAGATGAAACGTCTCGCGGAAGCGGTTGATGTCCATCGTGCCCAGGCCGTTCTCGTCGCGCATGTGCAGGTGAACGACCGCCGCGCCCGCCTGCCAGCAGGCATAGGCATCTTCAGCGATTTCCTTGGGAGTAAGCGGAACCGCGGGGTTGTGCTCCTTGGAGGTGAAAGCACCTGTCAGCGCCGCATTGATGATCGTTTTGGCCATTCTTCTTGGTCTCCACTTGTTACCGGAAACCAAGCAGCAAGCGCTGTGCCACGGAGATAATATAATAAAAGCAATAACTTGATATTTTGCCCCGATGACGAAATTCATCGGGGTGCGGGGCTATCCCGGCTCGGAGAGGAGATGTGCCGCCGAAAACCGGGGTTTTGGAAAAACGGCATCGGGTGATGATGTTTTTCATCACTCCCTTGACGCAAGGGGAATGCCGAGCCGCTTGGCCTTCTTGACGATCGTGGACTGGTCGACCTTCAGCAGATCCGCAGCCTTGCGGGTGCTGCCCGCATCCGCGATGGCCGACGTGATGATACGTCGTTCCACATCCGCCACCATGGCCTTTAGGCCCTTGTTGGCATCGCGCATTGCCGTGATGCGGCCTGAAGAATACAGCGGCGAGAACGTGTTCTCGTCCAGAACGGCATCTGGCGGCGAGATGAGGACCAGACGCTCGATGATGTTCTGCAGCTCCCGTCCATTGCCGGGCCAGCCATAGGAACGCATGACGGCGTAACCGTCATCGCCGACGGATACGCTCTTTCCGTATTTGATGTTGTAGCGCTTCAGGAAATGCTCCGTCAGGGCGAGAAGATCGGAGGGGCGCTCGCGCAAGGGTGGGATGCGGATCGGGAATATGCTGATCCGATAAAAGAGGTCCTGTCGGAACCGTTCGGCGCCGACAAGGGTCTCCAGATCGCGGTGCGTGGCCGCGATGATGCGCACGTCGAGCGATATCGGCTTCGTGCCGCCGATCCGCATGATCTCCTTTTCCTGCAGGACGCGAAGGAGTTTGCTCTGCAGCTCAAGCGGCATGTCGCCGATCTCGTCGAGCAGAACGGTGCCCTTGTCGGCCAGTTCGAAGAGCCCGATCTTGCCGGTCGACGATGCGCCTGTGAACGCGCCCTTCTCGTAGCCGAACAGTTCGGCCTCAAGCAGGGAGGCCGGGATGGCCGTGCAGTTCAACTTGACGAAGGGATTATCCCGCCGCGGGCTTTTCATGTGGAGCTGGTTGGCCACAACCTCCTTGCCCACACCGGTCTCGCCCTGGATCAGAACCGTGGTATCGAAGCCGGCGACCTGATCGATCGCGTCCACCACCACCTGCATTTCCCGGCTCGTGTAAACGAGCGGTTTGGATATGGCTTCCTCGCGTAGGTGCTCGACTTCTCTCTTGCCCTTGATCTGACCGAGCTCCACGGTCTTCATCTTTCGCTGGATGGCCTCCAGCTCCATCTTCATCGTCAGGAAATCGGTGATTTCGCGCTCGACCACGACAACCAGCTTGATCTGGCCGTCGGCATCGAAGACCGGATTGCCCGTGATCAGCATCTTGGCGTGGTTGCAGAGGCTTTCGCCGATCGAATGGACCGGTCGGCGCTGACGCAGCACCTCTGGGGTAACGGCGTTGAGGTAAACGCCTTGCGCTTCCAGATCCTGGACGCGATGGCCGATCAGGATTTCGCGGGTCAGTCCCGTGATGCGCAGGAAGCTGTCATTGACGTAGAGCGTCTTGCCCGTCCCGTCCGCGATGTAAATCCCGTCATAGATGAAGTCGCCGATTTCGTAGAAATCCAGGCGCTCATCCACATCCTCCGCCTCGATGTGTTCCAGGATATCTTCCATGGCACATGGGCCGTGGCGGTCCATGTTCTGTTCAACGAGATAATCGAGGAACTCGCGCGTTGGAGTGTCATTCGAGGGATGTAATCCCGGCATGGGCATTCACCTCTTGTATCGTTGGGGCTCCGCTTGTCGCTCCAGACGTTCTGACTGGGCCGCGACAGGGGCGGACAGGCCCGCGTGTTCCGGTATTCCCCTCCAGTGCCGATCAAATTCCCTTTCGCTCCGTCCTGAGGTGGCTGTGCCCGATCGTTGGCGACGTTCGCACCAACGGATACCGATTGCAATTTGCGCACCCCCCGTGGCACAGGGGTAGAGGGTGCGCGAGTGTCTCGAAAGAAAATACTAATCAATTGATAGATAATACATATTCAGAGCGGGCGAACGGGCGCCGAACCTCGGGGCAGCGGCTAAGCGCCGCGCGTTCGGGGGAGCAGGCCTCCGGGCCCCGACTTCGGCTTCCTGCAAGGGGGCTGCGGTGCGAGCAGAGGCCTCGGCACAAAAGAAAACTCCCCGCCCGGCCGTGCGAGGAGTTCTCAACGGTTGCAGTGACCGATGGGCCGGGCGGCAACGGCCCCGCCATCGTTTCAAGGGGAGGTGCTCACCAGGTGGGCGTGATCGCGCCCTTGAACTGCTTTTCGATGAAGGCCTTCACCTCGGGGCTGTGGTAGCTCTCCACGAAGGTCTTGACCCAGTCAGCGTCCTTGTCTTCGGAACGCACGGCGATGATGCCGACATAGGGCGCCTTGGTGCTTTCGCGGAAGAGGGAATCCTTGACCGGGTTCAAGCCGGCGTCGAGAGCGTAATTGGTGTTGATGAGGGCGATGTCCACGTCATTGAGGGAGCGCGGCAACTGGGCTGCGTCGAGCTCGACGAACTGGAAGTCGTGCGGGTTCTCAATGACGTCTGCGACGGTGGCCTTAACGCCGATATCTTTGGTGAGCTTGATCAGGCCCTGGTCCTCAAGCATTAGCAGGGCGCGGCCGCCGTTGCTCGGATCGTTCGGCAGCGCAATCGTGGCGCCATCGGGGATCTCGTCCTTGCTCTTCACCTTGTTGGAATAGCCGGCCATCGGGAAGTTGACCGATTTGGCGACGCTCACCAGGTCGAAGCCGCGATCCGCCACCTGATTGTCCAGATAGGGCTGGTGCTGGAAGGAGTTGATGTCGAGATCGCCATCGGCCAGCGCCTGGTTCGGCATCACGTAGTCGGAGAACTCGATGACTTCCAGATCGAGACCCTTGTTGGCTGCGACGTCCTTGACCTTCTCCACGATCTGGGCGTGGGGCCCCGGGGTGACGCCAACCTTTTTTGTTTCGGCCTGCGCGTAGCTTGCGCCCAGAAGTGCGGCGGCAACGGCGGCCGCTGCGATAAGGCTCTTCATGACTTGCTCCTCTGATGGGTGGGGATCAGGACTTGCGGTTGCGCTTGTCGAACCGGCGCGCAAGAGCATCGCCGGCGCTTTGCACCGCCTGAACGAGAATGATGAGAACGACGACCACAGCCAGCATGACTTCAGGCATGAAACGCTGATAGCCGTAGCGGATGCCGAGATCGCCAAGGCCGCCGCCGCCGACCGCACCGACCATTGCGGAATAGCCGATCAGGCTGACGATCGTGAGGGTGATGCCAAGCGCGATCGAGGGCATCGCTTCCGCGAGCAGGACCTTGGTCACGATCTGCAGCGGGGTCGCGCCCATGGCGCGTGCGGCCTCCACCAGGCCCTTGTCAACCTCGCGGATGGCGCCTTCTATCAAGCGGGCGACGAAGGGGATGGTGGCGATGGTCAGCGGCACGATCGCCGCGCGCGTGCCGATCGAGGTGCCCGCGATCATCCGCGTGAAGGGGATGATCGCCACCACCAGGATGATGAAGGGTGTGGAGCGGGTGGCGTTCACGACAAGCCCGATGATCCGGTTCCAGACCGGGGCGGGAAACAGCTCGCCCTTGCCGCTGGTTGCCAGAAACACGCCAATCGGCAGGCCGATCGCCGTTCCGATCAGTCCGGAGACAAAGACCATGTAAACGGTTTGCCAGAGGCCCTTGGCCAGCAGGCTCATGAGCATGTCAGCTGACATAACCAACCTCCTCGGCAAGCAGTCCGGTTTTCTCGAAAAAGGTTCTTGCGCGCGTCATGACGTCCGGATCGGCCGAATAGGCGATAACCAGGTTTCCGAACGGATCCCCGGCGATCTCGTCCACGGTGCCGCACATGATGCGCACGTCGACATCGAGTTCCTTTGTCAGTCTGGCGACCAGGGGCTGGTCCGCCGTCTCGCCGAGGAAAGTGAGACGTATCAGGACATCGTCACCCGCCGAGGGAGTGTCCTTGACCCTGCGCCCGATCCAGTCCGGAAGACCCGCTCCCGGCATGGAGGCGAGCAATGTCTGCGTGGTGGCGTGCTGCGGTCGCAGGAAGACGTCGAATGTGCTGCCGCTTTCCACGATCTCGCCGCGATCCATGACAGCGACGCGGGAGGTCGCGGCCTTCACCACTTCCATCTCGTGGGTGATCAGCAGCACCGTCAGGCCGAGATCCCGATTGATCGTTTTCAAAAGCTCCAGGATCTGCTGCGTGGTTTCCGGATCGAGGGCGGAAGTTGCCTCGTCGGAGAGAAGCAGTTTCGGGTTCGTGGCGAGCGCGCGGGCGATGCCGACGCGCTGCTTCTGTCCGCCGGAAAGCTCGGCCGGATACCGGTTGAGCTTGTCGCCGAGCCCGACCATGTCGATCAGCGGTCCGATCTTCGCCCTGATGTCCGGTTTTGACATTCCCGCGATTTCGAGCGGCATGGCGACGTTGTCGAACACGGTGCGCGAAGACAGCAGATTGAAGTGCTGGAAGATCATGCCGACCGAGCGACGCAGTTGCCGAAGATCTGCGCCCTTCAGCCGCGTGACATCGATCCCGTCGACGAGGACGCGGCCGCTTGTCGGTCTCTCTAGTCCGTTGACAAGGCGCACGAGCGTGGATTTGCCAGCACCCGAGCGGCCGATGATGCCCGTTATGGTGCCGCGCGGTACCGAGTAGTCGACCCCGTTCAGCGCCTTGAAGCCACTTTCGCCTTGAGCCGAGGCGCGAAATTCCTTGGTGATGCCTTCAAACACGACCATCGGGTCGCTTGCGTTTGGCGCGCTTTCGTCTGCCATCAAGATCTCTTCAATAGCGTCCCGCGAGAGCCCGCCGGACGTGAAAGGGTGGGCGACGATCCCTTGCGGCAAGACACGTCCGACATGCGGATATGGTCCGGTGTCGAGGCTGAAAGCGGGATGTTGGTCCTGCTCCTGCAGCGTCGCCGCCGTTCACTGACACAAGGGGTTCGCGGGCACAAGAGGGCAGGGAACACAAGGAGGTTCGGGGAGAGCCGGACTGTCGTGATGGCGATGGAAACGCCGTCCCGGCGCCGCTATGGAGCGGATGCCGGATCCGGACGCAAAGGCATCGCCAAGACAGCCCATGATCTTGTGCTGCGAATCCAGATCGTCTCAAGAGGCGTCCCGCAGGTGGGAGGAAGCGGAAACACTCTCAAGAACTGTATAATAAGTGCATAGGCGATCTGCAATCACCAATCAAGACGGGAATGGTTTCCCATTCGCAGCCCGAAATCTAGAAAAAATATGCCACTATTATCGTTCTTTCGTCACGTGCGTCGGTCTTTGTCAGTGCGTGGCTGAAAGCGCGGTAGGCGGCGGGGGTTCTAGATTCCTTATGTTCCAATACAATCGGGAAACGATATTGCCGGAATGGAAGGATCGATTTTTCTTATTGAGCAGCAGAGGGGCGAGAATGATCTCTTCGTGGAGACGGAGCGCCGCCGGGCTTCAAGCTATTACTAGCGGACCGGAGCGCAAAGAGGCGCTCCGGTTGTGTCGTGAGCCTTGGCCGAGGGACGCTCAGTCGAGGCCCATGCAGGACGCGTAGTAGCTCACCGTCGCAGGCCAGTCGGAGAATACGCCGACGACGCCGACATCCTGTGCCAGGGTGTCGAGAAGCTCATAGACCTGGCCATCGCTGTGGATGATGCCGTTGAGGGGCTGGTAGTACCAACCGCCGCCGCCGGCCGCGGCCAGCGGGCCGGAGCGTTCCAGCGACCACGTGATCAGTTTCAGGCCGGCTGCCTTGGCCGCCTTGGCGTAGTTGCTGGCGACGATGCGGCCGTCCTTGGCGGTGACCAGCATGTTCATCGACGGTGCGAGATAGTTCACGCCCTGGGCCTTGAGGCCGGCGAAGTCTTCCTTCCAGGTTTCCGGATCCTGTTCGTTGAACTCGTCATGCAGTTCGACCAGGTAGACCGCGTTGGCGCCGAATTCCGGCTCCGCCTTGATCCAGTAGAGGATGTCGGAAAGGTTGAACGACTGGGCGAAGACGTCACTGGCCGGGATGCCCGCGGCCTTATACTCGTCGATCAGCTTCTGGGCATAATCTTCCTGGGTGAAGCCGTCGAAAGGCATTTCGACCGAAGGACTCTTCAGCTCCGGCGTGAACTTTGCGCCGAGGCTCTTGAAGAGCTTGATCGATTCGGCGTGGCTCATCAGCGTGGTGGGTTCGATCGCATAGAGATCGGTGCGCCAGCCGGCCGTGGCATTCATGTAGTTCTCAACGGTGGTCGCCGAGGCGTTCTTGGCATCCATCTTCGGCGTCAACGACTTGAACTCGGCGAGCGTCAGTTCCGACGTCCGGCATTCGGCCGTGGCCGGCTTGTCGCCGGAGGCTGCCGTGAACGGGGTAACGCAGGTCTTGGCCAGGGGTGTGGTCAGGATGTTGGTGGTCGTGTGCAGGTCGTTCTGGGCGTGACGGCAGACCAGTTCCTTGTCCTTGGTGAAGGTTACATCGCATTCCAGGATGCCGGCGCCCTGACGCGCGGCGGCGACGTTGGCTTCCACAGAATGTTCGGGAAATTGCATTTGGGCGCCGCGATGGCCGATGGAAAAGTTGGTTCTCTTGACCGGCTGACCGGCACAGGCGGCGAGCTTGTCCTTAAGCGGGCCGTCTTCCATCCGGTCGATCAGGTAGAGGGGGCGTACGCCGACCTCGATGGCGTCGGACATGCCGGCCAGGGCGCCGGTGGCGGCGAGTACGCAGGGAACCGCCAGCGCGAAGGCGATAGTCTTCATCGGAAATCTCCCGGGTAAATGTCGTTCTGACGCAGCACCCGTACTCTGCATATTTTACAGTATGGTGATGATATTATGACAGTTGGAATACGAAGTACGCCGATTTCCGTTGGTGCACATTGGTCTGAAAACGCGAAATCATATATCGACGGAAGAGGAACGCAACGTCAAGACACGTGTAAATCTGCGCGGCGCTGCTGCGAGGGATGGCTGCCCGCTTTCTATGCTGCGACGAGCCCGCGGGCGCGGAAAACGTCGCGGACCGCCTCGGTGGCCTCGATCGAGGGGGGCGGTGTGTCGGCGAGTTCGTAGGTCATGTTCAGCTCCGCCCATTTGGCTGCGCCCATCTGGTGGAACGGCAGGACCTCGACCCGCTCGACGATCCGGCCGAGACCGGCGACGTAATCCGCCATTTTCGCCACGTCGTCCGTATCGTCGGTGAGGCCGGGCACGAGGACGTAACGGACCCACGTGGGCTTTTCGAGGCGGACAAGGCGCTGTGCGAAGTCGAGTGTCGGCTGCAGCGGCTGCGCCGTCAGGCGGCGGTAGCGCTCCGGGTCGATATGCTTGATGTCGAGCATGACGAGATCGACCGGATCGAACCAGGCATCCTCCAGACTGCCATGTAGGAAGCCTTGGGTGTCGAGCGCGAGGTGCAGGCCGAACTCTTCCTTGATCCGGCTCATGACCTGGCCGACGAAAGGGGCCTGCATCAACGGTTCTCCGCCGGAGAAGGTGACGCCACCGGCGAATTTCAGAAACCCTGCATAGGGCTTCACCTCGGCCATCAGATCCTCGACATCGACGCGGCGTCCGTTGTGCAGCTTCCAGGTATCAGGGTTGTGGCAGTAGAGGCAGCGGAACAGGCAGCCGGCCATGAAATACACGAACCGCACGCCTGGGCCGTCGACGGCCCCGCCGGTTTCCACCGAATGAAGGAAGCCATGGTCAGCAGCCTGATGCGTCCCAGCAACGGGATGTGGCGCGTGAATGCCCATTTTCATAATCTCTCTCGCACGGCAAAGGCAGCCTGGCCGAACGCGGCTCGCCGGTGAGGTTTGCGAGGCCGCGTTGCCTTCAGATTTCTCGCCGCTTCCGTAATCGTCGTGGGCGGCGGTACGGGGCCGGGTTTATCCGGCCCCGTTTATGCCGGC
>NZ_JBANCG010000030.1:0-1433 GCF_037026715.1 Breoghania sp. JC706
CGCACAGGCTTTCGATCGCCGCGTTCAGTCCAACGATCTGGCGCCGGGTTTCTCTCGTGTCGTTCCGCGAATAGCGGATCGGCTTCGCCGCCCCCATCCATCCGGACTCAGTTTGCAGGTCCGGTCCGCCAACACGTAGCCCCGGCTATCAATCCCAAGGCCCGCGACCACAATCCCAATGCTGTCGCCATCATCCTCACGTCCCCCCGTCCCGGAGGGATCGACAGCAACGACGATGCGCTGGATTTCGGGGGCGTTGTGGACGCGGCCCGTCTTGCCGCTCCCCGGAGGCCGGACGAACATGTCTCGGGCCCACAGCGCACCCGGCAGATCGTCCAGCATTTCGGCATTGAGTTCCTGCCGGCCGAGGCGCGTGCCTTCATATTTCTGCTGGATCTTTTTCAGGAACGACGGGGCCAGATTGGCCGCGTTGTCGAACGTCGAGCCTCTCGTTACGACCGTATCGGGCCGCCATTCTTGCCGGACAGTTCTGATCTGTCGGCAAGGCCGAGATCTCGGGCGATGATATTCGCGTTGAGAAGGTCGACAGCCGCGCCCTCGAACTTCTGGGTTCGGATCACATCTTCGGCTCGCGTGATGACGCGGGATAAATCGGGCCGATCCTTGCGCCACGTCTGCCATGTGGTCGTATCGATATCGAGGAACATGCAGAGGCCGGCGAGCGTCATCACACGCATCCGGGCGACAGCCTCGTGCGTGGCGCTGCCCTGGAACGCAACGAGCTTGTCTTCGAACAGCGGGTTCTCTTCCACCCATGCGAAGTACTCGCAGCAGCAATTCCAAAGCTGCTCGGGGACGGTGAATTTCGGTTTGGGGCCTGCGGACGAACGAACCTCCCAGAAGCGGTTGCCGGGCAGAAAGCGTCCCTTGTCGTCCCGTCCCCCCTCTTCCACGTCACTCATTGAATCCGCTTCCAGGTCTTGCCGCACAAAAGGCAACGCATCTCGTTGAGCCACAGCCGTTGACGGGATGGCCGGTCGGTGACAACGGCCACGTCCGCTTCGACCTTGCAGGCGCACGGATAGAGACGCCCTGCAGCGTCTGCTGTGTCATCATCTGTCTGTTGCATGGGGAGGAACAAAAAAGCCCTCACCGAGAGGGCAAGGGCGGTATTACGGATGAACTTGGGGACCGTCTCAGGGCGCATTCCCCCTCGCGGCTGGCTCCGCATTCACTGCGTCAAACGGCTATCGCCTGCCAGCGCGACCGGGGCACGAACGGATCAGCCCTGCAAATCACGAGAACAAATTAGGAACCTTTGAGGGTGACGTCAAGCACTTCGGCTTTCGGAGTTGCGGCTTTTGTTTTCCTAGTCGGGAGCGGCATATTTGGTTTCCGGCGAGCGATCATGACGACTGACGTGGGACGCCAAACCTTCGGCAGATATGTAAGCCACCCGTTGACACATGTCG
>NZ_JBANCG010000031.1:0-581 GCF_037026715.1 Breoghania sp. JC706
GCCATCCGCTTACATTTCACTTCATGATCAGGACGTTCGCAAACAAGCAGCTTCGCGCATTATGGGAAACTGGAAAATCGCGTATCGATTCAAGGATGCATAAGCGCATCTTGCGTCGTTTGGATGCTCTGGATGCCGCATCGGTGGCGGAAGACATGAACTTGCCGGGGTTCGATTTCCATATCCTGCAGGGCTTCGCCCAACCGCGCTACACCGTCCATGTGAACGGACCCTGGTGCATCACTTTCGAATTCAGAGACGGTGATGCTTATGTCCTCGACTTCGAACAATATCACTAGGAGGCCACTATGGCTCGCAATCCTGATCGTTGCCCGACGCATCCGGGTGAAATCCTGCGGGAAGATGTGATCCCGGCCACGGGGCGGAGCAAGGCGGAACTGGCTCGCATGCTCGGGATTTCCCGGCAGCATCTCTATGACATCTTGTCTGAGCGCAAGCCGGTAAGCCCCGAAGTCGCCGTCCGGCTCGGCAAGCTGTTCGGCAACGAACCGCTCTTCTGGATCAGGCTGCAAGGTGCCTACGATGCATGGAACGCCGAACAGAACGTTGACGTCTCCAAT
>NZ_JBANCG010000032.1:0-507 GCF_037026715.1 Breoghania sp. JC706
GGTTTTGTTAGCGCCTAGTAGCTGCGATTGAACAGGTCGGCATAGTCAGAGGCTTTGTCGACCTTTTCCTGGTTACGGATATATCGTCTGACGACCTGCTCATTGTAGCCAGTGGTCGAGACGAAATATCCACGTGCCCAAAAGTGGTAGCCTTTGTATTTCCGTTTCCGGGCATACTTGTTGGCCACATACAGCGCCGTCTTGCCCTTCAAGAAGCCGACCACATGGGCCACAGAGTATTTCGGCGGGATCGAGATCAACATATGGACGTGATCGGGCATAAGGTGTCCCTCCTCGATCCGACAGCCTTTCTGCAATGCCAACCGCACGAACAGATCCCGCAACTCTCGCCGCAGGTCACCATAAAGGCGTTTCGTTCGGTACTTACTTGAGAATACCACGTGGTATTTGCAGTCCCACGTGCTGTGTGATAGATGATCGACATCCATAAAACCTCCATGCTTGAGTATCTTGACCACGCCAATGGTTCAAGCATGGAGGTCTCTC
>NZ_JBANCG010000033.1:0-492 GCF_037026715.1 Breoghania sp. JC706
TGACATGTGTCAACGGGTGGCTTACATATCTGCCGAAGGTTTGGCGTCCCACGTCAGTCGTCATGATCGCTTGCCGGAAACCAAATATGCCGCTCCCGACTAGGAAAACAAAAGCCGCAACTCCGAAAGCCGAAGTGCTTGACGTCACCCTTAAATGTTCCTATTTTGTTCTCGTGGTTTGCAGGGCTGATCCGTTCGTGCCCCGGTCGCGCTGGCAGGCGATAGCCGATTGACGCAGTGAATGCGGAGCCAGCCGCGAGGGGGAATGCGCCCTGAGATATCTTCCCCTTCAGCTTTCCGGTTTTGAACGGCTGCCCCCAGTCGGCGCGGCATTGCGCCGGCGCGATGTGCTGGCAGCTGACCGGCATCAAAAGGCAACTCCCAATGGCCGATACCAGGATCGTGACGCTCACCCCTGAGTGGCAGGCGCTGAGCGAAGCCGGGCAGGGGGCCTATTGGTCGCCGCTTTTCCCGTCGAGCTCGAACGCTCCA
>NZ_JBANCG010000034.1:0-343 GCF_037026715.1 Breoghania sp. JC706
TGGTTGCGGGGGCAGGATTTGAACCTGCGACCTTCAGGTTATGAGCCTGACGAGCTACCGGGCTGCTCCACCCCGCGGTAATTTCGTGTGTCCTGGGGATTGGGTCCAGGACGCTGGGCTTGAGATCAGCCCGGGTATTCGCTCTGCCCGTCCTCGCGGCTCGGGCGGCGCGGGGCTGCTCCTTTTGGGATGCGGCAACCGCTTTTGAACTGACCGGCTCTTCGGGGTTACCCCGTGAAGCCTTTGCTCCGGACGCGCCTAAGCGAGAGGAGCCTCTTTGCTCCACTCGGGAGATTTTTCTGAGTGGAGTGATTGTTGTGTTGAGATCGCTGAGAGCTTTACC
>NZ_JBANCG010000035.1:0-323 GCF_037026715.1 Breoghania sp. JC706
CGATAGCCAAACTCTTTGGCCAGAGCCGGGATAAGCACCGGGGCGCCGCACTTCTCCACCGCCTCGCTCTCAAGATCGAGAAGCGCAAAGAGCGGGATCGAGCGGGTTTCGTTGTCGCCGTCGTCCAGATACCAGCGCTCGACGTTCTGGCGATTGCGCATGCCGATAATCTCGGCAGCCTTCGAAGATCCACCGGCACGCTTGACCAACACCTTCGTTGTCCATTTGAAGCGCCGGTAAACATCCAGCCCGTGCCAGTTCATCATGGTTGCATCCTCGGGAGTTCAGAAGCCGTGACGGCTTGAATCGTCTGTGGTGTTGTT
>NZ_JBANCG010000036.1:0-304 GCF_037026715.1 Breoghania sp. JC706
AGAGACGATGACGCCGGGCGCAACCGTACTGGCCGACAAGGCCTACGATACCGACGGCATCCGGGCTTTCGTGGCCGCACGCGGTGGCTGGGCGAACATCCCGCCAAGGATCACCCGCAAAGGCACATTCGCCTTCAGCCCCTGGGTTTATCGCCAGCGCAACCTGGTCGAGCGCTTCTTCAACCGCCTCAAGCAGATGCGAGGTATCGCCACCCGGTATGATCGGCGCGCCGACAACTACCTCGCAGCTGTCAAACTCGCCGCAATCCGCATCTGGATCAAATCGTTATGAGTCCGCTGCCTA
>NZ_JBANCG010000037.1:0-293 GCF_037026715.1 Breoghania sp. JC706
CCGCTGCTGCCGCGCAAGAGCCGGGGCGTGAAGCGTGTCGATGATCGACGTGTCATCAACGGGATCCTTTGGCGTTTCCGCACCGGCTCGTCGTGGCGCGACGTGCCAGAGCGCTACGGCCCACGCACGACGCTCTATAACCGGTTCTGCCGATGGCGCGCATCAGGCGTCTGGGACCAGCTTCTGGACGCGGTGTCAAAGGCTTACGACGGCGACATCGTGATGATCGACAGCTCCTGCGTCCGCGTTCACCAGCATGGTGCCGGCGCGAAAAAGGGGGATCTGAAGATCCG
>NZ_JBANCG010000038.1:0-288 GCF_037026715.1 Breoghania sp. JC706
CTGCGTTTCGCCCTGGATCGACGAGATCTGCGAGGAGATCTCCTCGGTTGCCTTCGACGTCTGGGTGGCGAGTTCCTTGACCTCGGCCGCAACGACCGCAAAGCCGCGGCCCGCCTCGCCGGCACGCGCCGCCTCGATGGTGGCGTTCAGCGCCAGCAGGTTGGTCTGTTCCGCGATCGCCTGGATGAGACCGACCACCTCGCCGATGCGCGATGCGGCGTCGGACAGACCCTTGATGCGCACGTTGGTGCTGTCGGCCTGGCTCGCCGCCTGCGAGGCGATCTCGCT